>JAGQYI010000002.1 GCA_020436165.1 Cyclobacteriaceae bacterium | reverse complement strand
TGCACCGCTTGCAAACTTTTATATGCTCTGTTCTATCCATTACCCATTGCTATTAAACACGGATAAATATAGCAGAAGGAAGTTTATAAAACCAACCATTTTAGCGTCATCCTGAGGCTTGGCGTGGGGTTTTGTGGGTCAATAGCCGAAGGATCCCCCACGCGAGGAGATCCTTCGCATGCATACCTATAGGCCAACTCATGATGCTCAGGATGACGCACGTGTTGTTTGTTGCCCACCATAGACTATTTTCTAATAGTGCAATTTTTTGTTGTTTTTATGTTATTACAGTCCTTTCTTTATTAGCTTTAGATTAGTAATTGGTAATTGTAAAGAAGTTGGTAACTAGCCTAGATGACAAACTATGGCAAAAAAACAACAATTTTCAAAGGCTATTTCTTGCGGACATTGTTCTAATATATCAGTAATGGAAATAGTTGGAGATGTTTTCCATGACCTATCAGATCAAAATGATTTTGATTCTAAATATGGCCCACCTCCTGATAATGGGAATTATTATGAAGTTCTAATCTGCCCATCTTGTAACAAGGAAACAATTGTTAAGTATCATTGGCATGAGCTAATGGAATCAGAAGATGAAGTGAATTACAAAATTCTTTACCCCTCAAACAGAAATATGCCGATTGGATTACCTAACGAAATAAAAATCGCATATGAAGCCGCTGAGAAAGTTAGAACGGTTGATGTCAATGCTTATGCTATTCTCATGCGCAGACTTTTAGAATTAGTTTGTTTAGATAGAAAATCAACCAATGGATCATTAGCTCAAATGCTTAATGAATTAGCTACGAAAAATGAGATTCCTACTAAACTTGTAGATGTTGCAAAGGGATTAAAGAACTTTGGAAATATTGGTGCACATGCAGGTAGTGGAGAGCTTAGTAAAAATGAAATTCCGATTGTTTATGCGTTGACAAAAGCAATACTTGAATATATATACAGTGCCCCGCACTTAGCAACACTTGCTGAGAATAAATTGAAAGAAATTAAAAGTAAAGGTAAAACAAAAACATAATGCTAATATTTATTTCATTATGGGGTACATTAACATTTCGGCAATCATAAAAATGAACTTTATTTCAAAGGGTAATAAAAGAAGATCTCTATGGGACATGAAAGAGTAGGCATATTGCCCAAAACGAAACGTTGGACTACAGTAGTAAATGGAATAGCCTCTTTTTCAACTAATGATAACAATGTACCTGAAATAGCTCAGCAAACATTAAAGAATGTACAGAATCGCTTTCAGAATATTGAACGCGATAAAGGCGTCCAAGCTGCTTTCCAATTTTTAGTATTATTATCGCTTTCAGCCAATCAAAAAAACCCCTTAGAATTCCTTGCCTCCAATGGTATAAACTTATCTGAAAGCATTTCACCTCTCCAAATCTCTAAAGCCTTATCTGAGTGGGTAAAAAAGCAAAGTGATTCAAACGAGTATGCAACTTTTGCTCGTAGTGCCGCTATTGACACTATTACCGAATGGTATCAGAAGAACCAAACGTTTCAGGAAAACCTATTTGCTGGAGATAAGGACCAGTTTGAAATTTGGAGAAAATCTGCTGATGGCAAAGGTTTCTGCGAATTATCTCGCCTGTATTTTTCAAATTTTACGGAAAGATATCTCAAGTACTTTCTTGAAAGAGCGGCTTCGGCAAATATGAATAGTCTTGCGACAAGAAATAAGTTCGATCAAGAGCTTGAAAAACACCTTAATGATATTTCAAAACATGCATTTGAAACCGCCAAAATTACACAATCCTTTGCTGCTGGTTGGTTTAATAAGAATGCAAAGGATGAAATGCCTTCAACACGAAAAATCCAAAGTTTCCTAAATATTGCCTTTGGAAAACTGAAAGGGGAGCTGCTTAGGGAGGAGAACAAAAAATGAAAAGAGAGCCGCTACATATTATATTGTGTAATGGCGCAAAGTTTCCCTCGAAACTTAATAGTAAGACAAATAAGGTCATTTTGAAACTCTTTCATGACCCAAAATCTTCTGATCGAAATGTGAATATTCAATTACCTGATTTTGTTGGTGCTGTATATCATTTGCCTGATCGGATTAAAGATTTACTTGAAATTGCCGCATATATTTATGCGGCTGACAGAAAAACACTTAGAGGAACTATAAATTCAGTTGAATATCAAAATTGGGATAGAAAGTTCCATTTTGTATTCGTTGTTAGAGATGTTGATTTTTGGAATAGAGTAGATGTACAAACCACTCTGGCAGAAGCTTTAGTATTCATGTCAGGTGATAAAAGTTTTGAGTTTTCTTTTCAGCAACAAGGTGGTGAGTTTCCTATGAGTTTATTTGATCAAGGAGAATTTATAATTGCACCTGAAAAACCTACAAGCATTGTATTGTTTTCTGGTGGTTTAGATTCGCTTACTGGAGTTGTAGATCGATTAAAAAATACCAAAGACAATATATGTCTAATGAGCCACCAATCTGGTCAACCAGAGTCCGTTAAAACACAACGGAAATTAGTTGAAGCTCTCAATAGAAAATATGAAAATCGATGCAATCATTTCAAATTTTATTGTAATCTGAAGGGTGACAGAGCGGTTGAAGAAACACAACGAACAAGATCATTTTTATATGGATCAATTGCATTTGCATTAGCAGGAGCATTCTCTCAGAAAGGTTTTTATTTTTATGAGAATGGGATTACTTCTATCAATTTCTCGAAAAGACAAGATCTAATAAATGCTCGAGCTAGCCGGACAACACACCCAAAAACACTCGGATTGTTAGAAAAATTTTATGACCTTTTTTCATCAAAACAATCTATCAAAATTCACCACCCATACCTTTTCAAGACAAAAACGGATGTTGTTAGTATGTTAGTTCGATTCGGAGAACAAGAATTGATAAGTAGTTCTGTTTCATGTAGTAAAACTTTTCAAAATACTACGCAAAACTCCCATTGCGGAAAATGTTCTCAATGTGTTGACAGAAGATTCGCCATGTATGGCTCATCTGTTGAAGATTATGATGAACAGGGTATCTACAATTTCGATTTTTTAAAAGATGATCTACAAGATAGAAAGGCAAAGACTACATTAATTGATTATGTCCGTCTTGCATTAAAGCTTGTCCAACTTAATCAAACTGCATTCATGTTAGAATTAATGGATGAACTCGTAAATCTTGATGACTATATAGAAGGGGTAAATGAAAATGAAAGGGTTGAAAGAATCTATGAGTTGTGTCATAGACATGGAGAACAAATCGAAACAGCAATGGAAAGAATGAGAAGTAAACACGACAAGCCCTTTCAACCTCGACCAGTTGAATCTTTTATTAAGATAATTGCTAACAAAGATTACCTTAAACCACCTGTAGAGTTGTTGGTGTTGGACATTTGCGGTGAGTTGAATAAATCGCTACCTATCATTTTTGGAAATGGTAACAGACCAAAAGACGAGAAGGCATTAAATAACACCATTAATGGTATAATTGAAAAAGACAAAGAAAATTATAATAGAGAATATCCATCCGTACGATTTGCAACTGCCAATACAATTCCCGATCATTCACTAAACGATTTGTTCATTGAAGCAAAATTTTTAAGAGGTAATACTACACCGAGTAAAGCCACTGAAGGAATTGCCGCAGACTTAACCAAATATCCAGCTGATAAACATAAGTTGTTTGTTGTTTACGATCCTGATCGTTCAATTAGTAATGATGCTCAGTTTGTTAGGGATTTTGAAACTAAAGGTAATTGCACCGTAAATATTATACGATAACTAAGGATTGAACAAATCATATTGGACAAAATTACGCCTTTCTGTTGTTATTCAAGATTGAATATCAATGACCAACCAAAAGGTTTTGATCTATTATAAAACCGATTACACCCCAACCCCTTCCACTTCTTTCCACTCCACAAACTCATCGTAGGTCATTAGCTTATCGGTAAAGCCATCCGGGCGTAGCTCTACAATGCGGTTGGCTACGGTTTCTACAAACTTATGATCGTGAGAGGTAAAGAGCACCGTTCCGGGAAATTCCTTTAAGGCATTATTAAACGCAATAATCGATTCCAGATCCAGGTGGTTGGTAGGCTCATCCAGGATCAGCAGGTTGGCTCCGTTGATCATCATTTTGGAGATCATGCAACGCACTTTTTCCCCTCCAGAGAGCACATTGGCTTTCTTAAAGGTTTCCTCACCTGAAAACAGCATCTTGCCCAAAAACCCACGGATGTACACCTCATCTTTTTCACCCTCCGAAAACTTACGCAGCCAGTCAATCAGGTTTTCATCGGTCGTAAAATAGGCGTTGTTCTCATTGGGCAAAAAGGCCTTGGTTATGGTTTGGCCAAACTTAAATTCACCTGCATCCGCTGTTTCTTCCTCCATCAATATCTTAAACAGGCTTGTAATAGCCAGGCTGTTCGGCCCCACAAAAGCGATTTTATCGCCTTTATTCACCAGCAGTTCCAAATCGCTGAATAGCGGCTCGCCCTCTTTCGATTTCGAAAGGCCCTTAATCTGTAAAATCTGGTCACCGGCTGTTCTGTTCTGTGTAAAAATAATGGCCGGGTACTTCCGGTTCGAAGGCTTGATCTCCTCCACATTTATCTTGTCCAGCAGCTTCCTGCGGCTCGTGGCCTGCTTCGATTTGGAGGCATTGGCGCTAAAGCGCGCAATAAACTCCTGGAGTTCCTTTTTCTTTTCTTCGGCTTTTTTGTTGGAAGACGCACGCTGGCTTGCCGCCAACTGGCTTGAGTGGTACCAGAACGCATAATTACCTGTAAACAGGTTAATCGCCCCAAAGTCGATATCGGCAATGTGGGTACACACGGTATCCAAAAAGTGGCGGTCGTGCGAAACCACGATAACGGTATTTTTAAAGTCGAGCAAAAAGTCTTCCAGCCAGGTTACCGTTTTTATGTCCAGGTCGTTGGTAGGCTCATCCAGGATCAGGATGTCGGGGTTGCCAAATAAGGCCTGCGCCAAAAGCACACGCACCTTTTGGTGACCGTTCAGCTCTTTCATCAGCTTGTAGTGGTCGACCTCCACAATGCCCAGTCCACTCAGCAGTGCAGCCGCATCCGACTCGGCATTCCAGCCCTCAAGTTCAGCAAACTCGGCTTCCAGCTCTGCGGCCTTGTTACCATCCTCTTCCGAAAAATCGGGTTTGGCATAAATGGCATCCTTTTGCTCAATGATATCCCACAAAATGGTGTGGCCTTTCAGCACGGTGTTCAACACAGTTACTTCATCAAACTCAAAGTGGTTCTGGCGCAACACGGCCATGCGCTTGCCAGGCTCCAGGGTTACGTTACCGGTATTGGGGGTAATATCGCCTGCCAATATTTTAAGAAAAGTGGATTTGCCCGCTCCGTTGGCGCCAATTACACCATAACAGTTGCCGCTGCCAAATTTCACGTTTACGTCCTCAAAAAGAACGCGTTTGCCATACCGAAGAGAGATATTATTTGCTGAGATCATGTGCTTGCTAAAATTTGAAGGTGCAAAACTAGTTGATTACGAGGTCAATCCTGTAATTGGCTGGAAAGATTGAGGGAATACTTTCCAAATGGCACAGAATTAACTTCCACACCATTTTAGGTTATTGAGTGGAAAGACTGGGAAAATATCCTTATGGTACGGAAATAATTTCCGAGCCATTTAAGAATACTTAAAATTAAAACACTCTGGCGTGGGAGTTATTTCCGCTACCCTCTTAAAGAGCTTGAGATACATGATATGGGCATTGTAGAATTTCTTATCTTTACCATTAAGCAATTTTTATACTTATGAAAGGAGTCTCTTTTATTACGGATGAAACCAAGCAAAAACGTTTTGTTCAAATAGAGTTGGAACAACTTGAAAAACATCAGGACAAAGTGGAAGATTTGTTGGATGTTATTATTGCTGAAAGTAGAAAAGAGGATGAAGAAGTTAGCTGGGACGAAATTAAGAAGCAACTTAAAAAGTCTGGAAAATTGTAATGTATCAAATTAGGTTCAAGAAAAAAGCGCAAAAAGAACTGCTAAACTTGCCTAAATCGATTATCAAAACTGTTGTTACTTCTATTGATAACCTCTCATCCAACCCCCGTCCTAAGGGGAGTAAAAAATTACGGGGAAGCAAAGAAAACCTTTGGAGAATACGAATAGGAAACTATCGCGTAATCTATTTAATAGAAGATACTGTTAAAGTTCTGGTAGTTAGAAAAATTGGGCATAGAAAAGATATTTATAAACCCTAGTTTCCTTATGGCACAGAAATAATTTCCATGCCATTTAAGGGTACTAAAACTATTATAAGGCGCGGAAGTTATTTCCGCGCCTTATAAATCAGCTATCCTATAAATTTAATATCCAATAACCCTTTCTCGTTTTTGGCATAATCTCTTGCACTGCTGTAGAGATAAGCAGCCGGTTCATCGACAATTCCCGCTTTTAGTGGGTTATTATGTATATACTCTAATTTTTGAACCATCATCCGATTGGTATTGAGTTCAATTGGATGATATTCATTTTGCCAGAATTTATACCTTACATGCTTCTTGCTTTTGTCAGCTGCATTACTAAATAATTTTAACATCCAGTCTTTTCTGCTCTCTTTGGGGTTTTCCTCAATTGCCTTACAAATGTGAACCGATGTGTATTTCTTAAAATCCCTAATTATGTCTTCTATTTTATTTTCTCCATTTCTGCCTACTATTAAATGAATATGATTGCTCATTATTACCCAGCCATAAACCTCCAATCCTTTTTCCTGCTGGCAATACCTTAAACTTTTCAGTACAAAATCCTTGTACAAGTTTCTGGTAAACACATTTACCCAGTGTACAACCGCGAACGTTATAAAATATAGTTTATCCTGATCTCTTATTTTATACTTTTCACTCATTCGACTCTCTATTTTAATTTAAATGGCACGGAAATAACTTCCGCGCCATTTAAAATTTCTTTGCCATTTAAGATATTTAAAACCCATTGGCCACCACCACTTTGCTTCTAAACCTTTGGGTGCGGCCATCACTTCCAACTATTTCCGAAACAATAATGTAATGTGCGGTGGGCAGCGGGCTACCATGTTCATCTGTTCCATCCCAGGTAAAGAATCCCTGGGGTGAGATAAGCACATTATTGGCCAAAGTCTTTATCAGCTGACCATTCAGGTTATAAATGTTCACGCTCATTACCTTGTCAGAACCCGACAGTTCGAATGTAATTTGGCAATAGTCTGCCTGCCCATCATTATTGGGGGTAATTACCTGCGGATTCACAGTTACCTTTCCTTCTGACGTAACCTCTTCCGATTGTGAGTTGGCATAACCCGGTGTGGCATAGCCCACCGTTTGCGCAGCCGATTTCCAGTTATCGGGATTGTTGGAATCTTCTGCAGGGGAAACCCGCTCCAATGAAATCCCCTCCACGTCCTCTAATAAGGAAAAATGATAGTCTTCTGAATAATACACAGAGTCGAGGGTTATTCCCGAATCATCTCTAAGCAACACTATTCCCTCATCATTGGGCATCGTTGGTAAATCTGTTTCGAACAAACTACTGTCAGGAGCAAGGTATTGATTTTTGAGGAAGAGAATATCTTCACTAAACGCCAGATAGTGTTTGGGCCCAAGCAACAAAACGGAATCAGAAACGAGTTTCTGTGTTGTTTCATTGGCTATTGTAAAATCCTGCAGGTTGAAATAGTAAGGTGTGATATTCAAAACTTCCACAAAATCGGAACCTCCCGAATAGGGGTTAAAAAGTAATTCATTGATAACAATATTACCCTGTTCAGGCTGGGCAATGGGAAATAAACTACTTGCCGCAGTTCCTGAATTACCCGCACAATCTTCCAATAACGTTTCGATCGTGTACGTCTTTTCCATGCTTAGAGGTTCGGTCATTGGAGTAATCACATAATCTACCGGCTCACTCACTGAAAATGCCACATTGATTTGATCGGGCAAAATAATGCCCTGATAACTGCCTTGAACAATTGGCTCTGAGAGCCATAGCATCAGGCTGTCATTTTCAACCAGGGCTTCCCGGACCATAGGAGCAACTTCGTCACCATTGGGATTGAAAAGAGAGTTTGTTTGACCCGGTGTTCCTCCTATCGGGTCAGAAGAAGCCCGCCAATTGAACCTGCCTTTACATTTTGAATCCGGGTTTATCAGCTCCAGTGTCCAGCCACCATCGTCCTTAGCTGCATCATTGTACCAACCCGAAGTATAGGCCAACGAGTCGATAGTTTTGCCCTGATCATCGATCAGCTTCAGTGAATCGCCCGTATTGTTGAGTGTAGGCCAGGTACTTAAACCAATGGTTGTGCCATACCCCTCATACAAGGCAGCCGCCTGCTCCGGACAGAGAATGAGAAGGGAATCCGGAAACAGCAATTGATTGGGCAAGGTTGCAACGGAAGAGCCGTCCGTAAAACCCCAGCCTTCAAGATTAATAATACGATCCGAATTGTTGAACAGCTCCACAAATTCATAGGTTGGCAGACCGATTGAAGGGTCCGGGTCAGGGAACAGTTCATTGAAAACCACTTCCCTAAATTCATGGGGTGAGGGGTCGATGTAAAAAACGTTTAGCAGGGTATCCAGTTGATTGCCTGCCACGTCAGGCAAGTTGGATATGCTTAAGGTATTGGTAAGTTCTAAAACATTGTCAAATGCAAGAACAACTGTGTCCTCAAACATCAATGTTGTGGAATTGGGCTGATCTGAATTATTGAGTAAATAATGCGAAACATTTTTTGATTCTATTGGATCCAATGGTTCGTTGAAAACCAACTGTATTTGATTACTGGCTGGTGTTGAATAGGAAAGCAGCTTGGGAGGCTTCATATCCACAAAAGGGTTCCCTGTTACGGAAATGTCATCCATATACATCTTGTCTGAGCGTGTTGAGGTATATGTACATGCAATTCCAAAATAATTCGACTTCTGAACTTCCTGATCGGTAACCGTTCCCTCAGAAACAAAACTTGTTTCCCCCGGCAGCTTGCTTTTAACTTCCCAAAGTCCGGAAGCATCCCGGGTTACAGCAACGCTTGCTTCCACAACCGCAAGATCAACACGGCCGTCTGCTCCATCAATTAGCAACGTTTCCGAGCCATCTACTACTTTATAGAAACTTATTTCATCCGTAGTTCCTCCAATTTTGATAAAATATCCATTGGTTACATGGGTCAAATCCTCTGTGTCCGAGATCAGGTAAACCTTCATATAATTACTGGAAGAAGGGTTGAAATCCAGCTTTACCCAAAAATCCCATTGGGCTTCCAGGCTAATATCGGAAGGTGTGGATAGATAAGAAGTAGCCGAAATAGCTGGCGCGCTCAAGCGCAACACCTCGCTTTCAACTAAAAAATCCACAGTGCTGCCCTGCCAGGTTGGATTATTGGTGAAGTTACCATCTGAAAAATCTTCATTCCATTGCCCATACGATGGAATAACAGCTATGAATACAATTGCTATTTTAAGAAACGCTTTCACTACTTTTGCTCACTTAATTTAGACAAGATATAAAAAATAATAATATGAAACTGGCAGTTGTAGGAGCCACCGGATTAGTTGGTAATGAAATGCTTAAGGTATTGGATGAAAGAGGTGTTGAATTTGATGAGCTGCTTTTGGTAGCTTCTGAACGATCAGTTGGCAAGAAAGTGATCTTTCAGGGAAACACCTATACCATTATAAGTATGCAGGAAGCAATTGCTGCCAAGCCGGATATCGCTATTTTCTCGGCCGGTGGAGGAACTTCTTTGGAGTATGCACCTAAGTTTGCAGAGGTAGGTACCCGCGTAATTGACAATTCATCTGCATGGAGGATGAACCCTAACAATAAATTGGTCGTGCCTGAAATTAACGGCCACGTAATTGAAGATAAAGACAGGGTCATCGCCAATCCTAACTGTTCAACCATTCAAATGGTGCTGGCACTAGCTCCTTTGCACAAGGCCTATACCGTAAAACGCGTGGTCGTTTCGACCTACCAATCTGTAACCGGAACAGGTAAAGCGGCCGTAGATCAAATGAATAACGAGCGCCAAGGCATTGAAGGAGATATGGTATATCCTTACCCAATTGACAAAAATGTGATTCCACATATTGATGTGTTCCTTGAAAACGGCTATACCAAGGAAGAAATGAAAATGGTGAACGAAACCAAGAAAATTCTTGGCGATGATACCGTACAAGTTACCGCAACTACCGTTCGTCTTCCTGTTGTGGGCGGCCATTCGGAATCCGTTAATATAGAATTTGAAAAGGATTTTGATGTGGATGAAGTGCGAAATATGCTTTCTAAAACGCCGGGTATCGTTGTGCAGGATAACCCGGCTATTAACGAATACCCCATGCCACTGTTTGCCCATGGCAAAGATGAGGTCTTTGTGGGTCGTATCCGCAGGGACGAAACGCAACCCAATACCTTGAACATGTGGATTGTTGCTGACAACCTTCGTAAGGGCGCGGCTACCAATGCAGTACAGATTGCAGAATACCTTATTGCCCAAAAACTGGTGCATGCTTAACCTGCTGGTTAAACCGGAGGTTCAGACATTTATTAAGGAGCACCAGACTAGCGACCTAGACAGGTTACTTCTCAACAAAAGCAAATACCCGGGCATACCTGTCGATCTGGTGGTTGACCAGATCCGGGCCAGGGAAAAAGCAAAGGAAAAGCTTCCGCTTTGGGCAGCTACAGAGGGTATAATTATGCCTCCTTTGCTTTCCATGGAGCAGTGTTCCTCTGAACAAACGGCAGCCCATAAAGCAAGCTTATTTAACGGTAAGGTCTGCATTGACCTGACGGGAGGAGCAGGGGTTGATTCCTTCTATCTTTCCAAGCAATTTGACACGATTCATTATGTAGAGCAAAACCAGGAGTTGGCTGAAATTGCACAACATAATTTCAAATTGTTGGGGGCCAGCAATATTAAGGTGCACAATACAGCCGCTGAGGCTTTTTTATCGACTTTTGAAGGAAAGGCTGATTTGATTTACATAGACCCCGCACGAAGAGATGAAGAAAACAAGGTTTTTCGTTTTGAATCGTGCTCTCCGAATATTTTGCCTTTGCAAAAAAGTATATGGGAAAAAACCGAAAAGGTTTTGGTGAAGGCATCACCTATGTTGGACATAACACTGGCTGCAAGCCAACTTACCAGTGTTAAAGAAGTACATGTGGTTTCATTAGCCAATGAGGTAAAAGAGCTTCTCCTCATTCAGAACAAGACTGAAGAAGAATCAATTGTAGTAAAAGCCATTGATCTCAGTTACCATACTCTTTTGTCATTTAATTTGGGTGAATCGATTACCCCGAAGACGGGAAGTATTCAGCGCTTTCTTTATGAACCTGGCGCAGCCATTCTTAAATCGGGTGGTGTTAATTTACTGGCTAACTCTTTCCCTTTAATTAAACTTCATGAAAACACACATCTTTTTTCATCTTCCTCTTATGTAAAAAACTTTCCCGGTCGTTCATTTGAGGTAGAAAAGGTGGTAAAATACAACAAGAAGGAAATCGCTAAATCCATTGAAGGGAATAAGGCAAATATTGCCGTTCGCAACTTCCCTGACTCTGTCCGGTTATTCAGAAAAAAGACTGGACTGAAAGACGGAGGCGATTATTACCTGTTCGGATATACTGCCTATGACAACAGCATTGAGGTTGCTATTTGTAAAAAATACCATAAATGATCTTGCCAGCAATAAACTGGTCTCAAACAATTACTCTGAAGTTCTGTTAGCCTTTTTCAAAAAAGTAGCATATCTTGCTTACTGCTTTTTATTTAGTTTATGGTATACGTTTTATTCGTAGTTGGTTTTGTGATCCTTATCAAAGGGGCCGATATGCTCGTGGAGGGGGCTTCTTCAATAGGTAAACGGTTGGGCTGGCCGCCCATCGTTATCGGTCTCACCATTGTTTCCTTTGGTACCTCTCTGCCTGAGTTGCTTGTAAATATTTTTGCAAGCTTCAGTGGTAGTTCCGAGTTGGCCATAGGCAACGTATTGGGCAGCAACATTGCCAATATTTTGCTTATCCTGGGAATCTCAGCTATGATAAAACCGCTGCCTATCACCAGAAATACCTACTTCAGTGAAATACCCTTTTCACTAATTGCTACTTTGCTGGTGGGCTTCCTGGCCAATGTTACTTTATTCAACCAGGTTGCTCCCAATGCTCCGCAGTACATTTCACGCTACGATGGGTTCATCTTACTTTTCTTTTTTGCTATGTTTTTGGGCTACGTTTATGTGGTTTCCAAGCAAAACAAAGACGACATTCAGGCTACGGATATCCGAATGATGTCAACTGGTATGTCGGTAATTTACATTGCGCTTGGGTCGGTAGGCCTGTATTTCGGAGGTAATTGGGTGGTTGGTGGTTCAATTAAGATTGCCACTTATTTTGGTATGAGCGAATCGCTTGTGGGACTTACCATTGTAGCTATCGGTACCTCACTGCCCGAGCTGGTTACTTCCATAATTGCCACAATGAAAAACGATACCGACATTGCGGTTGGTAATGCCGTTGGTTCCAACATTTTCAATTTGTTGTGGATACTTGGTATCAGTGCCGTTATTAAGCCTCTGGAGTTTCAGGTGGTGAGCAATTCGGATATTTTTATGATCATCATAGCCAGCACCATGCTCATCCTTGCAGTTATTATTGGTAAAAGAACTGCCATTAGTCGTTGGGAAGGCCTTTGGTTTTTCCTTGCCTATGTTGCCTACATGATCTTCTTGTTCAAAAGAGGCTAGTTACCAAACAAACGGAATTAACGCTCTTCTGTCAGAGGGGTAGTTTTCAAACTTGGTTTTATACCACTTATGGTGAGCAATGGAGCGCGGAGCCACATTTGCGAATGTCCAAACGGCAAATGATAAACTTGCAGGGTTTAAGGTTAGTATAGCAAAGCCAATCCACTCTACAATTTCTCCCAAATGATTAGGGCACGATACATATTTAAACAAAAAGCCTTGAGGGATTTTATATCCGCTTTCTCCCGGTTTTCTTAAACTCAATAGCATGTTGTCTGATTTTATGTTTACAAACATGCCTCCGACAAATAGCACTAACCCAACCCAAAAATTTACTTGCAGAAACCAGGAGTTGGTATAGGTTGCCAAATATCCAAGATAATAACCATTCAGGCCTGCATTCATCAAATTAAAGCCAATAGCCATTAGAAAGATAAGAACCGGCATTTGTTCCTGGGAATTTTTTTGTCGCAGCGCATAAACAAACGAGCGGTTAAAATAATGACCCAGCCACAGAAAGACGATCAGCCATGAAACAAGAGGTTTTGGTCCTGTACCGGTCATGAAAAAATAGGCCATCGTTACAAAAGAAACGGATTCCATGACCACCCAAGCAAACTTGTTATTGATGGTTGGTCCAAAATTTCTTTTAATATGCCGGCCAAAAGGAGCTGCTATAAATTGCAGGATCACAAAAACAGGCACTGAAAGTCCAAGCCAGATCCATTCGATCGTATCAAAATTATTTTTCAGCAACATTGACTTTTTCGTTTGCTTTTTCTTTTTCCCGTTCAATCTTCTTGGCTTGCTGCGATGTAATAAATTTCCTTAAAAGACTTTCAACAGGTAATATTGATAGGGCAATTACCACCTGAATGAAGAAGTTTATTACCGGAGATTGATTGGTTTCAAATTTGGCTTCAGCAATGGTTTGAACAAACTCAACAACAAGTATTAATGTGAGAAAAGTAAGCAACCTGCTTAGCAAAGTAAATTTGTGTGAGTTGCGGTTTATCCAAACGGATAATGCCATGAGTCCACCAAAAAACACCACTTCAAATAAGTAGAACCAGGGGCGTTTCCAGTAGGGAGCTAAAATGCTAAAGCTTATGGATTCTGAGTTTTGAATGATACCCAGGGCATCCCGGGCGCGAACCTCCAAAACATATTTGTTGGCCGGTAAATACGGGAAGACAATCTCATTATTGGTTCGGCTCCACTCTGACCACTCATCTGAAAGCCCTACCAACCGATACTGAAACTCTGTTTGATAAATGTTGGTGTAATCTGGAGCGGCAAATTTGAATGATAAGGAGCTATTCTGATCAAATTTGCCGAGCTTGGTGGTAATTGGCAAGGCAATTGAATCCATCTGTGCCCGTTCCAGGAAAAGCTTAAATGGCCTGGTTATCGATTTGAGTTTCCTTCCATCTATTTTGTACAATTGATTATCTCCTGCTACTACCCAATACGTATTGCCTCCTACTTCTGCGAGGTATCTTGGGTCTTCAAACAGGCTAATAAAATTCAAGGAATTTTCGAGGCTTCTTCCTTGCCCATACCAGAAATGCCCGGTGTTAACCCATAGGTTTCCCTCTGAACTTAAGAGCATTTTGCGGGGCAAACCTATTTCTTCGGCTATAATTGTGTCTTTTTTAATGGAAAGGTCCTCGTAGTAATAATAGCCGGAGGTATTCAGAAAATATGTCTTGTTTTTATAGGTGTTTGAATAAATACGCTCCCAATGAGGGTTATTAATTGCATACACTTCAACATCATTAAGAGACTGCGCATTGTTTAAGACTATCCGGTAAACCGAATCTGCACCACATAGCCAAAGGCTTTTTTCGTTACCTTGCACAATTTGTTCTACGAAATCATTTAATCCATCGAGCAGGCCTGAGGCGTTCCATCCGCTTGGCTCTTTAACCAAAACCTTCACCTCTCTGTCGTACGTACTAACCATTAAAAACGAATAACCTGCCGGACTGTACATGTACACCATTGGCTGATCGAATATTTTAGTGGCCTTCTTATCTTCCAGCTCATATATTCCTGAGAGGGTCCCTATCAAAAGTTTCCCATTGTAGTTGATCATCTGAACAACCTTAGCATCAATTTTTTCTATCTTTTCGTATACATATTCTACAGAGTTAATCTTTTTTTCAACTTGTTTTTTGTAGTAGGTCTTGGGTTTAACCACTTGTTTTTGTTCGCTTTTCTTAGCATTGAAGAAATTGAATAAGCCCTTTTTCTTTCTTTCATCAGGTTCTTCACTTTCAACCGGAGCGGTTTTTGTAACCTTCTTATAGCTCACCACTTCATCATAGTCTGTTTTCTTCACCAGCTCATACAAGCCTACCGTTGTACCAACAAAAAGTCTGCTGTTCATCTGATATACAACCTGAATATTTCCTGAAAGGCCCTTGTAGGTTGCAAAATTTCTAAATGGTATTTGTGGCGCAATAATAGAAATACCCTGAGGGGTGGCGCACCATACTATATTTGATTTACCAACAAAAAGAGATAATATCTCATTGTCGGGTAAACCGTTGTCATAATTCATGTACTGCTGCACCTCACCCGAATGAGGCTCAACAAAAACCACACCTCCACTAATTGTGGAAATAGCTATCAGGCTGTCATTTACCCATTCCAGTTCCACAGGGGTGTTTTCTTCTATGTAGTCATCATCCTTTATGTTTAGTTGTTGAAAGTTGCTGGCCCCTTGTTTCTTTAAAAAATACGCTCCACCTGTGGTAAATGCTAACATTTCTCCTTTTGCAGATGTCCGGAAGCCCACAGTTGAATCCGGAAGATTCAAACCGGACAGCTCAAGTTGGTCATCCTTCACAATCTGAGTACCGGCTTGTGCACTAATCACATAAAGCTTACTATCATTTTCCTGCAAATCGATGAATTCATCGTTTGCGGGTTTCGTGATATTTTTGATTTGCTGAGACTTAATATCGTAGATATAAAGTGCATTATCGGTTAAAAAATAAACCTTATTGTTGCTGTATTTTATTTTAAAAACCTCCTGCTCAACTTTGGATAATACCTTATAAGCTTGCCCCCGAAAGGCTCCTGTATTAACAATAGCTATTTCCTTTCTCCCCCCCACATAAACATTATTGTTATCATCAATTGCGAGCGCAAAAACGCTGTAAGGTGTTTCTATCAGATTCCAATCTCTACCGTCTGTTACCAGAACCCCTTGTAAGTTGGCCATATAAACCAGGCCTCTGCTATCCTGAGCAATGTCAAAATTATAATTGCCAATACCCTTTTCAGAAAGGTCCTGCTTTGCAAGATAATAGGATCCCTTTTGCGCCCAACCTGGAATGGAAATCAGAAAGCAAATAAGAACTATATATGGACGCATGGGGTTTTCATTTGTATCAAATGTATGAAATATCCTTGTTCATTTGCTAAGAAGCAAACCCAACTGATTGTTATCTATTTGAAATTTTAATTTGTGTAAAGAAAAAGCTCCATGACAGGAGCTTTCTGAATTTATAATTTTCGCAGTTATTCATTAATACGAAACAGCATAACCCCTGCTGAAATTTGAAAGACATTGTTATGAAGTGTCTGTATGGAATTATCGGAAATGTTATTTAGACCTATTATGTAACGAACAGTAACATTTATTTTTCTATCCATTAAGTCATAACCTACTCCTATTGGCAATCCCAATTCCATTCCTTTAAATTGGTCCTTAACATCGCTTTCAAAGTCTTGATAAATTCTTTTTGCACTAAGCAAAAAACCAAATTGCACTCCGGCATGTACATTTAAATTATAGCCCAGGTTATACCTTGCCATCACAGGTATGTTTAAATAAGTAAGGTTAAGCTTATTGTCAAACTCGCTCGGTGCAGCATGTCCTTGAAAAGACAAAAGTATTTCTGCCTGAAGCATAAGAAAGTAATCAAAAAATACTTCGGAATACATTCCGACATGTGGAGCCAACTTAACCTTATTGTCAGTTTCGTCTCCACCAATGTTGGCAAGGTTTATTCCACCTTTTGCACCCACAATGGGTTTAGGAGCACCTTGTCCAAAAAGTTCTACAGACGCAGCCATTAGAAGGGCCACGAGCATTACAATGGTTTTGGATTTTGCCATGGCTTTTTTCTTTTAAAGTTAGTTCAGAAAGACAAGAAAAAAGGTATCTCTCTTCTATTTTACTTTATTAATAAGCGTTGTAAACTCCTCTACGTCAAATACAATGTCATCCTCACCAACCTGATCAAAAGGATCTTCCAAGTGGCTTTGGATGTTATCCAAACTAACAAGAATAAAGCTAAAAATAACCGGCATCATATATTCAAGATTCGGTGAATACACCTCCGCTACCGAGGCAAAATAGGGGCCGTATAAAATGGGGAACGTGTATATAAACACCTTGCTGTAAGCCCTTAGCGTTATTGGGGTTCTGTATCTCCAAATGCCCTTCAGATTTTCTATATCTACAGCAATTTTACTAATGTATTGACTTGCCCTTGAAAGCTCACCGGACGGAAGACCCAACTCTCTGAATTTCTTCATAACCAAAGAAAGCTCCGAAAGTCCTTCATATATGTGTAATTCCGCCTTCTCCTTATCGGCTGATCCATTGGTAAAAATCTCGCGTATCGAACGATATACATCTATGAGTTTGCCTTTTATCTCCTCCTCAAATTCTTTATTGTCATCAAGCCAATCCCGCGAAGCCAAGTATATCGCTAAAACATGCGCCTTGAAATCACTTAGCATCCAAAGCGCTCTTTCTCTTCGTTTGTAGGCGCTATCGATTGAAAAAACTACAGGAAAAACGATGGCAATACCCACTAAGGTAAGTGGGAACTCAGCTATTATATGATATCTGTTACAAAGCCATGTGGAAACCACTGCAAGTGCAGTTAGTATAAAGGTTTTGTAGTTAATGATTAGGTAAATGCTTCTTATTAAACGCATACGTAGAGCATTTTACCGTGAAGATAGAAATATTTTTTCGTGTTAAGAAATTGTTAAACCCATGGTAATAACAAAAAACCCCGGGTTAACCGGGGCTTTAGTCTTTACACATATTTGCTCTTAGAAGTTATACCCTATGGCAAATGAAATGTTTTGTTTAGTACCACATTGAGATACTAATTCCTTTAATATCGGCTTGACTTCGTAATTGCTTATTGATCAATCACTTCTTTTCGCAAATGTTAATTTACTTTTTGCCAGAAAATGACGTATTCCCACCTTTAAAAAAGACCATATTCTATTTGATATTCTGCATATCCTGCAGCGACTTATAAGTACCTCCCTTTTTCATCAGTTCTTCATGAGTTCCTCGTTCTTTGATTTCCCCTCTCTCTATTACCAGAATCTCATCCGCGTGCTGGATCGTGCTCAATCTATGAGCAATCACAAGGGATGTTCGGTTGCTCATCAAATTGGTAATTGCTTCCTGAACTTGTCGTTCGGCATGTGAATCAAGCGCAGATGTAGCTTCATCTAAAATTAGTATAGCAGGGTTCTTCATTACAGCCCGTGCAATACTCAACCGCTGCCGCTGGCCACCAGAGAGTTTGGAGCCATCTTCTCCTATTATGGTCTGATAGCCATTGGGTGTTTCCATTATAAAATCGTGGGCATTGGCAATCTTTGCTGCTTGAATTACATCCTCCTGGCTCGCATTCTCAAGGCCAAAAGCTATATTATTAAAAATGGTATCATTAAAAAGTATTGATTCCTGGGTTACAACTCCCATCTGCTTTCTTAATGAATTCAGAGAGCAATCCTTTAAGTCCGTTCCATCAATCGTTATTTCACCCTCCGTAGGATCGTAAAACCTTGGCAGGAGATCAGCTATAGTGGATTTGCCGCCTCCTGACATGCCCACCAATGCTATTGTCTTGCCCTTATCAAGCTTAAATGAAATGTTTTTTAGCACAAGGTCTTCTTCATATTTGAAAGAAACATCCTTGAATTCAATTCCTCTACTAAAATCGTCTATTTCTTGAGCATTTTTCTTTTCGGTGATTTTTGGCTTGGTATCTACAATTGCAAAAATCCTCTCGCCACTTGCAATACCACGCTGTAAGGTGCTAAGGGAAGAGGTTATTGCCTTTGCCGGTTGTAGCACCCTGGCAAACAACATGATAAATGTAATAAAGGCTGAAGCCCCAAGAGTGGCATCAGGCTTAAGTACCATGGAGCCCCCTATTAAAAGAAGCCCTGCCACAACAGCTATTCCCAAAAACTCGGATACAGGGCTGGCCAGTTCTACTTTTTTAGTAAGAGAAATGCTCAGCCTTGAATAATCAAAAACCTCCTTTTTAAACTTATTAAGCATATAAGGCCGGGCCGTAAACGCCTTTATTAACCTAATGCCACTTATTGACTCTTCCACATGATTGGCAATTCTTCCCAAGGCCCCCTGCGCCAATGAGGCGTTTCGCTTCAAACGTTTGGCAATGGAAGCGATGAGTCCACCTGAAAGAGGAAGTAATAAAAGTGTGAAAAGCGTAAGGCTTGGTGAAATAACAAACAGTGCGTAAAAGAAACCTATCAATTGAACAGGCTCCTGCATTAATACCCGAATGGAATCTGAAACGGTTTGCTCTACCTGTTGCACATCGTTCGTAATGCGTGACATGATATCGCCTTTGCGTTCGTTGGTAAAATAGCCAATGTCCAAACCTGTTACCTCCTCATAAACATCTATACGCAAGTTCTCAATTACCCGAACACGCATAATGCCCAAAAGAACAGAGTTTATATACCTGAAAAGGTTTGAAAAAAGCGCAGCTCCAACCAGCGCAGCTCCAACAAATTTTAATGCACCCATTTTACCCTGGGCATCCATTATTTGATAGAAATAAAAATTGAATACGTCTTTAAAATAGGTAATATTTAAAGAAAAGTCTGGAATACTTGAAATGGCCTGTCCGGAGCCCGCTTTATCGAACAAAACCTCCAGCATTGGCACTAAAAG
The DNA here is from genome assembly GCA_020436165.1 of Cyclobacteriaceae bacterium. Classification (GTDB taxonomy): domain Bacteria; phylum Bacteroidota; class Bacteroidia; order Cytophagales; family Cyclobacteriaceae; genus JAKISE01. The sequence goes on along the minus strand of JAGQYI010000002.1, from coordinate 115,774 downwards.
TGCAATATTCAAAACACTGAAGATAGCATAAAATATTACAGAAACTGCATACATAGGAAGATAACCCCCCAGGCCTTTCCCATAAGAAAGAATTCTTAAATATGTCTTCATCTACTAATTTAAGAGCACAAAACTAGCCTATTGCAATTAAAACTCCTGTAGCCGCTGTGCAATGTTCCAACGAAATGCCAGCGAATATATGGTTGACTGGCTTTCAAATTCAGCTAACTCGCTGTTTTGCTCTCGCGAAATAAGTTTTAAATCCAGAAATACATTATGCCTGAACTGATAAGTAGCCGTTATATCTACAAATCTCAAAGTAGTGGCTACACCTTGTCCCACTTTGTTGTCGTATTCCTGTTCACGTGTATTGTAGTCTTTTAAAATGTCCTTGCCCCAATTCGTGTTTTGAGTGTCCAGGCCATACGAAGCAAAAATTAATTTTGCCGTCAGATTTAGTTTAGGAATTGGCTGATAGCGAACTATTCCTATGGTTTCTTTAAAATTTGCTCCTAATGGATGTGCAACTGCTTGTCTGTAATTGGCATAGTTTGAATAAATTGAACTATGTGAATAGGTATATGGCCTTGCAAGATTGAATTCTGTTTGCAGATCTAAATTCTTTACACCAAAAGCATTGACATACTTCAGGCCAACCTGATATCCAAATTTATTGGCCCACCAACCGGTTCTTGCCAACACTTCGTCAAGCTTAAATTCATCCAATAATAATTGGCCGTATAGCGAAAACCGATGCAAGAAGTTCCACTTTGCATCTAACCCGATGAGCGCATTATCAAGGCTACCATTTTGTTGTTCCAGTGAACGGTAGAAGATAATGGGATTTAAATAAGACAGCTCAAAATGATTATTTCCGAGAGAATCCTCCCTTCCAAAAACAACCGCCTCGTACACCCCTATATTTACATGTTTACCAATATTAACTCCCAATCTGTGCGCAACCAGGTACTTCTTGGGAAACCTCGAATTACTTACCGAACCGTGAGATTGTCCGTAGGCATCGGCAAAAACCTGTGTAAAAAGATTGGTATAGTTTAATTTCCATACCTGAGTATTTATTTTTAAAAACAGTGCAGGTGGACTAAAATCGGACATGATCATGGATCGGTAGCCATCTCCAATAAATTGGCGGTCATGACCAAACTGGAAATTGATATGTTTGGTCACATTAAAGCTTATGTAGCCCGTTGCTGTAAAGAAATCATACCCATTCGTTCCAAAAGTTTTCCAGAACCCTTCATTGGGTACTACTGTGTTTTCATTTACAAAATCACGAACATACGCTGGAAATCTCGCCTGGTTCTCGCCAATGAATGTATAAAAACCCACTTTCTTATCAATAAGTCCTCGCACCTGTACCCCACGCGTATTTATGTAAGTATAGTTACTTGATGCTGTTTCACCTCCAACACTTAAGTAAAGCACCGGACTTACATGTATTGCTATGGCCTCTTCCTTATCAGCTCCATAATAAAAGTCAGACTTGTTCTTATAAAACACCTTCATAAAAGGGTGCTTACTTACATTGGTACTGCTGTCTACCCATTCCCAGTTGTCGTTACGCAAGTATTCCAGGTTAAACTGATCCTGACGCGAAAGTTTCATATCCATTTTTTGTATGGAGTCTGTAATCTGAGCTACTGCCTTACGTGTGTAGGGTTTAACTGCACTATGATTGTTGGGCTCCATTTCTCCGCTCAGTATCTCAAACCGGTCAATTAAATGATATGTGTCCTTATTCAAGGGTATATTGGTGCTTTGCGCCAGCACTTTTGAGGAAAATAGTGCCTCTATAAGCAGTATGAAAAATGCGCTACGTAACAAAATTTCCTGGTATTGTTTGAAAATCAGTAATTTATTCCGAAGGAATGCCTACGGCATAGCTCAAATAAAAGAGAAAATATTTGAATAAAGATGGATATTCTCTAACTTTGTGCTCCATTTTAAGGAACAGACGAAATTTACATAAAAATGAAAAAGGGAATACATCCAGAATACAGGGACGTGGTTTTTCAAGATTTGCAAAGTGACTTTACATTCTTAACAAAGTCCACCATGACCTCCAGTGAAACCATTAAATGGGAAGATGGTAACGAATACCCACTTATTAAAGTTGAGGTAACTTCAGCATCACATCCTTTTTATACAGGTAAGAAAATATTCCTTGATACCGCTGGACGTGTTGAGAAATTCAACCAGCGTTACAAGAAAAAATAAGCAATCGAATTCATTCGATTTAAAAGTCTCACGGGTCTTTATCTGTGAGACTTTTTTATTTTTGCTTATATGAACCTTGTTCTTTTTGACACCCCTTCCTCGAGAAGCAACCTGCTTCCTTTTACCTATACCCGTCCTCTTGCTGAGATGCGTGTAGGAATATTAAAAATTGCTGAAAAATGGAAAAAGTGGCTGGCTGCAGATGTTTCCTTTCTTACTGAAGAATATTTGTCTGTTAAATATCCGCCCAAATTCACTGAAGACAATATATACATTGCTGGCAATGTTTGCCCTGATGAAGTTCTTGTTCAGGCAATTGATGATCTAAAACCAAATCAAAAGTTGATTATTGGAGATAAATTGATTGCTAGCCGCCAGGGAAAAATTGATGTAGCACAAATTGGTAGTGGTTGCGAAGCAATTGAGCTCGAGGAAAAATTTACACAAATTGAACGACCCTGGCATATATTCAAGGAAAACGGTGCACAGATTCGTTTAGACTACGACCTCATAACGCAGGGGCGCCAAAGTAGGAAGATAGAAGACCCTTACACACGTGTATACGGCTCACACCATATTTTTATTGAGGAAGGAGTAAGTATAAAAGATGCAACCCTGAATGCAGAAAATGGCCCTATCTATATTGGTAAAGGAGCTGTGGTAGAAGAAGGCTCGATCATCAGAGGCCCCTTTGCGCTTTGCGAACATTCGACAGTAAATGCCAATGCGCGTATGCGAGGCGATATTACCATAGGACCTTACAGTAAGGTAGGGGGTGAAGTTAGCAACTCTGTCATCTTTGGTTGTAGCAACAAGGGACATGATGGTTTTTTGGGCAATTCCGTTCTAGGCGAGTGGTGTAATATTGGTGCAGACACCAATACTTCTAATCTCAAAAATAACTATGACATGGTTAAAGTTTGGGATTATACCAAAAGTGGGTTTGTAAATACCGGAGAACAGTTCTGTGGTCTAATGATGGGCGACCATTCCAAATGTGGAATCAATACCATGTTTAATACCGGCACCGTGGTTGGCGTTGCCGCCAATATTTTTGGCTCCGGATTTCCCAGAACATTTATACCTTCGTTTGCATGGGGTGGAGCAGGAGGCTTTGCAACCTTCAAACTCCCAAAGGTATTTGAAATGGCAACTATAACAATGTCCAGGAGAAAAAAAGAGTTCACAGATTCGGAACGCCAAATACTTGAATCTGTTTACACAATGTCGGAACAATACAGAGTCTGGGAAAAATAAGAATGCGGTTTAAAGATATACATGGATTAGCTTCTACCAAGGCCATGCTACTTTCAGGCATACACAACAACCATGTGGCGCACGCTCAATTGTTTGCCGGAAAACCCGGTTCCCCGGCATTATCTCTGGCGCTGGCTTATGCAACCTATTTAAATTGTGAGAACCCGGAAGAAGAAGACGCATGTGGCCATTGCCCGTCCTGTACTAAGAATCAAAAATTTGTCCATCCGGATGTACATTTTGTTTTCCCTGTAAGCAGTACTAAAAATGTGGCTGCCAAGGATGCAAGCAGCAGGCTTTTCTTAAAAGAATGGCGTGAGTTTTTACTAACAACACCCTTCGGAAGTTTGCAGGATTGGTCAACACTTTATGGAGGAGAAGACAAGCAAGCGCTTATAAGCACCAAAGAAAAGCAAACCATAACCAGCGATCTTTCTCTGAAAGCCTTTGAAGGCAAGTATAAAATCATGCTTATTTGGCTGCCAGAACTAATGCACGCCAATGCAGCAAACGGGATTTTGAAAGTTCTTGAGGAGCCGCCTGAGAATAGTGTTTTTCTGCTTGTTTCAGAACAACCCGATCGTCTGCTCACTACAATTCAGTCGAGGGTGCAACGCTTGAACATACCTTCCTTCAGTGATCAGGAGTTGAGCGAGTTGCTTGTAGCAGCCCATGGTATACAAGAAGAACGATCGAAGCAACTCGCTCATTTGGCGGATGGTTCCCTGCGTTTGGCACTTCATCTTTCCACAGAAGCCGAAGAAGACAATTACACACAATTCAGCCATTGGATGCGTCTTTGTCACCAACGACAAATGAATGATTTGGTGGATAATGCAGAGGAGTTTTCCAAGCTTACACGTGGTGCACAAAATGCATTTCTGCAATATGGCCTGTCTATGCTACGAGAAGCCCTTGTTTCGGCTTCCTCAACCCACGATGGTCTTCTTCGTGTTGAAGGACAAGAAAAGACTTTCGTTTCAAACTTTGGTAAAGCCCTTTCTGTTGAGCAAATTCAAGCTATGGCCGAATTGATTTCCGAGGCCATGTACCATTTGGAACGCAACGCCAGTTCAAAGATCTTGTTCATGAATTTATCCATCAACCTTTCAAAGGTTATTCGCTAATCCTATGATCAAAACGTTTTTATCTCTTCTTATTATTACCTTTTTAGCAGGAGGGCCAAAAGGAAAGGATGAAGTGGTTACCGTTCATACTCAGTTGGGAAACATTTCAATTATTTTATTCGATGAAACGCCAAATCACAAAGCTAATTTTCTAAAACTTGCCAAAGACGGCTTTTACGATGGCACCACTTTTCATAGAGTTATGGATGATTTTATGATACAAGGAGGCGACCCAAACAGTAAAGACGACAACCCTTCTAATGACGGCATGGGGGGACCGGGCTATACGATTCCTGCAGAGTTTGTAAATGGCTTAATACATGTAAAAGGGGCTGTGGCTGCCGCTCGCCAGAATGACAGGGTAAATCCTGAAAAAGCTTCCAGTGGTTCGCAATTCTATATTGTTGAGAATGAAGAAGGAGCCCATTTTCTTGACAACAAATACACTGTATTTGGACAGGTGATAAAAGGGATGGATGTAGTTGAAAAAATTGCTAAAGTCGAAAAGGATGGGCGCAATCGTCCTTTGAAAGACATAAAAATGACCATGACCGTTAAAAGAATGTTAAAAAAGAAAGTTCAGAAGGAATATGAGTATACGTATTAAAAACATATTGGTGCTCACAAGCATAATGATAGTGGGATGCCAACCAAAGAACAAAGACACCGATACACTTGTAACCATACATACAACATTTGGTGATATTAAAGTGGTGTTGTTCGATGATACCCCAAAGCATAAGGAAAGCTTTATCACAATGGCGAAAGAAGGGTTATACGATAGCACGACCTTTCACAGGGTTATGAACAATTTCATGATCCAGGGGGGTGATGTGGGCGCAAAACCGGGGTTAGAAAAAGAAGGGAAAAGATTAATACCTGCTGAAATAAGGCCAAACCACCTTCATGTTCGAGGAGCTTTGGCAGCCGCCCGCGCCCCTGATAATGTAAATCCTGAAAAAAAATCCAGTATTCAATTTTACATTGTGCAAGGAAGCGTACGCACTGTTAATGAGCTAAAAACCGATCTGGATAAGTTAAACTATGCGGCACTCATGTACTTGCAAAGCGAGCCTAATTTAGCTCTACGCGATTCTGTAATTGCTCTTCAGGAGCAAGGTAAAATGGAAGAGGTGCAGTCCATTTATCTTAATCTTAAAGATGAAATTGCCGCTTATTCCGGTTTGAGCCTCGATAAATATGCCTCTCCTGAACAAATAAGGCTCTATACCACCATTGGCGGACAACCTCATTTGGATGGCGACTATACTGTATTTGGACAGGTTGTAGAAGGTATGGACGTTGTTGATAAAATTGCTCAGGTACAAACCGGGCTACGCAATCGCCCCATAAATGATATTTATCTGACCATGACAGTGGAAGAACTTCCCAGAAAAGAGATCACGGAAAAATACGGGTATCAATATCCTGCAGAACAAACAAGCAACGAATAATAGTTTCAATGAAAGTACTTATAACAGGCGCCAACGGATTATTAGGTCAAAAACTGGTGGAGCTCATGATTAAAGATAGCTCTTTGGAAGTAATAGCTACAGCAAGAGGAGCTAACCGGTTGCCCATAAATGATGGCTATACGTTTATTTCTTTGGATATTACAAGCAAAAGTCAGGTGCTTTCCGTTGTTGAAAAAGTTAAACCAGAAGTTGTGGTAAATACGGCAGCCATGACCAATGTGGACCAATGTGAGTTGGAAAAAGAAGCAGGCTGGCATGCCAATGTTGATTCGGTTGCTTACCTGGTTGAAGCGTGCGAACAAAACAATTGTTTTCTTCTTCACCTTTCTACCGATTTTATTTTTGATGGCACCAAAGGGCCATTAACAGAAGAGGAAGAGCCCAACCCAGTAAATTATTATGGAGAAGGTAAGCTGGCAGCTGAAAAGCTTGTTAAACAATCTGGCTTAAAATGGGCTATTGCCAGAACTGTGCTTGTGTATGGTGTGGTTAGTGATATGAGCCGTTCCAATATAATACTTTGGGTTAAGAACAGTCTGGAACAGGGAAAGTCCATAAAAGTTGTAGATGACCAATGGCGAACTCCAACATTGGCAGAAGACCTGGCAACGGGGTGTTATCTTATTGCAAAAAGGAAGGCTGAAGGCATTTTCAATATTTCCGGAAAGGACATGCTTACTCCGTATGATATGGCCATTAAAGTAAAAAACTATTTTAATCTTGACGGCAGCCTTATTTCAAGAGCTGATTCATCCACATTTTCGCAACCAGCCAAAAGGCCACCCAAAACAGGTTTTGTAATTGATAAGGCAAGAAAAGAGCTTGGATACAACCCACACAGTTTTGACGAAGGCATTGAAATCGTGTCTAATCAGGTTGCCGCTCTTCAAAATCAATAAGCCTGATTTTGGATTTATCCGGCATTTTCTGAAATTGCCGCTTCAAAATTTAAATTTTTGAATTACGAATTTAGAATTTGGGATAAAGTTGTCAACTCGTAATTCGAAATTTTTAACTCATAAATCAACATATATGGCATTACAAGCAGGAGGAGAAGGTAGAGACCAATGGGGCTCAAAATTTGGTTTTGTTATGGCGGCTGCCGGATCGGCCGTTGGGTTAGGTAATATTTGGAGGTTTCCTTACATAACGGGGCAAAATGGTGGAGGAGCTTTTGTGTTGGTTTACGTGCTGTGCGTAGTGCTTATTGGTGTTCCCATGTTGTTCACCGAAATGGGCCTTGGCAGGTATGGAAAAAGCAGCACCTTTGGTGCTTTTAAAAATACCGGTGCCAATAAGTTTTGGCTGATTGCTCCCGTTATGGCGCTTTTGCTCAGCTTTTTTGTTTTAACCTACTATTCTGTAATTGGGGGTTGGGCTGTTGGCTACATTTTTACTTCGGTGTTTAATATAAACATGTCCTTTGCAGAGTTTTCACAGACACCTTCCCTGGTAATACCCCTCTTTGCCGTATTTATGTTTTTGACCATCATCATTGTAATGGGGGGTATTTCCGGTGGAATTGAAAAAGCATCCAAAGTACTTATGCCCATGCTTTTTGTGCTCCTTATTTTGGTAGTACTTAGAAGTGTTACTCTTAAAGGCGCCATGGCCGGCTTGGAGTTTTACCTTATTCCTGATTTTTCGAAAATAACTGCCAATACATTCCTTACGGCTTTATCGCAAGCCTTCTTCTCAATGAGTATAGGTTGGGGTATAATGATAACGTATGGTTCCTATCTGCCTAAGTCGGCCAATATCATTTCAAGTGGGCTGTGGGTAGGCCTTATGGATGCCGGTGTTGCCTTGCTTGCAGGGTTTATGATATTTCCTGCTGTATTCGCCTTTGGAATGGAGCCCACACAAGGCCCAACCCTTACCTTCCAGGTTCTGCCGGCTGTATTTGAACAAATACCTTTCGGTAATTTGGTTGGGGGGCTTTTCTTTCTGCTTTTATCTGTTGCTGCTTTAACCTCGTCCATTTCTATCCTGGAGGTTCCCGCCTCCTATTTTATGGATGAGAAAAAGTGGAACCGCAAGAAGTCTGCATGGGTGGTAGGTATTTTGGCATTTATTGTTGGGGTGCCCTCGGCACTGGCCGCTATTGATGGAAACTTTTTCAACACTCTTTCTATGCCTTGGTTTGAAGGAGTAACCGTGAGCGGATTCCTGGATATACTTGATACTATATTCGGCACCTTCTTTATTGTAGTAGTTGCATTTATGACAAGTATCTATGTGGGTTGGGTGCTGGATATCAACAAAGTAGTTGAGAATATTGCTGAGGGGGCAGAAGGGTTTCTTAAACCTGTCTTCGGAATTGTTCCTGCCAAAGTATATGTCTTTTTTCTCAGGTATATTATTCCGGTAGTTATTCTCCTGGTATTACTAAATATGGTAGGAGTATTGGGTTTTTTTAGCGGAACCTAACTGATCGAACTCCAATTAACCCTGGACTGTCTGAGCTTTTGAAGATGTAGCTTTAGGGGATGGTGCTCTGGTTTTGCTAATTCCGCATCTTCTGATAAAAGTTGAGAGGCGGTATCCCTGGCCAGTTTTAATATAGCTGCATCTTTGGCAAGGTCTGCCAGCTTCAAATCAAGCACTCCGCTTTGCTGGGTTCCCATTAAGTCTCCCGGACCTCTAAGCTTCAGATCCGTATCTGCTATTTCAAACCCGTTATTGGTTTTTACCATGGTGCTGATCCGTGTTCGGGCATCCGCAGAAAGCTTTACATCGGTCATCAATATACAATATGATTGATCGGAGCCTCTACCCACTCGACCACGTAGCTGATGGAGTTGAGCTAAGCCAAAGCGCTCTGCATTCTCAATAACCATAACTGAGGCGTTGGGCACATTAACCCCTACCTCTATTACTGTGGTTGCCACCATAATATGTGTTTCGCCCTTTACAAAGCGTTCCATTTCAAATGCTTTGTCCTCAGATTTCATTCGTCCGTGAACAATGCTTACATGGTATTCCGGAAATGCTCTTCGAGTGCTTTCATAACCATCGGTCAAGCCCTTCATATCCATTTTTTCGGATTCTTCTATTAAAGGATATACAATATATACCTGACGACCCTCTTCAATTTGCTTTTTTATAAACCCATTCACTTTTAACCTGTGCGAATCATAATAATGAATGGTTTTGATTGGCTTTCTTCCGGCCGGAAGTTCATCGATAACCGAGACATCTAAGTCGCCATAAAGGGTCATGGCAAGTGTACGAGGGATAGGTGTGGCTGTCATAACCAATACATGAGGAAACAGGTCTTCGTTTTTACTCCACAGTTTAGAACGCTGGGCTACTCCAAAACGGTGTTGCTCATCTACTATAGCCAGACCGAGCTCATTAAACTTCACCTTTTCCTCCAAAAGGGCGTGGGTCCCAACAATTATGTTTAGTACACCCGTTTCAAGTGCTATATGCAGCTTTTTACGTTCACTGGTTTTAGTTGAACCGGTAAGTTTGGCTATTTGCAGGCCCATTGCTTTGGCAAAGGGTTTAAGTCCTTCGTAATGCTGCTCTGCTAAAATCTCCGTAGGAGCCATCATAGCGGCCTGGCTGCCACCCCCAATGGCAATTAACATGCAAATAAAAGCCACAATAGTTTTTCCGGAGCCTACATCGCCTTGTAACAGCCGATTCATTTGAATCCCCGACTTCATGTCTTTATAGATCTCCTTGATTACCCGCTTTTGTGCTTCTGTTAGTTCAAAAGGTAAATGCTCATTATAAAATCTGGTAAGTAATCCAGAGTTATCATAAACTTTTCCCTTGTATTTTTTGCTTCTTCCGGACTTCAAGGAGAGTAATTGCATCTGAACATAAAAGAGTTCTTCAAACTTTAACCTGAAACGTGCCTTTTCAAGCGTTTGCGCGTTTTGAGGAAAATGGATGTGATAAATAGCTTCTGCCTTAGGCATCAATTTTAATCTATGAACTACTTCGGGAGGAATAGATTCCTTTACATGAGGTAATGCAGGTTGGATGAGCCCTGCAATAAACTTTGAGATTGCTTTGCTGTCTATATATTTTGCCTTGAGCTTTTCTGTTGTAGAATAAACAGGCAGCAATTTACCGCCAGTACTATTTCCCTTTGTAAGGACATCCATTTCGGGATGGGCTATGTTTAGCTTGCTTCCATATTTGGTAGGTTTACCAAAAATCAAATAGTTTACTCCGGGTTGTAACTTTTTAGCCATCCAGCTAACACCCTTAAACCACACTAGTTCAATCCGGCCAGAATCGTCCTTTGCAGTTGCAACTAGCCTGGCTCTTCTACCAACTCCCACTACCTGCATATTTACAAGCGTAGCAACAAATTGAACGGAAGGCAATGACTCATTGAGCTCCCCTATTTTGTAGAAACGTGTTCTGTCTTCGTACCGGAACGGGTAGTACTGTAATAAATCGTTATAAGTAAAAACTGACAACTCTTCTCCTAACAGCTTTGCTCGCTGAGGGCCAATTCCTTTTACAAATTCTATGGACGTATCAAAATAGTTTGACATTGGGAGTTTTAATTCTTACTTACCCTTCTCCTTATTATTGCTTCCTTACGCATCATGCATGCTATTTTACGGAATATAATGTCACAAAAGAATTTGATTTTATAAAAAAAAGATGAGTAAATGAAATATAGACATAGATTTTTTGATGTTGTATATTTGTGCTTTTACATTGATTTATTTTCATTATTTTTTATAATATACCTAACCAATAAACAATATTATTTTTTTATTAGCCATTAATGTGTTTATTTGATTATAGTTCCTGACCGATTATCTGTTCATCTGATTTTGCATGAAAATTAAAACCACTATTGGGATTTTTTTATTGTTTTTGTCATCTTATTCTTTCTCGCAGGTAGCTGACTTCAATGCAAATATCGTTTCTGGTTGCCCTCCATTAATTGTTCAATTCAATGATCTTTCAACCGGTAGTCCTGTTGATTGGCATTGGAATTTTGGCAATGGAAATACTTCAACAGAACAAAATCCCAGTGCTATCTACAATAATCCCGGAACATATACTGTCTCACTCACCGTTACTGGAGGTTCCACCAAAACAAAAAATGCCTATATTACAGTATTTGAATATCCAACTGTTGATTTTATGGCATCTCCCTTGAACGGTTGTAATCCACTTGAGGTGTCCTTTACCGATAATTCAAGCGCAGGATCAGGAGCTTTAGCCTCATGGGAATGGGTATTTGGGGACGGAAATACCAGTAGTGGGCAGAATCCTACTCACCTTTATGCAGATCAGGGCGATTATTCAGTAACTCTTACAATTACAAATGACAAAGGTTGTGAAAGCGTTAAAAGCAAAAGCAATTTAATTTCAATTGCCAAAATTCTTGCTGACTACGAAGTAGATCAATCAGAATTTTGTGCTGCTCCTGCCGAAGTAAATTTTAACAATAAATCTGAAGGGCCGGGACTTTTGTCATATATATGGGACTTCGGTGATGGCAGTAACTCCAATGAAATCAACCCTAAGCATACCTTCACAGAACCTGGGAAATATAATGTTTCATTAAAAGTAATTAGCGATCATTGTGACAATCAACCCATATATGAAACTAGTATTTCGGTAGGAAGTGACCTAATTCCTAGCTTTAGTATTTCTAATGAAGTAACATGTGTATATGAAACCGTGCTTTTTACATCAGATGAAAATAGTGAAATAAACCTTCGTAAATGGGATTTTGGAGGTGGAAACTTAATTGTTTCAAACGACACATCTCATATTTTCACAGTAAGTGGCACCTATGACGTTACTCTCATAGCAGAATATAAAAGTGGTTGTACCGGCTACAACACAAAGCAAGTTACGGTACTTGATAGTCCTGTACCAGGTTTTACCTATTCTCAAAACTGTGAAACCACCATTTCATTTACTAATACTTCTCAAAACAGCAATTCCTGGTATTGGGATTTTAGAGATGGAAATACATCTTATGAGAAAAACCCAACTCATAGCTATAGTGATCTTGGAACATATATCGTAAAACTAGTTGCTTCAAATGCCGGTTGCGATATCACCAACTACTTTCCTGTTTCTGTTCAGAAAAGTATTAATGCTGATTTTAGTCCCAACCAAATTGCCTCATGTGATAATAGTCAACAAACTTTAGGAGGCTGTGCTCCCCATGAAATAATTTTTGAAGACAAAAGTTCTTCTTTAACTGATATTACACAACGAACCTGGGATTTTGGCGATGGGGTAACTTCTACTCTGGAGAATCCTTCTCATACTTACAATAATGCAGGTGAGTATGTCACTAAACTAACTGTTCAAAGTTCGAATGGATGTTCAGACACGAAAGAAGTGCAGGTTGTTATTACAGGTCAAAAACCGGTGGCCTCCTTTGATCTGGATGTTTCTACGGCATGTGTTTTTGAACCAATCAAATTAAATAACCTTTCCTCAGAAGGTGTAGACCTTTGGTGCTGGGATTTTGGAGATGGATATTCGCTTACTTCATCCACTCCATCAGTTTTTCATGTATATGATTCTGTCGGCACTTTTGATATTTCCCTTTCGGTAAGCCAAAAAGGTTGCCACTCTGACAGCACTTTCACAATAACAAACGCAATTACTATTCTTGATCCGAAACCACGCTTTGAAATAGAAAAAAATTGCAGTGATCCCTATACCATTTCTGTTATTAATAATACTGAAAACGCAGATTCTTTTGTTTGGGACTTTGGCGATGGAACCCTTAGTACGGATACCAACCCTGGCCCGCATACTTATGCTAAAACCGGTAACTATTCCATTTCACTAAAAGCTATAAATAACAGTACACATTGTGAGCCCGCGATAAGCATGGGATTATCAATATATGATGTTCAGGCAGATTTTGAAACTGACAATCAAAATATCTGCAAAAACAGCCAGGTTAATTTTACAAGCTTATCGACTGATGCAGTTAGTTGGTTGTGGAATTTTGGCGATTCAAATTCCTACCAAAATAGTGTGGAGAATCCAAATAATATTTCGTATGCATCTCCAGGAAAATACTCTGTTAGTCTTATTGTAAAGGATCCTGATGGTTGCCAGGATGTTATTGAAAAGACAGATTATATCACCGTAGCCAATATTGATGGTGATTACACAAAAACTTCAGAGAATTTTTGTGATCAATTAAGTGTTGATTTTATGGATCAATCCGTTGCATCCCCTGAAATAAAAGAATGGTTTTGGAATTTTGGAGATGGTACTACCTCAACAGAACAAAACCCAACACATGCCTATACGGAGGATGGCCAATATGATGTATCGCTAAGCGTTACAAATGACGAAGGACAATGTAATATTTTGAAAAGCAGTTTTGTTATTTTTACAAAACCTATTGCCGCTTTTTCAACCAGTGATACCAAATACTGTGTTGATGAAACAATACTTTTTAGTAACAACTCAGAAAATGCAGTAAGCTACGAATGGAATTTCGGCAATGGAATTACAAGCACCAGTGCAAATCCCATTTACAATTATTCCGAAAAAGGCGATTATACTATTTCTCTTGTTGCAAAAGATAAAGATGGGTGTGCCAATGAATTAATAGAGGATAACTATTTAAAAATTAAAAAACCTACTGCCGACTTTATTGCACAAAAAGTATCTGCGGAATGCCCACCCCTAATAACAACATTTGTTAATAATTCTTCAGATGATGTAATCAATTGGAAATGGGAGTTTGATAATAATGTGTTTTCTGATAGTGAAAACCCAACCTATACGTACATTATTCCGGGAACATATAATGTAAGCTTAATAGTAACAGATGAAATTGGTTGCAAGGACTCATTAAAAATAGAAAATCTGATCAATTTGGGTGGTCCGTACGGAAGCTATACAACTGAGTTAAATGGATGTATTAATCAGGGTGTATTATTTAAAGCTAATGCGACTAATACGGAAACATACATTTGGGACTTTGGAGATGGTAATGTTAAGTATACTAAATCTGATAATATCTCTCATTTGTATAAAAACCCAGGGTCTTTCCAATCTACACTTGTAGTAGAAGATGCGTTTGGTTGCCAGGTTGCTGTACAATATGAAGAAGAAATTACCATTTATGAATTGCCAGAAATATCTTTTAGTCTTTTGCCATTATATGCCTTTAATAATGAAGAGATTCATATTGAACATGAATTAATTGAAGGTGGAAATTGGATCTGGGATATGGGTGATGGAACAATTATTAATGGTCCCAACCCCACCCATACATATCTATCCGGAGGGGAGTTTACAATAAAGCTCTTTTTTACAAGCCCAGATGGATGCTCAATTGAAATAGAAAAAAGTGTCAATATTCAGGAAGATATATACACTATTCCAAACGTTTTTACTCCAAATGCTTCTGATGATATAAATGAAACTTTTGAAATATACGGTCTTGAGAAAGGGGTTTGGAATATCGAAATATTCAATCGATGGGGTAATAAAGTATATAAAGAAGATGGCTACAAAGGGAACTGGGATGCACGTGGTTTACCGGTAGGGGTTTATTATTATAATCTTTTTAATGCATACCGATCGGATAAAAACTATCATGGGTTTGTAACTGTTCTTAGGTGATTACACATTGAGGCGCTATTCCTTTCACAAATTCTATGGACGTATCAAAGTATTCTGCCATTAAACAGCAACTTACTTCAACTTACGGATTTTTACAACCATGCTATCTCCACTAAATAGCTCTACTTCCTTTTTAAGTAAGTGAAACGAAATTTCAGAGAAGCCTTCAATATGAATGGTTTCTCTTTTGGTTTCCTTATTGATCTTTTTTTCAACCCAGTAGGTGTTAGTATATTGAGGACGCCAGTTTTTCTTGAAAGGTTTAGCAAGTTTAAAATCGGTAATGGCGGCTCTGTCAAGTTCCAGGCGACTGTATTCACAAAGCTTATCTTTACGGTCCTTTCTATCACATTCGCTAAAGCGTATAACTGTAAGGCTATCCGTAATTTTTCTATCGGGCCTGTTATCTTCCACCACCACCCAATAGCCTTTTAGTTTTTGGTTTACCAAAACTGCATCGTGAGGCATAAAAATGCGCGCCATCGCAGAAACCATGAAATAGATGATCATGAAGTTATTTTAACAGTTTGGTGAATGACGCAAGATACATCTTATCCCGGTTTCTTCCACTCCAGTGTATTCAACATATGCACGATATCTTCCTTCATGTACTCAATAGCTGGTGCAAGGGAGTCGTTTTTTGTGGACGTTCGAAAATAGAGGGCTCCCCGAAGAAAGTTGTCTGTTGAGTCTGTAATAAAAAATTGAAATTGTGAAGGCACCTCACCCTCCAACTCGGCAACAACTGCCGTTTTTCCTGAAGGAGTTTTTAAGATCCGCTCATTAATAGCATACGCTTTTATCTCGTGTTTGGAGGTAAGCTTGTAGGTATCATTTACCAACTCTTTTAATAGCTTGGTGCTGTGATGTAGTGGCTTGTAGGTAATTTGCACATTGGCAATAATACCCGGGTAGAAAATGTCGATCCAATATCGTTCTGCTATGTAAGATGAATCTGGTAGAATTTTGGCAGCCTTTGATAGTTCAAAAGTATAAGGCAATGTATCAGGAAGGGAAATGTAGGACTGTTCTGGAAGGTCTAACCGGTTATAGCCTCTCGGTTTAGGGGTGTAGGTTTGCTCGCATCCCACAAAGCCAAGCAACAGAATCATGAATCCAAACCACTTCATTACGCTTGCTATAAACTATAATCCATTTTTACTCTAATCTTTTTTATCCTCTTAGCATCAACGGATAATACTGTAAAAGTGTATTTGTCAAACTTGACAATTTCGCCTGTGTTAGGCAATTTGGTGTGTACCTCTAAAATCATTCCTCCCAACGATTCGCTTTCACCTCGTATTTCATCAAATAACTTGGTGTCCTCTTTTACAATTTTGCAAAAATCATTAATCGAGGTTTTGCCCTCGAAATCATAGGTAGTAGGGTCTATCTTTTTATAGAAGTCTCCTTCTTCATCGTATTCGTCCTGTATTTCCCCTACAATCTCCTCAATTATATCTTCCAACGTTATCAAACCTTCTGTTCCCCCATACTCATCTACAACAATGGCTATGTGCACGTGTTTTTCCTGAAAGTCCTTTAAAAGTGTGTCGATCATTTTTGATTCCGGAACAAAGTATGCCGGACGTAATAACTTTTGCCATTCAAAAAATTCATCCTCATTAATATGAGGAAGCAAGTCCTTTACGTAAACAACCCCCTCAATAGTGTCCATGTCTTCCTTAAAAACCGGAAGTCTTGAAAAACCTGTCTTGTTAATTTTATCCAAAAGCTCGTGGTAGGTAATTGTGTTTTCAACAGCCTCAATATCTACCCTCGAGCGCATAATTTGCGTTACAGGAATTGTGGAGAAGTGCACAATCCCTTTCAGTATGTCTTTTTCCTGCTCTGTGGTACCTACTTTGGTGGATAACTCGAGGGCATGGCTTACGTGCTCAAGTGACCCTGTATATCCTCTTCGCTTTATTCTTTTTTCTACAACACTTGTCATCGAAACCAACATCCAGGATAATGGCCGAACGATCTTCATGGTTATAAATAGCATCCTTGATGCCATTCTGGCTACAGAAAGTCCTTTCTGGTTCGCGTAAATCTTTGGGATTATCTCCCCAAAAAACACGATGAGTGCGGTCACAATTACGCCCATCAATGCCAGAACCACACCCTGCTCGGTTCCCACCAGTTTCCATGTTATATAGGTAGAAATGGTAATAATTGCCACGTTAACGAAGTTGTTAATTATAAGAATGGTGGCCAGGAGTTCATTCGGTGTTGAGAGAAGTGATAAAATAAGCTTATCGGTGGCCTTAGCTTCGGTTTGGCATTTTTCCAGCTCTGCATGTGAAATCGAAAAAAATGCTACCTCCGAACCAGAAATAACAGCAGAAATTGCAAGCAGAATTACGATCAGGGCTATTGTGCCCACCAAAAAAAGCAGAGAAGTATTCTCAAATCCTCCTATTGTAAATGCGAGTTGGCCTAAAAGCCAACTAGGAGGTTCATCTATTGTAGTTTCCAATCATTAACAACTAGGTTAAACATCATTTTCATGAACGATTAAAATGGTAGGTCATCTAACTCGTCATCGTTTTGCGCCTGAATGGCTGCTTCGTTGCTTTGTTGCGTTGAGACCGGAGCTGATGTTCCTTGCATGGGTTCACCTCCGCCCGACTGGCCTTTGGTGCCAAGCATTGTCATATTATCTCCAATTATTTCGGTTGTATATCTGGTAACACCTTCTTTTTCCCAAGATCGAGTCCTCAATTTACCCTCTATATACACCTGGTCCCCTTTATGAAGATATTTTTCCGCTACTTCGGCCAAGCCCCTCCACAACACAACATTATGCCATTCGGTCATGGTTTTTCTTTCTCCGGTTGTTCTGTCTTTGTATGATTCTGAAGTAGCCACAGGAAAAGAAGCTACTGGTGTTCCATTCTCCAGATGTCTTACCTCGGGATCGCGCCCCAGGTTTCCAACTAATATTACTTTATTTACTCCGCCTGCCATAGTGGTTTGTTGTTAGTTATTGTAAATGTATCGATTTAGTGACACTATTCAAATATTTGCTAATCAGCACAGGTTTTGGCAATTTTTCAATTTCTTCCTGCGAGTACAAAGCTAACCCATTTTGTTGCATCCATCTTAAAAATGCGGATGTTGGTTGTAAATTAATTTTAATAAAAGAGCTGTAAATAGTCTGATGGCTCAATAAATGTTTAGGTAGTTTGATTTCTTCATCAGTTATTGTCATGGCTGATAAAATCTTTACTAGCTGATGATCAGGTACGGAGTCAAGGGAAAAAAACGCATCACCTTCTATCTTGTAAAATTCAAAAAGGCCTTTCCAAATATCTTCGTTTGTTCTTTTCCTTAAAGCTAATCTTCCATCAACCTCAAATACAAGATAAGTAAAATAACGTTCTCGTTTTTTTATTTTCTTTAGTTTAACCGGTAGCTCTGTTTGTTTATCATTTGCCTTTGCATAGCACATTTGTTCTACCGGACACGTGGAACACAAAGGGTTTTGAGGAAGGCAAACTGTTGCACCCAACTCCATTATTGCCTGGTTATATTCTCCGGGATTTCTCTTATCTATCAATTGCCCAGAATACTCAAAAAACACCTTAAAACTTTTGGTATCGGCTATGTTGTTGGTCAAACCAAATACACGGGATAGTACCCTGTAAACATTGCCATCAACCACGGGTAAGGATAAATTATAACCTAACGAAGCTATTGCTGCAGCAGTATATGGCCCAATTCCGGGAAGTTTTAATAATTCTTCATACGAAGCAGGAAAAACTCCTTCATACTCTTCAACCACCTTTTTAGCACATTTGTGAAGGTTTCTTGCACGCGAGTAGTAACCCAAGCCCTGCCAAACCTGAAGCACATCCTGCTCATCTGCCCCTGCAAGCGCATCAATATTGGGAAACGCCTCAATAAATCGATTATAATACGGAAGACCTTGCGCAACACGGGTTTGTTGAAGAATGATTTCCGACAACCAGATAAAATACGTATTGTTTATTTCCCTCCAGGGTAAGGAGCGTTTGTTTGTAGTATACCAGGCAATAATTTTAGATGCAAACACGTTGTAAATCAGCGGGTAACGTGTATTTAAATCTACGATTTCAAATACTTACCCTAATATTTTTAAATTAAAAGATAGCCATTAAATTTGCGCCAAAAATATTGGCTATTAGCCAATTATAGAATTTTTAATTTAAACATTTAGATTGTGACTAAAGCAGACGTAATTTCGGAGATAGCCGATAAAACAGGAATTGACAGAGGAGATGTTACGGCATCAATTGAGGCATTTTTTAGCGTAGTAAAAAATTCTATGGCTGAAGGTGAAAATATTTATGTGAGAGGATTTGGGAGTTTTGTAAATAAAAAGCGTGCTAAAAAGATCGCACGAAACATCTCAAAAAACACCGCCATTGTTATAGATGAGCACTTTGTTCCTAGTTTCAAACCATCTAAAGTGTTTGTTGAAAAAATTAAGAGCAGTGGAAAGGTGAAAGCATAACCCCTTATGCCTTCCAACATTAAAAATATCATTACCACCAGTGCTGCCGCATTGGTGGTTTTGTTTTTAGGCTGGGTACTTCTTAAAAACAACAAATTGGGAAAGGAAGCATCATCGGAGGTTGTCTCCGGCAATCAAGATATTCCTGAAGCAGGTGCTGTTAAATTGTTAAAAGACAGTTTGGTTATATCTGAAAATCCCAAAAATTATTCTAACTTTGCGCTCCGGTTGGCCGACTTCTATTTAAAAGAAGATCGTTTTGATAGTGCTGGTTACTATCAGGAGCTTTTAGCTCAACGTTTTCCAAACGAGGAAAACTGGACGCGGGCCGGATTGACATATTACAAAGCATTTGAAAATGCTTCTGGTGCTGAAAAAGAGCGTGCTTTTATGTTAAAAGCTATTAATTGCTTAAACAATGGAGTTTCTGAAAAATCACCCCCTTCAACAAAACGTAAACTCGCTCAGCTTTATGTAGCAGATAACCAACAAGGCAAAGCAACCAAACTGCTTGAACATCTTATTGCTGAGTATCCTGACGATGTAGAATCACTTTACATGCTGGGTATTCATGCGTTTCAGGTGAATGCATTTAAGGAAGCCGCTCATTATTTTGGCCAATTGGTTAAAGCGGATAGTTCTCATGTAAATGGTGTTTATTATTTAGCTGTTTGTGAGCTTAAGTTGGGAAACAAAGTAGAAGCAAAAATGCTTTTTGAAAAAGTAAAAAAATTAGATAGTTCTGAAGAGGTGAAAGCCAATGCAGATGCCTATCTGAATGATATTAAATAAATTATGTATAACATCCCCGAGGGGATAAAATTGAAAGAGTATGCCTTGCGGTAAAAAAAGAAAAAGACATAAGATTTCTACGCACAAGCGTAAAAAACGTCTGAGAAAAAACAGACATAAGAAGAAGTAAGTAGGGTTTAGCAGCATAAGGCTGCTAACGTAATACGCTCTGTAGCTACCCCAGTGGTTGCCCTGCAGAGCGTTTATTGGTTTATTTAAATTAATCTAAACGATTTTTATTTTGAGTAATGAATTGGTTATTAGTGCCACTCAAAATGGATGTCGGATTGCCCTACTTAAAGACAAAGGATTACTGGAGTACCATCGAGAAGAAGATGGCAACCAGTTTACAGTAGGCGAGATTTACCTTGGTACCGTTAAAAAAGTGGTACAAGGATTAAATGCCGCATTTATTGATATCGGATACGAAAAAGATGCTTTCCTGCACTATCTCGACCTGGGACCTAAGGTTCAGTCGTTGAATAAATATACAAAGCAGGTTCAAAGCAAAAATGCCAAGTCCGATCTGGGAGGATTTAAGATCTTACCCGATATCAATAAACACGGAAAGATCTCGGAAGTGCTTACGCGTAACCAAAGAATCCTGGTTCAGGTTGTTAAAGAACCTATATCCACGAAAGGGCCCCGTCTATCCTGTGAGCTGTCACTAGCTGGAAGATATATTGTGCTTGTACCGTTTTCAAATGCGGTAAGCATATCAAAAAAAATTAGTAATAGCGATGAGCGCAAACGCCTCATGCGCTTGATGACCTCTATAAAGCCGGAAAATTTTGGTGTAATAATACGCACCGTGGCCGAAGGCAAGTCCGTTGCCGATCTGCATGGCGATCTCGATGCTCTTGTTCAAAAATGGAAAAAGGGTATGCAGGTTCTTAAAGATGCAAAACCCAGAGATGTTGTTATTGGTGAGGTAGGCAAAGCCTCTTCTATACTGCGCGATGTGTTGAACGAGAATTTTGACAACATTGTGGTGGATGACAAGGAGATGTACGAGGAGATAAAATCGTACACAAAACAAATTGCTCCCGGTAAAGAAAAGATTGTCAAATACCATAATAGCAAGGTAAAGTTGTTTGAGTCTTTAGGTCTCGAAAAACAGCTGAAGCTATTGTTTGGTCGCTCAGTGAGTTTGCGCGGAGGTGGTTATTTAATTATTGAACACACCGAGGCACTACACGTAATTGATGTAAACAGTGGTAATAAAAGTAATCGAGAAGAAGATCAGGAAGCTACAGCACTTACCGTAAACCTGGAAGCAGCAGCCGAAATTGCACGCCAATTGCGCCTTCGTGATATGGGTGGAATTATCGTTGTTGACTTTATTGATATGCGCAGGGCAGAGAACAAGCGCCTTTTGCAACAAAAGATGAGGGATGAAATGGTTGGAGATCGCTCCAAGTACACCATTTTACCATTGTCTAAATTTGGTCTGATGCAAATTACCCGCCAACGGGTTCGCCCTGAGGTAAATATTACTACTGCTGAAACATGCCCTACATGTAATGGAACGGGTAAAATAACCGCTTCAATCCATATTGCCGACCAAATTGAGTACACGCTAAAGCACTTGCTGGAAAACCAAAACGAAAGAGGAATCTCTCTGGTTGTTCACCCTTATTTATATGCCTACTTTACAAAAGGGGCTCCTTCCATTCGTTTCAAGTGGTGGTTGAGGTACCATAAATGGGTAAAAATTGTTGAAGACTCTTCGCTTGCGGTAACCGATTATAACTTCCTGAATGCAATGAAGGAAGAAATTGCTTTGGAATAAAATATGACCGTAGAACAAGCGTTGTTGAATTTAATGAAGAAGTTATGGATTCCTGCCCTTTTGCTCTTTGGCTGGGCTTGTTCTACGAACTCCGACTGTGTTGACGCCCCTTCGCTTGAAGAAAAGGATAAAGTTACCGTTCATATAGATCGTCTGGAAAGAGAGGTCTTTAAAATGAAATCACCAGAGGAGTTGGAGTTTTTTATTCAATCTCACCCGGTGATGGCAGACGAGTTTCTTGGCAGAAACCAATACCCCTCTGACTCTATCCTTGCCCATGAGTTATTTAAAAATATCAAAAACCCTTATGTAGATACTCTCTTTGCCAACACAGAGGCCTATTTCGGAGATATGGCTGATATAAAAGCTGAATTTGAAGAAGCGTTCAGCTACCTGAAACATTACTATCCCTCCTTTCAGGTGCCTAAAATTAAAACCATGGTTACCGGTTTTGGAAGCAGTGAAATGTATGTTGGAAAGGATGAAATAATTATTGGGCTGGATTATTACCTGGGCAAAACCGGAAAATACCGACCACCTGGAATTCCAAAATATATTCTTACCCGTTACGATAAGCCTTACATTGTACCTGCGGTTGTTTTGTTGTATGCCAATCGGTACCTGAAAGAAAACACGAACGACCATACCATGCTGGCAGATATGATCTACTATGGTAAAAAATACTACTTTGCCAAACAAATGCTACCCTGCACCAGCGACTCGCTTATTGTTTGGTATAGCGGCCAACAACTAAAGGATGTTGAGGAAAACAAAGATGTTATCTGGTACCATTTTTTAAACAATCAATTGCTTTACGAAACCAACCATTTCGTTAAAAAGAAATACATGGATGAGCGCCCTAAAGTGTTGGAAATAGGTGAAAAATGCCCCGGGCGAATTGGTTCATGGATTGGCTGGGATATTGTTCGGGCATACATGAAAAACAACCCGGATGTTAGCCTGCAGGAACTCATGGCCAATCCGGATGCCAAAGACATTTTGAATAAGTCGAAGTATAAGGTGTTTTAGAATAGCTTTTAAAGAAATTCTAAAACAGCCATTTGTTTATCTTTTCTTAGCTTTGTCAAAATCCATGAGAAACATTTCCATTGCCTTAAGAATAATATACCCCATCTGGGCCCTTGTAGGCATGTTCGGTATTCTTTATGTTCCTTCGCAGCTGGTTGTACAGGGAGATCCTCTTTCTACTGCTCAAAATATAGAAGCCAACGAATTACTCTTTAGGGCCGGAATTGTAGGCAGCCTGGTTACTCAACTTCTGTTTATTGTAGTCGTATTGTTGCTTTATCGGCTATTTGAAGACGTTAGTAAAAATCAATCGCTTGTAATGGTTGTTTTTTCTTTGGTAAGTGTTCCCATCTCCATGCTTAATTCGCTAAACAGGATTGCCGCCCTTCATGAAATACATAACCTTGATCAAATGATGTTCTTCCTAAATATGAATTCTGAAGGAATTACAATTGCTTCCATTTTCTGGGGTTTATGGTTATTCCCGTTAGGCTATCTTATTTATAATTCTGTTTATTTTCCAAAATTTATAGGAGTGATGGTACTAATTGGTGGAGTGGGTTATACGATCAGTTCGTTTACCCGAATTCTTTTTCCGAACCAGGAACTGCTTCTAACCATTTGTGAGTTTATGACAATGGGAGAGATTATTTGGATTTTATGGCTTGTGATCCGGGGGCCCAAATGGCCAAAGCAACAAATCATTTAAAGTTTGTTTCAACCACTCATATAAGTAAACTTCCGTCACATTACTACAAACTCACTACCTTTGGCGCGTGACGAAGCAAAACCCTCTTCAGAATATCCTTACCAGCCTTTTGGCTGTCACACTGTTAGGCTTTTACCTTTCTGCAGATTTGGTGGGTTCGCTTCATTCCTATTTTTTTCATGAAGAGCAAAGCGAAACAGTTTGTTCGCTGGAAAACGAAAAGGATGCCTGCCATCGCACTATATACCATCATGACACCGTTAACGGGTGCAACCATTCGTTTCACTTGATAAAGCCCATTGCTAAATGCGAGCTTTGCAGCATATTGCTTACGCACCATGTGCTGCCCTCAAAAGGAGCAGATAATACTTATTTTGTAAACCATGTGCCGGTAATCCCTTCTCTTGAAGACCAACTGGTAACCAATCCTGTTTGCGCTGCACATGGATTAAGAGGTCCTCCTTTTCTTTCCTAACTTTATTATTTTGCTGAATGCACAATGCATGTCGGCCATTCAAAATCATTTCACTAAAAGTTAGAATATTTTCAAAAATGAACATTACAATAAAAGGGACTGTCCTAGTCCTATTACTAAATATTTTATCGGTTTCTGCCTATAGCCAGGTGGCGTTTACCGGAACAGTGGTAGATAAAGAAACCAACGAACCAATACCTTTTGCTGAAGTTTTTTTCGTAGAACTTAATACAGGAAGAGTAACGGATGAAAATGGTGTATTTACAATTGAACACCAACACCCTAAGAATATTGAAGTGCAAATTTCATTTATTGGCTATAATACCTTAAAGACAAAGATTGACATGAGCCAGGAACAGAAACAAACGTTTTACCTGGAACCAAATCATATTGAGCTGAATGAGGTGGTAGTTTCTGTTCCAACGGGTAAACTTCAAAACGAAAATGTTGTGAGTGTGGAACAAAAAAAGATTACACAACTTCAACAATCTGCTCCGGCTACTTTGGCGGAGGCTATTAGCAATATTCCTGGTGTAGAACAAAACACCACAGGTGTTGGAATTGGAAAGCCTGTAATTCGAGGACTAACAGGTAACCGAATTGTGACCTATGCACAAGGTATTCGAATCGAGAACCAGCAATGGGGCGATGAACACGGGCTTGGTGTTGGTGAAGCCGGAATTGAAAGTGTTGAGGTAATAAAAGGCCCCGCCTCTTTACTATATGGCTCTGATGCTTTAGGAGGTGTTCTGTATTTTGTTGATGAACGTTATGCTGATCATAATACCTTTGAGGGGTATTTAAAATCCAATTTTCTTTCAAATACCCTTGGCAGCATCAACACATTTGGCGCTAAGCTGCACAAAGAAAAACTCATGTTCAATTTATTTGGTGGGTACTCAACCAATGCCGATTATACTGTTCCCGGTAATGAACGTGTTTTTAATACACGCTTTGACGAAAAAAATGTAAAAGCCGCCATAGGCTTTCACAAAAAAAACTGGATTACCAATGTTAGATACAGCTATTTGCAAAACAACTTTGGTATAACAGATACATCTGAATATGTAACTTCCGTGGACAGGTCATTTGTGCTACCCTTTCAGAAAATCACCAACCACAACCTGAGTCTGGAAAATGTGCTCTTTACAGGAAATAGTACATGGAACCTAATGCTTGGATACACAGATAATAACAGAAATGAATATGAGGATAGTGAAACGGATCCAGCGTTGTCAATGGATCTAAGAACCTCAACTTACAACTTGAAATGGAACTCCCCTTCTTACAACAACGAGAAACTAAACCTTATCATTGGCTCACAAGGCATGTACCAAACCAATACCAACAGTGGTGAAGAAATACTGATACCAGATGCCAAAACCATTGACCTTGGTGGTTATGCTATTGTAAACTACGATCTTGATAACCTGCAATTACAGGGAGGGGTTCGCTACGATCATAGATTGATCGATACCAAGGAAGTGGTTGAAACCGGAGTTGCAGCCTTCAGAAACGACTACGGCAGTGTTAATTATTCTGGTGGTGCCGCATTAAACCTGAATGCTATTACACTCAGGGCCAATTTATCGTCCGGTTTCAGAGCTCCAAACACTTCAGAACTATTGTCTAATGGGGTACATGAGGGCACCAATCGGTTTGAGAAAGGTAATCCCAACCTGAAAAGCGAGCAAGCTACTCAGTTTGATTTTTCGTTTGATTTTAAAAATAAGCATGTTGAGTTTACCATTAATCCTTTTATAAACTCTATTCAAAACTATATTTACCTGGCACCTGCCGGAACATTTGATCAGGGAGTGCCCGTTTACAACTATCTGCAATCCACAGCGCTTTTAACAGGTGGAGAGATGGGTGTTCACTACCACCCTCACAGTATTCACTGGCTGCATATTGAAAGCGACTTTTCCAGCATTTATGCACAAGATGCCGATAAAAACCCGTTGCCTCTTATTCCTGCAAACAAATGGAGCACTAGTTTAAAAGTAGAATTTACCTCTAAAAAACCTGTTAGGCTGGAAAATGTATATGTACAAAATGTATACAAATTTGCCCAAAACAGGGTTGGCCAGTTTGAAACCGTAACACCCGATTACAACCTGGTGAACCTGGGTTTTAATATGGCTGTTGGTACTGGTAGAAGGCCATTTGAAATAAACGGTGGTGTCAAAAATGTATTCAACACAAAATACATTGATCACCTTTCACGCTTCAAACCACTTGGAATACCTAACCCCGGAATTAACTTTTTCCTTGGTGTGAAAATGGGATTTGAAAAGAAAATTTAGATGATTTTAAGCCGCTTAGTTATCACTAGGCGGCTATTTTCCTTTCCAAATTATCGGCAAGTGCAACTTTTTGTTGAAATAATCTCTTATTGAGATACTAAATTTTTATTTGGTACGTATAATTGGTTAACTCAACAACCAAACCCACATGAAACAAACCGGCTTGTTAAGCATTTTGCTTCTAAGCACATTTTTTTATTCCCTTACCTCCCGTGCACAAAAGCATACCGTAAGTGGCTACATAAAAGATAAAAATACAGGTGAAGTCCTAATTGGAGCCAATATATACACTAAGCCAGATCTTGTTGGAACCACCTCAAATACATTTGGGTTTTACAGCCTTACCTTACCGGAGGATTCCGTTCAAATTGTTTTCTCCTTTGTAGGATATGTTCCGGTTACTTCCACAATTTTCCTGGATCGTGATCTTGAAATGAATATTGGCCTTTCCAGTTCTATTGAACTGGATGAAATTGTTGTAACGGCTGAAGAAGATATTCAACAGCAATCTCAAATGAGCTCGATAACTGTTCCTGTTAAACAGATACAAAAGCTACCTGCCTTAATGGGCGAGGTAGATGTCCTTAAGGTATTGCAGTTGTTGCCGGGTGTTCAGTCCGGCTCTGAAGGAAGCAGTGGTTTGTATGTTCGGGGAGGTGGACCTGATCAAAACCTTATTCTTCTGGATGGTGTTCCTGTTTATAATGCTTCGCATTTGTTTGGCTTCTTTTCCGTTTTTAATGCAGATGCTATCAACAATGTAGAATTAATAAAAGGTGGATTTCCGGCCAGGTATGGAGGCCGCTTATCTTCAGTTATTGACATCTCCATGAAGGAAGGAAATACAAAAGAGTTTAAAGGCACAGCAACCATTGGTTTAATTGCTTCAAAAATTACATTGGAAGGGCCAATTAAAAACGAAAATACTTCGTTTCTTGTCTCTGCCCGAAGAACATATATTGATCTTTTAGCAAGACCCATTATTAAAGCGGCAAACGATGGAGAAGTTACTGCCGGTTATTATTTCTATGATCTGAATGCAAAATTGAATCATAAATTTTCCAATAAAGACCGACTGTTTTTTAGTGGTTTTTTAGGCGAAGACAAAGCCTATTCCAAAGACAAAAGCAGCTACAGTGATCCTTACGGGGATTATCATTATGCGTATGATGACGAATTTGGATTAAAATGGGGCAACATGATTGGAGCCATTCGTTGGAACCATCTTTTCACTCCAAAACTTTTCAGCAATGTTACGGCCACATATAGCCGGTATAAATTTAAGGTATTTGAGGAAAGCAATTCAAGCACAACAGGCCCATCAGGCACTACTACCGATAATTATGCAATAGCTTACAATTCCGGCATAAACGATTGGGCAGCAAAGATTGATTTTGATTTCATTCCTTCTCCAAACCATTATATTCGTTTTGGTGTCAATGGCATTCAGCACCATTTCAATCCGGGTGTTCTTTCCTATCGGTCAGCCGAGCTGGACACCGTGGCCGGTTCTTTTGAAAAGGACGCATTTGAATTTGCCTCCTATATTGAAGATGACTTTAAGGTAATAGATGCATTAAAGCTCAATGCCGGACTGCATTTTTCTGGCTTTAATGTGGATGGTAAAACTTATTATTCCTTTCAACCACGGGTTTCCTTACGTTATCTGATACGAAATGGTATTGCATTAAAGGCCTCCTATGCACAAATGGCTCAATACATTCATTTGCTTACTAATAGTGGTATTGGGCTGCCTACCGATTTGTGGGTTCCCTCCACCAATAAAATTGAACCGCAGTTTTCGACACAATATGCTATTGGTGCGGCCAAAACTTTAAATAAAACATATGAGGTTAGTATTGAGGGGTATTACAAAGAAATGAAAAACCTGATCGAGTATAAAGATGGAGCCAGTTTTACAAGTGTAAACAAGGACTGGCAAGATAAAGTAGAGGTTGGAAATGGGAGAAGCTATGGAGTGGAGCTTTTTGCTCAGAAAAAACTTGGAAAGTTAACCGGTTGGGTTGGCTATACTCTTTCCTGGACCGACCGCCAGTTCGATAACATCAATTTTGGGAAACGCTTTCCTTACCGTTACGATAGAAGACATGACATAAGCATTACTTCTGTTTATAAACTAAGTGATCATGTTGAACTTGCTGGTGCCTGGGTTTTTGGTACCGGTAATGCCGTTTCGCTTCCCAATGAGACATATATGGGCACAGATGAATCTTTGAATAACTACTATTATTCCTATCAGCCCGCCATCGACTATTACGATGGCAGAAATGGTTTCAGAATGAAAAATTATCATCGCTTGGATTTCAGTATTTCATGGACAAAACAAAAAAAGAATGGGATTCGAAGACTTACACTTGGCGTTTACAATGTGTATAATCACAAGAATCCTTTTTTCATGGAACTCTCGTACGATTATCAAACGCAAAAAAACAAGTTTGTGCAGTACAGCCTAATGCCCATTATTCCTTCAATTAGTTACCGTTTCGATTTCTAACATTCACTATGAAAAAGTTATTCATTTTAATTCTTTTGCCTGTTTTAATCGGATGCGAAACCGTGGTTGAAATAGATGTTCCCCGAAATAGGCCCAGCCTGGTTATTAATAGCACCCTTAACCCTGATAGCCTTATTCACATTAATCTTAGCGAAAGCAGGTACATTTTGGATAATTATGATTTTAGATATGTAGAGAATGCCAGCGTTTCTGTTTATGAGGATGGTGTCTTATTGGATACTTTGTCTCATGGTGCAGAAGGAAATTATTTTTCATCTTCGATCAAACCAAAAAGAAATAAAGACTACCAAATACTGGCTTCTGCATCGGGTTTTGTTGATGCATCAGCAGAGGTGCTCATTCCAAAGGATAGTATCACCGTTTTGAGTGTATCTATTGATTCGGTAGTTCAAAATAATGGATTTGGCGGCTATATTACCTATCAGCGAATAAATGTAGAAATGCAGGACAATGCTTCTATTAATAACTTTTACAGTGTTTCTCTTTTAGGCGAGTATTATTATTACCAGTACAATTATGATACAAATCCGCCCACATTAGTTGATTCCACTTTTGTTAGTACACTGGAATACTTCAACGTAGATGACCCTTATTTTGAAGATTATAATAGTGGAGGTACCGAGTTGATTTTTAATGATGAGTTGTTTAACGGTAAAACCTATACTCTTCGCATTCTTAATAGTTACTATGAAGGCGATGACGGCTTTCCTTATTCAAGTAATCCTACGTACACCTTGCTATTGAGAAATACTTCTGAGTCTTACTACCTCTATAAAAACACGGTTTCTTTACAAAGCTGGACAAGCGATAATCCATTTGCACAGCCTGTTCAGGTTTACACCAATGTTACTAACGGATACGGGATACTTAGCGCCTATAATACTACTTTCTATAAAGTTAACTAGGCATGAACCAACCCGATAAATATCAAAGCGCTTGCAAGAAATAAGGACGTTTTTAAATCCATTCTTCAAAACCGAGACCAGGAACAGGTTGTTTGGAAACCTTCACCCGACAAATGGTGCGTGCTGGAAGTGCTTTACCACTTAATAGTAACTTTAAGATTTTAGGACAGGAGTGAATTCTGTGCTGGAAAACACCCATCAACGCCCAACATTTGGGCAATGTCGGCTAAACTATTTTTGGCGAGTTGGCTTACGAGTTCAACCCGCATAATTCAGGCGTTGACCATTCCTGTGCAGGGAGTTGGTAATCCTCACCGGAATGGTCGTTTAACAATATTAGCCTCTGGGCCCTCCACCTGGTCCTATAGAACCACCAACGCTTGTTACCATACTACTTGTGGTAAACTTTGTGCCTGTTGAGGTTCCTCCGGAGTACTCTCCACTCAAAACAAATCCGTTAAATTCTACCTCATTGGTAACACTTCCGCCCGAATAAACTGTATAGGTTGTATTTGCCTCAAGTTTAGCACTTGAATACAGCATTGTCGTATAAGACTGCGGAATTAAAAATGTCAAAGCTTCCACACCATCCGAAGACTGAATACTTATGTAACTGCCCGAAGAAAAAGACCCTAGTATAACTGACCTTTGCGTTGAGGCCGAGCTAGAAGGTTGAGAGGTTGATCCTCCAAGCCCTAAAAGGGTTCCACCGGTAATTTTAAATGTATTATTGTCGCAGTCAAATCCTGCTTCAGGTGAAGAATCTCCAATAGCTATCGTAATTCCTCCAGTTATCGTTAAAATTCCGTTTGAATCGACCGCATCGTTGCCTGTGCTCTTCACATAAAGGTTGCCTCCGTTTATATAAAGTGCGCTACCCGCATTCAGCCCGTCATCTGCAGTTATTATGGTGAATTCACCATCATTAATGGTTAATGTGCTTTTACTTTCAATGCCTTCTCCTTCCGATGAGTTTATCTCGAATGTGCCACCATTGATAGTTAGGTAAGGGTCAATCGTTTCATCAGTTTCGTAGGAGGCGGCAATTCCATCGTCACCAACATTTAGAATAAACTCACCATCGTTTATAACAATAAAACCTTCTTCGCATTCTATTCCATCGCTCGGGGCCGTAATGTCAATAACTCCTCCATCGACTATAAAAGAATCATTAGTATGAATACCATCTTTAACTGCACCTGTAATAATTATTGTACCTTCTCTTATGCGTACATAATCATCGCTACAAATTCCGTGTTTATAATTCCCTTGAACAGATAAGCTTCCGCCTCCGCTAAAAACAAGTTGTCCTTCACTAAAAAAAGCTGCTTTAGCATCCTCATCATCAGGAATGTCCTCGTATGTATCACTATCGGTCAGGGTATTGGTCGTACCTTCATTCATAACAACAAATATTGTTTTCCCTGTTTGGATATTGATCGCAGGGCCATCGCTATTGGTTATGCTTACTCCATTTAAAATTAACGCGAGCTTCTTTTCACTATAAATCTTAAAAGATCCATCGGTGGTTGTTCCTGAAAGCTCATAGGCAACTTCTGAAACTGTAGCTTCAACCGTAACATCTCCATTTATTTCTGAGACAGATACACCAGAACCCTCCAATGGATTTGTTACCATAACTCCTCCTTCTGAGTAAACTATTTTAACCGTACTGCTAAATGTCTGATTTTCTATCAGATCGTCTTCGTCCGAAGCGTCTTCAGTGTTTCCTTCTTCCGTTGCTGACACATTGTTTTCAATAATAGTAACCGTATCTGACTCGGTTTCTGAGGGGTCAACCTCATTCGTTTTGCTGCAACTTACCGCTAAAATAACTACAAGCATTGCCCGCAGTCCTGGTTTTAATTGCCTAAATCCTAAATAAGTCGTTCTGTTTAATAATTTAATTTTCACGTTTCTGTTTTTTGTTTTGTTTCATAAACGTTTTTAAGCTCCGGATGTGTGAATTGTTTATGAACTTTGCGATGAACAGCAGGTTTTAATCGATGTTTGGCATAAAATTCAAAACCGTTTATCATTATTTGAACGACTTTTATAAGGTCGAATTGGACAAAGCTGTTTGTTTTATGATTCCTGGATTTCAATTAAGCTATGAACCTTTCTAAAGGGATAATCATTGTTTTCACATTATTGGTTTTTTCTTGTGAAACCTCAAATACCGAAAAACTAACTGTTGCCACCGCTGCCAATGTGCAGTTTGCCATGCAAGAACTAACACAGCTCTTTTCGCAAGAAACAGGCATTGAAACAGAAATTATTCTCGGGTCTTCCGGCAAGTTGCTCGCCCAAATAAAAGAAGGCGCACCCTACGATGTATTTGTGTCCGCCAATATGAAATATCCAGATGATCTTTATAATTCCGGGCTTACCTTAAAAGAACCTGAAATCTACGCTTATGGCAAACTGGTACTATGGTCAATGAAAGAAGGTATTCTGCCTTCCCTTGAGCTTCTGAAAAAAGATGACGTAAAGCATATTGCCATGGCCAATCCTAAAACGGCTCCTTATGGCCTGGCAACTGAGCAATTTCTTTTAGCCCATAATCTTTACGATGCTATAAAAGATAAACTTGTGTTTGGCGAAAGTATTTCGCAAACCAATCAGTTTATAATCTCGGGTGCTGCAGAGTTGGGTTTTACGGCCCTGTCGGTAGTTAAATCTCCTGAAATAGCCGAAAAGGGAAAATGGATTGAGCTTGATGATAATGGTTACACTCCCATTGCTCAGGGGGCGGTGGTTATCAAAAAGAAAGACAGGAATACTGAAAAGGCCGAACAGTTTTATGCATTTTTGTTCTCTCCAAAGGCACGAGCTGTGCTTGAGAAGTATGGGTATGTAACTAATGAACAGCCTTAAAGGAAAAGTAGAAACATTAAATGTTTATGAAAATCTTACCCTGGCCAAAATCAGGGTTGGCGAAGTTCTGGTTACTTCTATTGTTATTGAAACTCCTGAAACCTGCCCATATCTTGTAGTAGGAAAAGAAGTGAATGTGCTTTTTAAAGAAAACGAGGTTATTATTGGTAAAGGGGATGACCTCTCCATTAGTTTGCAGAATCGTTTTAAATGCACAATAAAGCATATTGAAAAGGGAATACTACTAAGCAAACTCACCCTGGCTACACAAGGAACTGAGATCTTTTCCATTATTACAACCAATGCAGTTAAACAGCTGGAGCTCGAAGAAGGAATGTCGGTTCAGGCCATGATAAAAACCAACGAAATTTTACTTTCGGAATAATGGAGTGGGGGCCGATCATACTAACCTTTAAACTGGCGTTTATCACTACAGCCATTTTATTGGTTGTGTCCATTCCCATTGCCTATTGGTTGGCATTTACCAGGAGTCGAATTAAGCCCATTCTGGAAACTTTAGTAAGTATGCCTTTGGTTCTGCCTCCTACCGTACTCGGCTTTTATTTGCTTATCGCCTTTAGTCCGTCCTTTTTTTTCGGTCGATTGCTTAACGAATGGTTTGGTTTAAAGCTGGTCTTTTCTTTTGAAGGCCTGGTAATTGCATCTGTATTTTATAGTCTCCCTTTTATGGTTCATCCCATTCAGTCCGGTTTTTCCAACCTGGCTTCAT
The DNA here is from genome assembly GCA_020436165.1 of Cyclobacteriaceae bacterium. Lineage (GTDB taxonomy): Bacteria > Bacteroidota > Bacteroidia > Cytophagales > Cyclobacteriaceae > JAKISE01. The sequence goes on along the minus strand of JAGQYI010000002.1, from coordinate 82,424 downwards.
CGCTCACGGAAGCCTCCTTTGTTTTGGGTAAATCTAAAATCACCACGTTGTTCAAAGTTTTGCTCCCTAATATCAAACCTTCGTTGTTAACGGGCCTGGTGCTTGCCTTTGCGCACACCATTGGTGAGTTTGGGGTGGTGCTTATGATTGGCGGCAATATACCAGACAAAACAAAGGTGGCCTCTATTGCCATTTATGATGAAGTGGAGTCTCTGAATTATGGCACCGCCAATACGTATTCCTTCATTTTGTTTGCTGTTACGTTTATCGTGCTTTTGGCTGTGTACTTGGTTAACGGAGGTTACATGAAACGATTTCTGAAATGATTGAACTGGACGTACATAAAAAACTAAACACAGCCGAAGGTGAAATGGACCTGCATTTTAAGTCTGTTGTTAAATCCAGGGCTCTTACAACCATTTATGGTACTTCCGGTGCAGGTAAAACTTCTGTGCTTCGAATGCTGGCCGGCCTGTTATCCCCTGATTCCGGTAAAATAATTGTTAACGAAAGCACGTGGTTTGATTCCAGCAGCAGAACAAATCTTCCACCACAAGAACGTAAAGTTGGTTTTGTTTTTCAGGACTATGCACTTTTTCCCAATATGACGGTTCGTGAAAACCTGGAATATGCACTGGCTTCAAAAAACGAAACTAAAGTAATTGATGAACTCATTGATCTTATTGAACTGGGTGGTCTGGAAAAGCGAAAACCAGACACGCTTTCAGGTGGGCAAAAACAACGAGTAGCATTGGCCCGTGCTATTGTCAGAAAGCCCCAAGTTCTAATGCTGGATGAGCCGCTTTCGGCTCTTGACCAATCCATGCGCTCCAAATTGCAGGATTACATTCTTCAACTCCACAAGGAATACAACCTTACCACCTTACTGGTAAGCCATGAAATGGGTGAGGTTTTTAAACTCTCCGATGAAGTAATTGTTCTTGAAAATGGTAGCGTCAGGCAGCAAGGCCTACCTGCAGAATTATTTACTAGCCGCCAGGTAAGTGGCAAATTTCAGTTTACAGGTGAAATTCTCAACATCCAAAAGGAGGACATTATTTACATCATTTCTGTGCTTATCGGCAATAGCCTGGTAAAGGTAGCTGCCGATGAACGCGAAGTAGCAAAGCTCGCGGTTGGCGATAAGGTGCTGGTTGCCTCCAAAGCATTCAATCCTATCATTCAGAAAATAGGGTAAAACTTACCTTTCAAAGCTTTTTTTGCTCCTGTTTTAGCTGTAAATTAACAGTGCGTGAATGTACATGTCAAATTTTTAGGAGGAGCACGTTCTGTTACCGGTTCCAAGTACTTGCTTGAGATCGACCACAAAAAAGTTCTTGTTGACTGTGGAATGTTTCAGGGTCTTAAAGAATTGCGCCTGCGCAACTGGGATTCGCTCCCCTTTGAGGCGGCTTCCATAGATGCTATTGTACTTACCCATGCACATATTGACCACAGTGGCTACTTGCCCAAAGTAGTGAAAGATGGTTTCGAAGGCCCCATCATTTGCACGGATGCTACGCAGGGTCTCTTGGAAATAATGCTTTTGGATGCAGCCAAACTGCAAGAGGAAGAGGCCCATTTTGCAGCTAAAAAAGGGTATTCCAAACACAAAAAACCTCAACCGCTATTTAACAGCCAGGATGCAGAAAATACCCTTTCACTCCTCAAACCCTATCCTTATAAAAAAACAATTGAAGTTGTAGAAGGTGTGCAGCTTGTTTTTCATGATGCGGGCCATATTTTAGGCTCTGCCATTGTTGAGCTTCAAATAAACAGCCGATCGCAAACTAAGACGATAGTGTTCTCAGGCGACCTGGGAAGAAACAAAAACCCCATTCTTCATAATCCAACAATTCTTGATCATGCCGACATTCTGTTCGTTGAATCTACCTACGGAGACCGAACCAATGAAAATGAGGATTTAGAAGAACGATTTGTTGAGTTGGTCAACCAGGCTTTGAAACGGGAAGGTTGTTTGATTATACCTGCTTTTGCTGTTGGTAGAACGCAAGTACTGCTGTACTACTTTCAAAAATTTATGCGTGAAGGTAAAATACCTAAAGTGCCGGTTTATATAGACAGCCCCATGGCTATAAGTACCACCCAACTGTACTGGCAATATCCTGCTTACCATAAGCTGGCGGATAAATCCTTGCAGCAACCTTCTGTTTTTGATTATCCTCAGTTTCATTATTACCGAAGTCAGGAAGCCTCCACAAGCTTAAACGCCATTGAAAAAGACGCTATCATTATTTCGGCAAGTGGTATGTGCTCAGGGGGCAGAATCCTTCATCATTTATACCACCGGTTGCACCGAAACAGGGACACCCTGTTATTTGTTGGCTATCAGGCTGAAGAAACGCGTGGAAGAAAAATACTGGAAGGTGAACCAACCATAAAGGTTTTTGGAGATCAAATGATTGTCAATTGTCATATTGAAAAGCTTAATGGGCTTTCTGCCCATGCAGACAGAGCAGAGTTACTACAATGGGTAGGAAACTTCAAATCACCTCCCAAAACAACCTTCATTGTTCATGGAGAAGAGTCGAGCTCTGATGCACTAAAAGAAAGTATTGAAAAAGAGCTTGGCTGGAAGAATGTGATTATACCAGAGTATCTTGAATCTTTTGAATTATTTGCTGGTATTTAATCAAATCCCTAATTTTATTTCTTTTATTCTCAATAAATGACTGTCGATCAGTACATTCAAAAACATGAACGGTGGGCGGATAGCTTAACACGCCTTCGTAAGCTGGTGCTTACAGCCCCACTGGAAGAAACCGTAAAATGGGGAGCGCCTGTATATGCCTACAGAGATAAAAATGTTCTTAGCATTGGCGCATTTAAAAACCATTTTAGTATCTGGTTCTTTCAGGGCGCCTTGTTAAAAGACCCGAAAGGTCTTTTGCAAAATGCCCAGGAAGGCAAAACCCAGGCCATGCGCCAGATTAAATTTAACGATGCCAAAGACATTGACGATGAGGCAGTAATAGCACTTGTTCTGGAAGCTGTTGAAAATCAAAAAAAGGGAAAAACAGTTAAAATCGAGAAAAAACCTTTGGTTGTTCCTGATGAATTGAAAGAAGCAATTAGCCGGGATACCGAACTCGCTGAGGCCTTTGAAAACCTAACGCTCGGTAAAAAACGTGATTATGCAGAGCACATCGAAACCGCCAAGCGTGAGGAAACCAGGCTGGCACGACTTGAAAAAATCATTCCCATGATCAAACAAGGAATTGGACTTAACGATAAGTACAAGAACTGTTAGGGTTTGGGGGCTATTGCCTCTTCTTCTATTCGCTTGAACATTCGCTTGACCAATCGCGGTATAGCCGACCGGAATCGCTTTGGGTCACGATCCAGGATACCTTCAATCTGCGATTGTGCTATCACTGTTTTTGTTTCGCCATCGATTAAAACAAGCGAAAAAGCTCCCTGCGTATAATTAAAGGTGTCCTGTTTTAAATCAATCCAGGGTTTATAAATTATAGCTGAGTCTACCCGTGTATCTGTCATGTCTTTGATAGAAAGCGTATAGGCCACCCAAAGTTTTTTGCCCAACTGGCTCTGCTTAATGCCTCTTGCTTCCATCTCATTTTTAATGGATTGCTCGATCAACGCCCTGTTTTCAGGATTGTCGTATTCAGGTTGTGTAATATTAATATAGGCAGTGTAATCAGCAAAGGCGAAAGAATTATATTGACCAAGTTCCATTTGGGGGTCAATGCGGGTGCTAAATGAAGACACCTGGCAACTGGCAAGGAACAGGAATACGAACCACCTTCTCATATCCTAATATACATATTTTCTTGCTTTTGGATGAGAATAGCGCGTGCGGTTTTGTTCGCTATGTTGCTCGTCTTTCTTTATGAAGTTTTTCCCAAATAAGTGCGCTTGCGCCCAGAACCGCTGCATTTTTGTTTTGCAAGCCGGAAACCAGAAGTTTTACCTTTCCTTTAAAGTTACGCATCATGTTGTCCTCCATGTGGAACTTAGCCGGCTTCATCAAGTGATCGCCTGCGTTTACAAGCCCTCCAAAAAGGAAAATTGCCTCCGGGCTAAAGTGCGCCACGGTATCCGCCAATTTCATTCCCAGTATTCTTCCGGTGTATTCAAATGCCTGAACCGCAATAAAATCTCCTCGCAAAGCGGCCTCTGTAATCATTCTTCCAGAAAGATCATTGAAAGGCACATCTCTTAGTTCACTTTCACACAGGTAATCAGCTAAAAGCTTATAAACCGTTCGTTTTATACCTGTTGCAGAAACGTAAGTCTCCAGACATCCTTTTCTTCCACAACCACACGTCCTTCCGAAAACATTTACCAGGGTATGGCCAATTTCTCCGGCAAATCCATCGTGGCCATAAATTAATTGGCCATTGGCAACAATTCCACTACCCAAACCTGTACCTAAAGTAAATACGATAAAATCCTTCATTCCCTTTGCCCCGCCAAAGGTCATTTCACCAATGGCTGCAGCATTGGCATCGTTGGTTAAAACAACGGGAATATCTTCTTTAAATCTTTTTTTGAGTTCATCAACAAACGGAACCGTTCCTTTCCACTCAAGGTTTGGCGCGTCTTCAATAGTCCCATTGTAGTAGTTCCCATTGGGAGCTCCAATGCCTACACCCACCAATGTGTGTTCAGGAAGTTTTTTCCTGGCCTCATCTATATGGGAGAAAAGGTGATCTAAAAACTCTTTAAAATCAGGGTGGCCTTTAGTTTTGCATGTTCCTTCTTCCAGCAACTCACCATCATGGGTTACAAAACCAAATTTTGAATTGGTTCCTCCAATATCTATTCCTAGCACAACCTCTTGCATAATCCTTCTTCGCTTTATTTACATTTGTCTTTTAATTCTTTTCTGGCATCCGTTAATCCCATTTCAACTGCCTTTTTCAAATCAAGGCATCCATCCAATTTGTTACCTTGTTCAAATTTTGCCTGCGATCTAAAATAGTAGTTTTCCGGGTCCTCCGGATCCAAATCTATTGCAACGGAGTAATCCTGTTCCGAATCAGGGAACTTTCCCTTATCAAAATAGGCTGCTGCCCTGTTTTCATACAAAAGCGGAGCTGATGGTTCAATGGATATTGCGGTTGTATAATCATCTATTGCTTCATCATACTTTTGAGCAGTATAGTAAACCACACCTCTTAAATTATAGAGTTCCGGTCCCGGTTCATATTCTTCTTCGTACAGCTCAATGGCTTTGGTATAATCATTAATCGACTCCTCATATTTTTCCATTTCACTATATACCAAAGCTCTGCTGGCAAATTTCACTTCATCCAATGAATCCAATAAAATGGATTGCGAATAATCGCTCAATGAAGCATCAAGCGCACCTATTTGGTATTCAGCATCTGCTCTTAGTTTAAACGCTTCTGCATCGAGTGAGTCAAGACTTATCGATTTGTTAAAATCGTCAATGGCGCCAACAAACTCACCAAGGTCCAACCGAACAAAACCACGATTATAATACAGGTCCGAGTTCGTTGGTTCAATTTCTATGGCTTTTGAAAAATCAAAGTAAGCATTTTCATTATCTCCCAACGCATATAGGGCAAAGCCGCGGTTGGAATATGCATCAGCAAAATCCGGCTTAAGCTTAATGGCAACATCAAAATCTTCCAGCGCCAGTTCAGGATCTCCATTGTAATGAATGGCCAGCCCTCTTTGGTTGTAGGCATCGGCAAAAGTTGAGTCTAGCTCAACCGCAAAACCAAAATCACCTGCGGCTCCATAATAATCCTGCAAAAGAAAGCGTAGTTTGCCGCGTTCGTAGTAAAGATCAGGGCTGTTGGGGTTTTCTCTAATAGCTGCAGTTAGTGTGGAGTAGGCTCCATCGTAATTCTGAGACTCTATTTGCTTTCTGGCATTTTCTATTGCCGGAGAATCGTTCTGTGCATGTACTGATGCCGCCAACGTTACACAAAATAGAAGCCACAAACCAATCGTTTTTTTTGAACCTGTGAGCATATTCTTTCTTGCCTTTTCCTTTTTATATTAAGAATGATCCATTGTTTTCAAAAGTAGTCCTAAAATCAGTAGTCGCAAGCACCTTATTTCTTTAATCACTTCCATATGGCTGGTAATACCCTATATTTTTACGTTAATTGGCTCAAAAAGCATATTTTTTCATCAAATTTTGAGCATTTGTTGTACTTAAATGGTATTTTGCTTTTTCTTTGACAATTAAATAGGTGCATAATGCGTTTGTAGGTTACTATTGAATGCATTAACTTGTGCCCCAAAGTGTCACTATGGCACTTGGATCAACTGAATGAGAAAACAATTTTGATTAAAAAAATACTTTGTATGAGATCACTATTTGGTTTTTCTAAAGCCTTAGCGTTTTTAAGCGTTTCTGCTTTAGTTTTCACGGCTTGTGGTAGAAGAGGTAGCCAACCTACCAGCGAATATCCCGGTTCGGTAAGTACAGCTACTGGTTTGGCATATAATGAAGACTCTTCATTTATGGTTCACCCATTCCATGGCCAACCTGAAGGACCAAACCTTGTATTTATAGAAGGTGGTAGAATGACTTTGGGTTCTTTCGAAGAAGATATTATGCTTTCGAGAGATAACCTTGAAAGAACAGTTACTGTTGCCTCCTTTTACATGGATGAAACTGAGGTTGCCAATATTCACTGGCTGGAGTATATGTTCTATGTGAACAACTCCGACTCCTCGGCAGCTTTTAAAGAAACAATTAATCCAGATGAGGATGTGTGGAAAGAGCGACTAGCTTTTAACGATCCTTATTCAAGCCATTATTTAAAATATCCTGGTTTCCGCTATTTCCCTGTAGTAGGTGTTAGCTGGAGACAAGCCAACGATTATGCAAAATGGAGGACCAATGCTGTAAATATGGGTCTGGAGCAAGCTGCTATTGACAATGGCGATTGGGATCCTGATGTTATGGCGCAGGCAGAATCGGATGGCCGTATTCCTTTGGAATCTGGCATAGTACTTCCGGATTACCGACTTCCTTCGGAAGCTGAGTGGGAATATGCTGCACAAGCGCTTATCGGTACTCAGTGGTTGGATGAAAACCAAACACACCAGCGTCTTTATCCTTGGGATGGTCACGCTTTGCGTAATCCTTACGGAAAAGAAATGGGATATTTTCTGGCCAATTTTAAAAGAGGTCGTGGTGACTATGCAGGTATTGCCGGTAAGTTGAATGATGGGGCAATGATTACAGCCTATGTTTACGAATACCCCCCTAACGATTATGGTCTGTACAATATGGCTGGTAACGTAAACGAATGGGTACAAGACTTGTACCGTCCTATGTCGTTCCAGGATATGGATGATCTTAACCCTATGCGTAGAGACGATTTTCTTGATCCCGTTGATAAATACGATCCTCAGAAGCAATTGATCTCAAACCGATCAAGAGTTTACAAAGGTGGTTCCTGGAAAGATGTAGCATATTGGCTATCCCCTGGTACCCGCAGGTATTTGGACGAAGACTCTGCAACAGCAACCATTGGTTTCCGTTGTGCCATGATCAGGGCCGGATCTAACTACTAGAGAAATTCATTAACTAAAAATAACAGAGGCGCTCATCGGAGCGCCTTTTTTATTTTAACCAGAAATGATAAATTATCATGCCAATGCCAGGCAGGCAATACTTACATCTAAGGCTCCTGCGTCTAAAATACTTTGAGCACAACTTTCCAGGGTAGCACCTGTTGTCACCACATCATCAACAACCAAAACATGTCTTCCTTTGAGCCGGTTTGTGTTTGCTTTAAATATTTCACTCACATTTTTCCACCGCTCCGAGCGAGATTTTTTGGTTTGTGTTGAGGTCTTAACAGAACGAACCACAGCTGCTGTATCTAATTCCGCTCCAAGCTTATCTGCCATTCCCATTGCGATCAGTTCACTTTGATTATACCCTCTGAGTCTGTATTTGCTTTTGTGCAATGGAACAGGAATGATCAAATCTATTGATTGGAAAAGCCTCTCTTTAACACAATTCTCGCCAAACGTTTTTCCGAGATCAATTGCCAACTTCTGATTTCCATTATACTTGATTTCATGAAGCAGTTTTTGGGTAATTCCTTTTCTCTTGAAAAAAAGAAAGGCATGAGCTTCGGTAAGAGGTACACGCCCGTAAAATCGCTGCATTAATTCATTGCTTTTCAGATGTAATCTTATGGGTAAGTCTACCAAACAATGTATACATAGCTCTTCTTCTTCCTTTACCAACGGCCGGTTACACCCTGGGCATACTTTGGGAAAAACCAGATTCGTGATGTCTGAGAAACTTTTAAACATGGAACAAGTTATGTGATTCTATTAAAGAATAAAAACTGAAGAGCAAACTATATTTGTCAAACTGCTATTTAAATTCTTATAAAATGAACCCCGTTGAAGAATTCAATGAGTATCGTCAAAAAATGAACGATAAGATTATGGCCCAGGACAACCTGGTCATCAAGCGCCTGTTTAACCTGGACACCAACACCTATAAGGAAGGGACTCTCGACTCCAAAACCAAAGAGCTTTTGGGCCTTGTTGCCTCTATGGTGCTTCGCTGTGACGATTGTATAAAATACCATCTTGAAAAATGCAAGCAACTAAATGTAACAACCGAACAACTTTTTGAGGCTTTCTCGGTCGCCAATATTGTGGGTGGAACCATTGTGATTCCTCATTTGCGCAGGGCGGTTGAATACTGGGAAGAGCTGGACAAACATTATGTATAAAAAAGATCTTGAACTGGAGCGTAACTGGCAGAAGCTTCGGTTAAAGCTAAAAGACATTATCGGTAAAAAACCGAAAGATTTAAATGCCGTTCTGTTACTTATAGGAGTGCAAGAGCTGGGAAAGGGTACGCTCGAATTTAGCAAAGAGCAAAAGCAGGACTTAATGCATATTGCTATATGCAAGGTATTGAGTTCTTCCGGATACTACGTATTGGAAGGTCTTGATGAAGACGGATGGCCGCACTGGAAAAATGTAAAACAACTACCTCATTTCGACCTCCTTGAACAGGAGCAATTACTCAAAATGCATATTTTGGAGTATTTTACATCTGAAATTAAACTTGAACTTTAATAAAATTACCCATGAGAATAATATCGTATAATGTAAATGGAATCAGAGCCGCTATAAACAAAGGGCTTTTCGAATGGTTCGAGGATGAGCAACCTGATGTAGTGTGTATTCAGGAGTTGAAGGCAAAGGAAGATCAGGTTGAAACAGCGAAATTAGAAGCAATGGGTTATAAACAATTCTGGATGCCCGCTGAAAAACCTGGTTATAGCGGTGTGGCTCTGTTCTCTAAAATTGATCCACAACATGTGGAGTATGGTTGCGGTATCGAAAAATACGATCTGGAAGGACGCGTAGTTCGGGCTGATTATAATGGTGGCTCCGTTATTTCCGTATATATGCCATCAGGCACAAGTGGAGACGAAAGGCAAGCTTTTAAAATGACATGGCTCGATGATTTTCAAAATTATATCAATGACCTAAAAAAGGAGATTCCCAACCTCATCATTTGCGGAGATTACAACATTGCACACAAAGAAATCGATATTCACAATCCTAAAGGGAACGAGAAAAATTCGGGTTTTCTACCGGAAGAACGTGCCTGGGTAAGCTCTTTTATAGAAAGTGGCTTTACCGATTCGTATCGAACGCTTCATTCAGAACCTGACAGGTACAGCTGGTGGACGTATCGTTTCAATGCAAGAAAAAATAACAAAGGCTGGCGTATCGACTACCAAATGGTGAGCGATTCTATAAAAAATAAAATCGTAGATGCCGACCTGAGGGAACATGTCGTTCATTCTGATCATTGTCCTACATTTTTAGAAATAAATTTGTAAATCACTTTTAAAGGAATTTCGTTTACTAGAAGAAACATCAGGTTCTGAAAACAGATTCGTTCCATATCGAAGAAAAGCTTCATCAGTTTAAGGTCAAATCCTTGAGAATCCAACTGCTCAAAGGCTTGATTATTTGGGTATCTGTCTTTTCTGGCTTAGTGCTTTTAGCCAGTATTACGGAGTGGATTGGCCAACTTAGTTCTTTTTCACGTACCATTGTTGTTGCTGTTTTTTTTCTTGCTTCACTAATCACTCTTATTCGTTTTGTTATCTCACCCTTGGTCCATATTATCAGGATCAATTCTTCCATAACTGACGATGAGGCCGCTCGCAAAATCGGTTCTTTTTTCCCTTCCATCGGAGACAAACTTCTTAATTTTCTTGAGCTGTCCAGAAAAAACCCTGAGAATGTTTTAATTCAGGCAAGCCTTCAGCAAAGAGCTCATTCTTTTGAGAACATTACGTTTACGGACGCTGTTGATACCAAACAAACACAAACCCCAATCCGGTTTTTTGTTCCCATTGTTCTTCTGTTCTTGCTACTTCTCATATTAGCACCTAAAGATTTTATTTCTAGTACAAAACGAGTTCTTCATTTCCGGCAAGAGTTTGTTCCGGCTGCTCCATTCATGTTCAAAATAATTTCACCCCTTGAAGGATATCAAAATGAAGATTACTTGTTAACTGTACACCTAAAGGGAGAGTCCATTCCATCAGAACTTTATTATGTTGAAGGGAATACTCGGTTAAAAATGGCTTCCTCCGCTTCCGGATATTTTACGTTAACATTTCCCAAACTTCAGCAGTCTAAAACATTCCATTTGGAAACAGCCGGATATTCGTCATCTACCTATTCCATTAACCTTTTGTTGAGACCTTCACTTAATTTGCTTTCCGCCAAAATAAAATACCCGGCCTACTTGGGAAAAAAGGCAGAATACCTTGATCCTGTTGGTGAACTGGAAGTACCCGAAGGCTCAGAAATTGAGTGGTACCTAAAAACTCTACATACCGATAAAGCCTATTTCTATTATAATTCGGATTCTTCATTAACTTCACCAACTAACAAGAACACTTTTTCTGCTTCTCATGTTGTAAAAAATTCCGGGTTTTACGGTTTCTTACTTCAATCAGGCAATGCGGCTCAAAAGGGTAAGATCGAGTATGCCATTACGGCCATTAAGGATGAGCCTCCTAAAATACAGGTGCAGAGTTTTGTGGATACACTGCTTTACCGCTCCGTTACAATTGGCGGGGAAATTTCTGATGATCATGGTATCTCCCAACTTCGACTCTTTTATCAAAAAGCTGATGAGGCTATTAAAAGTGTTAAGATGCCTACTCAAGCAGGCACAGATCAGCAGCAGGTTTTTATACAATGGCTTTTAGATAGTCTGCACTTAGAGCCTGGTGATCAACTGGAATTTTACTTGCAAGTATTTGATAATGACAGAGTTAATGGCACAAAGTCTGCTAAATCACAAACTATGTACCTTAAAATACCTACAAAGAAAGAACTTGAAGACAAGGTGGACAAGGCTTCTTCCTCTGAAAAAACCAATATATTCAAATCGCATAAAAGTGCGCAGGAATTAAGAGACCGGTTAGATAAAACCATTGAAAACATAAAAGGGAAAAAAGAACTTAGCTGGGAAGACAAACAGAATATTAAGGAGTTGCTGAAGGACAGGGATAACCTTGAGAAACAAATTGAAGAGTTTAAAAAAGAAAACGAACTGCTCAACATGCAACGCAACGAGCTTCAACAGCCTAGTCCTGAGTTAGAGAAAAAAGCAGAGCAGCTTCAAGATCTAATGAATAACCTGATGGATGAAGAAACCCGTAAGCTTTATGATGAACTTCAAAAGCTTTTACAGGAGCAGGCTGATGCAGACCAGGTACAGTCACTTTTACAAAAGCTTCAGAACAAAGAAATCAATCTTGAAGAAGAGTTGGATCGAACTCTTGAACTGTTTAAACGATTACAATTAGAGCAAAGCTTTGAGAAACTTGCTCAAGACTACAATAACCTGGCTAAAGAACAAGATAATCTTGCTGAAGAAACACTAGACAAGAAAAACTCTATTGACGAAATCAAAAAATCTCAAGATGAGGTCAGGGATAAATTAGAAGATTTACAAAAAGAACTGGATGATGCAATAGAAAAAAACAATGAGTTAAAGCAACCTAATTCTATTCAAGATTTATCAGGGGAAGAAGAGGCCATAAAAAATGAAATGGAAGAATCAAAAAATAATCTTGACAAAAATAATAGGAAAAAATCTTCACAAAACCAAAAGAATTCAAGCAAAAATATGAAGCAGCTTGCACAAAAAATTCAAGACATGAGAGCTGCACTTGAAATGAAACAAATGCAGGAAGATATTTCCAATCTAAGGGCCATTTTATCAAACCTCATTACCTTGTCGTATGATCAGGAAGGTGTGATGAAAGAATTCAGAGGCGTTAATCAAAGTAATCCTCAGTTTGTGGCGCTTTCAGAAGAGCAATTAAAAATTCAGGATGATTCCAAAATAATAAAGGACAGTCTTTTGGCGCTTGCCAATCGGGTTATGGCTCTTTCTTCCTTTGTAACCCGGGAATTGAATGAAATGGATGCTCAACTGGAAAAAAGCTCTTCTGCTATCCGCGACAGAGAACAGGCAAAAGCCGTAGGCTATCAGCAACTCTCCATGACATCCATGAATAACCTTGCCCTTATGTTGGAAAACGTATTGGACCAAATGCAACAAAGCATGGCTTCTGCTATGGGCAAGCCTAAAGGGAATGAGCAAAAGCCCATGCCCGGTATGTCTGAGCTCCAAAAGCAACTCAACCAACAGATTAGAGAACTAAGACAAAGTGGAAAAACAGGTAAAGAGTTATCTGAAGAATTAGCTAAATTGGCAGCTAAGCAGGAAATGATACGTAAAGCGCTACGTGAAGCAGAAGAGAAACTGGGAGAAAAAGAAGGGGATAAGCCTGGCAACTTAGGTAATTTGCAAAAGCAAATGGAGCAAAGTGAGCTGGACTTGGTGAACAAGAATCTTTCAAAGGAGTTGCAGAATCGCCAGCAGCAAATTTTGACCCGGTTGCTCGAAGCTGAAAAAGCAATGAGAGAGCAAGAGTTGGATACCAAACGTGAATCCAAATCGGCCGTTCAATATGAAAAAGAATTGCCTAAGGCGTTTGAAGAATATTTGAAACAAAAACAGAAAGAAATAGAACTTATAAAAACGATACCTCCTAAATTGCACCCCTATTATAAAAAAGAGGTAAACGATTATTTCGAACGTCTAAAAAATGAAGATAACTAATTGATTATCAGTAAAATAAATGGATACCATTAATATTCAGATACCCTCTCTGGCAGACAACCTCAGAATTGTTGAGAGCTTTATTGATAATGTAAAAGAGAAATTCAGGCTAGATGATGACATCTACGGAAATATTATGATTTCTGTAACCGAGTCGGTTAACAACGCTATTCAGCATGGCAATAAGCTGGATAAAAGCAAAAACGTTTCCGTTACCCTTAATCTGAACGAAAGTGAGGTGCGGTTTACCATACAAGACCAGGGAAAAGGGTTTGATTTTCATAACCTGCCAGATCCAACAGCTCCTGATAATATTGAAAAGTTGGGTGGTCGCGGTATCTTTCTCATGAAAAACCTAGCCGATGAGGTCCATTTTGAAGACGATGGACGAATGGTTATCCTGGTTTTCTATCTAAGTTAAGCCCATGAATATTGAGTTTTTTTATGAGGACACTGATTTTGTTTTAAATCAGCCTGATACATATGCCAAATGGATTGCTTTGATAACAAACAAAGAAGGATACACGATTGAAGCGCTCAACTATATTTTTTGCTCCGATGAATATCTGTACCAGATGAATATGGAGTATCTGGGACACGATACCTATACGGATATTATCACATTCGACAACTCGGAAGAAGAAAACACTATTGAATCCGATATTTTCATAAGTGTGAACAGAGTTAAGGAAAACAGTGCTGTTCAAAATATACCATTTGAAAACGAGCTTGCGCGTGTATTAATTCATGGAGTGTTGCATTTAATGGGCTGGAACGACAAGACAGACGAGGAGAGAAAACGGATGCGAGAAAAAGAAGATGCTTCTTTATCTTTGCGGTAAATTTTAACGTTCCACGTGGAACAAAACAGTTTTAGGTTTCACGTGGAACATTCGCTATACAATGTTTAAGAAATACGATGTAATTGTGGTTGGTGCCGGTCATGCCGGTTGTGAGGCTGCTGCCGCTGCTGCCAATATGGGGTCTAAGGTGTTGCTGGTTACCATGAACATGGCTACCATGGCACAGATGTCGTGTAACCCAGCTATGGGCGGTGTGGCCAAAGGGCAGATCGTACGCGAAATAGATGCCTTAGGCGGACTTTCCGGTATTATTTCAGATAAGTCCATGATACAATTCAGGATGCTGAACAAATCCAAAGGACCTGCCATGTGGAGTCCAAGAACCCAAAACGATCGTGTTTTGTTTGCCCAGGAATGGCGCCTTGCACTGGAGAAAATCGAGAATCTTGATTTTTGGCAGGAAATGGTAAAGGAAATAGTAGTAGAAAAAGGTAAGGTTGTAGGCGTAAAAACAGGCATGGGCCATGTGATCAATGCAGATTCAGTTGTGCTTACCAATGGCACTTTTTTAAACGGGATTATTCATGTGGGTGAAAAACAATTTGGTGGAGGGCGCACAGCAGAGCAAGCTGCTTATGGTTTAACTGAGCAATTGGTTTCTCTGGGATTCGAATCAGGAAGGATGAAAACAGGAACACCTCCTAGAGTGGACGGACGTTCGTTGAACTATGAAGCTATGGAGGAACAAAAAGGAGATGAGCACCCCGGTAAGTTTTCCTTTTCTGATACAGAGCCTTTAAAAGAGCAAAGAAGTTGTTTTATCACTTACACCAATCCTAAGGTTCATGGTATCTTGGAAACCGGCTTTGAGCAATCTCCCATGTTTGCCGGGCGTATCCAAGGGGTCGGTCCACGATATTGTCCCTCTATAGAAGATAAGATCAACAGGTTTGCAGAACGTGACCGTCACCAGATATTTGTAGAGCCAGAAGGTTGGAATACGGTTGAAGTGTATGTAAATGGTTTCTCAACCTCACTGCCAGAAAATGTACAGTATAAGGCCTTGACTCAAATACCAGGGTTTGAAAACGCCCGTATGTTCCGTCCCGGTTATGCCATTGAATACGATTATTTTCCACCTACCCAATTAGAGCTAAGCCTGGAAACAAAGCTCATTAAAAATTTGTTCTTTGCAGGCCAAATTAATGGTACTACCGGCTATGAAGAGGCAGGGGGACAGGGCTTAATTGCCGGAATTAATGCGCACAACAAAGTGCATGGAAAAGCCCCATTTATTCTTAGCCGTTCTGAGGCTTACATTGGCGTGCTCATTGATGACCTTATTAACAAGGGCACTGAGGAACCTTACCGTATGTTTACTTCCCGTGCCGAGTTTCGTATTCTCCTGAGACAAGACAATGCCGATATACGATTGACTCAAAAAGGATATGACCTGGGGCTTGCAAGTCAGGATCGTTTGGATAAAGTAAATAAAAAACTCCGCTCAGTAGTGGCACTTGAAAATGTTATTTCAACATTTAAAATAAAACCTTCTAAAGTAAATGGCCGACTTGAATCGCTTGGCACTGCCACTTTGAAAGAAGGCACCTCACTTGAAAAGCTTTTGAAACGACCAGAGCTTGGTATTGAAGAGCTCAAGAAAATCAGTCCTGATTTTGGTGATATGCTGGAAACATATCCTGAGGATGTGATCGAGCAGACCGAGATTAAAATCAAGTACGCTACCTATATCGACAAAGAGTCGCAACTGGCTGGCAAATTGGGAACCATGGATTCCAAAAAGATACCTGATTCATTTGATTTCAATTCTATACCAGCCCTGTCGGCCGAGTCCAGGGAAAAACTAAATAAAGTACAGCCCAAAACACTTGGTCAGGCCAGCAGGATAAGCGGTGTCACCCCTGCCGATATTTCTGTATTACTCGTATATCTCAATCGATAGTGCCATTGGAAACATTAACTGCTTGCCCTTCCTGTGGATCACGTGCTTTGGAACATCACATTGAGGTTAAAGATTACTCCGTTTCTGGTGAAGTTTTTACGATCGTTAAATGTACAGCATGTGGGCTTTTGCTAACCAACCCAAGACCTCAACCTTCTGAACTTGGCCAATACTACCAATCGGAGGATTATGTATCACACACCAATAACGGGAACAATCCCGTTAACCTGATTTACAAACTTGCCAGAACACAGACACTTCGCTGGAAATACAATCTGATCAAGAAATTCAACCCATTAACAATTCTGGATTTCGGTTGCGGTACTGGTCATTTTCTGAGCTACTGTAAAGAAAAAGGTTTAACAGTTTTTGGCTACGAACCCGATGGCAACGCTCGTTCAATTGCCATTAAAAATGTTGGTGAATCAATTGTTTCCCAAACTGAAGAACTAAACGAAACCTACGATGTTATCACGATGTGGCATGTGCTTGAACATGTTTCCGAACTAGCGGAAGTAATGAAATGGCTCAAGAAAAAGCTCCATCCCAATGGCCGTCTGGTTATTGCCCTGCCCAATCATGAATCGCTCGATGCAAAAATGTTCAATGAATACTGGGCTGCTTATGATGTTCCAAGGCATCTTTATCATTTTTCTAAAGATTCTTTAAAAGCTTTAGCAATTAAGTACGGTTTTTGCTTGGAATCAATGCATCCTATGAAACTAGATTCGTTTTATGTTAGTTTGCTAAGCAATAAGTATAGATCAGGAAGTATAAAACCTTTTAATTCATTTATAAATGGCTTTAAATCAAATACTTATGCTAAAAATAGAATGAATTATTCGAGCGTTATATATGTGCTTAAACATGAAAGTTTATAAACTCACTTTTTTATTAATTCCTTTACTTTTTTGGGCCTGTGCCAATCGTGTTCCTCCAACCGGTGGTCCCAAAGACACAGACCCTCCCAAGCTATTGGGCTCCATACCTAAAAACGGAAGTACAAATGTGCGTACCCGGGAGATTACTCTTCTTTTTGATGAACAAGTGGTTTTGAAAAACATAAAAAAAGAACTTCTTATAACTCCAAGAATAGAATCGGACTATACCTACAAAACAAAAAAGAATACAATTATTCTCAACCTCGAAGAGCCGCTTGATTCTGCTACCACCTATACTTTTAACTTTCGGGAAGGAGTTGTGGATATAACAGAAGGAAATCCCGCACAAGACCTGATACTTGCGTTTAGTACTGGCAACATTCTGGATACCCTTCAAATTAAAGGACAGGTTACTGACCTTTTTACAGAAAAGCCACAAGAAGATGTTATTGTTGGTTTGTATGTGGCTACTGATACTCTTGATCTTTTCAATAGTCCTCCTTACTACCTGGCGCAAACAAATAAACAGGGAGAGTACACATTCAGAAACCTAAAAGCCAGTTCGTACAAGATTTTCGCATTTGACGATAAAAACAATAACCTCACTTGCCAATCGGATAGAGAAAGCTATGCCTTTCTTGATTCCTTAATTGTTTTGGATAGCAACTACGTGGCAAGACCATTAAGACTTCAAACACTGAATGTGGATACACTCCAGCTCAAAAGAACACGCAGCAGTGGCCATTACTTTTATGTTATTCCAAACAAAGGATTGGTTTCTGCAACTATAAAAGCAGCGAACGACAGTACTCTATGGTACAGCTATGGTGAAGGTAGAAAGGAAATAAAGCTGTACAACACCTTTCCGATAAACGACAGCCTTCTTGTCAACCTAAGTATGACAGATTCTATCTACCAAACAAGTATAGATAGTTTCTATCTTTCATTTCCGGAAACTCAACGTTCCTATGATCCATACGAAGCCAAGGTTACAAACTTGATTGTATCTCCAGAAATAAAACAAGTCAGGTTTTCCGTAACCGCTACAAAACCTATTTTAAAGCTTCTGACAGATAGTATCCATATTGCCTTAGATACACTTCTGCAAATTCCTTTTGATTCCACGTGGAACATAACCCCAAATGAAACCTCTACTCACTTCGATTTTAAGAATACACTACCCAACGTGTACCTCGATTCAATTGGACAAAACACGCTCCAGACAGATAAATCATCTGCTAAACGTGGTTTCACAATACCTGACAAACAAAATACAAAACCTAAATCAACAGCTGTTTATTCTTTAGTTTTTCCAAAAGCCACATTTTTGTCCATTGAAAAAGATTCTTCCAAACATTCTGTTATACAACTTAAACCCAGGTACTCAAAGGACTTTGGTATTCTTGCGGGAAGTATTACTACAGATAAACCCCATTTCACCGTACAACTACTAACTAAAGATTATAAGGTTGTTGATGAAAAGATAGACCCGGGAAAATCATACAAATTTACCTATGTCGATCCAGGAGACTATTTTCTGAGAATTTTAATTGATGAAAATAACAACGGTAGGTGGGATCCCGGCAATATTCTACGTGACGAATTACCAGAACCCATTTTTATCTATAAAGACTCAGAAGGAACAAGCAAGACAACCATCAGAGCCAACTGGGAGCTTACGTTTGATCTTAGTTTTTAGTGTGAATATGCAGAAATACTCTGTGGATAAACCATTAGATTTCCACAAGCTTCATCTCATCAATAGCTATACATTTATTCCATAAACAATACAGAGCTGAGCATGTTTATTATCTATTAGTTATTCATACATAGTTCACATAACCTGCAAGAAAACTTTTCAACATTGCTAGGTGTGTATATTTTATTAATAAGTATAATAAATTGATTATCAATTCATTAAAAAGATAATTAATTAAAATTATTAACAAAAACAGTATCAATTATTAACATTTGATAAAAGAAAGTGTAAGGACAAAAACTTATGCACAAATCCATAGGGTTAATAAATAATAATAATTTTAATTAAATAGATTAGTATATATTATTTAGGTGTGTTTCCAAGTGGATAATCCTTACAAGAGAATTTACGTTAGTAAAAAAATGCGAATACCAATTTTCATATTGTTACTGGTATCTTTCTTTTCAGCGGTTGCGCAAACAACTAGCGTAGAACTAGCCCAACAATACTATCAGCAAGGCGAAACAGAAAAGGCGCTGGATATGTACGCCAGGCTGGCACGAAACGCAAATAACTGGCCACTTATCCACAATCAATATTTTGCACTTCTTCTTCAGACCAATGAGTACCAAAAAGCGACAAAGTATATAGATAAGTTGATAAAGACGTACCCTGCCAATGTCAATTATAAAATTGATAAAGGGAGAATAATTTATGAGGAAAAGGGTGAAGACAGGGCAAATAGTTATTATAAGAATCTTGCGAATCTTTTTTCAACGGATCCTTACACTGCAAGGAGAGCAGCGCAATACTATTTACAACTTGGAGAAAGGGACCAGGCAGTTGATCTGCTCCTGCTTACACGTAAGAGAGCTGGAAATCCAACTTTGTTTTCCATAGATCTGGCTAATATTTACCGCTACATGAATAAAAAGCAGGAAATGGTTGAAGAGTATATTCTGTTCGCCAACCAAAGTACCGGAAATATAAGGTATGTTAAAAATTCGCTGCAGGCAACACTCACAGAGCCGGAAGACATTGAAAACCTGGAAGCTTATCTCTATAAAATGATTCAGGAAGAACCCGAGAACGTGGTTTATTCGGAGTTGTTGATTTGGGCCAATGTGCAAACAAAAAATTTCACAAGCGCCTTCATTCAGGCACGGGCCCTGGACAGACGTTTAAATCAGGGTGGTAAAACATTAATGGATTTAGGGCAAATGGCTTTGTCTAACGGTGATTTTTCAGCAGCAGATAAAATTTTTTCCTATATAGCGGCCAATTACACTGGAAGTCAGGAAGGAACAAAGGCGGAATTGTGGAAAATAAATTCAAAAGAAGAACAGGCAAAAAGGGCATATCCTCATAACCAGGAAACATTGGTTGAACTTACACAACTGTATAAGGATTTCAGTCAAAAACATCCAAATACGATGGAAGCCTATAAGGCAGGTTTGCAAGTAGCATTGTTAAACGGATATTTTCTTGATAAAAAAACAGAAGCCATAAACGAATTAAACGAGCTGATAAACAACCCAAGGTTGAATGACAATTTAAAGGCAGAGGCAAAGCTTACCCTTGCCGACATTTATCTGCTAAATGATGAGCCCTGGGAATCGGCTTTGCTATATGCCCAGGTTGACAAAACAATGAAAGAAACTCCAATAGGATATGAGGCGAAACTAAAGAGAGCAAAGTTGGCCTATTATCAGGGTGAATTCGATTTAGCACAGGCTGTTCTTGATATTCTCAAAATGGCCACGTCAAGAGAAATAGCAAACGATGCCCTCGATCTGAGTGTTTTTATAAAGGAGAATACAGTTTTTGATAGCACAAATGTTGCACTGAAAGCATATGCAGCACTTGAACTTTTGGAATATCAGAATAAGGACGATGAAGTGCTAAAATCTGTTGATAGTTTACTAAGAGTTTTTAAAGGCCAGAGCCTGGAAGATGATTTTCTTATGTTAAAGGCAAAGGAGCAGAAAAAGAAAGGGAATTTTACCGCAGCAGCAGAAACGTATGCTCAGGTTGTACAACAATTCGGTTATGATGTGTTGGGCGACAAAGCACTTTTCTTAGAAGCAGACATTTATCAAAACTATTTGAAAGACAGTGCCAGGGCCCAGGAACTTTACGTGCAGTTGCTTAGAGATTTTCCTGGTAGTGTTTATGTTGCTGAGTCGCGAAAGAGGTATCGAACCCTGAGAGGAGATTTTTCAGAGGTTGAACAAAAAGAGCCATCCTTCTAATCTCCTAATAGAACTAAAAAAGTTGTAGATTCATGGCCCAAATCTGAATCTATGCAAATCACAAGGCTATTCGATGTTCCTTATTACCAATTGGAACACTACCCCAAAGAAAAATGCTTAAATATTAAAACCGGTGAAACCTGGAAAAGCTATTCAACCGAAGAGGTAATTGATGAAGTAAACAGGCTAAGCGCAGGGCTTATAAAAAAAGGGATTAAAACCGGAGATAAAGTGGCTCTTGTATCACTAAACAGGCCGGAGTGGATATTTGCGGATCTGGCAATTCAACAAATTGGCGCCATAAATGTTCCGCTTTATCCTAACATTACCATCAAGGATTATAATTATACACTTGAACATTCCGAATCAGTAATGGCTTTTGCCGGAAGCAAGGAGTTATACGAAAAGCTGCAGGAGGCATCCAAAGATATTTCAGGGTTTAAAGATATTTACACCTTTGACAAGGTGGAGAATCTTGCACATTGGACGGAACTTCAAAGCGATTATGAATCTGAAAAAGAAGAAATCGAAAAGAGAAAAGCTGCTGTTAAACATGAAGATCTGGCGACCATCATCTATACCAGTGGAACAACCGGTTTTCCAAAGGGAGTAATGCTAACCCATAAAAATATTGTAAGCAACTCTGAAGGGGTGGTGGAACGATTTGCGGGTGTAAACGAAACGTACAAAACGCTAAGTTTTCTGCCGCTTTGCCACATTTTTGAAAGAACAGCCAGCTACACACATATGAGAATGGGAGTTGAAGTGTATTTTACTGCCATTGACACCATCGGTGATGCCATGAAGGAAGTACACCCTCATTACTTTGCTACCGTGCCTCGCTTGCTTGAGAAAGTGTATGATAAGATTGTGAAAAAGGGCTACGAACTGAAAGGTGTAAAAAAACGACTTTTCTTTTGGGCGCTGCGGTTGGGAGAAATATATGATCCAAACGAAAACAAAGGCTGGTGGTATACTAAACAATTGGGGTTAGCCAATAAATTAATTTTTAGCAAATGGCGAGAAGCGTTGGGTGGAAACATTGAATTTATTGTTTCAGGAGCAGCTGCTTTGCAACCGCGCTTGGCTCGAGTGTTCTGGGCTGCCCAAATTCCAATATTGGAGGCCTACGGTTTAACGGAAACATCACCGGGAATCAGTTTTTCTAAACTAGATCCGGGTGGATACCGGTTAGGTTGCGTGGGCCCACTTATGAAAGATGTGGAAGTACGTATTGCTGAAGACGGGGAAATAGAGGCCGCTGGCCCGGGTATTATGCAGGGTTATTACAAAAAGCCGGATGAAACGGCCGCTGTCTTGCAGGATGGTTGGTTCAAAACAGGCGATATAGGTGAGTTACAGGATGGATTCCTTAAAATAACCGATCGAAAAAAGGAGATATTTAAAACATCCGGGGGAAAATACATTATTCCTCAGCAGATGGAGAATAAGTTCAAGGAATCGATGTACATCGAAAACATAATGGTGGTTGGGGAAGGGCAAAAGCACCCTTCTGCTCTAATTGTGCCAGATTTTGAATCGGTGGCCGAGTGGTGCAAGCTGCATCATACAGAATGCAAAACCCGAGAGGATATTCTCAAAAGTGCTGCTGTAAAAGAAAAATTTGATAGGGAAGTAGAACATTACAACGAGAATTTTTCTCAATACGAACGCGTAAAAAAATATGCACTTCTACCAGAAGAATGGTCGGTTGAAGGGGGCGAACTTACAGCGAAAATGTCATTGAAGAGAAGAGAGATTTTGGCAAAATATGCATCCATCATTAAAGATTTTTATAAAGAAGAAGAGTGAAAAATTCCTTTTAGGCTTTAACAACACATACTATGAAAATGGCAAAACAAATTTTTTTGAGCTTACTTCTGCTCTCCGGAACAGTTAATTTAACAAAGGCTCAGAGCGATGAAGAAATGATCAAAAAGATCTATGACTTTGAGCTTACAAAAGGACAATCGTATGAAATGCTGGATTACCTTTCTAACCAGATCGGAGGAAGGTTGAGTGGATCTCCCCAGGCAGCTGCAGCGGTGGAGTGGTCGCGGCAGCAAATGCTATCGTATGGTTTTGATACGGTTTACCTTCAACCGGTAATGGTGCCGCATTGGGTGCGGGGCCAGCAGGAAGTTGCCCGTATTGTAAATTCAAAACATGGTTCTATGGACATGACCATCTGTGCTATCGGAAACTCTGTAGGTACGGGAGATGGAGGCATTACGGCAGAAGTAGTTGAAGTAGAAAGCCTGGATGAGCTGAAAGAACTAGGCAAGAAAAATATTGAAGGCAAAATCGTATTCTTCAATCGTCCGTTCGATCAAACCCAGGTGCAAACATTTCGTGCGTATGGTGGCGCAGTAGACCAACGAGTTTGGGGAGCTTCGGAAGCGGCACGCTATGGAGCAGTAGGAGTTGTTGTGCATTCAATGGCTTCCAACCGGGACGATGTTCCGCATACAGGAACATTGGTTTATAAAGAAGATGCTCCCAAAATTCCGGCAGTAGCCATAAGTGTAGTGGATGCTGAAACATTAAGCGATGCACTTAAAAGAGAAAAGGACGTGAAATTCTATTTCGAAACGCATTGCCAAATGTTGCCCGATGTACTGTCATACAATGTTGTTGGTGAAATAAAAGGAAGTGAAAAGCCGAATGAGTATATAACCATTGGTGGACATTTGGATTCGTGGGACTTAGGTGATGGCGCCCATGATGATGGCGCAGGTTGCGTGCAATCCATTGAAGTACTGCGCATAATGAAAGAACTGGGCTATAAGCCGAAACATAGTATTCGGGCAGTCAATTTTATGAACGAGGAGAACGGGGGACGAGGCGGAGACAAATATGCCGAGCTTGCAGAAAAAAATAAGGAAAAACATATTGCAGCATTGGAATCGGATAGCGGTGGTTTTACACCAAGAGGTTTCAGAAGCAGTGGTGATGAAAATGTCGTTAAAAAACTTTTAACATGGAGACCGCTATTAGAACCCTATGGGTTGTACGACTTTACCGGCCCAGGCGGAGGTTCCGACATTGGGCCTTTGGCCGATTCGGGTACAGTTCTATTCGGTCTCTTCCCGGATAGCCAGCGGTATTTCAATTACCACCATACTAAGGAGGACACATTTGACAAAGTAAACAAACGCGAGTTGGAAATGGGAGCCGCCAGTATGGCCGCTTTGGTGTATTTAATTGATGCGCACGGACTTTAGAAAGACAGTTCTCAGGAAATCCGGTAACAAAAACTGTTGTCGGATTTTGCGAAGCATCTAAAAAAGCCCTACCTTGAACAAGGTTCTTTAAAAGTTATTTATGTCAAATTCCAGAAAAACGGTTTGGATAATTTTCGCCATTTTCATGTTGGTGCTTGTGGTAGTTGCTTATATGGTCGATAAAAATCAAAACAATCTTGACTTCCTGCTGCGAATGAAAAACTACATTCCATTCATGCTCTATTTTTCTTTGTTTGGAGCGCTTGTCTTTCTTTTCGCACTTTTCTTCAATCAGATTGACCATGCAAAAGCAAAAAAATTGATAACTCAACTGGAGAACGATAAAAACAAACTAAAAGCGAAGCTTTTTGACATGCAGGAAGAAAAAAGCAGTGCATCACCGGTGGTTGCTAAAACCAGGATTGTGGAAGAACCTGCCAAAGAAAGTCCATCTTCATCTCATACTGAAGAAGAAAAAAAGGGCGAAGATTCGCCCCTGGAATCCTGAAAACCAATTAACTGATCAATCATGCTTTCAAAAACCTACGGAAGTGCGGTTTATGGAGTAGAAGCCACCCAAATAGACATTGAGGTAAATGTGTTGCAGGGAACAGGTGTATGGATGAGTGGCCTGCCCGACAATGCGGTGAAGGAAAGCACCCACCGGATAGAGTCAGCGATTAAACATCTTGGTTATTTTTTCCCTCGCCAGAAGGTGGTGGTGAACATGGCTCCGGCTGATATTCGAAAAGAAGGCTCCGCCTACGATCTTCCCATTGGTCTGGGAATTCTACAGGCATCAGGCCAGATTAAAACCGAAACGCTCGAAAACTATGTGATCATGGGGGAGCTCTCGCTTGATGGAGCCTTGCGGCCCATTAAAGGTGTGCTGCCCATTGCCATTGATGCACGCAAACAAGGATTCAAGGGATTTGTGCTACCCAAAGAAAATGCATCAGAAGCAGCCATTGTCAACGACCTGGATATTATTGGTGTGGAAAACATCAAAGAGGCTATTGATTTTTTTGAAGGTGAGCTAGAAATATCACCCCTTAAGATAGATACCCGTGATGTGTTTATGTCTGAGCTCAATAATTATGAAACGGACTTTAAAGATGTGCAGGGTCAGGAAAATATTAAGCGGGCATTGGAAATAGCGGCAGCAGGAGGTCATAATGTAATTCTGATCGGACCTCCGGGTGCAGGCAAGACAATGCTGGCCAAACGGCTGCCTTCCATCTTGCCACCCCTCTCGTTGCACGAAGCGCTGGAAACCACCAAGATCCACTCGGTGGCGGGAAGGCTGGGTAACAATGCCACGTTGATGACCACGCGGCCTTTTCGTAGCCCGCACCATACCATTTCGGATGTGGCACTTGTTGGGGGCGGAGGTTTTCCAACACCGGGTGAAATTTCGCTGGCGCATAATGGCGTTTTGTTTTTAGATGAACTTCCCGAGTTTAAACGAACTGTGTTGGAGGTAATGCGCCAGCCCATGGAAGACCGGAAGGTAACAATTTCGCGGGCAAAAGTGTCGCTGGATTTTCCGGCCAACTTTATGTTGCTGGCCAGCATGAACCCGTGCCCATGCGGGTATTATAACCATCCCGAAAAGGAATGTGTGTGCGCTCCAGGTGTAGTGCAAAAATATCTGAACAAAGTAAGCGGACCCTTGCTAGACCGCATCGACCTGCATGTGGAGGTTACACCTGTTTCGTTCGACCAGATGACGGGTACGCAGAAATCTGAACCAAGCGAGGTAATTCGTGAACGTGTCATACAGGCACGCGAACGACAAGCCAAACGATTTAAGGAAAGTGAGGCGGTGCATTCGAATGCATTGATGCCCTCGCAAATGGTGAAGGAAGTGTGTGAAATTAATAATGCCGGAAGGGTACTGCTTAAAACTGCTATGGACAAACTCGGCCTTTCGGCCCGGGCCTATGACCGCATTTTAAAAGTAGCGCGCACCATTGCCGATCTGGCAGCTTCGGAAGACATTAAAGTAGAGCACCTGGCGGAGGCCATTCAGTACCGCAGCCTGGACCGGGAAGGCTGGGCAAATGGATAAAATTTAGTATTTAATTAAATAGATAATTGTTATGGCATCAGGTGGAGGTTTTGGAGCATTGGATACAATGAATAAAACCCTGAAGAATAATAGGGCGCTTTTGAAAAAGATAAATGTCTTTGAAAGAGTGAAAAATTATAACTCAAGTCTAAAGGGAAGGAAAGTAAGTATTCCAAATAAGAAAGCATCGGAAGAACAGCTTCAGGAAATAAAAGTGAGAACCCTTAGAGAGGATAAAAGACAGACCATGAAGCAAGTTACAAAAATTGCGGTAGTGTTTTTGGTTATAATAGCACTTCTTGCCTTAATAATAACAGGAGTACTTAATAGATAAAAAACCTGAAAAATATTTGTATGTACAAACAAAATGCTATACCTTTGGCACCGTAATGGAAAAATGCGACTCAGTATATTGCGGATGCTTACACTTTTCGGCCGGGGCCCTTTCCAGGGTAATGACCAAAATGGCCGATGAGGAATTTGCTGTAACGGGCCTTTCCAGTTCATATGCGTTTTTACTGATGACGGTTAACTCAAGGCCAGGCATTACGCCAACGGAACTGAGCGAACAGATGCTGTTGACTCCCTCCACCATTACCAGGCTCATCGAAAAAATGGAAGCCAAAAAACTTTTGGAGCGAAAAACGGTTGGTCGTACAACAGAAGTCTACCCTACCGAAAAAAGTAAAGCATTGGACGTAGATATTAAAAAAGCATGGAGAAGACTCTTTGATCGCTACGCCAAAATTATTGGAGAGGAAGAATCCAAACGGCTGACTTCTGAAATTTATGAAGCAGTGAAAAAGCTGGACGCATAAAAATTTTAAATTAAAAATTGCATGTACAAACAAATTACAAAATACTAAATCTTAAAAACTATGAGCAAGAAAATTGGAATTATCGGATCAGGAGTGGTTGCCCAGGCATTGGGTGCCGGTTTCCTCAAACATGGGTATGATGTACAATTGGGCACACGCGATACTTCTAAACTGGCCGAATGGCTAGGCAAAGAAGGTAAGGGTGCAACCGTTGGGTCATTTGCTGAAGCAGCCGCCTTTGGAGATATTGTGGTGCTGGCGGTAAAGGGCACAGTGGCCAAAGAAGCGTTATCATTAATTGGGTTGGGCAATCTAAATGGCAAAACCGTAATTGACGCCACCAACCCGATTGCCGATGCAGCACCTGAAAACGGAGTGCTCAAATTCTTCACCAACCTGGATACTTCCTTAATGGAAGAATTACAAAAGGCAGCTCCGGAAGCACATTTTGTAAAAGCCTTTAACAGTATTGGCTCTGCCTTTATGGTAAACCCTGCGTTTGCAAGCAAGCCTGCCATGTTCATTGGCGGAAATAATGCGGAAGCCAAAAAAGAAGTGGCGGCAATTCTTGACCAGTTTGGTTTTGAAACAGAAGATATGGGTGGCGCGGAAGCGGCCCGCGCCATTGAACCGCTTTGCATGCTTTGGTGTATTCCGGGCTTTTTGGAAAACCGTTGGACACATGCCTTTAAACTATTGAAACTATAAGTTAACCATCTAAAATTTATCAATTATGTATGCAATTACAGGAGCTACCGGTAATACCGGGAAGAGAATAGCTTTGGCCCTATTGGAGGCCGGCAAGCAGGTGCGTGTCATCAGTCGTGATGCGGAAAAAGCAAAAGAACTAACAGACAAAGGAGCTGAACTGGTATTAGGAGACACTACAAACGAAGCTGTTTTGACCAAAGCATTTGAAGGTGTGGAGGCGGTTTATGCTATGATTCCTCCAAATTATCAGTCGGATGCGTTTACGCACTATCAGGAAAATGCCGCCAAGGCAATAGACAATGCCATTAAAGTAAATGGAGTAAAATACGCAGTAACCTTAAGCAGCCAGGGCGCTCACTTAAGCGAAGGTTCAGGTGTGGTGTTAGGTCTTCATAAAATGGAAGAAATCCTAAATAAAATAGAAGGACTGAATGTATTGCACCTGCGCCCCACCTATTTTATGGAGAATTCCCTGGGCATGGCCGGTATGCTAAAGGAATCAGGAATTATGGGAGCACCCGTAAAGGCAGATCTTGTGTTTCCGGTAATTGCCACGCAAGATATAGCCGATTACGCAACCAAACGCTTGTTGACACTCGACTTCTCTGGTAAAAGTGTTCAGGACCTGCTGGGGCCAAGAGATGTAACCTATAAGGAAATGACCCAAGTATATGGAGCAGCTGTGGGTAAGCCCGAAACCCCTTATGTTGAATTCTCTTATGAAGATTTCAAACAGGCGATGATGCAGGGCATGGGTCTGTCGGATAATGTGGCCGATATGTTCATCGAGTTTATCCAATCGATGAATGATGGGCGCGCTATGGTAGCCAGGCGTACGGAAGAAAGCACTACTCCGACCACCATTGAGGAGTTTGCTCAAACCTTCAGGTACGTGTATTCTTTGAATTAAAGAACACTGTCATTTTGAATTCCTGCCTGTCCGCAGGCGGGTATTTCAGAATGACTTTAATTTCTAACCTATTTACATTATAGCCCGATCCAAAGAGATAATTTTAAAAAATAATGCTATCGAGTTAAATTAGACCCAACATTGAATTAAATTTGATAACTTTTGGAAAAACAGGTTAGAAATTAACCCCTAGCATGGCAATTCGTATTGTTTTACTTTTTTTATCTTTTTTGAACGGGGCCTACATGCTTATTGACGGGCTTCATGTAGTAATCAAAGGCAAATACATTGGGCCAGAGAAACCAGGGCCATGGGCAAATGTGCTCTACAAGCTGGATGTGGATGTTTTCAAACTCGGGCCCCTTTTCATTTTACTGGGAATTCTTTGGCTGGCCTTTATGATTGGTTTTTGGTTGGGATATTCCTGGGCGTATCCGCTGGGTTTTTTTATTGCCATACTAACACTTTGGTATCTACCCGTTGGAACAGTCACATCTATTATCATCTTTATTCTGCTTTACATCACCAAGAGCCAGGCCGGGTTTTAAGCTTTTAATGGAAACACCCCTATAGTCCCCTCAAGGGGACACTTACTAATCCTCCCTTGAGGGAGGTGTCCGAAGGGCGGAGGGTGTAAAATCAGTTAACTGATCGTTTTCAATCATACACAAACTTCCAGCTGTTATCGCCCTGTCGTTTCCAGACGGTATGGAACAGGCCCTTGGCGCTTATCGTGTTTCCCTCTTTGTCTTTGGCGCGGAAGGTATAAGGCCCATAGGTATAAGCCAGAGTGCCATCATTTGAAACATCTACAAATTCGGGTTGCCACGACAATTCAACATCGGTGAGTGTTGAATGCGAAAAATAGTCTTTGATCTCCCCTTTTCCTTTGTAGATCTTTTCACCACGGTTGATCACGGCATCTTCAGCAGCAAATGCAAGAAAGGCAGCCTCCACTCCCTTTTCTCTTGCTGCTTTATCAAAGTCATGCTCTGCCTTAAGCACTTGTTGTTTTACTTCCTCCAAATTTACAATGTTGTTTTTTGTCTGACAGCTAATGACTAAAGCAAAAACCAGGAGGAAATAGACCAAGTTTTTCATGATGTAAATAGTTTTGGTTATACCGGTACTATACGTAGTAGATTAAAAAGGGTTAGTAGTAAGATGATGGAAACTCCTTACCAGGATTTAGTTGGAGGATAATGACCTGTTGTAAGCAATGTAGTGAGATTTTGATCTCGGATTCTATTACTGGAGATAAATATACTGAGCTGCTACCCAATGCTGACCGCCCCGTTTTTATTTATTCAACACCCCTTTGGCTTAAGTCTCTTGTTGAATGATGAACTACCAAGATATCAACTCTTTTATCAGATAGGACTTTGTAAATGATTCTGTAATTCCCTTCAATAAGTTCTCGAATTTTCTGATTTTCAATTTCTGGAACCTCACGTCCAGCTAGTGGAAACGATCTTAAGATATGAGTTCGGGACTTAATTTTAATTACTTGAAGTTTGGCGTAACGAACAGAGTCAAGTTTGATATACTCTGCAATTGATTTTAAATCATTCCTGGCTTGAAGAGTCCAGTTTATTTGAACCATTTGTCAATTTCTTTATCCAGGTCAGACTCCGAAATTACTTGTCCAGCTTCAGATTGTTTGTTTCCTCGCTCAATTTTTTCAATTAGAATCAATCTTTCAACTAATTCATCAATTGAGAATTCATCTGGTAGCTTCTCAATTTGCTTTTTTAAGTTCGCCTTTGTCAACATATCATTTACACAAATTTAGCCGATTACTAATATACGATTTATACCGAAATCTGTTCAATTTGAAAATTGACTATAAAATATGTTAAGTAATACCACGGTTTTTCCATAATGGTTTCAGATTGTACAATACTCTGGTTTATTGCATACCAAGAACTTTGTTGCCATTATTTACCTTTCAACCATACCTATTTCCTCCAAATAGATACATTCAAATAGTTTCTCAAAACCTGAAGGTCCTCATTAATGGCTTTCTTGTTGCCGTAATCCACCACATTTACCCGTTCACCGGTTTTCAATACAAGATTAATCTCGTAGCTGTGGTATGTACTCTTATCGCTCCGCACCACTTCATCAATTACCTGTAAAGCTTCAATGTCGTCAAGGTTGGCATAGGTTTTAATTTCACTCATATTTAGCACATCCCTGGGGCTCAACTTTCCTTTCCAGAAAGAGCCCTCACCTTTATCAAAAACGATGGGCTTATGGGCCTGTCTGGCAATAAAGCTACCGGCACCCATGAAAATAAGGCCAAAGGCTAATCCAAAAATATAAGAGCTACTGCTAAAAAGTGCCCCGCCCGCTATAAGTCCGATAACAATAAAAATGTAAGGCATTATCTTATAAAAAGTAGTTGCCTTGTACTCTAACCGACCGGGGCTGGTTTCAACCAGATGATGCGTTTTAAAATTGGCCCCTCCTTTTTTTAGTGGCTCCCAGCTAACCGAAGTATAGTCAGGTTTATTAGAATTGAGCGTCATAGAGGTCTGGTTTTGTTAGTTATAAAATTAAGTAATTCCCTGAACACAAACTATTTATTAAAATGCCAACAAAGTCACATAAAGGTCCAACCAAAGCACTGTATCTTTAGGTGTTTATTTTTTATACTATGCAAGATGCTCTGTTTTACGATCGGTTGCAGTTTGGCTTCACGATCACTTTTCATTACCTGTTTCCGCAGTTAACCATGGGCCTGTCCCTGTTGCTTGTCCTTTTCAAGGGCATGTATTTGAAGACGGGAAACGAGAAATACAATAAGGCAGCCAAGTTCTGGGCCAAGGTTTTCGCCATCAACTTTGTGATGGGGGTGGTTACGGGAATTCCTATGGAATTTCAGTTTGGAACCAACTGGGCCAGGTTCTCTGAACTTACTGGCAATGTAATTGGCCAGACACTGGCTATGGAAGGCATGTATTCCTTCTTTTTGGAGTCCACATTTTTAGGGCTATTCCTTTTCGGAGAAAAACGACTGGGCCAAAAGCTTCATTTCGTGGCAGGTCTGCTGGTTGCCATTGGTACGCAGGCAAGTGGTCTGTTAATTATTGCTACCCACTCGTGGATGCAGTTCCCCGTGGGCTACGAATTGCTTGAAAGCGGAAAATTTGTGCTCAACAACTTTGGAGCCCTGTTCTCTAACCCGTGGTTATGGCCATCCTATTTGCACAACCAGGTAGCTTCATTGGTTACAGCAGCGTTTGTAATAGGTGGTGTGGGTGCTTTTTACGCGCTTTCCAATAAGCACAAAGAGCAGGCTAGCTTGTATTTGAAAACAGCTGTAATTACTGGTTTGATCTCAAGTGTATTGCTGGCGTTCCCGTTAGGCGACTGGCTGGCCAAAATGGTTGCCACCTATCAACCGGTAACTTTTTCTGCCATGGAAGGGCATTTCTATACAGAAGAATCTGCTCCGATCGTTTTGGTGGGCCAACCCAATATGGTTGAGAAGAAACTGGACAACCGCATCATTGTGCCGGGTGTTTTAAGTTTTCTTACTTACAAACGATGGGACGCGGAGATAAAAGGCCTCACTGAATATGACGAAACCTTATGGCCAACCAATGTGCCGGGCTTGTACTATGCCTATCACATTATGGTGGGGTTGGGAACCATATTTATTGCATTGATGGCCGTTGCCGCCTTTTTGCTGTGGCGCAAGAAGTTAATCACATCCAAAGCCATACTTTGGATCATGATGTTTGCGATACCCTTCCCGTATATTGCCAACACGGCCGGATGGTACACCTCAGAAATGGGTCGCCAGCCCTGGCTGGTCTATAACCTTATGCGCACCACGGATGGTATTTCGGAAGTGGTGTCATCGGGCAACACGCTGTTTACCTTTTTAGGATTTATTGGGTTGTACATGTTGCTTGGGTTGCTTACCCTGGTACTGGTTGGAAAATTGATTAACGATGGCCCGGAGCCAAAAACTGAAAACGCATAGACTATGGAAATTTTTTGGTTACTCGTACTGGCTTTTATGCTAACCACCTACATTGTGCTGGATGGTCTCGATTTTGGTGCAGGCATTGTGTTCCTGTTCTTTAGCAAGGAAGAAAAAGACAAAGAAGCGATCATAAAATCGATCGGACCATTTTGGGATGGTAATGAAGTGTGGCTGATTGCAGGAGGCGGAGTGTTGTTTGCTATTTTCCCGGTATTGTATGCTTCGGCATTTAGCGGGTTGTATTTGCCGCTTACTCTGGTGCTGTGGATGCTGATTTTCCGTGCC
The DNA here is from genome assembly GCA_020436165.1 of Cyclobacteriaceae bacterium. Classification (GTDB taxonomy): domain Bacteria; phylum Bacteroidota; class Bacteroidia; order Cytophagales; family Cyclobacteriaceae; genus JAKISE01. Next base: position 49,633 of record JAGQYI010000002.1, on the reverse strand, counting down.
GTTGGTTTGGAGCTTCGGCATTTGATCGATAATAAACTATGGAAGCAAATCTGGGGTGCCGTATTTGGCATTGGCAGTTTTATGCTGGCGCTACTATTTGGTATTGCTTTGGGCAATGTTGTGCGGGGCGTAAATTTAGGAGGCGTTGAAAATGGAGTGCTTCACTATTCTCCTACCAACTTCTTTACTCCCCTTTGGGCAAATGACTTTTCACCTTTGAATACACACCCCGGTGTGATCGACTGGTTCACCGTAATTCTGGGTGTGATCTCGGTGATCACGTTGACCATTCATGGAGCCAACTGGATCATCTTCAAAACCAATTCGGGAATTAACGATACATTGCGCAAGTGGTCGTTCCGCTTAAGCATTGCCTTGGTGGTAATGATGGTTGTTTCGTTCATAGCCTGGATAAAAGTAAAACCCGATGCGTTTGCCAACTTTATAGAAACTCCCGTTTTGTGGCTTTCCATCATTACCGTACTGGTAGGTTTGGGGGGCATGCTTCGGGTGCAATCGTTTAAAAAAGACGGGCTTCCGTTTTTGTTCTCCTCGTTGTTTATTGTAGGAAGCTTCGTTTCTACCCTCTTGGCATTGTTCCCTAAATTTTTGCCCAGCACAAACGACCAGGTGCCTGCATTGGATATTTACAACACTTCAACCACAGAATATGGCATGCAGGTAAGCATGGTATGGTGGTTTATTGCCATTGTATTGGTGGCAGGTTATTTCTACAACCTGCATCGCACCTTCCGGGGCAAGCTGGATGAGGTAGATTATCATTAAATAAATATAACCGTCATTACCTGGTTTCCTGCCCGTCCGACAGGCGAGAACCGGGTAATCTCAAATTAAAGAATGCCCCAGGTTTTAAGGCTTGGGGTCTTTTGTTTTAGGGGAACGTTGGAGAAGTGAACTTGATTGTAAGGCCATCATTCCTGCGAAGGCAGGAATCTTTAAAAAAAGCGAATATCATTTTAAAAAGTTACTTTATTTGAAACAACTTAATTAGAGTTAGATCAAGAATAAAAATTTTATCGAATGGAGAAGATATTTTCTGATCAATATATTCTCTTAAAGAAAATGAGCTTTGGCCTCCATGACCTAACACCAAAAGCAACCACTGTTTATAACCAGTATTAGCCATGTATTTAGGTACTAGCTTTTCCTTTTCTAATATTTTATCAATAATGAGAGAGTACGAAACAGGGGTTTCGATCCAAGCGCCAAAATTTGGATAAATAGAAGTATGTGAGTGAGGCATGGATCTAATATTTTCAATAATATTGGATTCAATTAGAATGTTTTTGGCTAAATAATTTTCTATTACTTCACATATGTTTCGTATATATTCATCTGTATTTTTCTTTTTAGGAATAAAGTCTGATTTAATATCTATGTTCATTAAACGGTTTATGACTGATTTTCTCTTTGCAAGAATGCTTTGTGCTCTAATAAATAAATCCTCTATTCTACCTTCAGTTGATTTAAAAGAGTAATCAATAATTCTAGTATGCTCCAGCCCAATATATTTATTGCCGTTTTTTAGTATAAAGTCAGGCTCTTCTCGATCAAATACAATATCCCAATCATGAGAATAAAGAATCAGGAAAATTGCTGTTTCTTTTAACTCTTCATATTTTCTTCTTTGTCTAGGTATTAATAAGTCATAATGTTCTTCAAAAGGTTCTACAAGCGATCTTAGTTTTGCAAGATTTTCATCAACACTATGTTTGTTTTTAATTAACCCCAATCAAATAGTTTTTATAATCTGTAATAATTATAAACATTAAAATCTAGTTGTTTAAATATACCAATAAATATCACTGCCTCTCATGCAACGTGGTGGAGATACATAGTATTTATAGGATATTTTTACCATGCCGCTAGTGAACCATTGAGGTAAAGATTTTCTATAGGAATGCTATGCATTTCCTCCGCCAACAGGCGAATACGAAATGACCATTTAAAAAGAGCGTTTTCGTCTCACACTCCAAACAACAATAACAACCCCTATCACGATCATTGGAATACTAAGCAGTTGTCCCATGTTCAGAAGAAGCTTGTCTTCAAAAGCTTCCTGGTTTTCCTTTACAAACTCAACCACAAACCGTTGCATAAAAATCAGTGACAGCCCCAGGCCAAACAGCAGACCTTTGTATTCCTTAAATTTTTCTGATTTCCAAATCAGAAATAAAACAACAAATATGATAAGGTAAAAAATGGCTTCGTACAACTGGGCTGGGTGACGGGGAATTTGATCGACCCGCGAAAAAATAAAAGCCCAGGGAAGAGAAGTTGGAGTTCCTATAATTTCCGAATTCATCAGGTTTCCTAATCGAATAAACGCGCCAAGCATAGAAGCCGCAATGGTCAGTCGATCCAGTATGAACAGGTAATCCTTTTTATACTTTTTGTGGTACAGAAACAACGCGATCAGTGCGCCAGCCACACCTCCGTGACTTGCCAAACCCTGAAACCCGATAAACTGAAAATGAGGATGAATACGAATGGGCAAAATTTCTATGGGGTTATTCCAGTAGTAAACAGGATCGTAAAACAAGATGTGACCCAACCTGGCACCCAGTAGAACGCCAATTATAATATACAAAATAAGTTTATCAAGTTCGGCAATGGATGAACCCTCCTTCTTATAAATGAAGTACATTACCTGGTAACCTAAAAGAATACCCATGGCCCAGAGAAGTCCATACCACCGCAGGTACATAAACCCGGGGAAAATTTCCGGACGAATATCCCAAACAATAAATAACAGATTATTCAAAGCGCTCATCCTCCCTGACAAAAAATGACCAAAATGGAAAAAATAACCGTGTTGCTAACTACTCTGTGCAGATTAAGAGAAGCCATGCTTTTCTGAGATTCAATGATCTCAAGTACCTCATTCTGTTCCATGCGAAGCATTGAATTCTGGAACTTGAGCTGGCTCCACGCAGGTTTAAGATCGTTTAAGTTCATGCGTATAGATTGTAAAGTTTGATTTAAGTTGAGTTCGGATTCTATTCAGGCGGGTGCTGATATTGCTTGGGGTCAGGCTTAAAAGCTTAGCCATTTCTTTGTTCTTATACCCTTCCAGGTAAAGAATAATTACTGCTTTATCCAGCGGCTTGAGCGACTGGAGCAAGTGATTCAAAAGTTGCAGGTCATCGTCATAGCTGTTATGCGAAATAACCAAGCTATTGTGTTGCGGCCCGAGGGTTTCCGTTAAAGCGGCTTTGCTTTCCTTTTTGATCTTCGACAGGATCGTGTTGAGGCTAACTTTGTAAATCCAAGTACTCAATTTGGACTCCCCGCGAAAAGACGGAAACGATTTCCACAGCTGTAAAATAATATCCTGTCTGGCATCGCGCTGGTCCTCAAAATACGGATAATAAAGAACACACAGGTTGGTGATTATACCCTGATGCTCTTGTATCATTTCTAAAAAGGATGCTTTTGAGGGCTGCATTATGGAACAAGAATCTTACTCGTTAATAATAAGTACTCTAAAATGGAGAAATGTCACAAAGGGGCTTGAATTTTTTAGTATTTATTTTTCAACGCTATGTCATATCGTAACGTAGTAGAGATATCTTTACCATGCAGCCATTCTAAAGATTTCCCCGTTTTACTACGAAATGACTATCGAAAGAAAATACCTTTGCCCCTTTTGCAGCGTTGTTGAGGTAGTATGAAAAAAGCCCTGTTTAAAATTTTGCGATACCTGGTACTAGCAGCCATTGTTATACCCATAGTATTCTTTTTTATGGTGCTCAAAGGCTTTTTTGGTCCGTTACCAAACGATAAAGAGTTGCACAATATCCAGCACTTACAAGCCAGCATTGTGTATGATATGCACGGCAAAGTTATAGGCAAATACTATGTGCAAGACAGAACCCCGGTTAGTTTTCAGAACATCAGCCCCAACTTAATCAATGCGTTGGTAGCCACGGAAGACCAGCGCTTTTTCGACCATCAGGGAATTGATTTGATAAGCCTTGGTCGCGTAGTGGTAAAATCATTGCTGCTCCAGCAGGGAGCAGGTGGAGGAAGCACCATCACCCAACAGTTGGTGAAGAACCTCTACCCCCGCCAGTCGTACGGCCTGTTTTACTATCCGGTTAATAAAACCAAAGAGTTGATCCTGGCCTATCGGCTGGAGCAGATATACTCCAAAGAAGAAATTTTGCGGCTTTACCTGAATACGGTTTCCTTTGGTGAAGATGTCTATGGAATTGAGTCGGCCTCAAAGAGATATTTTAACACTTCAGCCAAAAACCTGAACCAGCAACAGGCAGCAACTCTGGTAGGCATGCTGAAGGCAACCACTTCGTACAATCCGGTGCTCCATCCGGAGGCTTCGCAAGAGCGAAGAGATGTGGTGCTCTCTCAAATGGTGAAACAGGAGATGCTCACCCAGGAGCAATGCGATTCCATCCAAAACCTGCCATTTAAAACAGATTACCAAAAGTTATCGGGTGAGGTTGCACCTTATTTTATGGCTACCATCCGCAAAAAGCTGCAAGCTTTTTTGGATGAGTACAATGCACAAAACGACACCACATTATCCCTTAACCAAAACGGGTTAAAAATCTACACCACGCTGGATGTGCAGCTTCAAAGCTATGCAGAAGCGGCCATGCAAAAGCATATACAAATCTTACAAAAGCAGTTTGACCAGCATTGGCATGGCACCCTATGGAACCAGAATAAGGAGTTGCTTAACAATGAGGTTGCAAAAATTCGCCACGGGCGTACCGATAAGGAGTTGAGCACCCCGGTTAAAATGGAGGTATTCGATTGGCCGGATTCCAAATTGGAAACCATGACTCCAATTGACTCCCTGAAGCATCATTTGGAACAACTGCAGGCGGGCTTCCTGGCCATGCAGCCGCATAGCGGTGCTATCCGTGCCTGGGTGGGCGGTATTGATTACACTTATTTTCCGTACGATCATGTGCAGGAAAATGCCAAGCGACAGGTGGGCTCCACCTTTAAACCTATTGTGTATGCCACGGCATTGGAAAACAACGTTTCACCTTGTACCTATTTTAAGGCGGAGCAGGAAGCGTACGAAGTAAAGGAAGGGGAATGGAAGCCCGCCAATGACGATGGAAAATACGAAGGCAAGTACTCCATGGAAGGCGCGTTGGAGGGGTCTGTGAATACGGTGGCGGTAAAAATTTTGCAGGAAACCGGTATTGAAAAGACCATCGCAGAGGCACGTAGCATGGGCATTGATTCTGACCTGCCGGAAGTACCATCGTTGGCTTTGGGCGTTGCCAGCATTTCAGTGGAGGAAATGACGGCTGCCTATTGCACGTTTGTAAACGGGGGCTATCGGGTAAGCCCTCATGCCATTTTGCGTATTGAAGACAGCAACGGAAAAATACTATACGAGTTTAAAGAACCGCCAAAAGAACAGGTGCTCAGTGCAAAGACAAGTGCGCAGATGACGCAACTCTTACAGGGAGTGGTGGACAACGGAACGGGTAAATCGGTGCGCACCGTTTATGGGTTGCAAAATGCCATTGGCGGTAAAACCGGAACTACACAGGGCAACTCCGATGGATGGTTTATGGCCGTTACTCCTAATCTGGTAATGGGCACCTGGGTAGGCGGAGCCTATCCTGCCATTCGTTTCAGGGATACAAAACTTGGTCAGGGTGCCACCATGGCTTTGCCCATTTTTGCCCGGTTCTACCAGTCGCTTAATAAGGATCAGGCGTATAGGATTTATACCAATGCCCGCTTCAAACCCTTGAATGAAGCATGGGCGCAAGAGCTGGATTGCGATCCGTTCAAAGAAGATTTCAATTTGTTGGATTGGCTCTTTGCCAACAGAAAAGACCGGAAAGAACAACGACAAAAAGAGGGAGAAGATTCAAAGCCTAAAGAGGGGCTGTTCAAGAAAATTGGCAAGCTGTTTAAGAAGGAATAAATAGCTTTTAGTATATTAAAATCTGTGCCAATAAGTCGCCTCATTTTTTGTAATTTTGGACTCTTGTTTTTTGTCCGCTCCAAGGACAAAAACGGTCAATAATTTACAAAGAGAATTAAGCTTATGAGCACGCACAATCCCAAGATTATTTATACGAAAACAGACGAGGCACCTGCCCTTGCCACTTATTCGCTTTTACCCATTGTTCAGGCGTTTGCTAAAACAGCCAATGTTTCATTGGAAACCAGCGACATATCCCTGGCAGGCAGGATTATCGCTAATTTTCCTGAGAACCTCTCCACTGATCAAAAACAGGAAGATGCTTTGGCTGAACTTGGCAAACTGGCAAAAACACCGGAAGCAAATATTATCAAACTGCCAAACATAAGCGCCTCCATTCCTCAGCTGAAAGCGGCAATCAAAGAACTTCAGGAGCACGGATACAAAGTGCCCGATTATCCTGAAGAACCAAAAACCGATGCCGAAAAGGAAATAAAGAGCAGGTATGCCAAAATATTGGGAAGTGCGGTGAACCCGGTATTGCGCGAGGGCAACTCCGACAGACGTGTAGCCGAGCCCGTAAAAGCCTATGCCAAAGCGCATCCTCATCGGGTAGGCGCCTGGAGTAGCGATTCCAAAACACATGTGGCCTACATGGATGCCAATGATTTTTACGGAAGTGAAAAATCAGTAGTGGCTCCTGCGGCCACTAAGGTTAAAATAGAATGGGAAGGCGCGAGCGGAACCAAAGTGTTAAAAGACTTTTTCCCAATCATGGAAGGGGAAGTGTTAGACTCTTCTGTAATGAGCGGTCAGGCGTTGTCGGCTTTCTTTGAAAAAGAAATAGCCGATGCCAAAGCAAAGGATGTATTGTTGTCGTTGCACCTGAAAGCCACAATGATGAAGGTGTCTGACCCTATTATGTTTGGGTTGGCGGTGAAAGCGTATTACAAAGAAGTGTTCGAGAAATATGCCGATGTTTTTGAAGAACTGGGAGTGGACCCAAGCAATGGGCTGGGAGATGTGTATGCCAAAATAGCTGGCTTACCAGATGCGCAACGTAAAGAAATTGAGGAAGCTATTCAGGAAGTGTACAAACACAAACCTGCGTTGGCAATGGTAGATTCCGATAAAGGAATCACCAATTTGCATGTGCCAAGCGATGTAATTATTGACGCCTCCATGCCTGCGGCCATTCGTTCCTCAGGAAAAATGTGGGGGCCTGATGGCAAACTGCAAGATATGAAAGCAATGATCCCGGATCGTTGCTATGCAGGCATTTATCAGGAAACGATTGACTTCTGCAAAAAGAACGGGGCGTTCGATGTAACCACCATGGGTAATGTGTCCAACGTTGGGTTGATGGCACAAAAAGCCGAAGAGTATGGTTCGCACGACAAAACATTTAAAGTGGCAGAACAAGGCACCATAAAAGTGGTGGACGAATCAGGCAAGGTGCTGATGGAGCACAAAGTGGAGGCGGGCGACATCTGGCGTGCATGCCAGGCAAAAGATTTACCTATCAAAGACTGGGTAAAATTGGCGGTAAACCGAGCGAAAGCAACAGGCAACCCTGCTATTTTCTGGTTAAGCCCTAACCGTGCCCACGATGTTAACTTGATTAGCAAAGTGGAAGCCTATTTAAAAGACCATGACACCACTGGGTTGGAAATTAAAATTATGTCGCCTGAAGAAGCCATGCGTTACACCTTGCAACGTGTGAAAGAAGGCAAAGACACCATTTCGGTAACTGGTAACGTATTGCGCGATTACCTAACCGATTTGTTCCCAATCCTTGAGCTGGGCACCAGTGCAAAAATGCTTTCCATCGTTCCGTTGTTGGCGGGTGGCGGATTGTTTGAAACAGGAGCAGGTGGATCTGCACCTAAGCACGTGCAACAGTTTATGGAAGAGAACCACTTGCGCTGGGACTCGTTGGGTGAGTTCCTGGCGCTTTCGGTTTCGCTGGAAGATTTGGCGGAGAAAACCGATAACGAAAAAGCCAAGCTATTGGCCAAGGCTTTGAACAGGGCTAATGGCAAGTTCCTGGAAAACGACAAATCGCCTTCTCGCAAAGCAGGCGAATTGGATAACCGAGGTAGCCATTTTTACCTGGCTATGTACTGGGCAGAAGCCTTGTCAGCACAAAATGAAAACGCAGAGTTGAAGACTAAGTTTGCCCCCATTGCCAAAGCGTTGCAAGACAATGAAAAAACCATTGTGGAGGAGTTGAATGCGGTGCAAGGCAAGCCGATGGATATTGGTGGCTATTACCAGCCAGACGATGCAAAGGCTTCCGCAGCCATGCGGCCCTGTATGGTGTTTAATGAGATTTTGGAAAGCATTTAATTATAAAATTGCAAAATGAATTTTTTGGGTTCACTTAATCTTTTCCGACTTTTTGTCCTTTTTATGCTGTTATTTATTCTTAATCCAGTTTATTCTCAAAATTACATGGATGAGATAGTTAATAAATCATGCGAATGCCTCATAAGTGTACCTGACTCATTAGACTCTGAGGAATTTAACATGAAATTGGGTTTGTGTATGCTTGAAGCCTCAATGCCGTACAAAAAACAATTAAAAAAGGAGTTTGGAATTGACCTGGATAATATTGATGTGGAAGGTGCGCGTTTAGGAAAATTAATTGGAATTCGCATGACAACGGTTTGTCCTGATGCTCTTGTTAAAATTACCCAAAGGGCCTCAGAAACTGAAAAACAAGGCAGAAGAGAATTAATGAGAGAACATGGTTTTATTACAGGTATTGACGATGACTTTTTCGTGGTATTTACATTAAAGGATGAAAATGGAAAAATATCAAAGTACTATTGGCTGAGCTTTATAGATTCCGGAATTGAATTGACTGAAAATTACACTGATCTTATGGGTAAACCTGCAACCATATTATATGAAGAGCAGGAGTTTTTTGATCCGAGAATTAAAGAATACAGAAAGTTTAATATCATCAAAGAATTACTATTATCTGACAATTAGATAACTATTCATTCTTATAAACTACTCCGGCTTTCATTACAAAAGCCACATCTTCTGTGGTATGAATATCCTCCAAAGGGTTTTTATCGGTAGCTACAAGGTCGGCAATTTTACCCTTTTCAATAGAGCCCAGCTTGTCATCTACGCGGAGTAGCTTGGCGGCTTCCATGGTAGTGGATTTAATGGCTTCCATGGGCGGCATTCCTGCTTCTACCATATAGCCAAATTCTTTGGCGTTTTCACCGTGTGGGAAAACCCCGGCATCTGTTCCAAAGGCAATTTTAACCCCGGCTTTGTAGGCCTTGGCGAAGGTGTCCTGTATTTTGGGGCCGATCTCACGCGCTTTTGGTCGTATAATTTCCGGATAGAATCCATCTACTTCAGCCTTTTCCGCTACGTACTTACCTGCGGTAATGGTAGGAACATAATACGTTTCGTGTTTGATCATTAATTGTCTTACCTCTTCGGTCATAAGGGTACCATGCTCAATGGAATTAATACCCGCTTCTACGGCACGTTTCATGCCTTCCGCACCATGGGCATGTGCTGCGGTAACAAAACCATAGTCTTTGGCGGCTTCTACAATTCCTCGTAGTTCATCCATGGTAAATTGAGGCCCTTGCCCATCTTTAGCCACACTGAGCACACCTCCTGTTGACGTAATTTTAATAACATCGGCTCCATTTTTGTATCGCTGGCGCACAGCCTTTTTGGCTTCATCATAACTGTTGATAACCCCTTCTTTTGGCCCGGGGTCGCCCATTAAGTCTTTTCTATACCCATTGGTTGGGTCGGCATGTCCTCCTGTTGTGCCAATGGCTTTTCCGGCAGAGTAAATACGAGGGCCTTCCACCAAGCCCTGGTTTATGGCATTTCGTAACGAAGTATTAACACCTGTACCCCCTAGATCGCGAACAGTGGTAAATCCGGCCATAAGGGTGCGCTTGGCATAAACAGTAGAGTGGAATGCAATATCCGCTTCGTTGGCGGTGAATTCTTCAATATAGGAATTAGGACCCATTTCACCTTCTATATGCACATGCATATCGAACCAACCGGGCATCACGGTTTTGTCTTTCAGGTCGATGTAGGTATCCTTTTTGTTCATTTTGGCATAGCCATTTTGGATGTCCACGATCTTGTTGCCTTCAATTATCACTGTAACTTCTTTTCGTGGTTTGTCAGAAATACCATCGATTAAAGTGCCGCAATAGACATAGGTTTTAACCTGCGCTATTGAAGATAGGCTAATGGTTAATAGCATTAAGGTTGATAGAATTTTTCTCATAGCAAGTAGGGTTAGGTTTTTAAATATGAGGAAAATAGGGATGGAATGCAAGTTAACGCTTGTACACAACGAGTGTATGTCATGCTGAATTTATTTCAGCATCTCAAAGAGACCCTGAATCCCCGCCTGCCGGACGGGCAGGAAGTTCAGGGTGACCTCTTTATTTATGAGTTCCCTTGGCCAAATACTGCCCGGTTTCTTCGTTTAAATAAACAAGCTCAAGGCGTAGCCCCACCTGTGAAGCAATTTGTTGCGCATTCTCAAAATCCACATACAACCATTTGAACCACTCGCCTTTAGTGCCCGCATATTCATACTGATAATCCATCTCACCATAGTAATGGTCGTTGGGTATTTTGCCTTCGTATACATAGGCCACATCGCTGCTGTCAAATAAGAGTTGACCGTTGGGCTTGAGCAGGCGTTTAAGTTTTTCAAAAAGCGATCCTAGCATATCAAGGGTTCCCACCAAACCAATGGTATTCATCATTAGCAAGAGCGTGTCGTAAGGTTCCGTTTCCGGCATATCAAACACACTTCCTGTAATAATGGACTTAATACCTTGCATGTACATTACTTTGGAGGCCAACTCCGAAAGCTCTAACGCATCTACCTCAAGCCCCCTATTTTGAAGCTCAAGAACATGCGCTCCGGCTCCGGCACCTACATCTAACACGCGACCTTTGCATAGTTCTATCGCTTTTTGTTCCACATCAAAAAAATCTTCGGCTTCTCTAAAATAAACCTCTACTGGCATTTCATCGGGTTCGCCATAGGTATTATGGATAAGAAGAAGCCCTTTTTCTTCTTCCATCGCATAATCATAAATGGCTTGGCCTAAGATGTCTTGCATTGTTACAGAAGCAGACGAAATTTAATACCTAAATTAAATGTGGAAGCGCTTTCCTTAGAAAACGAACCAACAATGTTACCACTGTTATCTAAAAGGTCTCCTTCGGGTATAACTCCTGTAATAATCCCTGCGTCAACAAGTACATTAAAATTATTGGAGAGGAGTAAAATGAATGAACCCCCAAGCCCAAGGCCAGTGCTGGAGCCTTTTCCTGAATATGTTGACGTTGGACCATACACTTGAGAAGTGGTGAATTTTTCTTCAAACTTAAGCCTACCTATAGCCAAATATCCCCCAAGAGCAATTACGTCATTGATAGGATTCGAGCGGGCTTCAAAAAAAGGAGCAATAAAAGCGATTTTGGTGGTAACATTGCTGCCCGATAGCACCGTATGTGTTTGATGCTGATTCAACATCAAGCCAAACCCTACGTTTTTAAAATATAACCCAACCTGACCACGAAGATAAAGGCCATTACTATATTCAGATTCTTTATCATCAGGAATTGAGGAATCAAGTTTTCCTAATCTATGACTCCAGCCAGTTCCAAAAGCCATACCGAAATAAGCTTTTTTTTCTTTAGGGGGTTTTTCTTCAACTATTTTATCATATACCTCATAATATTCTATATCGTAAGTTTTGATTGAGCCTTTGGAAATAGAAGTATCTTTTATGGAGTTATCTGAAGCTCGAAATTTGTAATAAACAGAATCCCTTTTAATTTTAGTGATATAGCATTTGATGGTGTCCCCCTTTTCAGGCAAGATGTAATCCTGTCCAAAAAGGAACTTAGATGAAAAAAATAAAACGAATATTAGAAAGTAGGTTTTTAATGGTAACATCCAAAAAATAATTAGTTATGTAAACCTCGCACATTAGAGAGCAAAAGTCAACTTACGGAAGGCTAAATTATTAGTTTTGAAAAATGAAGTTCAAAGGATTTTCCCTGGTATTTATAATAGCATTGTTTTTTGGTTGTTCTAGTAAAAAAGTAGAAACAAACGATAATCCACTCAGCCAATTAGTCTATGCGAAAGGGATATCCTTTATTGAGAAACCAAATTATACACTTTTAAGCGTAAAAACCCCTTACAAAGGAGCAAGCAAAGGACTCACCTATGCATTATATCCTCGTGGAGGCGAAAGGCCAAATGTGAAAGCTGATGCTTACATTCCAGTTCCCGTTCAAACCATTGTGTGTACTTCTACCACTCATATTCCTTTGCTGGATTATTTAGGAGAAACGGATAAACTGGTTGGCTTTCCAACCACCGATTACATAAGCTCGGAAAAAATGCGTGCGCGAATAGATTCTGGCAAAGTGGTGGATTTGGGCATCGATAATGCTTTAAATATTGAGCGATTGATAGAACTGAACCCTGATTTGGTAATGGCCTATACCATAACAGGAGATTACGGTCAGCTTGATAAAATCCAGCAAGCCGGTATTCCTGTGATCATCAATGCAGAATACATGGAGCCGGATCCGTTGGGCAGGGCCGAATGGATAAAGCTGTCCGGCTTACTTTTCGGAAAAGAAACGCTGGCCGACTCGGTTTTTGCTTTCATTGCCAACAATTATATCGGAACCAAAGATCTCCTAAAAAACACAAACATTAGACCCACTTCCTTAAGTGGAGTAATGTATTCCGATGCCTGGTTTTTGCCCGGAGGGCAAAACTATGCAGCTAAGCTAATGAGCGATGCTGGCTATAACTACCTGTGGGCCAGCGATTCTACCGAAGGCTTTTTATCGTTAAGTTATGAGAGTGTATTGAGCAGGGCCTCGCAGGCAGATTATTGGTTAGGAGTAGCCGATTACCCGAGCCTACAGGCATTGGCAGAATCAAGCGAACGATATACGTACTTCAAGCCTTACCAAACGGGTAATGTGTATTCTTATAACAAGCGAGTAGGCGCTAAAGGAGGAAGTGAATTTCTGGAGCTGGGCTATCTTCGTCCCGACCTTATTCTCAAAGACCTGGTAAAAATTGCCCATCCTGACCTTCTCCCCAATTATGAATTGTATTTTTATTTTCAATTGCCCAAAGAATGAAAACAGGTAGTTGGAAATGGTTTGCGCTACTGGTTGCCTTGCTGGTTGCCTTTATATTAGATATCTGGCTGGGTAGCGTGCATATTCCGGTAATGGAAGTTGTGCGAACAGTAGTTGGAAAAGCCACTGATCCTACCTGGGATAAGATCATCTGGTTGTTTCGGATGCCAAAGGCCATTACCGCCATCGTAGCAGGAGGTGCTCTTGCCGTTAGTGGTTTGCTTATGCAATCGTTTTTCAGAAACCCTCTGGCAGGACCTTTTGTTTTGGGTATAAGTTCGGGAGCAAGCCTGGGTGTGGCGTTGTTGGTAATGGCGGGTGCCACAGGCTTGTTTTTGGTAAATACATTTGGAATTGTGGTAGCGGCAAGTGCAGGAGCTGCCGTTGCTTTTTCATTGGTGCTTATGGCATCTATCCGAATCAAGGATAGCGCTACACTTTTAATAATTGGTTTAATGGTAGGCAGTATTGCTGGAGCTATTGTGGGTACGCTTCAATATTTTACTTCCGCACGTCAGCTTCAGGCATTCACCATCTGGACATTTGGTTCACTAAGTAATGTTAACGCCCAAGATCTTCCGGTGCTAACAATTTTAACGGGCGCAGGTCTGGTAATAGCGTTTGCATTATTTAAACCACTGAATGCAGTTTTGTTGGGAGAGAATTATGCTCAAAGCCTTGGCGTAAATATTAACCGGCTACGCAATGGAATATTGTTAGTAACCAGCTTGCTGGCAGGGGCGGTTACCGCCTATGCGGGCCCTATTGCTTTTATAGGTATTGCGGTCCCACATCTCACACGTGCAGTTTTTTCAACAAGCGATCATAAAAAACTAATTCCCGCAGTTTTTCTTACAGGCAGCCTGGTGCTTCTACTCTGCGATGTGCTTGCCCAGTTGCCGGGCAGTGAGCACGTGTTACCCATTAATGTGGTTACATCAATTTTAGGGGCACCCGTTGTAATTTGGGTAATTCTTAAAAAGCGTCATTTGGGAGCTTCTTTTGGATAAAGAGAAGTATATTCGTACAACCATGAACCCGAATGTGAGACATCTTTTGTTTGCTCTTTTAACAATTGTTTTTTCCTGTAGTTCTTTAAACCACTGGACTCCCGTAGCTACCTGGTATTACGAGATTTCCAACACACCGGACGGTACCCGTTACGGGCATATGATAATAACCGAGCAACCTAAAAAACGACTAAAAGTGGTAATGAAAGCAACGGATGGTGATGAAGAGGTTGAAGTAAAAGATCTTGTTTTTGTTCATAGAAAAATGACAGGTTTTATGGAGCTGCCAAATTTGACCTTAACCATAACAGGCCTATTTGAAGGAGATGAGTTTGTGGGTACGATCGATGCCGGTGAGAAAGGTAGCTTTCCTATTCAGGCAACACGCATGATGGAATAATTTAATTAGTTTTGCAGGTTTATAAGAAAAAATAAAGTGAATAGATATGGCATATAACCTATTAAAAGGCAAAAAAGGCATCATTTTCGGAGCGCTGAATGAAAGCTCCATTGCATGGAAAACGGCTGAGGTGATACATGCAGAAGGCGGAGAGTTTGTGTTAACTAATGCACCAATTGCTATGCGCATGGGAGAGATAAATGCATTGGCGGAAAAGTGTGGAGCCGAAGTAATTCCTGCAGACGCAACATCTATGGAAGACCTGGAGAACCTCATAAGCAAATCAATGGAAACTTTAGGAGGTAAACTGGATTTTATACTTCATTCCATAGGAATGAGCCCAAACGTGCGTAAAGGCAAAGATTATGGTGATCTGAACTACGATTGGATGCTGAAAACAATGGACGTGTCGGCCATATCGTTTCATAAAGTTATGCAAACAGCCGAAAAACTGGATGCCATGAACGAATGGGGCTCAATCATAGCGTTAACCTACATTGCTGCACAACGCACCTATCCCGATTACTCGGATATGGCACAAGCCAAAGCCATGCTCGAGTCCATTGCCAGGAGCTATGGCGCCCGTTTTGGCGAAAAGAAACACGTACGTGTAAATACCATTTCACAATCTCCCACCATGACAACAGCCGGTAGTGGTGTGGGTGGTTTTGATGTATTTCTTGATTTTGCAGACAAAATGAGCCCGCTTGGAAATGCTACCGCAGAAGAATGTGCTAATTATATTGCAGTTATGTTCTCCGATTTTACCCGTAAAGTAACCATGCAAAACCTGATGCATGATGGAGGCTTTTCTACATCGGGCATAACCGATAGAATTGTAGAGCAATTTAACAAGTAGGTCTGAGACAGGCATGGTAGTTTTTCCTAATGCCAAAATAAATCTGGGACTGGATATTATTGCAAAACGGCCCGATGGCTACCATAACATAGAATCTTGCTTTTACCCCATACCGTTAACGGATGCATTGGAAGTAATTGAGAGCAACAAGCTCTCGTTTACTTCTTCTGGCATTTCCATACCCGGAAATACGGAAGACAATCTTTGCCTAAAGGCATATACTCTTTTAAAAGAACGATACGATCTGCCTCCTGTTGCCATTCATTTGCATAAGCACATACCTATTGGGGCTGGTTTGGGTGGAGGCTCGGCAGACGGAGCTTTTATGCTGAAGTTGCTGAATGAGAAGTTTAGTCTGCACATAGACAATCAAGAACTTGAAAAACTGGTCGGGAAACTGGGCAGCGATTGTCCTTTTTTTATTGAAAACAAACCGGTATTTGTAGAAGGAACAGGCAATGTATTTTCTCCTATTGAGGTTTCTTTGAAAGGAATGTACCTGGTATTGGTTATGCCCGATGTGCATGTTTCTACGGCTGAAGCGTATGCAGGTGTTGTGCCCCAAAAACCGGAAATCGACCTAAAATCAGCATTGGAACAAAAGCCAGTTGACCAATGGCGGGGCCTGGTAAAAAATGATTTTGAACAATCTGTTTTTGCACAGTACCGGGAACTCGAAGACATTAAAAACCAATTGATAAAAGAAGGAGCGCTTTACGCCAGCATGACAGGCTCGGGAGCAGGGGTGTATGGGGTTTTTGAAGCGCAACCCGAACTAAAGCTCAATCAGACAAACGTTGTTTTTGAAATTAAAAATTAAACCAATGAAAAAGCAATTAACTCTATTCATTCTTATCTTTCTTGTGATGTTTTCCTGTTCAAATGATGATAAAGAAAGATTGAAGAATCAGCTTACATTTAGCTATAGAGCAAACGAAGGGTTAGCAAATGATATTAAAAGTCAAAATGACACCTTAGTTGATATATTAGGTAAATTTGGTTATGAAAAGGAATTGAAAATAAGGAACATCACTAATGAGACGCTTAAACATACGCAACACTTGAAAGACACATTACTATTTATTTGTGGAGGAAGAGATTGGGAAACAGGTAGTATTTTAAATCCAGATGAGGTAAGGCTAGTATCAAGTTATATATTCAATTCTAAAGAAGGAAGTCAGCTCAAAGAGAATATAAATAGAGTTCCTGAATTTATAAAAACCTATAATCCAAATTTTTATTACATAGCCAACGATGCAAAAGATTTTAAAGAGTTCTCAAATGACCCAAACCAAAAGGACAAAACATTCAGAGATTTGTTTTTTGAAAACAATAATTTAATTGGGTGTCTAAATGCAATTGCCTATTTAGAAGTAGAAATAGTATTGGCTGAAAACAAGTTCCTAAATAGTTTAATGATTAAAGAGCTTTCAAAAAAATCAGTTAAAGAGCAAAAATAAAAAAGCGCCAAAGACGCTTTTAACAAACTAATACGTTACCCTCCAGGCGGTAGCTGAAAGAAAATCAGAAGCAGGATATACGTCAGGATTACGCACTACATACGACATGTTCAGGTGTGAGTTTTCCATTCGTCCGGTTCCTTCTATTTCATAACGTCCAATGTATTGCCTTGGAATGGTAAGCTTGTATCCGCTAAAATAACCATATACCTCGAGGTCAACATCGTAAAAGTTACGGATCAGTACTTCGTTATCGTTGCAACACGATTTCACAATGTCAATTTCATAATTAAAATACTCATCTGTGGTCTCGCTGTATTCATCCACTTTATAAAATCCAACAATCAAGTCACGGTCGTCCCAATAAGAAGGGTCATCATCATAAAATATGATCTGGCAGCTTCCTAAAGCAAATGCGAATAGTAAAAATGCGTATTTCATAGCTTTGTACTTTTGATTCAACCAAGAAGTTGCAAAGAGCTTGCCAAAAAGAAGTCAATAAAGTTAACCCTCTATAAATCAACACGATAATATGCGAATTGAGGCTACGAAGACGGATAATTTTATCTGGATAGTCTCCTGTAAAAAGGAACGGGTTCGACAAAAAAGAGAGTAAACCCAAGAAGTGGTTTACTCTAGAAAGAAAATGAAAAGATCAAAATCTTTATGCTTTTTCCCACAAAAGCTTTGAAAGTTCATCGGGGCTTTCTACCGACTGAAAGTTTAATTTGGCAATTTCAAATAGTCTTTGGTAGCTTTCACGGGCTGATGGCTCAGCAAATACACTAAAGTGAAGTTCGTGGTGAGGTATGTTGCTTTTAAGAACACCCTCTGTTTTAATTGGTTTCATAGGCCTAAACTATGGTTGCATAATCTAATACAACTCTGGTTTTGAATACCCTACCTGAATAGTAACTTTGCAGAATAAAATAAAAGCTCAACCTAACAGTATTATCTAATGCCAAGGTTATTAGCAACTGCTTTTTTCTTGCTTTTAGGAGGCGCCACCCTTGCCCAGGAAATGATTGAGAGTGTGACGATCTCAACGGACAGCGCAGATTATATATCAAAACCACTTCCACCCGAATTCAGAGGCAGCAATCTCTATTTTGTATTGGAATCTCCGGATCAGGAAGTACAGCTTACGGTAGTTACCAAACCTGAAGCAAACATCACAAAATTTAGTTTGGTGCCTACACCTGGCTATGAATTGAAGGACTCCGTTCTTAAGGTAGGGAACAATAAATATGTGGCCATCTTAAAATTCACCAGCATTTTTACTGTCAGCTTTCCCAAATTAGTGTTTCGTTTAGAAACTCCTGAAACAACCCATACAGAAGAGAGAAAGCTTTACCCTTATATTTTTCCAAAGTTGGAAGAACTAAATCCTCAAATTGAGGTTTTTAACGGACAGGAGGTGCGTCTCCCGTTGCCTATTGACGATGCCTATTTTTTAAAATACGATGAGTATAAAAAAACAGAAGGCATCCTGGAGTATAAGATTGTAAAAGGAGACAAAAAGCCACTTTTGGTAATAAAACCAAATGCTACAGGCAACCAGATGCTAACCATTGGATTGGCATCCAACAGGCCTTTTCTGAATAAAGACGGAGTGGTGGAAACAAAGCTTTTCGATTTCGGCATAGATGTGCGCGTTGTCCGTTCAAAATTCAATTACCTGAATTTTTCGGAGCAAACCTACTTCTTTGAACCGCGCGGAGAAAAACCGATTACCGTATGGTTTGATTATAATCCGCTTATTCAGTTGAATAAAACTTATCGAATAGAAGATCAGGAAACACCTGGTGGAAGGTTGATCGGAGAATTGTACACCCGGGCTTATGTTGAGAATCAGAACAGGGTAATAGCTACACTGAGAACATATTCGCTGCATCAAAAAGAAGAGGGCTTTCTTTATTTGAAAGAAGGAGATAGAAACCGTTTTTTTACCAATTTTAATATAGTACCTAAACCCTATATTGAAAAAGTATCTATTCTTAGGCCGGGTAAGGAGTGGACAGAAAACAAAGCAGTTTACCCAAACGAAGAAATAGAACTTAAGATACAAGGCACCGGACTCGATAGGTCAGAAATCACATTTATGGATGGCAAGTACAAAGCAATTCCTGATACGGTTCGCAAAAACAATGAGGTGCGTTACTTTACTTTAAAAATTCCAGCCGACATTAAAGAGCGCTCTATTCCAATTAGCCTTAATCAAAACACAACAAGTTTTGAGTTGCTGGTAAATGAATACCAACGGCCGCGTAAACTTGACTTTGTAACGGTTAATTATGGAGACGGAGAGCATGCCATGACAAGCGAAACGTTCTTTAAACCTGCACTTTATCAAAACGAAATAGGGGATGTTGTCATCAGTTTTCATAACGATAAGATCGATGGGGAGGAATTGTATGGAACACAGTTTTTGAATATTGAGATTCGGTTATGGGATAAGCAGAACCGCCAGATTGAAACAAGAGAGATAGAAGATGTAAAGATAGTACCGGACAAGAACTCCATTAGAAACTCGGGATACAACCATGATAATGAATCTGCGTTAATCATCCGATTAAACGATGTGCTTGTAAACAAAACCTATGATCTCAGGCCCTGGTCAAAAATTGAGATTATCATTGAACACGATAAAACAAAGTACAACGGAAGCGGGTTTAAGGAAAAGGCGGAGATCTACAGAAGCGAGAATGTTGCAGCAGACATAGAGGTTTCTTTTCCGGCAGGGTTGCTGGCAAAAAATATTGGTGAACCCGGCATAGGTTCGCTTACAGGCCTCAGTGTTGCTTCTATGGCTAATTTCACATTTTATAAAAAGAATCAAATTAAGAAGGTACAGCCGCTTCGTTTAGGTGTTGGTTTTATGGCGCTAAACGCCATTAATAGTATAACAGGCAGCAATGCCGAAAGCGATATTGGGATAGTTGCATTGGCATCCTTTCAGCCATTACACTCTGAATCCAAAGTAAATTTTCCTATTTACGCAGGGTTTGGCTATTTATTTAAAAGCGAAAGTTTGTTCCTTTTGATAGGCCCGGGAATTAAGTTCACCTTTTAATTTGCTTAATTTCCAATTTTATTTGTGTGAGCTAAGTCTGGTTAAGCTTTATCTTCTAACTTTGCGCTAATTTACACAAAGGTGAACATCAAACTTTTTCGTTAACACATGCCAAGAGACACCAGCATCAAATCAGTTTTAATTATTGGAAGCGGACCTATCGTTATCGGTCAGGCCTGCGAGTTCGACTACTCAGGATCACAAGCAGCACGTTCGTTGAGGGAAGAAGGAATTGAGGTAACATTAATCAACTCCAATCCTGCAACTATTATGACCGACAAGGTTACGGCCGACAATGTGTACCTTATGCCGCTTACCAAAAAGTCGATCATAGAAATACTAAAGAAGCACGATATTGATGCTGTTCTCCCAACCATGGGTGGTCAGACAGCACTCAATTTGGCGATTGATTGCCAGAAAGCCGGAATTTGGGAAATCTTTGATGTAAAGATTATTGGAGTAGATATAAATGCCATTGAAACCACAGAGGACAGGGAGCGATTCCGCAAGAAAATGCTGGAGTTGGGAGTAAATGTCTGCGAGGGGGAAACAGCAACCTCCTTTTTGCAAGGTAAGGAAATAGCTCAGAGAGTAGGCTTCCCATTAGTAATTCGTCCCTCTTACACACTGGGAGGTACCGGTGGTGGTTTTGTTAACTCGCCCGAAGAATTTGAAAATGCACTTTCCCATGGTCTTCATGCATCTCCTATTCATGAAGTACTTATAGAACAAAGTATATTGGGTTGGAAAGAATACGAAGTGGAATTGCTGCGTGACAATGCGGGCAATATTATCATAATCTGTTCCATTGAAAACTTTGATCCTATGGGTGTGCACACAGGAGATTCCATAACTGTGGCCCCGGCAATGACCCTTCCAGATACCGTGTATCAGGAACTCCGTGATCTTGCAAAGAGGATGATGAATGGAATTGGTCAGTTTGCAGGAGGCTGTAACGTTCAGTTTGCGGTTAACCCCGAAGACAACTTTGTAATTGGAATTGAGATCAACCCCAGAGTGTCTCGCTCTTCTGCCCTTGCTTCTAAAGCCACCGGATATCCAATTGCCAAGGTTGCAGCAAAGCTTGCCATCGGGTATAATCTGGATGAGCTGGAAAACCAAATAACAAAAACAACCTCAGCATTTTTCGAGCCGGCCCTTGATTATGTGGTTGTGAAAATACCTCGCTGGAATTTTGACAAGTTTGAGGGTTCCGACAGACACCTTGGTCTGCAGATGAAATCCGTAGGTGAAGTTATGGGTATTGGAAGGAACTTCCAGGAGGCACTTCAAAAAGCAGCACAGTCTTTAGAGATTAATCGCAATGGATTGGGGGCTGATGGCCATGAGCTTAAGGATCAGAAAAAGATCCTTGAGAGTTTGGAGCACCCCAGCTGGAACCGGCTTTTCCATATTTATGATGCTTTTAAACTAGGGATTTCATTATCAACGATTCACAAGCTAACCAAAATTGATAAGTGGTTCCTTATCCAAATAGAAGAATTAATCCTTTTGGAAAAGGAAATTGAAAAGTATACCCTTGAAACCATTCCGGTTGATTTGCTACGAACGGCTAAAGAAAAGGGATATGCCGACAGGCAGTTGGGGCACTTATTAAGGTGTCTTGAGTCTCAGGTATACAATAAACGCAAAGAGTTAGGCGTCAACAGGGTATACAAAATGGTAGATACCTGTGCAGCAGAGTTTGAAGCTCAGACCCCCTATTACTATTCTACTTTTGACGAGGAAAACGAGTCGGTGGTAAGCAAAAAGAAAAAGATCATTGTTTTAGGTTCAGGGCCCAACCGAATAGGTCAGGGAATTGAGTTTGATTACTCCTGTGTGCATGGTGTGTTGGCAGCAAAGGAAAGTGGTTACGAAACCATTATGATCAATTGCAACCCTGAAACGGTTTCAACAGACTTTGACGTTGCCGATAAACTGTATTTTGAACCTGTTTTCTGGGAACATATCTATGAGATTATTGAACGTGAAAAACCGGAAGGGGTAATCGTTCAGTTTGGTGGTCAAACTGCTCTTAAGCTTGCAGAAAAACTAGATAAATATGGAGTGCCTATTATTGGAACTTCCTTTGAAGCGCTTGATTTAGCCGAGGATAGGGGTAGTTTTTCGAGACTTTTAAAGGAGAATGACATACCTTATCCTGAGTTTGGCGTAGCCGAAGACGCGGATACCGCACTAGAGCTTTCCAAAAACCTTAATTTTCCCTTGCTAGTTCGACCCTCATACGTTTTGGGAGGGCAGAGCATGAAAATTGTAATAAATGAGAAAGAGCTGGAAGAACACATTGTTGATATAATGGAAAAGATACCAGGCAACAAAGTGCTTTTAGATCATTTCCTTGACGGAGCCATTGAGGCAGAAGCCGATGCCATTTGTGATGGAGAAGATGTATACATAATTGGCATAATGCAGCACATTGAACCGGCCGGAATCCATTCTGGCGATTCGTATGCGGTTCTTCCCCCCTACAATCTGGGCGATTTTGTTATACAGCAAATGGAAACCTATACCAAGCGAATAGCCCTGGCATTAAAAACGGTTGGTTTAATAAATATTCAGTTTGCTATCAAAGACGATAAAGTATACATAATTGAGGCAAATCCTCGTGCTTCGCGAACGGTTCCTTTTATTTGCAAGGCATACGATGAAGCATATGTAAACTATGCAACTAAAATAATGCTGGGTAAATTAAAGTTGAAAGACATAGAGTTTAAACCCACTAAACAGGGGTATGCAATTAAAGAACCTGTATTCTCTTTCAACAAGTTTCCAAATGTGAACAAAACATTAGGGCCGGAAATGAAGTCAACTGGAGAGGCAATTTATTTTATTGATGATTTAATGGATGATTATTTCCTTAATATTTACTCTGAAAGAAATCTCTACCTAAGTAAATAGAAAATGCTAAAAATAATTGCCATACTGGTATTACTGTATTTTTTCTTCAGATCAATAGGATTTGTGATTAGGCTTTTGCTTGGAGGAGGAATGACTGCCCGTAATCAAAATCCATACACCAATCAGCAGCAAAGAAGGCAGACCAGAGATGGCGATTTGCATATCGATAATGTTCCCAAGCAAAGTAAAGAACGAAAAGAGTTTAGAGGGGGAGATTATGTGGATTATGAGGAAGTGGATTAGGGATTACATTTGGCAAATCGGGAATTAATAAACAATTAAGCTTAATTAAGGCTATAAATTAGAAACTTATGCTATATTTTTAGTATAAGATTCAATTATGCCAACAACCAAAGGAAAATCTACGGCCTCACAAGCTAAGGAGATAAATCCCTCCCGAACACTCCTGCTCGAAGTTGCATGGGAGGTTTGCAATCAGGTAGGCGGTATTTATACTGTAATACGATCAAAAATACCTGCCGTAAAAAGTATCTTTCAAGATAATTACTGCCTCATAGGGCCCGCCCTTCATCCGGATCGTCACGCAGAGTTGGACCCCATAGAAGACGGAACAGACTTAATTGCGAGATCAGTGGAACGCATGCGCCAGGCAGGACACGATGTGTTTTATGGAACATGGTTGGTAACAGGTCGTCCCAAAGTGGTGCTTTTTGGTATAGAAAAGGAACTGGACGAGAGAAGGGAAAACAGCAAACAATTGTTTCTGGAACATGGCATTCCCGAAAACCCGGATGATGATTTATTAAGCCAGGTAATTGCACTTGGAAAGCTTATCTCGATTTTTATCGAGCTGGTTGCTGAAGAGAACAAACGAGAAAAACGAACCCTAATAAGTCATTTTCATGAGTGGATGGCTGCACTTCCTATTCTTGATATTCGAAAAAAGAAAATACCCGTTAAAACCGTCTTTACCACACATGCCACTATTTTGGGCAGGTATCTGGCTATGAACGATCCTATGTTTTATGAAAACCTTAAAACGTATGATTGGAAAGAAAAAGCACAACACTTTGGCATTCAGCCGCTTGTTGCAATTGAACGAGCTTGTGCAAAGGAGGCGGATACATTTACCACGGTAAGTGAGGTAACAGGTAGAGAGTGCGTTGCCTTATTGGGCAAAAAGCCAGACCATATTGTTCCTAACGGTCTTAACATTAAGAGGTTTGTCGCCTATCATGAAGTACAGATATTGCATCAGGACTTCAAAGATGAAATAAACAAGTTTGTGGTAGGGCATTTCTTTAGCAGCTACTCATTCGACCTCGATAAAACGCTCTATTTCTATACTTCTGGCAGGTATGAATACCACAATAAGGGGTATGATACCACTTTAAAGGCATTAAACAGGCTGAATGAGCTCATGAAAGAGGCCAACTCTAAAATGACTGTGGTAATGTTTTTGGTGACCAAACGACCCACATGGTCTATTAACCCGGTGGTTTTGCAGTCTCATGCATTAATGGAAGAGCTAAGACATAACACCGAAGCCATTCAGAGTCAGGTTGGTGAACGATTGTTTTTAAAAGCCGCAAGTTCTGATAAAAGCTACATATTGCCGGATCTGAATGAAATGGTAGATGATTACTGGCGTTTAAGATACAGGAGAACCATCCAGGCATGGAAAACGGACAAGTGGCCGATTATCGTAACCCATAATTTACACGATCAGCACAACGATGAGGTACTTGTTTACCTGAGGGAAAACAAACTTATCAACAGCCCGGAAGATAAGGTAAAAATTGTATATCATCCTGACTTTATTTCTTCCACCAATCCTCTATTTGGTATAGATTACGGAGAATTCGTTCGTGGATGTCATTTAGGTGTTTTCCCTAGTTATTATGAGCCATGGGGGTATACTCCATTGGAGAGCATTGCGAGCGGTGTGCCAACAATAACCTCCGATTTGAGTGGATTCGGAGACTATGTTAAACGTAATATGAACACCAGTTTTGATCAGGGAGTTTCAGTGCTCAACAGGGACGGAAGAAAGGAAAAGGCAATTATTGAAGACCTTGCACAAATGATGTTTTCGTTTGTTAAGGAATCGAGAAGGTATAGAATAACCCAGCGCAACAAAGCAGAGGATCTTGCGGAATCTTTTGACTGGCATAATCTTATTGAGCACTACATGAAAGCGTATACAATTGCCATAAACAAAAAGGCTCCAAGACCTAAACCTGTTAAAAAGTAGAAAGCGTACTAATCAATCAAAAGCTTCTTCTGTGTCTTTTGTTCAGATGAACCTAGTACCACAAAGTAGATTCCCCTTGAAAGCGCGTCTATAGTAAACTGTGGACTCATTTTGTAAAAAACATCCTTTAGAACAAGTTTCCCTGTTGCATTGTACACTTCAATGGTAAACGGAGTTTTTTGTGAAGGATTGGTAAGGATATGAACGACCCCTTTTGATGGGTTGGGGAATAGGGAAAACTCATTTTCTACAGATGGAGGGAAACCCAAAGGAACGGGCGCTTGCTGAAGAAATACAGAACCAATGGCTTCATCGTTTTCACTCCAGTAGGGGGCACCAATTGTTATCCATTTTTCATTTATATCTACGGATTCCCCAAAATTGGCGAGTTCGGTTTCCTCGGGCGCACTAAACTTTTGAAGTTCGCTCCAGGAACTCCCGTTTTGGCTAAAAAGGTAAGCAGCACCTGTATTAGAGCTTGAACCATCCTTGTTTAATGCACCAACAAGCAAATAGCCCGGACTAAAGGCAAGTGCATAACCAAAAAAGTCTTCAGCTTCCCCATCAGAAGGAATTACTTTGTCCTGAAACACCCAGCCTTCGGAAGTTTTTCTAAAAATGTAAGCAGAACCACTATTGTTTCCATTGTCGTCATCCAGCACTGCACCAACAGCAGCATACTCATTTGCAATACCCACGCTTCTGCCAAACCGATCATTGGCTTCACCATCAGGGGCTAATAGTTTGGCTTCCTGTTGCCAATTGCCAGCATCATCTTTTGAAAAAATATAGGCAACGCCACTATCGGCTCCTTGCTCATCTCCAAGTACACGACAAACGATAATTCGCTTACCATCAGTATCCACACTTCTTCCAAACTTGTCTTCCGATTCCACTTCAGCGGGTAAAAGTTTGGCAGTTTCAACCCATTGTGAATTAGTGTATTCGAAAACATAGGCAGCACCGGCAAACAGTCCATTGGTGGCATCGCTGTAGGCCCCGACTACAGCCACATTATTTGAGATGTCAATACTTATACCAAACTCATCAAACGATTTTAATGATTCCGGTGTAAGGGATTGGTATAAAGACCAGGAGTCTCCGCTGCGTTTGTAAACATAAGCGATTCCGCTATTGGTCCCAATTTCATCGTTCCCATTGGCTCCTACCATAGCAAAATCTCCGGAGAGTGCAACACTAATACCAAAGAACTCATTATCATTTGCCGTGTCCGGCAGCAAATATGCCTGCTCAACCCAATCGCCACTTTCAAAATGATAAATATAGGCAGCCCCACTTCTCACGTTATTTACCACCTCATCCTTAGCTCCCACAATAAGGTAATTGCCATCCTGGCTTATGTCATATCCGAAAGCCGCACCACCCTGGGGCTGACTTGAAGTCAATTTATTGAATTGGGAGTACCCGGGTTGAAAAGAAAAGCCAACCAAAACCGTTAAAAAAATAGCTTTTAGCTTCATGGTTTTGTTCCTTAAAAAATGCTTTATAAATATAAAGAGTGGTGTTTAAATTGAATCAAGCTATCCATTATTTATGTAATCGGTAAATTGTTGTTTATAACTTTCCCCAATGGGAATATGCGTGTTATTAATAACAAGTCCGGACCTTTCAACACTTTCTATTTTGCTCAGAGCAACGATATACGACCGGTGTACGCGCATGAAATGTGTTGAGGGTAATTTATTATTCATTGTAGATATTCTCATGAGTGTAAATATTGGTTTATGTTTTCCTTTCAGGAAAATTTTCACATAATCCTTCATGCTTTCAATATACAATATCTCATCAAAATTGATTCTAATAGACTGGTAATCGGATTTTACGAATATATGATCAGCAGCAGGCCTGGAAGCTGTAGCTTTTTCTATCAATTCAAAGTATTCTTTTGCTTTAAGTGAAGCCTTAAGAAACTCATCGTAGCTAAATGGCTTGAGAAGATAATCAAGGGCATCCACCTTGAAGCCTTCCAGTGCATATTGTTCGTAAGCAGTAGTAAAAATCATTTTTTTATTGCCCGAAACATACTTTGAGAATTCGAGTCCGTTAAGATCGGGCATGTTGATGTCAAGATAAATGAGCTGAGCTTCTGACATTTCCTTTTTTTCTAATGCTTTAAGGGCAGACGGGAATGCTCCTAACGCCTCAAGAAATGGGGTTTGGTTTATATAACGCTCCATTTGCTCAAGCGCCAAAGGTTCATCGTCAATAGCAATACACTTAACTTTCATATAAAGGCACGTTAAGGGCTACAGCAAAAATATCAGAAGTTTTGTTGACGTGTAACGAATAATCGGAGCCATAGAGTAACCCTAACCGGTGTTCGAGATTTTTAAGGCCAATGCCTGAATGTTCCTGCTGTTGTGTATTACCGGCAATACTATTTTCAACAGAAAACAGTATTCGATCATCTTTTAAATCCATTGAAATCTGAATAAAACTTTCCTTTTCGTAGCTAATTCCATATTTAAAGGCATTTTCTATCAATGGATTAAATAGCAAGGGAGGCAACTTGGATTCATCTGTAATTTTGGGGTAGTTAAAGCTCACATGAACATTTTCTGTCAGTTTCAGCTTCATCAGGCCAATATAGTTTTCTATGAAAACGATCTCTTTTGATACGGCTATGGATGTTGCATTAGACTCATAAAGAAGATACCGCATAAGTTTGGACAACATGTGCACGGCTTTTTGAGCAAACTCAGGGTTTGACTCAATAAGTGAGTAGATATTGTTGAGCGTGTTGAAGAAAAAGTGAGGGCTTACCTGATTTTTAAGCCAAGCTAATTCAAGAGAGGCCTTATCGGCCTCAAGGGCTTTTCGATCGTGTTCTTCTTGCATCCAACGTTGGGTAGCCCGTACCGAAAGGGCCGCGCCTGAAACCAATAAATAAAAGAAAAAGGTATCAAAAAAAGGTCGTTGAGGGTGAAGGAAGGCCCGTTTTGTTATTGATCTCCTACCCCTTGCATTTAAAATTTCGCTTGCAGGCCCCTTCTGAAAATAGTAGTCATGCACCGACTCTCTGGCTTCACTCAACAGTAAGCTTCCCAACAATGAGGCAAATACAACAAGTAATACAGTGAGGATTATTTTCTTACGGTAGAATAAAAGAGGGATGATTACACTATAGGAGAGATAAAAAATAATAAGCGTGAATACAAGGTTTAAGTAGATACCGACCAGTTGATGGGGCTGAAAAGTGACATCTTGTGGCTTGAATAAGAAGGGAAACAAAAAGACAGCCACCCACAGAAGTATATGAATGGCAGTATTGGTTGTTTGTTTCTTTGTTAGCTTCATAATAGCTCTAGGGCATCAGTTTGAAGTCATTGGATGGTGTGCCTACCAGGTAACGGGGAATACCAGGAAAATCGTCCGTCAAAACATAATAATACGTTCCGTTGGGAAATTCCGGAGTAACACCAATCCTTCCGTTAGCTTCGTCCAATTGACCAAGACCTTCTACATACTCAAAGTCGTTCACGTATTTACCACTGTATTCACCACACGGTGCCGTAATACCATCTCCGGGTCGGCTGCCGGTTTTTAGCTGATAACTGGGGCTTAGCTCAATAATACTGCTTGCCGGATCATTTGCATCGGCATACCCATATTTATAGTACACAGGAAAACCGTCTGCTGCCCAACCGACCTGCACCATTTCATTTCCTGTGGCTTTAAGAGTCTCTATATAGTCGGAAGGTACCCCATGATAATGGTACTTACCGCTTGGTTGCACATGCGCATTGCTAATATCCAAGCCAAGATTATTGGTTGTTGCCTCCAGGTTCCAGTCCCAATTAACATTGGGGTCGTTAAGGGAAGTATGCGGCCAGGGCTCTGCGGCAACCGGATCGAAATGCACTCCATTTAAGGCAATACCGAATTCATATAAAGGGCCAAAGTCACTTTGCAGTGAGGTCAGCTGGCTGGCAATTGAAGGGGTATAGTCAATACTTAGAGTTTCATTTATTGCCTTGATGGTATTGGGGTTAGATGCATTGGGAAATGGTGCTACTTTATGATTAGGAATATTGTTCGTTGTAAAAACACGCTTGTCTCCCACAATTGTTTCAGAAAACTGACTTGTTAACGAAAGTGTTTCTGAGTCAATCAGCCGTTCGCTGCTAATGGAGTTATCAAGTGAACAGTCCTTTTCTGTAGAGCCGTTGGGAGCACATGCTACTAAACCTAAAATAAGCAGATGTATGTATATAAGTAATTTCACAGGTCTTAATTGTTTTTCAAGGATAATAATAAGCCTCCGAACAACTATCATTTCGGAGGCTTATTGTTAATTGGTTATACTAATCTATTTGTTGGAAGGGCCGTTTCCGCATTTTCCGGAACCATGTCCTTGTCCTTTACCTTCTCCAGGGCCAAATCCGGGGCCATGGCCTCCCATTCTGCGTCCACTTTGAGCATCGAACACGATTCGTTGTTCGTCTGTAAGTAGATTGCGGACACCTTGATGGCTCGCAGCCTGAAGTTTTTGAATAGAGGCTTCTAATTGTGCTATTTCATCAATTTGGCTATTTATTGCACTCATATTAACTTTTTCAGCCGTTGTTAGCGTTCTTAGGTGTGCCTTTTTTTCCATTAACTGGTTTTTCATAGGTTGAACTTGCTTCATAGTGTTTAACTGAATGTCCTCAATTTTTTCCTTCTGTGCATCTGTCAAGTCTGGAATTTTCATAATAGGTTTTTCAACCTGACTGTTTTGCTTCATCCTTTTTTGTGGACCATCCCCTGCAGGCTGTGCCCAAAGGGTTGTTGCAAACCCACCTAATAAAATAAGTAGTGCGGAGATTTTTGTTAACTGTTTCATTTTGAATTTGTTTATGTTTCTTAATTTGTTTTGTGTAAAGTAACGGGGTAAAGGAATATTAAGACAGAAAGACTCGACAGACACTGCATATTTATCGACCAACCCATAAAAATTTGGCGATGAATCTTAGTGACTTTTAACTTTGCACCCGTCCAACGTAAGGAATTATATATTGTGTATTGAATGGAACTGTTTTATAAAGCTTGTTATGTTTCCAACCATCTCGACCTGAAGGCATTCAGGCAAGCAAATAGTGAAGGATTAAAGTCATTTACTTCTCAGGAACTCTATTATCAGTTTGATACTACCCGGTTTATTTATTTGGTTAGCTATGGCGTGGTGGTGTTCTCCAACTTTAAAGACGAAGAAATAGAAGATTATCTTAAAGATCTATCAGGGTTTGGAACTACCTGGGAAAAGGAGCCCTTGCAGGATTCCCTTAAAGTGCATTTTATTGAAAACGGACCAATGATTATTGGGTTTGACGAAATTTCAATAGGCAGGTTTGACCACGATGTAAACAAGACGATTATGTTGAACCTGGCACAGTCGGTTACACTGGATTATTACGACAGTGTAACTCAGAAACTGTTAGGAACCATAAAATCGCACACAGGCTTTATGAGAGCCAAAGGCCGAATAAACCTTAGCAAAAAGAGAGCGCTTAAGTTTATAGGAGAAACCCTGGAAACAAAAAACAACATTGCTCAAAACCTTTACATTCTTGACATTCCTGAAATGGCTTGGGAGGATGAATACCTGGATAAATTACACAAAGGTCTAATAAACCATTTTGAACTAAACCAGCGTTACCGGGCCATTGGAAGCACAATTAAAATAATGGAGGACAACCTGACTATTTTTATTTCTTACAACGACCATCGGGAAAGCAGCAAACTTGAATGGATCATTATTATACTTATCGTTATTGAAGTGCTGGATACCTTTATAAGCAAAATATGGTAGCTAGTGCCTGTCTTTTAGCCTTTGCGCATACATTTTGTTCAACTTTTCTTTGGCCCTGAGCAGCCTCATTTTTACAGCACTTTCAGAAAGCCCCAGCGAGAGTTGGATATCTTTTATGTGATGTTTTTCCTTGTATTTAAGTAATAGTATCAGCTTTTCTTCATGCGATAGTTCGTCAAGAAGTGAATCAAGAATCTCAATTGATTTTGCCTCGGGAAGCTCTTCATCATAATCAACCATGTTCGTTAATTCATCAACTAGTTTTTCAGTAAGCACAACATGAACTTTCTTTTTGGATTTCCTTAGATAATCCACACAGGTGTTGTGGATGATAATAAAGAGCCAGGTGGAAAATTTGGCTTCATGCCTGAACCCGGGGAGTTGGAGAAATACCTTAATAAGAACTTCCTGGCAGAGATCTTCAGCAATATCCTTGCTTTTTACATAGCTTCTGCATTTTTCAAAAATGTACTTTTCAAAACGGTTTGTAAATTCAGAAAAATAGCGATGGTTTCCCTCCTGAAGCAGGGAAATTAATTCTTCGTTGCTTAACGTACTTTCTGGTGCGCTCATTTTACTACCAAGGTAAGTGACTTTTTGGCAAACCCACGTCATATAGAAAATCAAAAATGGATATGGAACATTTCGTAGCGGATGGAAAACGAATAAATATTTTAGCTCAGCCAACAGATGAAAGCTGTGGCCCAACCTGTTTACAGGCCTTGTACGATTTTTATGATGATCACCAGGAGCTACATGATGTAATAAGACAAGTAAAGCAGGTGAAGGGGGGCGGTACATTGGCTGTAATGTTGGGCAATCATGCGCTCAAAAGAGGCTATTCGGCAACCATTTATACATATAATCTCCAGGTATTCGATCCAACCTGGTTCCAGTCCCAAACAGACCTCATTTCCAAACTTAAGGAGCAGCTTTCTTTTAAACACACAAAAAAATTTAAGCAGGCAACTAAGGCATACACCCAGTTTCTCTCTTCTGGTGGCGAAATAGTGCTTGAAGAACTTCGCCCGGGACTGTTAAAGAAAATACTAAGTAAAAACACTCCGATTTTGACGGGTTTAAGTGCAACCTATTTGTATCAAAGTGCGAGAGAAATTCCTAAGACCAATACATATCATGATACAAAAGGAGAGCCGGTGGGCCATTTTGTGGTAATAAGAGGGTACGATGAAAAAGAGCGAAAGGTGCTTATTGCAGACCCGCTTAACCCGAACCCCATTAAGGAAACCATACAGTATTACTCTGTGGATATTCAACGCGTAATTAACGCAATCCTTTTAGGAATTGTAACCTATGATGCCAATCTGTTAATAATACAACCAAAGTAGAATGCAACGTTTAATTGTAACAGAAAACCCCACCGAGTGGGCCATTGATGCGGAAAGCGTAGAAGTGATTTCGCCCTCGGAATACATTAATTCAGACGAATATGCCAATCAATGGAATGTAAAGGTTATTAACCTTTGCAAGAGCTATCAGTACCAAAGCGAGGGTTATTATATTTCGTTGCTGGCTGAGGCACGAGGCCATAAATGCTTGCCCGTAACTTCCACTTTAATGGATTTTAAATTGCCTAACCTGGCAAGGGAAGACGCCCAGGATTTTGATAATCTTATACAGGATAATCTTGAAAAAGCGGGCGTAATTGAAAAATGTGAATTCACTATCTATTTCGGTATTACCCAAGATATTGCTTTGTCAAGAATAGGGCTTCTTCTCTTCAACCTTTTTCAAATGCCAATTCAAAAGGTCAGCTTTCTTAAAAAGGACAAGTGGATTTTACAGTCGCTTAAACCCCTTAACCTTAAAGACCTGAAAGAAGAGGATAAGGAAGATCTTAATCATGCCCTGCAATTGTTTTTGTCTGGGAAAAAGATGGTTAGGAAAAATTACAAACGTAAGTTGTACGATCTGGCAATTCTGGTGAACCCGGAGGATACGGTACCTCCATCTGATGCGAAAGCATTGCAAAAATTTCTTAAAGCGGCAGATCGTGCCGGGTTTAATGCAGAATTTATCACCAAAACTGATATAGGCCGGATAACCCAGTACGATGCACTTTTTATTCGGGAAACAACCAATGTAAACCATCACTCTTTCCGATTTGCACGTAAGGCAGAATACGAACGAATAGCAGTAATTGACGACCCCAATTCAATTCTAAAATGTACCAATAAAGTATATCTGAAGGAACTTTTGGAGACCAATAAGGTGCCTGCACCAAAGTCGGTAATCGTGCAAAAGAACGGCTCTCAAAAAAAGCTTGAGGAACTTCAATTTCCTTATGTATTAAAAAAGCCTGACGGAGCCTTTTCAAAAGGGGTGAAAAAGGTGAATAACCCTGCCGAACTTCAGGAAAGCTTAAAAGAATATTTTCAGGAAACCGATTTGCTTATAGCTCAGGAATTTATGCCCACACCTTTTGACTGGCGGGTTGGTGTGCTGGGAGGCAAGCCCCTTTATGTGTGCAAGTATTTTATGGCTCAAAACCACTGGCAAATTGTGAACTGGAAATCGAAAAGCACCTCACGGTTTGGAAGAAGCGAAACCATATCGGTTGCAGAGGCGCCCAAAGCCATGCTTCAATTGGCCATTAAAGCCACAAAACTAATTGGCGAGGGCCTCTATGGGGTTGATATCAAAGAGGTAAAGGGTAAGTTCTATATCATAGAAATAAACGATAATCCAAGCATCGACTCAGGAATTGAGGACAAAATAGAAAAAACCAGTTTATACGATGCCGTTATGAATTACTTAATGCAAAAGGTCTTAAAGAACTAATAGAAATGGAAAAGCAATCGCGCATGCACCTGTTCCAGGGATACGGAATAGAACTGGAGTATATGATTGTAGACAAGGACACATTGGACGTAAAACCAATAGCAGATGAGCTTTTGAAGGAAGCCGCAGGAGACTATGTGGATGAATACGTAAATGGAGCAGTCACCTGGTCTAATGAGCTGGTTCTTCATGTGGTGGAGTTAAAGTGTACCAGCCCAACCAATGACCTTGAGCAGTTAAATAAGGATTTTCAGGCCAATGTTGAGCAGATCAATAATTTGCTTAAAAAATTTAATGCCCGGCTTATGCCAACAGCTGCACATCCGTGGATGAATCCACACAAAGAAACCTTTTTGTGGCCACATGGTAATTCAGAAGTATACGAAACCTACAACAGGATTTTTAATTGTGAGGGGCATGGATGGTCGAACCTGCAAAGCACGCATATCAACCTTCCTTTTTACGATGATGAGGAGTTTGCGAAGCTTCATGCAGCAGCAAGATTGCTGCTTCCTTTGCTTCCGGCTTTATCTGCAAGCTCGCCTATTATTAATGGAGAGTTTACAGGGGTTTTGGATAAGCGCCTTATCTACTACCAAAACAATCAGAGAAAGATTGGCAGCATTGTGGGCAAGGTAATACCTGAACGTGTTTACTCAAAAAGGCAATACAGAAAACAAATATATGAGCGGATTCAGGAAGATATTAGGCCATACGATACGGAAAATGTGCTGAATCCGATTTGGGTAAACTCGAGAGGAATAATTGCTCGTTTCGACAGGGGATCAATAGAAATTCGCCTTATCGATATTCAGGAATGCCCAAAGGCGGACCTGGCAATAGCAAGTTTGGTAATTCATGCCATTAAGTTATTGGTAAAAGAAACAACCGCTTCTTATCATATTCAGCAAAGCTGGAGTGCTGCAACGCTAAACGAAATGCTTCAAAAAACCATAAAGGAAGGCCCTTTGGCGGTAATCGATAGCAATGAGTTTTTAAGTACGCTTGGTATGCAGGCGGATAGCGCTACGGCTGGCGACATTTGGAAACATCTTTTTGTGCTGACACAAGAGCACTTTCCGGAAGCTATGGCTTACTGGGCTCCCTCGTTAGAAATAATTTTATCCAAGGGGCCGCTTGCCCAGCGTATTCTTGATGTTGCCAACACAGTATATACCCACAACAATCTAAAACTCATTTATCGAGAGCTTAGTGATAACCTGTCTGAAAACCACCTTTTTGAAAAATGCGACCATTCCATATTATTATAACCTGCGAACACGGAGGTAATCTTATCCCTTCTCAGTATGCATCACATTTTACAGGTTGTGAGGATCAGCTTGAATCTCATAGGGGCTGGGATATTGGAGCTCTTCAAATAGCACAAAAGCTTTCGACAGAATTAAATGCCAAATTATTTCAAACAAGAATCAGCAGATTATTGGTTGATTGTAACCGATCTGTTTTTAACCCTGAGATATATTCAGATCGAACCAATCGTCTCAGTAACAATGAAAAAGAGGAGATTCTGAAAGAATATTACTACTCATACCGAAACAAGGTTGAACGGTATATTCGAAAAATAAGTAAACAACAAAGAGTACTACACGTATCGGTGCACACGTTTGTTCCTGAATGGAATGGTGTGGAGAGAAGTGTTGATGTAGGTTTGTTATTTGATGAGGCCAGGACTACCGAAAACATTTTTTGCAACTACTGGAAAAATGAACTGGAGAAAAAACTTCCTGATAAATCCGTCAAACTGAACGAGCCGTACAAAGGGGCCGATGATGGATTTACCACTTACTTGAGAAAGAAGTTTTCAGAACAGAATTACCTTGGAATTGAAATTGAGGTAAACCACAAATGGGCCAATACTCCTGAACTTAATGAAATAACAACTGCACTTTATTTTTCATTGGTGTTGAACTTTACTCATTATTCTTATTCAACCTTTGAAAATAAAGGTGTTTCAAGAGAAAGAGTGGAGAAAAGAAAGGAGATTCCAAGGAGGGAATAGACTTAAATTCTTTGAAGTCAATTTTATGCCCGATGTATTTGAATCAATATTTCATATCTTTATTATTTGCTGAACTAGCTTAACAAACACCCCAACGTCAGTTTTACTTGAAAGATTTGCGGTGTAGTTATCTGGTTTTCACTTTAATCGAACCAAATGAAAAATAGCAAATCGATTATAGCAGGCATTTTACTTTCCACCTTTTTCCATCAGCTATACGGACAAGGGTGTAGTGATGCAGGCTTTTGTACTATGGGTGCTATGAAGCCCGACCAAGCGTACAATAAGAAGGTAGAGCTTAAACTCAGATCTGTTGAAGTAAGCTATTATCAGGGTAAAACCACCCTTTCACCTATTGTGCGTGTTTTGGGAATAGATGCTACTGTTGGTATAGGAGAAAACATGACGTTTCAGTTAAAACTCCCCTATCAAATGGTTTCCGGTAGCTTTTCGAACACTGCAGGATTGGGAGATATTTCGCTTAGTTTAACCAAAAGGCTCATTGACACAGACAATTTCGATTTTAGCGCCACTGTAGGAGGAAAGATACCCAGCAATAAATCGGACCTCACCTCGAATGGCAAAAAAATAGAAGGCTCCGAAGGCCTGGTTTTACCCATGTATTACCAAACCAGTTTGGGGAGTTATGATCTGGTGGCTGGAGCCTCCTTACTTTCCTCCAAATGGTTGTTTGCAACAGGTATTCAAATGGCACTCTCGGCCAACGACAATACATTTAGACAAAGCGAATGGGTACCAATTTATCCAAGCGAAGATTACGTAAGAAGCTATCCCCTGGCCACAAGGTTAAAGAGAGGAACAGATATTATGTTTCGTGCAGAGAGAAACTTCCGTTTTACCAGGTACAGTTTTAATGCGGGTCTTTTGGCAATATGTAGGGTCAATAAGGACCGGATAGAAGCGGTAAATGGATACTATAAGGTGGCCGGCACCACCGGCTGGGCCATTACCTTTTTGGCAGGCTTTAACTACAACATAAATATTAACAGTGCAGTTAAGGTTTCTTACGGAAAGAAATTAACCGACAGGGAAGTAAACCCTGATGGACTGACACGCCATTCTGTTATGACAATTGGATATTTGTTTAGGTTCTGATGATTATGAAGCTTAAAAAGATACTATGTATATTGATACTTATGGCTGCCGGCTTTAATGTATCGTTTGCTCAGAATACATTGAAAGAGGCAAAGAGCTTAATGGACAGCGGTGATGAAAATAAAGCGTTGGAAATGCTGGAAGCCATGCAAAGTACCGAGCCCTCGTATTACAACCTGATGGGCGAGGTATGGCTGACAAAAGGGAACAGCGAAAAAGCAATTTCATACTTCGAGAGAGCCAAAGACAAACTTGAAAAAGAAAGGTCAAAGGACAATAGGTTATTGGCACAGACCTATAATAATATTGCGGTAGCCTTGTGGTCTCAAGGTAAAAGCTCTCAGGCACTTCAATACCATCAAATTGCGCTGCAAAAAAGAGAGACATTGAACGATCCCCAGGAAGTGGCGGCTTCCTTAAATAACATTGGCCTTGTATATAGTAGCCTTCAGCCCGATCTGGCTCTGGATTACTACAAAAAGGCCCTGGCTTTATATGAAAAAATGGGATTGAAGGACAAGATAGCTACTGCCTATGTGAATATCGGATTGGCTTACAGGAACCTGAAGAATTATCACGAGGCACTTCAGAACCTGAACAATGCGCTTGATATTCGTAAAAAGGAGTTTGGCGAGAATTCCACTTCTGTAGCCTTTGTCTACTCGAGTCTGGCCTCCGTGTTTCTGGTTACCAAAGATTATCGCTTTGCCAGCGACTACGGCCAAAAGGCGCTTTCTATTTATCAAAGCAATTATGGTGAACGGCATCCTGAAATTGCCACAACGTACAACCTGATTGGAAGCACTTATCTGGCGGAGGAAAAATATCCTGAAGCGATTGACAGCTACCAGTCAGCTATAGAAGCAAACCAGGAAAGCTACACAGCTACCCTGGCGTATGAACTTCCACCTGTGGATGGATATTTTAATGCCGACATTTACCTTATAAGCTTGCTCCAGGAAGCAAGAGCCTATGAGGATCTGCATACAAATTACAGCCTGAAAATAAAGGACTTGAACCAGGCCTATGAACTGCTGGGTATTGCCGATATGGTTATAGATAAGATCAGGCAATTCAGGACAAGTGAAGCAGACAAAATTGCGCTGGGAAATACGGCATCGGATGTATATGAATCTGCCATTCGCGTGAGTCTTGAAATGGCCGGAGTTAAGTGGAAGAAAATTCCTTATCAGCAACGTGCGTTTTACTTTGCCGAAAAGAGTAAATCGGCTGTATTGCTGGAGGCTATTGCTGATGCTAATGCGCAGAGCTTTGCCGGTATACCCGATGAAATGCTAAGCAAGGAAAAGGAGATCAAATCTGAAATAGCTTATCTCGAACAGAAACTGGCAGAAACATCCAATGAATCTCAACGCAAGCAACTCACGGCCGATTTGTTTAGCTGGTCAGAGCAATATGATAAACTGAAAAAGACGCTGGAAGCCAATTATCCGGATTACTATGCACTTAAATACGATATCAAAACGCCTTCTATTTCAGATATTCAGCAAAAATTGCCTCAAGGAGCTACCATGGTAAGTTATTTTTTGGGCGATAATGCAAAACGATTATATGCTTTTTTCATTGACGCAAAAGGGTTAAAAGTGGAAAACCTACCGGTTGATGAGGGTTTTGACAAGAACATTACAGGTTATCGAAACGCATTGTACTATAAAGCAGAGGAGACCTCTCAGGAAGTGGGTTCCAAACTGTTTTACCAGTTGGGGTTGAATAAGCTGCCCGCAGAAACCAAACAAATTATCGTGGTGCCTTCGGGTAGGATTTCAACCGTACCGCTGGAAGCGCTTCTAACTGATAAGGAAGATGCTAAATCGTTCTTAATCAAAAAATACTCGGTATCTTATTTGTATGCAGCTAGCCTTATGCAGAAAAATGAGGCGATAAGCAAAGACGAGCAAATATCTTTGTTTGCCCCTGTTGATTTTAGCGGATTAGGTTTGGCCTATTTACCGGGCACCAAACAAGAAGTGGAGGAAATTGGTGGCCTGTTTGAAAAGGATAAAGACCAGGCCAATTTGTTTCTGGAAGCGAATGCTTCCAAATCGGCCGTGATGTCACCGCAAGTGGCCCAAAGCAATATCATTCATTTTGCAACGCATGGCATTGTAGATGAGCTGCACCCGGAGCGCTCCCAAATATGCCTAACCACTAAAGATGGTTCCAACGGAAGCCTCTATACCGGTGAGATTTACAACCTGAAGTTCAATGCAGATTTGGTGGTGCTTTCTGCCTGCGAAACCGGATTGGGCAAACTCTCCAAAGGAGAAGGTATTATTGGGCTAACAAGGGCCATCATTTACTCAGGTGCGCGCAACATGGTGGTTTCACTTTGGAGTGTATCAGATGCCTCTACCAGCCAGTTAATGATCGACTTTTACAACAATTTACTGAGCGGGCAGGAATACTCGCTGGCATTAGCCAATGCCAAGCGCAAAATGATTACGGATGACAAATATGGCGAACCGTATTACTGGGCACCCTTTGTGTTGATTGGGTATTGACAATAGGAAATGTCATTACCCGCCTTGACAGGTTGATCTTACATTTAGGTCCATTATCTATAATCTTTATTCGGATTAATTTTGTAACACATCTTTAATTTTAGGCTGAAGCCAAATAATACCTATTGGGAAAAATATAATAGAAGAAACAATGTTTAGTTTAGAAATTTGTTTGTTCTGACCAGATAATAAGGTAGCTACAAACCTCACATTATAATAAAGCGAATAAAGAGGCAAAACAAGTGAGACAGCACTAATTTGATAGAAGAACATCCTTTCGACAGGATCAGTACGTTCAAGAGGGTAGGCGTAAATATTGAGAAATATTATATAGAGGAAAAGCCAAGCAATTGATAAAAAGCTAAGCATTTTAAATTTCGCCAAATTAAAGTCATTCTTATTTGTAAAATGGGAGTAGAGATTTTCACCATTATAAAAATTCCATATTATACCGAATAAAAATATTGGAGAAGCGCCAACTATGAAGTAGTCACCAAACAAACGGTCAAAAGTTTGTTGGGTTAAAATAGTTAAAATTAAAAGCAAAAATGTTTTAGTTGTTTTATTCATTTCAATTCATTCACCATTTCCAACAGTGTCAATGTGGTTTTCCAATTACGGGTAGTGGCTCTCACTTTTAGCTTACGCTCAAGGGTGTTGTTGTCCAGTTTGGAGTTGCCGTACCCATCAGGTACGTAGAGGTAAACTTCTTGCTCGCCATATACCACTTCATCTTTGGAGGCTTTAAGCGTATCAATTTCTTCTTTGGGAATATATGCAGGCTTTTCTTCCAGAAAAGTTACCAGCAATCGGTTCATTTCTTCAATGCCTTCAAAAGGAAAGTTGTCTACAACCTGCTGCCATTCATCTAAAGAGCGCACTAATACAGGCACGTCAAACCCAAATATTTTTTCAATCCGGTTATGAATTTTTTGAGCGAGGGTCAGGTTATCTTCATTCGCAGCCTGAAACACCACATTGCCACTTTGGATGTAGGTGGCCAGGTTAGAAAAACCAAGGGAAGCCAGCGCTTCCCTTAATTTGTCCATTTTAATTAATTTTTGTCCGCTAACGTTAATGCCGCGGAGTATGGCAATGTAGGTTTGCATGCTATTCAACCACTTTTTCCATCATTTCCTCGATATCGCCTGGTGTTGACATGATTTTGGTAAAGGTGCCCATGGTAAGGTCAGGAAAAGAAAGTGCAATGCGATAACGGCCATGCAAAATGTGCACTTCTTTGCCCAT
Source organism: Cyclobacteriaceae bacterium (assembly GCA_020436165.1). Classification (GTDB taxonomy): domain Bacteria; phylum Bacteroidota; class Bacteroidia; order Cytophagales; family Cyclobacteriaceae; genus JAKISE01. Next base: position 9,039 of record JAGQYI010000002.1, on the reverse strand, counting down.
CACCAGAATTTCGTAGGGCAAAAAGGCCGTATGCTTTGGAGATGAAATGTCGATCTTTGGAAGGAATTTGGATTCACCGTTTTCTCCTGAAAGGGCAATGCCATAAAGCGCCAGTTCTTTGCCGGGTATTTCTACCTTATACACCAACTTGGCATTGGGCACGCCTTTTTTAAGATTGGCATCTATTTTGGCTACCGCCTCTGCATAGGAGCCGAACTCACCAATGGTTTCGGTATCGTCAAAATAGGGCATGGCCATCATGTAATGGTAATCGTGCAGGTCGTCTGCATCAATACCTTTTTTAGAGCCAAAGGGTGTGCCTTTGTATCCATCAAGTGATTTCATGGCGGCAGTAAAGGATGCAGCAACCGCATCGTAGTCGGATTTTACTTTTGAGAAGTCATCTCTGAAATAAGCGTTGCCCCAATAAACAGGGTTGGTGTAGGTAACGTTTGTTACATCGCCTTCGCGGGTAATGCCCACGCGCAATGTGGCAGCAAAACCGGTAAGGCTCCCGATCTGGCTTACTGCTTTTTCCAGCGAAGGATGGGTAACCACCAGCACCATTCGGTTATTGTCGGAAGCAGGTACATACGAGCCAACCACTTTTAACTGATGGTCTGCCAGTGCTTTGCTTACTTCGGGGGTTAATTCAGCCACCGATTTTGAAGAGGATGCTCCTAAAATGTAGGGGTTTAAAGTCTGTGCTTGCGCACTAATTAAAAAGACAATGGAAGTTAAAAAAGTAAATAGCGTTTTCATTTTTTTGCGTTTGAAAGTTGAAGCCATAAAAGTATGGTTCAACATGAATAAAAACCATGACTTTGGACAGTTTAAATGCAGGTCAAACTTCTTTAAAAGCCTTTTCGAACTTTTCCTGTATCTCCTTGTTGCACAAATTGCCAATGCTGCCCTCATGCGTATGTACCGGATTGCGCAAGGGTTCAAAAGTGTCCGCCTCAATTTCGTTGCCCACCCGCTGATAGGCCTCCCGGAAAGGAACGCCCTCATTTACCAATGCATTTACATTTTCCACGCTAAACAGCATGTCGTACTTGGGCTGGTCAATTACAGAAGCATTTACTTCCAGATGCTGAAACATAAATTCAGTAATGTCGAGGCAGTCGGTTAACGATGCGATGGCAGGAAAAAGCGAGTCTTTGAGCAATTGGTAATCGCGGTGGTAGCCAGTAGGCAGGTTGTTGGTAATAAGCGTAAGCTCAGTGGGTAGCGCCTGAATTTTATTGCATTTGGCACGCACCAACTCAAACACATCCGGGTTCTTTTTATGGGGCATAATGCTGGAACCGGTCGTTAACTCTTTGGGAAAAGAAATAAATTTATGATTTTCATTCATGTACAAGGTAACATCCATGGCTAGACGTGCGAGTGTACCTGCTACAGATGCCATGGCATAGCTAATCGATTTTTCAAGTTTGCCACGACTTAGTTGAGCCGCAATGGAATTGTACTTGAGCGTTGCCAACCCCATTTCTTTGGTGGTTTGAGTACGATTAAGAGGGATAGAAGACCCGTACCCTGCTCCGGAACCCAACGGGTTTTGGTTGGCAATTTTATAGGCCGCATTCAGTAAATGGAGGTCGTCTACCAACAGCTCTGCATAGCCCCCCAACCACAAGCCAACAGAGGATGGCATGGCCACTTGCATGTGCGTATAACCCGGAATAAGCACAATTTTGTGTTCCTCACTTAGTTCAATAAGCTTATCAAAAAGCTTTTGGACATCACGCTTAAACGCTTTGATCTGGTCTCTCAGGTAGAGGTGCAACGCCACCAACACTTGGTCGTTTCGCGACCGCCCGGTATGAATCTTCTTGCCGGTGTCCCCTAACTTTTGAGTGAGTTCGTACTCTATTTTGGAATGGACATCTTCAAATGAATCTTCGATGGTGAAGGTTCCATTTTCTACCATTGCCATTAGTTTGTCCAGTTCACGGGCTAAAGCCACACTTTCTTCTTTAGTGAGAACACCAATTTCGGCCAACATGTTGGCATGCGCATTACTGGCGATCATGTCGTATTTGGCTATTTCAAGGTCAAGCACACGGTCGTTACCAACCGTAAATTTCTCAACGGCATTTTCAATGGTATATCCTTTATTCCAGAGTTTCATAGTGATTAAGGTTTAAGGAAATGGTTCAATAACAGAATGTATTTCTCGATTCCTTCTTCAATTTCGTTTATATAAATAAATTCATCAGGCGTATGCGAACGGGCTGAATCACCAGGCCCCATTTTTAGCGAAGGAATATCTATCAACGATTGATCTGAAAGTGTGGGTGAGCCATAGGTTTTCATGCCCATCTTTTTACCCGCTTGTACGAGTGGGTGGTTTTCATCTATTGAAGACGGATTGAGCCGGAGTGATCGAGGATTGATTTCGGACTGAACATGTTGCTTGATTATTTCCAAAGTTTCTTCATTGGAGTACTTATCGGTAGTGCGCACATCTACTGTAAAGGCACACTGGTCGGGCACTACATTGTGCTGAGAGCCTGCCTGAATAATGGTTGCGGTCATTTTAACAGGGCCCAAGGTTTCTGAGATTTTGGGGAACTGAAACGTGCGAAACCAATCAATATCTTTAATTGCCTTGTAAATGGCGTTCTCGCCTTCATCGCGCGCAGCATGGCCGGCCTTGCCATGAGCAGTGCACTCCAGTACCATCAACCCTTTTTCGGCAATGGCCATGTCCATTAATGTGGGTTCACCCACAATCGATACAGCAGGCAAAGGCACTTCGTGGATAACGGCAGCAAGGCCGTTTTTACCTGAAATTTCCTCCTCAGAAGAACAAACAAGCAGCAGATTATGGCTAAGACTGGGTTCATTATAAAAATGAAGAAATGTGGCAATCAAACTCACCAAAGGACCTCCGGCATCATTGCTTCCCAAGCCGTATAGCTTACCATCTTCTACCTGTGGTTCAAAAGGTGGCCGGGTATATCCATTGTTGGGTTTCACCGTATCGTGGTGCGAATTGAGCATCAGGGTTTCTTTGGCGGGATCAAAATGCTTATTTACCGCCCACACATTGTTCAAAAAGCGGTTGGGCTGTGCACCTTCCTCGACTAAGAAATCAAACAGAAGGAAAGCTGTTTTGTCCTCTTCCTTGGATAAAGAAGGAGTAGCGATTAATTTTCTTAGTAGCTCAACGGCTTTTTGGGATAGGATATTCATTAGCTCAAAGTTACGTTCGTAAATACCTGATTTGTGTTTGATATATTTTCAGAAGAGGTAAGTTTTACTTTTTTCACTCCATTGGTAAGGGCATTAAATGCATTGGTCAACTTTGGGATCATTCCTTCCTTTATTGTCCCATTTTTAACTAATGTATGGAAATAATTTTTGTCTATCTTATCAATCACATTCCCTGAATCATCCAGCACCCCTTCTTTCTCAAAAGCAAGTGTAAGGTGCACTTCATAAATTAATGCGAAAGCACTGGCAATAACAGAGGCCATTGTATCCGCATTGGTATTGAGCAACTGGCCTTTGCCATCGTGTGTGATGGCTGAAAAAACCGGAGTGATACCTGACTGAAGAAGTGTTTCAACAAAGGTAGCATTGACCTGCTTAACATCTCCAACAAAACCAAAGTCAATGGGATTCACAGGTCGTTTAGAAGCGAGAATGCTATTGCCGTCAGGGCCGGAAAGGCCAAGTGCATTGCACCCAAACGACTGAAGCTGAGCAACGATCGTTTTATTGATGAGCCCGGCATACACCATGGTTACCACTTCGAGTGCTTCGCTACTGGTTACGCGTCTGCCATCTACCATTTTTGGCGTTAAGCCTAGGGTCCGCTCCATTTCGGATGCTTTGGAACCGCCACCATGAATAAGGATCTTTGGACCCCGGATTTTTGAAAAAGCATTCAGGACTTTGCCGAGCTGTTCCGGTTGGTCAATTACCTTGCCTCCAATTTTTATTACCTCTAGCTTTTTCATTTTTCCAAAAGTCTTTTAAGAACTGCCTGGGCGGCATAGGTACGGTTTTCGGCTTGTTGGATAACCAACGAGTTTGGCCCATCCAGCACTTGATCGGCAACAATCACATTTCTGCGTACCGGTAAGCAATGCATAAAAGCCCCCTGGTTGGTTAATGCCATTTTCTTTTCCGTGATCATCCATGAGGAATCAGTTGACAATATTTTGCCATAGTCATTATAGGAAGACCAGTTTTTAGCATACACAAAGTCAGCACCGACAAGCGCTTTGTTCTGATCGTATTCAACAGGGACTCCTACAGTGAATTCATTTGAAAGCTCATATCCTTCCGGGTGCGTAATTACCAGTTCAACTGGCGCGGCCTTTAGCCACTGTACAAACGAATTGGGTACTGCCTGTGGCAAGGCGCGTGGATGGGGCGCCCACGAAAGAACCACTTTGGGTACTTCTCTTTTTTTATGCTCTTCAATGGTTAGCCAATCGGCCAGCGATTGCAACGGGTGTAAAGTGGCACTTTCAAGAGAAAGTACGGGTACCGTAGCATATTTAACAAAGCTGCCAAGGATTTTTTCGATATAATCTTCTTCGCGGTTTTGGAGCGAAGGAAACGTGCGGATGCCAATAACATCACAGTATTGAGAAATAACAGCGGCCGCTTCTTTAATATGCTCCTGGCTGGAGCCATTCATAATTGCCCCATCTTCAAATTCTAATTGCCATCCGTCTTTGTCCATATTCAGCACCATCACATCCATTCCCAGGTTTTGGGCGGCACGCTGTGTGCTCATACGAGTTCGCAAGCTGGGGTTTAGGAAAACCAGACCTAGTGTTTTGTGTTTTCCCAGGTGGGAAAAAGCAAAGGGGTCGGCTTTCAATGCCAGCGCTTCCTGAACAAGCCCGGACGGGTCGGGTACATCATTTATGGACAGAAACTGTTTCATTCTCTTTTAGCTTTTGAATAGAGGATTTAAGTGAATCCACAAAATAGGTTGCCTGTTCTATACTCAGTGAAAGTGGAGGTAAGATTCGCAGAGTGTTTGGATTTGACGAAGTTCCTGTAAACACATGAAATTCCTCCAAAAGAATTTTGCGTAATTCTTTAATTGAAAAACCAAACTCAATTCCTATCATTAAGCCCCTGCCACGTACTTCTTTAATTGCGAGTTTTTTTAGCTCTTTGATCAGAAAACTTCCCGTTGAGGAAGCATTGTCCATTAGGTGTTCCGATTCCAGCACATTAATAACCGAAAGTCCGGCAGCACATCCAAGATGTGTACCACCAAAGGTTGTTCCAAGCAACCCAAAGGATGGCTTAATGGAAGGGTGTATTAAAACACCTCCAATAGGGAAACCATTGCCCATGCCTTTGGCCACCGTAATAAGGTCCGGTCTAATGCCAGCGTACTGGTGCGCAAAGAATTTGCCTGTGCGTCCATAACCTGATTGGATTTCATCCAGCACCAAAAGAGCATCGTACTTTTTGCAAAGCTTTTCTGTGGATTGAAGAAACTCAACGGAGGGTTCATAAATACCAGCAATGCCCTGAATTCCTTCAATCACCACAGCCGCAACATCCTTTGTTTTCAACACTGTTTCAAGCGCACTAATATCTTCCATTTCAACAAAAGAAGTTGGGTGCACCCTATTAACAGGTGCGCTTATTTTAGGGTTGTCTGTGACTGCAACGGCCAGTGAAGTACGCCCGTGAAATCCTTTTTTTATTGAAATGATATGTTTTTTCCCGGTATGAAATGAAGCTAACTTTAGCGCATTTTCAATAGCCTCTGCACCGGAGTTCACAAGAAACAATTGGTAATCAGGATATCCAGATACCTCTCCCAACCTTTTGGCGAACTCCTCCTGCACCGGATTGTGCACAGAGTTGGAGTAGAACCCCATAGTGGCTGCTTGCTGCGCTATGGCATTGGTGTATTCCGGATGGGCATGACCAATGGAAATTACCGCATGGCCTCCGTATAGATCGAGGTAGCGGGTTCCGTCTTTGTCCCAAACATAGCATCCTTCAGCTTTTACAGGCGTTACAGATTGGAGTGGATAAACATCAAAAGGTTTCATTGTACTTGTGTTTTGTAGTTATGTCATATTTCATTGATTTTTTCAAAAGAAGCCACCAGCCCCTGGATCAAAGCTGAGCTAAGGCCCTTGTGCTCCATTTCGTTGAGGCCGGCTATGGTGCACCCTTTTGGGGTGGTCACTTTATCTATTTCCGATTCTGGATGCGCACCATTGTTTTGCTGCAGCAAGCTGGCTGCTCCAAGGCATGTTTGCACAGCAATTTTTTGTGCATCAGGCGCATCAAAGCCTAACTGAATACCTCCTTGTGTGGTGGCCCGGATAAGACGTAGCCAAAATGCGATGCCACTGGCCCCCAAAACGGTAGCAGCTTGCATCAGCTCGTCTTCGATCACAACCGACTCTCCAAGCACAGAGAAAATGGATTGCACCAAAGCGGTATCCTCTTTGGAAGCCAATGTGCTTATGCAGGTCATAGATTGCTTAACAGCCAGGGCTGTGTTGGGCATGGCGCGGACAATAGCGTTTGAAGAATCAAGCGCAGCCTGAAGCTGGTTCAGAGTGACACCCGTAAGCGTAGAAACCACCAATTTGTTTTGCAACACTCCTTGTGTTTCGGCCACCACATCTTTCAATTGTCCCGGCTGTACGGCTAATAAAACGATGTCAGCGTTTTCTACCGCTTTGGCGTTATCGTTGGTTACGGCAATGCCTTGTGTAGAAAAATGTTCAATGCCTTCCGTTTTTCTGCGGGTAATGGTGAGCTTATTTTTCTCCAGCAATCCTGAAGACAAAAGTCCATTGGTAATGGCCAGCCCAAGGTTGCCGGTTCCGATAATAGTGATGTTTTTGTTTGCTAGTTCCATGATTAAAAAATGGTTGCTTTAAGTTTTAGCCCTGTGGTTTCGTCTAGCCCAAACATGAGGTTCATATTTTGAACGGCTTGTCCGGAAGCGCCTTTTACCAGGTTATCAATAATGCTGGTGATCAACAGCTTGTCACTTATTTTCTCCAGGTGGAGCAACACATTGTTTGTGTTTACCACTTGTTTCAAGTGAATGGGCTCATCAGATATAAATACAAAGGTTTGTTCTTCAAAGTATTTTTTGTAAGCCGACTTTATCTCCTCAATCGATTTGGAAGTTTTGGTATAGAGCGTTGCAAAAATGCCGCGCGTAAAATTGCCTCGGAGGGGAATAAAGGAAAGCTCTTCCTTGAACCCTGGCTGCAACCGAACAACGGTTTCACCTATTTCACCCAAATGCTGATGGGTAAAAGCTTTGTACACACTTACATTGTCGTGGCGCCAGGTAAAATGGGTGGTTGCTGATAGCGATTGCCCCGCTCCTGTAGAGCCGGTAAGCGCATGAATGTGCACTTCGTTTTCGAGCCAGCCATTGGCTGCCATGGGTAGCAGTGCTTCCTGTATAGCCGTAGCAAAACAACCGGGGTTGGCTATATTGCTTGCTTTTTGAATGGCAACTTTGTTTACCTCCGGCAAGCCGTAGATAAACTTTCTGTCTCCTTGTTTTTGATCTGCTTGCAAACGGAAATCGTTGCTTAGGTCAATGAGCTTGGTTGTAGCAGGAATTGTATGTTTATTAAGAAACTCCTTCGACTTTCCGTGGCCCATGCACAAAAACAACACGTCCACTTCGAGGTTCGGTTGCTCATCAAATTTCAGGTCTAAGCCTAACAAATCCTGATGGATGCTGCTAACCAGTTGCCCTGTGTTGGATGTGCTGGCAATGCTGATCAACTTCACTTCAGGATGATTCACCAAAATGCGAATTAACTCTCCAGCTGTGTAGCCTGCTCCTCCTACGATTCCTACTTTGATCATGATTGGTTTGCTTTCTGGTTAAACAAAAGAAGTTGGTTCGCTAAAATCTTCGTAAAGCCTTTTACATCTTCACCGCTCCATGCTTTGTTCATTTCGCCATAGGCGCCAAAGGCATTGTCCATCATATCGTACTTGCTTTCAATACCATCTACGCTAAATCGGTATGGGTTTAGCGTGAGTTTAACTGAGCCAGTAACGTGCTTTTGGGTGTCCTGCAAGAAGGATTCAATGTTGCGCATTACAGGGTCGAGGTAAAGTGCTTCGTGCAGCATCATACCGTACCAGTTGCCCAATTGTTCTTTCCAGTACAATTGCCATTTGGTGAGCGTGTGCTTTTCCAGGGCATGGTGTGCTTTTATGCTCATCATGGCTCCGGCAGCCTCAAAGCCAACACGGCCTTTGATACCGATAATGGTATCGCCCACATGGATGTCGCGACCAATACCGTATTGCCCTCCCAATTCATTCAAAGCAACAATCACCTCGGTTGGCTCCATGGTTTTACCATTCAGGCCAGATAGCTCGCCATTTTTAAATTCAATGGAAACAGATTGTCCATCTGTTTTTTGTACTTGCGAAGGCCAGGCTTCTTCCGGAAGAGCTTTGTTTGATGTTAGTGTTTCCACCCCTCCTACACTGGTGCCCCAAAGCCCTTTGTTGATGGAATACTTTGCTTTTTCCCATGAAGCCTCAACACCATACGATTTCAAATATTCAATTTCCGATTCGCGTGAAAGCTGTAGATCACGAATAGGTGTAAGAATCTTTAACTCCGGGGCGAGCGTTTGAAATACCAGATCGAAACGAACCTGGTCGTTTCCGGCACCGGTACTTCCATGTGCTACATAAGAAGCACCAACTTTCTTGGCATAGTTGGCAATAGCTACAGCTTGAACGGTTCGCTCTGCACTTACAGAAAGTGGATACGTGTTGTTTTTAAGTACATTCCCGAAAATAAGGTATTTGATCACGTTTGAATAATACGTTTCAACTTCATGCAGTACCTTAAAAGAAGCAACACCCAAACCGAGCGCCTTCTGACCAACAGTTTCCAGTTCTGCATTAGTAAACCCCCCGGTATTCACCAGCACGGCATGCACCTCAAGTTTGAGTTCGTTTTCTAAGTATTTAACACAATACGAAGTATCAAGTCCGCCACTAAAGGCCAGTACTACTTTCTTGTTCATAATT
>JAGQYI010000025.1 GCA_020436165.1 Cyclobacteriaceae bacterium | reverse complement strand
GACCTGCGTACCTCGTCCGTAAATGCTTTGGCATCGCTTTGCGCGTAGTTCAGGTTCAGGGCCGGGTTTTCGTAGTGGTTTATGCCAATGCTCAGCACAAAGCAGGTGGTTTCCTCCTTCTCCAGGTTGTAGAGCACATCCACGGCATCGGGCCGCGATTCAATATCGTTCCTATTAGAGGCAATGGCCTCGAGGGTGTTACGGCCGGGCAGCAGGTGTACTTTAAATTTTTGTATCAGCGATTTGCCTTCGGGCACCTTGGCCAGCAGGTCGCCCTCCTTCACTTCCACCACTTTTCCGTTCTGCAACAGCTTGAGGGTTTTGAGTCCGCCCCCGGTGTTGGTGGCTTTTACCAGCACATCCACCTCGGGCTGTTTGGCCATCGATTCGTTTTCCGGGGTTTGAATGGCCACATCGGGTGTGGGGTTTTCTTTGAGCTGTTCGAGCAGGTCGTTCCTCCCTGCTGGTTTGGCATCGCCAAAGGCTTCCTTGAGCAGGTTGGGGTTGTAGTAGTTCTTAAAGAAGCGGTCCAGCTCAAACGACTGGGTGCCCTGCACAAAGAACACCTGCTTGCTGGCCCCATCGGTACCAAAGAAGTTACCCGTGGTGTTGGTGGTAAGCCAGTCGTTGGCATCCAGCGTAAAGTAGGTGAGCACCTCCTCTCCTGATTCCAGGTTCCACACCTTCACCACCCCGTCAATACTACCAGAAATAATGAACCGTTTGTCGGGCGAGAAGTGCACCGAGGTAATGGCGCTCTTGTGGCCGGTAAAGGTACGCATCAGGCGGCCTTCGGCCGAATAGAGGCGCAGCACTCGGTCGGCTCCACTGGTAAGCATGTTTTGTCCACCCTCATCGAATGTAGCATCGTACACCGCCTCGCTGGAATTGGTTAGTTTCTTCAGTTGCATGCCCGTAAGCAGATCCCAGTACCGAATGGTGTGGTCGCGGGAAGTGGAAATAACCGTTCTTTCATCCAGAGAAAACTCAATATCGGTGATCAGGTCGGTATGACCGATCAACTCCCTCACTTCGCGGCCCGTATCAATTTCCCAGAGCTTCAAAATTCCATCCGACACCCCGGTAAACACGTAGAGGTCGTTGGGACTGAACCGTGCCACATACACAGGGGTGAACAGTTTGGGGTCGGTATCCAAATGGATGCGGCTCACCAGCTCCCCGGATTCCACCTCCCAGATAAACACCCAGCCATCGCGGCAGGCAGTGAGCAAACGGGTTTGATCGTGGCTAAAAGCCACATCATAAATAAGGTCGCGGTGTCCCTTAAAGGTTTTGAGTAGTTTGCCCGTGCTTACCTCCCACAATTTGGCGGTGCGGTCGCCCCCGGCAGTGAGCAGCTTGTCACCTGCCTGGTTTAGGGTAAACGAAACCACAGCCTCTTCGTGGCCGGAGTAGAGCTGGTCCACCTTGCCGGTAAGCAGATCCCAGCGCTTCACCGTTTTGCCCCTGTCCGACCGGAACGCATGGATGCCATCAGGAGCAAGTACAATCTTGTTTTTAATGGAAATAAGCTCGTGGCTGTACCACTCCCAGTACGAATTAGGGTCAAAGTCCAGCTCGTCCTTTCCGGGCTGGGTGAGGTAGCCGTAAAAGGTGGAAATACGTTGGCCGGTTTTGGCATCCCACAAAATAATGAAGTTGGTGTTGTCGGCCGTGGCAATATAGTTGCCATCGGGGCTGAAAACTGCATCCGTAAACTGGTCGGTGTAGCGTTCCTCTCGCTGGTTGAGCGTATTCAGTCCGTACAGAGGTTTTATATCTTGCGCCTTTGGGTTTAATGAGAACAGAAACTTGCCTGTATTCGCCTCCCACACCACTACGGAGTCTTCATCCGCAGTTACCATACGCTTGTTGTCAGGTGAGAAGTTAATGGCCAGAGTGTTCTCCTCCATGCGATCGGTAAAAAGCTGTGAGGTTTTCCCGGTCAGGTCGCGTATGCGCAACCCGCTGCCTTTGTAATGGCTGGACGTAGTTACCTTACTGCCCACAAAACGTACCTGGGTTGGGCATCCACCGCAATAGCCGCCTTCTTCCTTGTACTCGTACATCAGATTCCCGGTTTTGAGGTCGTGCAGGGTAGCCCTGCGGTTGTCATGCCCAATAATTAAATACTTGCCCTGTGCATCAATATCTACATAATTGGGCAGGCTACGGTCGCCTTTCAATCCATAGAGTATGGAGTCTGCTTTGGTGTTGAAGACATACACGGAATCGCCATAGCTGCCCGCTGCCAGATAGTTGCCCGTTGGGTCCATGGCCAGAGACATGATGGTGTACTCAGGAATGGTGTAGGTTTTCAGCAGCTTGCCTGTGGCAACTTCCCAAACTTTAATGTCATGATCGCTGGAGGCAGAGACAATCCACTCGCCATTGGGATGAAAGAGCACCTTGTTTATCTGAGCCTTATGCCCATTGAAAGTGCGCAGTTCCCTTCCGGTGACCACCTCCCATAACTTAACGGTGTGGTCATCGCTGGCAGAGACCAGCAGCCTGCCATCAGGGCTAAACGCCAGTGAATTGATGGAGCGTGTATGCCCGCGTTGCACCGTGGTTTCCAAAGGCTGTGCCAGCGCCCAATGCCTTAGCACTAATAAACAACCAATGAACAACCACTTTTTCATACGAAATATTAAACAGGTTCTCTAAATCCTACCCAGGTAAATCGTTTGATCACGTACTCCGGATTGGTAAAGGACGCATTGCCCGCTGGGTTGCCTCCCGTTACGTGGAAATCGGAGAATCCCGCATGCTGGTTTACATAAATACCACCCGTAAGGTTAAACGACACAGGCGTAGCGGCCAGCGACATTTCATCTGCAATCATTTCCCTGGTTTCCGGATCGGTGGTGTATGCTCCACAGCTAATGGCGCCATGCTTCAGGGCCATTTCCTTAGCAAGTGCTACCGATTGGGCCGTGTCTTTTGTTTTGATCAGCAAAGCAATAGGGCCGAACAGCTCCTGGCTGAAGTCTTCTTTTTGTGTGGCATCCACTTCCAGCACTACCGGTGTGGCAATACGTGCATTCTTGAACATCGGGTTTTCGATCACGCCTGAAGAAAGAACCACTTTGTGCTTACTGTTCTCTACCTGATCCACACGGTCGCAGGTGTTCTTGTTTTGGATGGCACCCAGCACAAAAGGTCCTGCCTTTGGGTTATCGATTAAGCCCTGTACATTGTCGGCAAATTTTTTAGCAAATTCATCAAAGCTTACCGTGCCATTGGCTGTTTTAATTCCTGAAGCAGGAATGTAAAAGTTTTGGGGCGCTGTACACATCTGGCCCGAGTAAAGCGAAAGCGAAAAGGCCAGGTTGCCAATTACCTTGTCAATATCTTCAGCCGAATCGATAATGGCCGAGTTCACTCCTGTTTTTTCGGTGAACACAAATTTATCTTTTAGACCTTCCAGGTAATTGCCAAAAGTGGAGTTGCCGGTGTAGTCAATGATCTTCACGCGTGGGTCTTCCACCAGCTCCTTGGTGATCATGTTCGAGAAGCTATCCACACCCAATTGGCAAATGTTAGGATCAAGCCCTTCTTCCTGCAATACTTTCTGCACTTCGGCCACAAAAATGGCAATGGGCAGCACTGCTCCCGGGTGCGGTTTAATGATTACAGGATTGCCTGTAACCAGGCTGGCATACATGCCCGGCACTGAGTTCCAGGTGGGGAAGGTAGAGCAACCAATCACCACGCCAACTCCTTTAGGAATGGCGCGCCACTCTTTATTCAATGTCAGATTGTATTTACCCATTGGTTTGTCCCAAACCGTTTTTTCAGGGAAGCGGGTCAGTTCTTCATAGCCCATGGCAAGTGCTTCCAAAGCTCTATCTGCCGCGTGTGGGCCCGAGGCCTGAAAGGCCATCATATAGCCCTGACCCGTAGTGTGCATGGTGGCATAGGCAATCTCGAAGAAGCGTTCTTTTACTCGCTCCAGCGACTCCACCAAAATAGCAGCTCGCTTATCTGCCTTTACCTTTCTCCATTGATGGAAAGCCTTATCAGCTCTTGACAACAACTCTTCCACGGAATAGGAAGGGTAGCTAATCTTCAACGGCTCCTGCAAATAAGGCGACTCCTCATCTCCTATCCACTTTGAAGATTCTCCCTGAAGAAGCTCTTCGAATTTCTTGCCTACCTGAGCCTGAAATTTCTCTCTTCCTTTCTTGTCTGCTTCCTCGCCATAAATAGCCGGTGATGGGTGCTCAGGGTACTGAGCAAAAAAAGTGCGTTCATGAATGGCTTGAATTGCCCTGTCGATGATGGGCTTATACTTGGTTACTAATTCCATTTTATCTCGGTTTAGGCAACTAAGATAATTGTAAATGGCCGCTTAATAAATCAAAAGAAAACTTATTTTGAAGGCACCACAATACCATTCTTTATCAGGCTGGCAACGATACCCCTGGCGTAGGAGTTAGCAAACCCGGCAATAGAGCTTGGATCAACCGTTTTGGTTTGCTGCGACCAAACCAGCTTACCTGTTTCCACATCCCACAAATTGGTTTCAATGTAAATTTCCTGGGAGGTTTCGTAATGCCCCGGCTGATACACACTGCTGTACATGTAGGGGTAGTAGGAATAAAAGGAATTGTAGTACCCATAGGCCATAGGTGCATAATTGGTACCCTGAACGTAACGCGTCTTCTCCTTTTGATCAATTAAACCCATAGTTAAAACACCATCAAATCCATTCTTTTCGAGCATGGCTTTAGCTTCTTCCATTTTCTTAGGAAGCGCTTCACGGTCAGGCGGTGCAATATCCGAACCGGACACAGAGTTGATCTTTTTTTCGTTTAGGAAATAGGCAACTTCGTCTTCAACCGTTGCCCGTACCGAAACATTATCGGATAACCCCCAAACGAGTAGTTTATTGTATTGTTTGCCTTTGTAGTCCGGGCTTTTCCAGGTGGCCACAGAGTGGGTCGAAGAACAACCCGACACAAGATACGCAACTACTGCGATTACTAAATAATAGGCTTTCATGGTTTTGGCGTAATGGATTTTTTATTTCTTGGAAGGAAGCAGAAGCCCTTTGCTGATAAGCTCGCTCACCACTGCCCTTGCATAGGAATTCGCCAATTTATCTACCGAGCTTACATCAGAAGATTTAGACTGCCCTGACCAAACCAGCTTACCTGTGTTTACATCCCAAAGGTTTGTTTCCAGGTATACATTGGTAGAAGAAGCGTAGTACCCTTGCTGATATACGCTGCCATACATGTAGGGATAGTACCCATAAAACGAACCATAATAACCAAAGGCTGCGGGTGTGTAGTTCCCCTGCACATAGTGTGTTTCTTCTTTCACATCGATCAACCCAACAGTAAGTACGGCTTCATAGCCGGCATCTACCAGCTTCTTTTTAACTACTTCCTGATCTTTGGGAATAGCCGAACGGTCGGCAGGTAAAATATCTGCTCCTGAAACCGCGTTGATCCCTTTGAGTTTCAAAAAGTAGGTGGTTTCATCTTCTACGGTGGCACGTGCTGCTACGTTGTCAGAAAGCGCCCAAACCAAAAGCTTTTCATAGGATTTACCAGTGTAGTTGGGGTCTTTCCAGGTAGCCGAGAATCTCGTTCCCGTACAACCGCTAAGAATCAAAGCGGAAAGAATAAACACTGCTGCAATTTTTTTCATGGTCATTTTTCTTTGTTTAACTGCTTTTCATATTTAATGCCACCAAACGCGTAGATGAATATCACCCTTGAGTAGCGAAAAAGGAAAGGCAATAATACGATATTAAGGATAATTATTGTGATTATGTAAACCTTAAAAGGAGGGTCTCCAACTATAAAATAAAGCACAAACCAGCTTGTTAATGTCATGGCTACGCTCATGGCATAGGATACATACATGGCGCCATCAAAAAAACCGGGTTCGCGTTCAAACCTAAAATTGCATGCCGAACACTCTTTATTGAATTTTAAAAATTTTGTTACCTGCCACCATTTGTATTGAAACATATCCCCCTGGCGGCATCTGGGACATTTGGCATGCGCCATAGCCATGCCTAAAGAATTGTGCTTCGTCTCCATAGATCAAAAAATAAACAACAAATTTAATGACTAACCACCACTCCGTCAATTACCACAGTTTCGATGGAGTCGCTGCCAAAGGCATAAGGCAGATAATCGAGCGAAGGAATCTCTTTGGTAATGATCACACTTCCCGCTTTTCCTTTTGTGATGCTGCCATGTGTTTGCAATACTTCCATGGCATAAGCGCTGTTCATGGTAGCCGCATTGATGGCTTCCTGCGGTGTCATTTTCATTTGTATACATGCCAATGATAGCATCAACGGCATTTTACCGCAAGGCGCACTGCCAGGGTTATAATCGGTGGCCAATGCTACCGGTAAGCCCGCTTCTATCATATCCCTGGCGGGTGGATAAGCGGATTGCAGAAAGAAGGCTGCCCCGGGCAGCAAGGTAGGCATTGTTTGCGACCCGATCAGCGCATCAATTTCCTCCCGGCCCATGCTTTCCAGGTGGTCAACACTTAGGGAATCGGTTTTAACCCCAATTTGCACGCCACCCGAAATATTCAGCTGGTTGGCATGTATCTTTCCCTTAAGTCCATACTTCTGCCCTTCGCGAATGATGCGTTCAGTTTCTTCGGGTGTGAAAAATCCCTTTTCACAAAAAACATCCACGTAATCTGCCAGTCCTTCTTCAGCTACACGCGGCAACATTTGGTTCATCACCAGATCGATGTATTCGTTCCTGTCCGAATACTCTTTGGGTATGGCATGTGCTCCCAAAAACGTGGTTTTTACGGTTAGCGGTGTTTCTTTGCCAATACGCTTTGCCACCCGAAGCATTTTAAGCTCATCCTCAACGGTGAGTCCATACCCGCTTTTTATCTCTACACATGCGGTACCAAACCCAATGATCTCATGCACTCGCTTGAGCGCAAACTGGTACAACTCTTCTTCCGTAGCTTTTTGAAGCTTTTTAGCTGAATTAAGGATTCCTCCCCCTTTGGCCGCTATTTCGGCATAAGACAACCCTTTTATCTTATCAACAAACTCCTCTTCCCTGCTGGCAGCAAAAACCAGATGCGTGTGCGAATCCACAAAAGTGGGCAGCACGTATTTGCCATTAGCATCAAGGGTTTCAAAACGCACCTCCGGCACTTGTGTCATTGGGCCAAAGTCCCTGATCACACCCTTTTCGATTAGCAGATAGGCATTTGAAAGGGAAGGCAAAAGCGCCATATCGTTACCTGTCACCCAATGAAATGCATCTTCACCCCTGCGTACCTGAGCAAGTTCCTTGATATTGGTAATTAATAAATTCATCGAAAAAGTGAGGTATTATTCCCCGGTTTCGGTATTTACGGCTTCAACGGTTTGTTCCAGTTTGGTGCCGTAGATTGGGAAACTCAATTTGAATGTGAGGAAAAAACCATTTTGGGCTATTCCGGGTCTTAAACCTGTTTCCACGTTATACCCCCAGCCAAGTGTGCGGTTAAACTTTCCTTTAAGGCCGGCCCTAAAACCGAAAGCAGAGCGTTTTACTTCGTCCAAAGAAACCGTTTCACCACCAATAACCAGATCATCAATGGTTATCCCTGGCGAATACAAAAGATCAAGGTAGGTTGTCAATAACAGGTCATCGCCATTGGGCTCCCATCTCGATTCAAAGTCCACGGCAAAATTCTTGAACCAGCTCATGGAACCTCCCAGATAAACAGAGTACGACAATACATTGGTGTACAGATCGGTTGATTCTACTTCCAGACCATTGTCGTAATAGAGCGTTAGTTCCTGTTTGGTAAGGGTTTTGTTCAGATCCGTTACGGAAGAATAGAACATTCCTCCCACACGAGCGCCAACTATTTGACGAACCGTATTATCAATTAGTGCATTCTTTGCTACCGTAGCTGCCCATTCATCGCCTTTCAGGCGTTTGCTGTAAAGCAATATTTTTGATTTTGACGCTGCGGTGTAATCCAGAATGTGGTAGGTTCCGCCCAGCTCGGCATAATAATAAGGAGTTGGGTCGTTGTCGTTGAATGAATTGCGGATGGCAGCGTCTCTTGAAATATCGAATCGCTCTCCATACGAAGTTCTACCGGAGAACTCAATATCAAAAAGGTTAGAATGGTAGTAGTTTGCTTCCAGACCGAACCCTCCAACCACATTTAAAGCAGCAATATCTCCTATTATAGGCTGAAAATGGATAAAAAGCTTTTTAATGTCGTAAGGGTCATCGTAGGTAACGGTGTATTTGAGTGCATTCGACTTATCCTGACTATATACATTGGCTGATGCCATCAATATGATGCCAAAAACTACCAAAAAAACATTTTTCAATCGCATATAAGTTTTTCCGTTACGAATTAAGCCTCAAATATACCTTTACTGTGACGATATATAAAATCAGTATTTACTACTACTATCATTGCCCTGATCATTCACTTCTTCAATTTCCATTTTTTGTATCTGGTTGTCCACCATCTTTATAATGTAAATTGCCTTGTTATCGTTTGAATCCGCAAAGTCCATGGAAGTATCGAAATTGCCTTTGGCCCTGTATCCGTTCTGGAAGTAGGTACCATAGTGCTTGAGCGATTCAGTAATAAACTTCATGGCAAAATAGCCTCTGAAAAAATATTTTCCCGGTCTTTTACGGTATTTTTCAATATACCTTTCTGTCAGCAGCCTGTATTCAGGCGATGAGACATCATCAAAAGCTGATATGGCTAAGGTAACTCCTAATCCTTCCATAATGCTGAGCCCTGCATTTTCCTGCTCAAACCAGTTGCCAACTCCCATGATTTTTATCGAATCGCCTCGACTGATGATGGCCGACATGGCCTCTGTTGGCAAAGTGGGGTCGGAAGAAGCAATAAAAATATGTCCAATGGAATCGGGCTGAATCAACAAAGAGTCGGTAGTAGGAAGCTGAATGGCACGTCTGATCTCTTCACGCGACATGCGAGCCAGCTTTGCTCTGTCGACCACCGTTTTTGAGACCGTAAGCCCATCGTACACCTGTCGCCTGTTTTCTGATCCAATTCGTTGAATCGATATAACATTGAATGAATCGGCTTCCATGGACGCTTTGTATACATGGGCAGAAATGGAATCCACTTCTGAAGTACCGTAGTAAATAAACAGGTTCTTGTTTACGGGCTGTGTTTTTATATAATCAGCAGCCAAAATAGCCAGGTCTGTGGCACTTGCCCTGGATAGAAAGGCATACGGGCTACTTTCACTTATCTCAGGGTTGGAAGAAGTAGGGTTTACAAAATTCAATTGATGTTCGCTTGCATAGCGCTGCATTTGGCTAACAGGTGTAGGGTATAAAGGACCTAGAACCACATCCATTTTCTCCAAACCCCCTTCCATAAAAAGCCTTTCCATTTGCAACGAATCTGTTTTGGAATCAAATACATGGAGGGTAAACAAAGTGGAGTCCACATCGTTTGCCGCCATTTGAGCTCCCTCATAAATATCTATAGCGAGAGATTTCTTCAGGTACTTACCGGTAGCTTCCAGACGATCGATAAACAACGGGAGTACCAAACCTATATCATAATGCTCTTTAACGTGGCTTAGGGGTATCTTGCTAAACTTTTCGCGGTCAAACCCGAACTCATCGATAATCTTATTGAGTGTATCGGTGGTTTCCGGGCTATTGGGTAAACGACTTAAAACTGTGGCATATGCTTCGGCAACTATCCTGTTGGTTGGATACTCCTCGTGTAGAGGAGCCAGAGTTTCAATGGTTGTATGTTTTACAGCGCTCTCAATTAATTTGTTGCTTTTTACCAGGTATGGGCCTTTCGTAATCTTGCTAGCATAGAGCATGCCTTTGAAAGCTCCTGATTGTTCAAAACCAATTTGGGCCAGCCAAAGGTAGGCCGCATCGATCTTGCTCCAGGTTTCGTATTTTACGGTCAGCTGAAGAAAGGCATCCCTGGCATACGAAATATTACCGGCCTTGTAAGCGGAAAAGGCCATGTAATACATGGCGTAAGGAACCAAAGCGTTGCTTTCATCTGTAGAAAGCAGCTTTTTGAACGATTGCTCGGCCAGACCAAATTTACCCTGCTGCATCAAAAGCTTGGCTGTGGAATAACCCGATTCAAACTCATTGGATGGGTTTTGGGCCATCAGATTGATGGAAAAAACAAAAGCCAGCACTATGAAAACTAATTTCTTTAGCATGTTAATCGGTAAATTAATCAAAAAATTATTCCCACTCAATAGTTGCGGGTGGTTTCGAGCTAATATCGTACACAACCCTGTTCACGCCTTTAACCGAATTAATGATCTTATTCGAAACCTGGGCAAGGAATTCGTAGGGGAGATGCGACCAGTCTGCGGTCATTCCGTCAACACTGGTAACTGCACGCAGGCTAACCACCTGTTCGTAAGTTCTTTCATCTCCCATTACCCCAACCGACTGTATTGGCAACAGAATCACACCTGCCTGCCAAACATCATCGTACAGGTTATTATCTTTCAATCCCTGAATGAAAATATGATCCACTTCCTGGAGGATAGCCACTTTTTCAGGTGTTATATCTCCCAAAATGCGAATTGCCAAACCAGGACCCGGAAATGGATGCCTGCCTAAAATTGCATCGGATATGTCAAGTGATTTACCCACTCTTCTTACTTCATCTTTAAAGAGTGTATTCAAAGGCTCAACCACTTTTAATTTCATAAAGTCGGGCAATCCACCTACATTATGGTGCGATTTTATAGTTGCCGAAGGCCCTTTAACAGAAACAGATTCGATCACATCAGGATAAATAGTGCCTTGTCCCAACCATTTCACATCTTCAATTTTATGAGCTTCATCGTCAAATACCTCGATAAAGGTTTTTCCAATCGCTTTTCGTTTGGCTTCAGGTTCTGTCAGGCCTTTCAATGCCGAATAAAACCGTTCTTTGGCATCTACTCCTGTCACGTTTAGCCCCATACCTTTGTATGATTCCAGCACCCCTTCAAATTCGTTCTTTCTAAGCAAGCCATTATCAACAAATATGCAGTGCAACTGCCTTCCAATTGCCTTGTGCAACAGCATGGCTGCTACGGACGAATCAACACCACCGGAAAGGCCCAATACCACTTTATCCTCACCAATCTTTTCTTTCAACTCGGCAACCGTGGTTTCTACAAAATGGGCAGGTGTCCAATCCTGGCTGCAACCGCAGATATCGACAACAAAATTTTTCAATATTTTCAGCCCTTCCGTAGAATGTGTAACCTCCGGGTGAAACTGGATTCCGTAGCGTTCTTCATCCTTTACCTTATAAGCAGCAACATTTACCGAATCCGTAGAGGCAATTACTTCAAATGACTCAGGCAAATTGGTAATGGTATCGCCATGCGACATCCACACCTGGGTACCATCGCTTACTCCCTTGAGCAAGTCACTCTCCATATTTATATAGTTCAGGTTGGCACGGCCATACTCACGGGTTGTTGAGGCTTCTACATTACCACCTTCTGTTTGCGCCATCAATTGGGCGCCATAGCAAACGCCCAAAACCGGGAAATTGCTGAACTTAAGCTGATCAAGCCGTGGGCTTTCGGCATCGCGCACAGAAAAGGGGCTTCCTGAATAAATTACACCCCTGACCTTTGATAGGTCCTTGGGAATGTTATTGTAAGGATGAATTTCACAATACACATTCAATTCCCGCACCCTGCGGGCTATTAATTGGGTATACTGAGATCCAAAATCGAGGATAAGTATTTGCTGCTCTTCTAACATGGCGCAAAGGTAGACTATTTATGGTTTGAAGATAAAAGTTAATAGTTAAGAGTTGACTACAAGGAACTAATTATATGGAACATGCTACTTTTGCAGTTCATATGGCAAAACGTGTAGTTGTTGGGCTTTCAGGAGGTGTTGACTCCAGCGTGGCTGCGTATCTTTTAAAGGAACAAGGGTACGAGGTAATCGGCATATTCATGAAAAACTGGCACGATGATTCCGTGACCATTAGCGATGAATGCCCCTGGCTGGATGACTCCAATGACGCCATGATCGTGGCCGAAAAGCTTGGCATCCCTTTTCAAACCATTGATTTTAGCAAGCAGTACAAAAAACAGATTGTTGATTACATGTTTGAAGAGTACCAGCAAGGAAGAACACCCAACCCTGATGTGCTGTGCAATCGTGAAATTAAATTCAGTCTTTTTCTGGAAACGGCCTTAAAGCTGAAAGCAGACTATGTAGCTACCGGGCATTATTGCAGAAAAGATAGTTTTGAACAGGAAGGGAAAACGATATATCGTTTATTGGCCGGCAAAGACAACAACAAGGACCAAAGCTATTTCTTGTGCCAGCTAAGCCAGGAACAGCTGGCTAAATCGTTGTTCCCTATTGGGGAGCTAACCAAACCGGAAGTACGAAAAATCGCCAAAGAACAGGAGCTGGTAACTGCTGACAAAAAAGATTCGCAGGGCCTTTGCTTTATTGGAAAGGTGCGTTTACCGGATTTTTTACAACAACAGCTTAAGCCTAAAACAGGTAAGGTAATTGAGATTCCGGAAGCATTTAATGCCTACTCAACAGGCTGGGATGAAAAAATTGCCCAGCCCATGACACATGCGATGCTGGAGGAATTATCCACTCCCTACTCTTACAAGCCTGCAGACGGTATTCTGAAGGGAGAGCATATGGGCGCCCATTACTTCACCATAGGTCAGCGTAAAGGATTAAACATAGGTGGAACACCAAAGCCACTTTTTGTGATTGAAACCGACACAAAAGAGAACGTGATCTATACCGGTCAGGGTGAAAATCATCCTGGTTTATTGCGCAACGGACTTTACGTAAAGACAAAGGACATTCATTGGGTACGCCTGGACCTTACATTAGAAGCCGGTGATTCCAAAAGATACCTGGCTCGAATTCGCTATCGGCAGCCACTCGAGTGGGCCACCCTGTACATGGAAGAAGATGGCCTTTATGTGATCTTTGACGCGCCCCAAAAAGCAATAGCCAAAGGCCAGTTCGTTGCCTGGTACCATGAGGAGGAATTGATTGGTTCGGGGGTAATCGATAAGTAAAAAACTCTTACTCCACAATTATTTACCAATAACGAAAAGCAAACTGCCCGACATTTTGTAGTAAACCTTCGGTACCTGTGAACATAAGTTCACATACCTTTTTGTATTGCATTCAAAATGGGACAATTTTGGCTACTGAAATGTTACTAAGGCACTATGAAAATTACTACCGGGAAACTAATTCTTATGGGCATACTTATGCCCTTTGCCACCATAAAAGCACAGCAGGCTGATACAGTAAAAACTACCAAACTTGATGAAATTGTTATTTCAGCAAACAGGATACAAATACCTTACAGCGAGCAAAGCAGGAGTATTAGCATACTTGAAGAAAAGGACATAAAAGCAACTCCAGCCATTAGTACCGCTGACCTGTTGCATACTGTTGGAGGGGTTGATGTGCGCACACGTGGAGTAAATGGTATCCAGTCTGATATTGGAATAAGAGGAGGCACGTTTGAGCAAACCCTGATATTGGTTAATGGTGTGAAAATAAGTGACCCGCAAACAGGACATCACTCGTTTAATCTACCTGTTAACCTTCAGCAACTTGAAAGAGTTGAAGTACTGAAAGGGCCGGGAGCCAGAATTTTTGGTCAAAACGCTTTTGCAGGAGCGATAAACCTTGTAACCAAAGAACCGGAAAACTCTTACGCCCAACTTGGTTTAATGGCAGGCGATTTTAACCTCTGGGGTGTGAAAGCTGCAATTGGTGTGGTTAATGAGAAGGAATCGCATCAGTTGAGCATAAGTTACGATGGCTCTGAAGGTTACAAATACAACACTGATTATCAGTTGTCGAACACCTTTTACCAGGGAAGGATTGCTTTAGGTAACGGGCAACTCAGGTTAATGGCAGGCTATACCGAACGTGCCTTTGGAGCCAATGGTTTTTACGCAAGCCCAAATTTCACTGACCAATATGAGCAAATTCAAACAGGCATGGGAGCTATTTCTTATGAAACTTCTGTTGGTAAAACCAACCTAACCACCCGGGCATACTTCCGTCAAAATGATGATGAATATATCCTAAGAAGGTATGATCCTGAATATTACAAAAACAATCACATGGATAGAACCATTGGCTTAGAAGCCAACTGGGTTATTCCGTTTACAAACAGTACAACCGGAGTTGGGGTAGATCTTAACAGGGTGAGCTTGAACAGCAATAATCTGGGAGACCGAGAACGTTTTGTCAGCACATTATTTATTGAACACCGGATGGAGTTTTACACTAAAAGACTTAATGTAACCCCGGGTATTCAGCTAAATAATTATTCAGACTTTGGGTTTAATTCCCTTCCCGGAATTGATGTTGGCTATCACCTTAATGACCAATGGACACTGTTTGGAAATATTGGATACACCTACCGGGTACCATCTTACACCGATATGTTCTATTCTGACCCTGTGAATGAGGGCAATCCTGACCTGAAACCGGAATATGCATGGAATTATGAGGCTGGCATTAAAAATCTTAGAAGTAAGAATTTTAGTTCTGAACTTAGCTTTTTTATTCGAGACGGTAAAGACATGATCGACTGGACCCGAGCCTCTGACACAGAGCCCTGGAAACCTGTTAACCTACTTTCTTTAAAGATGAAGGGAATTGATTTTTCTTCACGATTTTATCTGGATGAGTTTCTGCCTAAATTTTTTCATGAACTGTCTTTAAGCTATACCTACATTGACGCCCATGCCAAAACTTACGAAACTTTATTGTCGCGATATGCACTTGAAAACCTGAGGCAACAACTAAGAATAGGCTTGCAGTTACATTATGGGAAATCTATTACCCATACCATTAACCTTGGCTATTACGACAGGGTGAATCTTCCCAACTACACACTTGTAGATACCAGGATTGTCTATGCCAATGAAAAGTTTTCTGTTTTTGTAGACATTAATAACCTATTTAATACTAACTACCAGGAAACCAACCTGGTAGTAATGCCCGGAAGGTGGGCAAAAGCAGGCATATCGTATTCATTTTTATAGTATTACCATACCCTACATATACGTAATTTGCCCACTACATGTAGGTGATTTACGTATATGTATTTTTCGGTTAAATCCTGATTGTAGTGATCGTGTGAAAAGCGAATTTTGTGTTCGCAAAGCCAAAATCATGAATGAAACTATTTTAATTAACCATTATCTGAAAGAACAGGGTCGCCTTTCAAATTTTTTCAACAAACTGGAAGTTTCCAATAATATTCAACTCTCCACTGTTCAGACAAGAGGAGACGTTATTAAGATCACCCTGAAAAAAGCGTGCAACATAAACCCGTTGCTTATCAAAGATTGTGAGCTAACCTGCGTAGTAGAGAACGAGTTGTTCAGAACGGTTTATGTCGATGGAAATAGAGTCATGTGGGATTCCATCCATTCCTTAAATTAATTCCCTTCCCACTCCTTAAAGAACTGATTCAAATACGCTTCCATAAATTCATGTCTTTGTTTAGCAAGGCCTTTGCCCACTTTTGTATTCATCTTATCCTTTAAGAGAAGCAACTTTTCGTAGAAATGGTTTATCGTAGGAGCCTGGCTATTTTTATAAGCTTCCCTGTCTTTGTAATGCTCAGGTGGAATAGAGGGATCGTGCAGTGGCCTGTTTTTAAATCCCCCATAATTAAATGTTCGTGCAATTCCTATGGCACCAAGTGCATCCAATCTATCGGCATCCTGAACAACTTGTAGTTCCAGGGTCGGGTTAACCGGGTTATTGAAGCCTCCTTTAAAGGAGATGTTCCGAATAATAAATTCAACCTTTTCCATGATCTCCTTTTCAACACCAAGTGACTCAAGAAACTCTCTGGCTATGGTTGGCCCAATTTCCTCATCTCCATCATAAAACTTGGAATCTGCAATGTCATGAAGGAGGGCTCCCAATTCTACCACAAGTAAATCCGCGTTTTCCTCAGTCCCTATTTTTACAGCTGCTTTCCAAACTCTGTACGTATGCCACCAGTCATGGCCTGCTTCGGCCCCCTCCAGTTTGTTCTTAACAAACGCTGAGGTTTTTTCAACTAATTGTTCACGTTCCATACTAAACAAAAAAAGGTGTCGATTGACACCTTTTAATTATGTGGTTATTTATACCTAAATAGCTATACCAATAAAGGATTTAAAGGCAATACCCATCAAACCGGTGATGATCATTGTAATACCTAATCCTTTCAAACCATCAGGCACATTTGAGTACTTTAGCTTTTCACGTACAGCAGAAAGTGCTACGATAGCAAACATCCACCCTATACCTGAACCCACTCCGTAAACAGAAGCTTCGGCAAGCGTATAATCTCTTTGAACCATGAATAAAGAACCTCCCAAAATAGCGCAGTTTACTGCGATCAACGGGAGAAATATACCCAAAGACCCATAAAGGCTGGGTGAGAATTTTTCAACTACCATTTCTACCAATTGCACCATGGCAGCAATAATGGCTATGAACATGATGAACTGAAGAAACTCAAGGTTGAGATCGGCAAACTGGGGCCCTAGCCAAGCCAAGGCGCCTTCCTTCAGAACATACTCCTGAACCAACCAGTCAACAGGCACCGTAATACCCAACACGAATACTACAGCAGTACCAAGACCAATGGCAGTAGTTACTTTTTTAGATACAGCCAAAAATGAACACATGCCCAGGAAATAGGCAAAGATCATGTTGTCTATAAAAATTGATTTTATTCCTAGATTAAATAATTCCATTTTACTGCCTTTTAATGTTCAACGTAACCGTTTCGGGTTCTTTGTACCCAGATAATAAGCGCAAGCACCATAAATGCACCAATGGAGTCTACCATCAGTCCATTATTCTGAATGTGAGTTAATCCGATTTTCTCAAAAACCGGATAGTCAAATACAGTACCCGAACCTAAGAGCTCTCTAAAAAATGCAACGGTAAGGATAACCCATGCATAGCCAAAACCTGATCCCAGTCCATCCAAAACGGAATCCCACGGTTTGTTACCCATAGCAAAGGCTTCCAGTCGACCCATTACAATACAGTTGGTAATGATAAGACCCACAAAAGCTCCCAGCACTTTGTACATTTCGTAGTTATATGCCTTTAGTATTTCACTAACCACTGTTACTAGAGTGGCAATAACACCCAACTGCACGATAATTCGTACCCTTCCTGGTATTAAGTTACGTATAAGTGATGTGGCCAGATTGGAAAACACAATTACAAAAACCACGGCTATAGACATAATAAGTGTAGGCTCCATCTTAACTGTTACAGCCAGCGCTGAGCATATACCCAATACCTGAATAGTTACCGGGTTGTCATCATCCAATGGATCCATCACAAACTTCCTTCTTCTCTTCGAGAACAAAGGCTCCGCCTGTTTTTTTACCACCGGTTGTTCTAAAGTTTCAGTACTCATAGTTATATCTTACTGATGTTGTTGATTCTTTTTTATAAACGCTTCGTAATCGCCTAAGTAATTTTTAAGCATAGCATTGAGGCCTCGCCCAGTTAGAGTTGCCCCAGACATACCATCTACCTGGTGAGGACCGAATAATGCTGGATCTTTCTTTTCACCTTTTTGCATGGTAACCGAAACAAGGTCGCCCTTGTTGTCAAAAATAGTTTTGCCTTTGTACCTGTCTTCAATTTCTTTTGTCGCTATCCTGGCTCCAAGTCCCGGAGTTTCAGACACGTGACCAAATGAAACTCCTTTAATGGTATTCAGGTCGCTTTCAAGAGCTACATACCCATAAATGGCATTCCACAATCCTGCCCCATAAACGGGTAATATATAGGCTTCTACTTTAGAGGTATCCGAAGGATTCTTGTATTCGTAAACCGGGTATTCCCTGTCAGCTGGTTTCATTTTATAGTTCTTAACCAGATCAACCTGCTCAGCTACGATAGGGTTCCCTTTTTTATCTTTGGTTATCACATCTCCATTGATATCAACCACCATAGATTTTATGCTCTTCTTGTAAATACCCAGAACATCCTCTTTTTTATTAATGTTCATTACAGCACTTAGAATCTGGGTTTTTGTGTCCAATTCTATAGATTTCTTTTGAGCAGGACCTAACACCTGCGAGGTAAAAGATAGAATTCCACCAATGATCACGGTCATTATAGCCGTGAAAACCAATATATAAGTATTAGACCGTTGCACGTTTTAACCTCCTTTTCTTATTAGCTGCAACCACGTAGTAATCAATAAGTGGTGCAAATACGTTCATAAATAAAATAGCTAGCATTATACCTTCTGGGTAAGCAGGGTTGAGTACGCGTATTATTACCGTTAATACCCCAATCATGAACCCGTAAATCCATTTACCAATTTCCGTTTGCGAAGCCGTTACCGGGTCTGTAGCCATAAACACAGCTCCAAAAGCCAAACCACCAATAACCAGATGATACTCTGCAGGCATCATCATATACTGATTCGCTCCCATTGCATTTAGCAACAACCCCATGGCATAAGCACCTCCAAATACACTAACAATGATCTTCCAGCTACCTACTCCAGTTGCTATCAAAATAACTGCTCCTATCAAACTCATTAAAACAGATGTTTCTCCAATGGAACCCGGAATAAACCCGTAGAAAAAATTAGAGAAAGAATAACCTCCATGCGTGGCAAACGACTCCACCACACTTTTGCCCGACTCCAATGTTTGCGCTGCCAATGCCAAAGGTGTAGCACCTGAGTAACCATCTATTGGTTGGTGGCCACCTAAATACACCCACACATCACCTGAAATATTTGTTGGGTAAGCAAAATACAAGAATGCTCTTGCTACCAGGGCCACATTCAGCACGTTCATTCCGGTTCCTCCAAAAGCTTCTTTTGCGAAAACAACAGCAAAAATTGAAGCTAAAGCTACCTGCCACAAAGGAATGGTAGGAGGCATAACCAACGGAATAAGAATACCTGTTACCAGATAGCCTTCATTGATCGGGTGCTGCCGCACTACTGAAAATGCGAATTCGGCAATAAACAACCCAAAAACATAAGATACTATGATTATAGGAACCACTCTTTGAATACCTATCCACCACATATCCCATGATGAAGCTGGCTCCTGCCCTATGGCATGGTAGTATTGATAACCAACATTGTATGTCCCAAAAACCAATGCAGGCAACAATGCTATAATCACTGTCATCATAAACCTTTTCAGGTCGTTGGCATCTCTTACCTGCACACCTTTCATTTTGGTGGTCTCGTTTGGTACAAACAAGAAAGTATCCACCGATTCAAATAAATAGTAAAAACGCTCCAGCTTACCTCCCTTTTCAAAAGGCACCTTTGCTTTAGCTACTATATCTCTTAAAAACTTCATTTTCTAACTCTTCTATTAGCTATTTTGAAGAAGGTTTAAACCATCTCTTAATATCGATTGAACATTATGTTTGGAAACATCTATAAACTCACACAAGGCAAAGTCCTCCTCAATTACTTCATAAATACCAAGGGCTTCCATTTCATCATAGTCTTCTGCAAGTATGGCTTTAAGTAAATGCACAGGAAGAATATCCATCGGTACCACTTTTTCAAAAGCACCTGACTGAACAAATGCCCGAGGTTCACCATTTGTGTTGGTATCCAGTTTATACTCCTTATTGCTTCCGTTAAGGAATGTAAGAAGACCAAAAGATCTGTGGAAACTCAGTTTATTAAATCTTGGCAAGATCCAGCCAAACATTTCAAAATAATCTCCTTCAGGTAATATGGTAAACTGATTGTGATAAAAACCCAAATGGCCTTCCTCACCAATATTTTCGCCAGTTAAAACATTACCACTTACATACCGAACATGGTCTGACTTAAGGTTGCCTTCGGTAAATGTTTTAACAGCAGCTCCAGTGTAAGTTTTAACATACTGAGGTGCCGTAACTTCTGAACCTGCAAGTGCCACAATTTTAGAAGCATCGTATTTGCCTTCAAGGAAAAGTTTCCCGATTTGTATTACACCATATGGGTTTACGGTCCAAACTACATCGCCCTTGGAAATAGGATCTACATGGTGTATTTGAACACCCACATTGCCGGCAGGATGCTTACCAATAAATTTATTAAGCTGTACTCCTTCTGCATTTAAAAACACAGGACTTATTTCCTCTTTTGGGTTCACGTTCAAATGAACAATACCTTCAGTGAATTTTTTAAGTACATTAATGCCTGCCTGAAATGACTGCTCTTCTCCTTTGAAGATTACATTATAATCAGGTGCCAGCGGACTTGAATCAAATGCGCTGATAAAAATCGATTTTGGCGTATCTTCCGCATCGGCAACAATACCATACGGCCTCATAAGTATATTTGGCCAAACACCGGCTCTAAGCATTTGCTCTTTGAGCTCATCCTTGCCAATTTTAGCAAGATCGCTTACCGAGTATTTATTGAATGACTCGTACTCAATTTCTGAATCAGCGAGAACCACTATTTCAAGCAACGCACGTTTTTCACCTCTTTTCACATCCACCACCTCGCCACTTACAGGCGAAACGTATATAACATTTTCATTCTTTTTATCAAGAAGTAAAGGTGTGCCTGCTTTTACATTATCTCCCACATTTACAAGCGCTTTAGGGCGTTGCATTCCGATAAAATCAGTGGGTTTAAGTGCGTAAGTTCGCGATTTGAGCGAATCGGATATTTTGTTTTCAGCTTTACCGGCCAGGTTGATATCAAAACCTTTCCTTAGCTTAACTGTTTTAGACATACTATCAATCAAATTTGTCTCCCAAGAAAGTCGGACAAAAATAGTAAATTAATACTTGAAATTCCGACCCAATCAAGGATTGTCTTTATGAATACCTACCTTATTTTCTAACTCTCTGTTATTTAATTCATTCAGGCCTTACATATTCTCCAATTGCCCCTGTACTTCCTTCAAAATATTGAGGGCTGTAAGAATTTCTTTGGTCAAGATATTTTTTGTAAACCGCTGAAAAGTTTAAACGATCATGCAAGGTCTGTCCGTAATTACCATTCAAACCAATTATGAGCTCCGAAACTTCGCGAACGGCATGCTCCTGACCCTCTGCACCTGTCTTGTAGTCAGCCAGATTATTTTTAGCAATAAAAACATCCAGCAAAGGGTTCGATTTTCTTCTTACCACCATCCGTAATCCTGCTTTTTCAGCCATCCCCAGGTCCAGAATATCGTCAAATGTAAAAGCCACCTGGTTAGCCTCAATTGCATACGTTGTTGTTATATGCTCAAGTGCTGCAAGCTTATTTCTCACATTCAGATAAACACCGGTAAAATGCTCCCGCTCCGATAATTTAATAGCCGGCAAATTGTTTTCACCGGTGATAATGAACACGTATGGTAATTTACCATGCTTTAAAAAATAACTAAAGCGAAGCATATTAAGCCCCATGCTGGATGGCTCTGAAAAAGGGCTCCCCTGGTTATCTTTTTTAAAACCATCGTTAAATACCCCATCCCAATCGAAAACAAAGGCCTTAATCGCATGCAACTTTTCTTTAAAAACAGAAAGAGGGGATAAAAACTCCCCTCCTGCTTTTTCAAAGCTTGCTTTAATATCGTTTGGGTTCGAAAACTCCATTTAGGCTATTTCAAATCCTGAATATCAATCTGACCAACTACTTCGTCACCATTTAAAACCACCAGGTTATCCACTCCTTTTTCGTGGAACACTTTAGATGCCTCATGAAGCAAGGCTTCACCTTGAATGGTTATAGGTGATTTAAAGTTCAGGTCGCTCATTTTCTTACCTACAGCATGCTCGCCTTCCGCCTCAATCAATCTCCTTAAATCACCATCCGTAAATGTTCCCACCAGCTTTTGGCCATCCAAAACAGCTACACAACCAAACCCGGAAGAAGTCATCTTAACCAATGCATCAGTAATTGGCGCACTCAAATCTACAGTTGGGTTTTTGCCCGAAAGCACATCCTTCACCTTAACAGTCATCAACTTAGTGTGCTCAACAAACTGAGAAATGCCCACTTCCGTAAAATGATTTGATGTTAATTGTTTCATCACCTTCCATGGAATGGTACATACATGCACTCCCAGGTTTAAGGCATTGCGAATATGCTCAGGGTAACGAACGGATGAGAACATGATCTTGGAATCATATCCGTAGGTTTCAACGGCATCCACACACTGAGCCACCAAATCCAGCGCATCTGTTCCCTGGTCCTGCAAACGACCAACCAAAGGACAAACGTAGTCTGCCCCGGCCTCCATAGCCATGTAGGCCTGCTGTAGGGTGTAAACCAAATGAACATTTACTTTAAACCCTTTATCCTTTAGCATTTTGCATGCCCTAACACCTTCCAGTGAAACCGGTATTTTAAAGACCGTTTTTTCTTTATCCAGGCCAAGGGCTAATTGCCTTTCTGCCTCTGCCACAACTTCCTCTGCGGTATCTCCCAGCGCTTCAATTTGAAGAACAGGAACAATTTTAGAAAGTTCAACAATAAGTCCGTCAATATCAGTTACCCCATGACGGTGCATAAAAGTGGGTGTTGTAGTAAGGCCTTTAATAAAACCTAATTTGAATGCCTCTTTAATTTCTTCTAAGTCGGCTGAATCAAGATATAATTCCATAGTTGAATTCGGGGGTAAACCCTATTTAAATAACATTGTTTAGCAATAGTATGTGCGCCTAGCTTAAGACGGTCGCAAAGTTAACCTTTTTGATGCATTGGTAAAAATGATGCAAGGCTTTCATTTCCTTTTGTGTTTCCAACGGTTGTGCGTCCACAAATAGAATTCAGGTTTTTCTCTTATTTGTTCTTCCAACGCCCTTACATGTTTTTCCGTGATTGTGTACTTTTCAGAACGCTTTGGGTTTTCTTCCAAAAGCGTAAGACGCACTTCGTAATAACCTCTCTTAACCTTGGAAACAGCCGTAAAAACAACCGGCCAATCGTTTTGAACGGCATATTTTTCGGCTCCAAAAAGCATTGGTGTTTCCTGGTTCATAAAGGTTGTCCAGTAAGTATTCTCCTTTACAAAGGTTGGACTTTGGTCTGACATCAGGATCATTGCTGTTAACTCTTTGGGTTCAGTGTTAAAGAAATTTCCTGCATCATCTTTTTCCACTAATAAAAGCCCGTATTTCGATCGTGATTCTGAGAATTTCTTATCAAAGAATTTGTTTTGAAGTGGGGCGTAAACCCCACCGATTCGGTGCTTAAACTGTGGATTTAAACCTACTGTTGCAATTTCCCAGTTGCTGTAGTGCCCTGCAACCATTATTACATTTTTGCCTTTGTCGTATAAATTGTCGAGCACTTCAGGATTTACCACTACACATCTTTCCAGAGCACTCTTTTTAGAAATACTAAAATTCTTAATGCTTTCCACCATAAGGTCAGCAAAATGAGAATAAAAGGCCTTTTCAATTTTTTTGCGCTCAGTTGCGGTTTTATCAGGAAAAGAGTTCCTGATATTGGCCTGGACCACTTCTTTGCGATAACCCATTATTGAATAAATAATAAAATTGAGCACTCTTGCAATTGGATGAAGCACCCATAGAGGCAACAGGGAAACCGGCCTTAAAAATATATAATAGACAAATTGCGACACCTGAATACGACTTACGAAAATGAGCCATATGTTCTATGGCCAGGTTGTTTTTTTACGCCAGCTTATCTGTATTTAACCTCTACGTTGTGAAGTTCAAGAATTGGTTTCAGGAACTCTTCCAGATCGTACACACACAACTGGCTGGCTGCATCGCACAATGCTTTTTGAGGTTCAGGGTGGGTTTCAATAAACATACCATCTACTCCGGCAGCAACTCCGGCACGAGCTAACCCTGGTAAAAACTCGCGGTTTCCTCCTGCAGGGTCTGCACTTGGAATACCGTAACGCCTTACAGAGTGGGTAACATCAAAAACAGTAGGATACTCCAGCTGACGCATGTGATAGAAACTCCTTGGGTCCACTACAAGGTCGTTATACCCAAACGCATAGCCTCTTTCGGTCAATATCAATTGGTCGTTTCCAACAGCCTCGCATTTGCCGGCAGGCAATTTCATATTATCCGGAGCCAGAAATTGCGCATGTTTCAGGTTTATTACCTTACCAGTTTTAGCTGCTTCGGTTACTAAAGTAGTTTGCATAACCAGATAAGCGGGTATCTGAATTACATCCAGCACCTCAGCGGCAGCTTTTACTTGCTCCGGATAATGCACATCCGATAGAATCGGGAAACCATAGTCCTTTTTGATTCGCTCCAGCATTTTCAATCCCTCTTCCAAACCAGGGCCCTGAAAGTTTTCTATTGTGCTTCGGTTATCTTTTTGAAAAGAAGATTTGAATATGATGGGAACATTCAATCGTTCCGATATTTCTTTCAGCATTTCTGCTGTTTTCATCATGGTGCTTTCTTCCTCAATTACACACGGTCCTGAGATAAGGAACAACTCATCTGCTCCACAGTTTATATCACCAACCTTTACAATTTTCTTACTCATATTTTTTAGATTTTAGACCTTAGATTTTAGACTTTAGACTTCTCAGTCTTACGTCTAACTTTCTAAAATCTTGCGTCTTATTACATTCTTTTATACCATTCTTTAATTCTTGCCCTGTCAAGCACTTCGGGCCAGTTATCGCCAAAGGCGTGCCGCCACATATGCTCCAGTTTTATGGCTACTTCCACCATGGCATCAATGGTCTCATCCGACCAGTTAGCCGAAAGATTTGATGGAATATCTACATTATGCTTATTAACAATAAATTTAAATTCGTCCACATATTCACCATACACATCCTTCAACACATTAAAAGCAATACAATTTGCAATACCATGGTGATAATGCAATACTTTCGAAAGCCCGTAGGAAAGCGCATGACAAACTCCAACTTCTGAATAGGTAAGACTTAGCCCGCCCATGTAAGAAGCCACCATCATCATTTCATCAGATAAAGGATCCTTTCGGTCCAGTTCAAGGAAAACCTTACGGCACATTTCCAATGATTTGTCTCCGAAGGCCTCACTGAATGTATTCTTATACTGTCCGGTTTTTGCTTCCACGCAGTGGATGTAGTTATCCATACCTGTATAGAACCACTGATTGTTGGGAACTGAGGCAATAAGATCGGGATCCAACACAATTTGATCAAGCACCGTCCAGTCACATTTTAAACCCAACTTTTTCTCCGGGCCAGTTAAAACAGCTGTCATTGAAACCTCAGCCCCAGTTCCTGATATGGTTGGAACACCACAGGCAAATAAGCCAGGCTTTTTAATGAGGTTCAGTCCTTGATAAAGCGTAGAAGAACCTTCATTTGTAAACATTAAAGAAATGGCCTTTGCCACATCCAGCACACTTCCTCCACCAATACCAACAACACCTGAAGGCATTCCTTTTTCTGCAAGGTACTTGTCTCTTAATGAATCGATTAGCTCAGTGGTAGGCTCTTCTTTAACAGATATGTATTCAAGTGCATCGCCAGCTTCCATTGGAATTCTGGCCTCGAACGCTTGGTTGCCTTCAAAATATTCATCTACAAAAAATATGAGGTACTTGTTACCCTCATGTCTGTGCGGGGCCAAAATCTCCCCAAGTTTGTCGAAGCTTCCACGACCATAGGCCGTTTTATCAACACTTTTAAAATTTTTAAACATAGGCTACCGGCAAGGCCGGAATTAGTTAATGATTGTTTTCTATTTACTTTTCAACAGGATGAGATGCCAACACCTCTTTGATAACCCTGGTTAAGTCATCTCCCAGTTTCTCTATTTCTTCGGCCGTCCAGGTAGCACGGATGCCCAACGAAATCAATCGGCCTACGACATCCTGCGATTTAGGTAGCTCAAGATTCTTGTAATCCTGTGGAGCTCCCAAATGATGAATAGCCAAAGGTGCTGAAGCACTGAGATTCTTCAGGTGGTCCCACTGATTGATGAAGTGGTACATATTGGTGTACCAGTAGTTAATCCCTCCAACTCCTTCTTCAGCCAATCGGGCAACTGCCTTTTTGGTCAATTCAATGGAAGGCAGGAAGAAATTAAGGAAAGTAGCCGAATCTCCATCTTCATCAGGCATGTATCGGAAGGTTATCCCATCTATTTCTCTCAACCTATCTTTCAGGTACTTTTTATTCTTTTTATTCAGGCCAAGAATTTTATCAATTCTACGCATTTGCGCGAGGCCAACTGCAGCATGAAGCTCGCTTATACGGAAGTTGAAACCCAAATAAGGATGTGGTTCCATGCCACGGTTATCACCTACATGGCTATGGCCATGGTCCGAGAACGTATCTGCTTTTTTGTAGGTTTCCTCATCGTTGGTAATGAATAACCCACCTTCACCAGCAGTAGTGATTTTGAAAAAGTCAAACGAAAAGGCTCCGGCTGTACCAAAAAGTCCAACCGACTTGTTGCCATAAAAAGCGCCCAACGCCTGGCCGGCATCTTCAATAAGTTTAATTCCTTTGTTTTCGCACAGCAGTGAAATACTGTCCATGTCGGCAGCAGCACCACACATATGCACCAGCAACACCGCTTTGGTTTTGGGGCTAATGGCTGCTTCAATACCTTCTGCACTGAGGCAAAGAGTTTCATCAATTTCGGCAAATACGGGTAAGGCTCCTGCATATAGCACCGCTTCAATGGTTGCCAAGAAGGTAAAAGGAGGTACAATTACCTCATCTCCATGACCAATGCCGGAGGCAGCCAGGGCACACGCTACCGCAGCCGAACCGCTGGAAACGGCATGGGCGTAGCCTGCTCCGGTAAATTTACTTACTTCTTCTTCCAGCTCTTTGGCCTTCCACATTCCCTGGCGAAGGGCATCATGATTGTATCTGAATAAAGCGGTGGTGTTGAGCACATCGTTCACTTCCTTTCGCTCCTCTGCTCCAAAAAACTCTGTTCCTGGCATGTTATCGGTAATTTAATTAATGTTAGTTCTGATTTTGAGTGCAAAGATAAGTGATAATCGGGTTACTCTTACTACATTATTCAACGGCTATTGGAATGGCCACATCAAACATGGAGCCTTTTCCCTCAACGGATTGCAGTGTGATGTTACCGGATAATTTTGCTATGCTTTCCATACTAATGTAAAGACCTAAGCCGGAACCGGATGAATCGGCATGGGCACGAAAAAACATATCGAATATGTTGGGCTGCAGATGTTCCGGTATGCCTAACCCATTATCTTCTATGCGAACTATTACATGTTCATCGTTTTTTAAACTGCTTACCTTCACCCAGGAGTTTTCCTTGTCGAGATCACTGTATTTAATGGCGTTTGATAAAAGGTTAGAAAAAACCATTTTCAACCTCATTGGGTCGGAAAGAACCTCAATATTGCCCGGGCATTCCCAGATCACTTCTATCTTTTCCCATCCTGGCATAAACTGCAATTCTTCGTAGGTTGCTTTTAGGAGCTCATGCAGCTGAACCTCCTTCTTTTCAATCTCCAGCCGGCTGTTACGTGAATAGTTCACAATCTCAGAAATAAATTCATTCATTGAATCAATCCTTCCCCGGATAAGGTTGAGGAATTTAGCTGTTTCTTCTACACCATCCGACCGCTCAATCAGGTCGACCAGCCCCTTTATAGAGCTTAGAGGAGCCCGTAAATCGTGCGAGGCACTGTACACAAACCGATCGAGCTCTGCATTGGTTTTGAGCAGTTGCTCGTTTTGCTCGCCCATCAGCTTGTCTTTTTGCTTGAGCGCCTCTTCCGAATCGTAATTAAACTTTGAAATGAAGAGTATGGTATAGACAGAAACCACGGAAGCAATAACCGTGTTTAAAACAGCAAACCCTGCCGCCTGGTTTGGGCCAATGTCGCGAACCGGCAGAAAATGAATATCCGTTTTAAACGTAACCAGATCAAGCACAAGCGAGAGTAACACAAAACCGATGGCCCAATTCAGTTGCTTATATCCGTACAAAGCCAGCGCCACCGCACCTGCAGCAACAAACTGGAAATGCAGACCTGTTTCGTACGGCTCGCTGGAGGCAACAAGAAAGATCAGGAGATTAAAGAACAACAGGGAAGTAACCTTTGAAAGGTTGATATACCCTTTGTACAGCACAAAATAATTGTACAAAGTAAATAGCAAGAACCCCAGATACACGTAACCGGGCACCTTGCTGCCATAGTAA
The DNA here is from genome assembly GCA_020436165.1 of Cyclobacteriaceae bacterium. Lineage (GTDB taxonomy): Bacteria > Bacteroidota > Bacteroidia > Cytophagales > Cyclobacteriaceae > JAKISE01. The sequence continues at coordinate 3,342 of JAGQYI010000025.1, read as the reverse complement.
TTATCGAGAAGAAAAAACAGAATAATGGCAAGCAGCAACAACGTGTTTAACCGAAAGATTAAAACACTGGCTTTTTGATCAGATGAAACCGTTGTGTTCTCCATCAAAAATCACAAGGGTACAAACCACTCGCACGCATAAGGTGTTTGGTTAAGGTGATGCCCATAAAAGTAGTTAAAATGTAATGCTGGTGCAACTACCTGAGCTATTGGCGATAAGAAATAATAGGATGAACTATTTATTTGTGGAACGGCTTTCCTGTTTCCTAATCCGTCATTGCCACGCCCGCCTGCCGGACGGGCAGGAAGGCGGGAATGACAGGTTTTTTTGGAATTAGACCCTGAAATAAATTCAGGGTGACGTTCTATTGAAAATAAACAATGAAATCAGAAGGTCATGCTGAATTTAATTCAGCATCTATTTGACCTAAGCGAGACGGTCGAGGCGGACAATGACGATTTTTTTATTATCTCTAAATTCTATTTTAGAATAACTAGGTGTAGTTTGAAACTACACCTAGCATCTATTTTTATTTAGCCACCTAGTTAGGGCAGTAGTAAGATAAGATTGTCCGATCGAGCCAGTCAATGACGGTGCTTTTGGAATTAGACCCTGAAACAAGTTCAGGGTGACGTTCTATTGAAAATAAACAATGAAATCAGAAGGTCATGCTGAATTAAATTCAGCATCTATTTGACTAAGCGAGACGGTCGAGGCGGACAATGAAGTATCTTATCTTTTATTTATCCCCATAATGCGACCAGGCACTTAAAACATATACCGTAACAATTTGCTCTTTGATAGAATACACTAGCCTGTGTTTTTTATTGATCCTTCGGGAATATAACCCGGCTAAATCATGCTTTAAAATTTCGGGTTGACCAGTACCTGAGGTGGGATGCTCCATTAATTCATTTAAGAGCTTTTGAATTTTTTTAAGAGTTGCTTTATCACCCGATTTCTTGTGTTTTTCTATATCTGCCAGGGCAGTTTTAGAAAACTCCAGGGCATAGCTCATAATCCCAATAATTCGTTGATTTCATCAGGAGTTGATATTTTTCTCGTCTCTCCTTTTTGAACCTCCAGAATGCTTTGTTTGATTTTTTCAACCATTTCAGCATTGAAGTACATATCGTCTTCGCTTATGGGGGTTAGCGCATAGGCTTTGTCCTTGCCCCTTTGCACAATTATGTGCTCGCCTTTGTCTGCCTTTTCAAAGTACTTTTTCTGATTTTGCCTGAACTCCCTGCTGCTAATCACTAACATAACTTCATTTTTGTGCACCAGTATGGTACAAATATAATAAGTTTGGATTAAATATTTGTTGTAAGATGCGGACGCATTACGCCAAGGCTAAATGCGTCCGAGATGTAGAATTAGACCCTGAAATAAATTCAGGGTGACGTTCTATTGAAAATATATAATGAAATTAGAAGGTCATGCTGAATTAAATTCAGCATCTATTTGACCTAAGTGAGACGGTCGAGCCGGACAATGACGGGGTTCTATGGTATATCTAAATTCTATTTAAAATACCTAGGTGTAGTTTGAAACTACACCTAGTACCTATTTTATTTAGCTATGCCTAGCAGAGCAAATAACTTAGTGGAGTTTGTAATACTGATATTCGTATTTTCCTTCTTCCAGTAAAATTAGAGTGTCATTTTTTAACTCCTTAATGATATTAGTATGAACTAATGTGTCCTTATAGAAAATGTAAAAAGTATCTACTGATATTTTACAAATAAAGAGTCTTCCTAAATTTTCAACATATTCCAAACTATCACCACTTATAACGAATTCTGCATATGGGAAACCTAATTCTCCCCATGCTCCTTCAAAGTTTGCTATATCATAATTTTTAATTTTATGAATTGCACTAGCAGTATCTTTCTCTAAAATTCTGATGGTGTCTTTCTCCAAAGGAATATTGGCCTTTTTGATTTTCATTGCCTTCCTTCTTTTCTCAAACCTTTCCCTCGCATCACTTTTCTTCTCTTTTAAGTTACATGAAAGCAAAAAGCTATTTAAGATTACTAGCACAAATACATAAATTATTCTTCTCAATCTGAACATACCCTAGCAATATAATTGTATTCAATTTAGCCAAAAAATTACAAACTTTCCAAATACCCCTTCACCCGTTCCATCAACCATGTTGGCGTTGATGTGGCCCCGCAAATACCCACACGGTCAGTCGGTTTAAACCAACCAGGGTCTATTTCGGATTCGTTTTCTACAAAGTAGCTGCGCTCGTTGTTAGCTTTGCACACTCCGTATAAGGCCTTGCCGTTAGAGCTTTTTTTGCCACTTATAAAAACCACTACATCGTAGTTTTGGGCAAACACTGCCAGGTGCGGATCGCGGTTGGAGACCTGCCTGCAAATGCTGTCGTTTACATCAAAGCTATCCTGCAATTCAGTGGGAATACGACTTTTGATTTTGTTAGTGATCTCAGCAAAACCCTTGGTGCTTTTGGTAGTTTGGCTAAACAAACTAATTGGTTTCGAGTAATCGATCTTATCCAGGTCTTCGTCCGTCATCACCACAATGGCCTCGTTTTGAGTTTGGCCTGTAAGGCCAATCACCTCCGCGTGGCCCTGCTTTCCATAAATAATTGTTTGGCCGGTTTGTTCCCGTTGCTTTTCGTGGGCGTTACGCACACGGTTTTGAAGCTTCAACACCACCGGGCAGGAAGCATCAATCAGTTCAATATTATTTTTAAGGGCTAATTGGTAGGTTTCAGGGGGTTCTCCGTGCGCTCGAATCAGTACTTTGCAATCACGTAAATCCTGGAGCTCGTCCCGATCAATCACCTGTAGGCCTTTGGCTGCGAGGCGCTCTACCTCCATGTCGTTGTGCACAATATCGCCCAGGCAATAGAGCGTACCCGAATCATCAAGCTCGTCTTCTGCCATCTGAATGGCAAACTCCACTCCAAAGCAATATCCCGATTTCTGATCTATGTCTACAATCATACCTTAGCGGCCATTTTTTCTTTTGCCAGTTGGATCACCTTCTCCACCTGATCTGCAAATGTCATATGTGAGTTGTCAATTACAATGGCATCTTCCACTTTTATCAATGGGCTCTCCTTACGGGTAGAGTCCATCCGATCACGCTCATGTACGTTTTTTAGTACTTCTTCAAAGGAGATTTTCTCTCCCTTTTCTTCCAACTCCTTTTTTCTGCGTTCAGCACGAACTTCTTCTGAGGCCGTCATAAATATTTTTAACTCTGCATTCGGGAAAACCACCGAACCAATATCACGTCCATCCATCACAATGCCTTTGTTTTCACCCATCTTTCGCTGGATAGCCACCATGGCCTCACGCACCGGTT
>JAGQYI010000024.1 GCA_020436165.1 Cyclobacteriaceae bacterium | reverse complement strand
TTGTCATTTCTTGCCCCTTCTTTTCAGAAGACTCAACCAACTGAGTTCGCTCACCTGCAAATTCCATAAATGGCACCGCCCAACCACATGAGGTTTGAACGGATTCAATTTTCATATCGAATAGTTGGCGGCTACCAGCTAATACAGGAAACTGATTGATATAATTTCCCCATTCAGAATCAGAGGGATGATACACCTTAGCAGAACCGTATAAACGCAGAATGAGTGGCTTTTCAGTGAAAGAACACATCATTATAGTAATGCGGTTTTCCTGAAGAAGATGAGCAGCCGTTTCATTGCCGCTTCCGGTCAAATTCAACCACATAATTCGATTATCATCTAACACACGAACAGTATCCATTCCCTTGGGAGAAAGATTCACCCTACCTTCCCTTGCTGCTGTTGCCACAAAAAACACCTTTTGCTGTGAGATAAACTCTTTCAATAAAGGAGTCAAAGCGTCATAGAACTTTGCCATAGTATTAAGTGTTAAATAACTAAGTTAATACAAAAAAAGCCCGCCTTAAAAAAGACGGGCCTAGTTCTCTCAAAACTTAATCTAAACTAATCGAGGTATCCTTTCAACTGCTCTCTCCATCCCGGATAAAGCTTATCTGCATCATTTTCAAAGGATAAGAATGCACGAGCAAATTGTTTATTTTCTTTGGCAAATTCCACTGGATTTGCTCCTTGTTTCCAGCATTGCTCGGCCTGACGTAGTGAGTGAGCTCCCTCAGCCGCACCATCAATATGGCCATATGAACCACCTCCGGCTGTCATAATCACATTGGAGTGACCCAGGTTTTCAAAGAAACCAGGCATACGCAAGGCGTTCATGCCTCCTGAAATAATGGGTGTGGTTGGTTTCATACCTTCCCATTTCTGGTGGTACATTGGCCCATCTGCAGAATCCTGCTCTATCATGTAGGCAATTTGTTTATCGCTTTTCTCCCCTTCCATTTTACCAAAGCTCATGGTACCTGTATGAATACCCGAAGCTCCTTGCAATCTTGACATTTTAGAAAGCACAAAAGCCGAATACCCACGCTTGGCTGATGGAGATGTAACCGCTCCATGACCCGCACGGTGGTAGTGCAAAAACTGATTAGGGAAATACCTTCTTGCCGTAGTAATTGCGGTGGGACCTCCCACATATCCATCAATAAGAAAAGCAACATGGCTTGCGTTTTCTCCAAACTGTTCAAGGATATACTCACCCCTGGCTATAATCTCAAAAGGATCGTCTGCAGTAATATTAGCTGAGAATAACTTAGCCTGCCCTGTTTTGTCCTGGGCGCGTTTTAGCGCATCAGCTACCAGAGGTATGGTTTCTTTCATGGGTGAGAAAAGCTGGTTCCCCTGAGGCTCATCGTTTTTAATAAAATCACCACCTAACCAGAAATCATAGGCAGCATCAGCAAATGGTTTGGGTTGCAACCCAAGTTTAGGTTTAATAATGGTACCGACAATAAAGCCACCATCTACAACCGGTCGGCCAAGTACACGCCACAAGTCTGCAATGCCTTTAGATGG
>JAGQYI010000023.1 GCA_020436165.1 Cyclobacteriaceae bacterium | reverse complement strand
TAGATAAGAAAGACCATATATAAAGCTTTATTCAAAGGCAATCGGGTATTTTGAAGCAATGTATATGCAGTTACTGATTCATCATACCCACACTTTGTACACCTCCTGCTATGAGGGCTACGTCCTGAGCCATATGACATATGCTGACACTTTCTACAAATATAACCATCACCCCATTTTATTTCGGCCAGATACTGCATCCAGCTATCGTCATCAGGGTGCATTTCACTAAACTCTTTAAAATCAACCTCCTTTGACAAAACGCGGGCTTCTTTCACCTCTTCTACCTCATGCTGTAATTGTACATTGTCCCTTTCAAGTAATTTATTAATTTCAGCAATTTCTTCTGCTTGTGAAGCTAATTGTTTGTTTGCCTTAATCAATTCTGCGGTTTTCTCTTGTACTTGCTCCTCTAATCTTTGATTCAAATCATCTTTTAACCTATGATTTTCATGCAATTGCTCAATGGTTTTGGCTTGTGCTTCAGCTTTTTCCAATCGTAATATTCTTATTTTATCACTTATTGCGAAGGATAGTAACATCATCTCTATTACAAAACTAAATCCAAGGCTATAGTGTGAAAGCTCACCTATAGGTTTCCACTCAATACCATAGTACTGCATTACTTTATGTACGGTACCAAATGCCACAAAAGAATAAGCAAGTACAAGAAATCTTGCCGGTGAATAGTGCTTAAAAAAATAGCTATGAATACTAGCATAATAAATAACAAGAAACGGAACGATCTCAACAAATCGGAAATTTATCCATTCAGGTATTAAAAAAAGGCTGGTTATCAAAAAAAGTAATCTAAAAAAGGCTATACCAATAAAGATTCGAAAAAGTGGCTTATTCTCTTTTCTAAGATTAAGCACCGATGCTGAAAAGGCCATAGCTGATATGGCAGCTCCAAAAATAAAAAGACTGGAGGCATAGTTGTTGATTTTGGGAATATTGGGCCATAGGTACTGAAACCCAATACCATCTGCGCTCATTTCATAAAGCCCAATACTTATAAGGTAAAGTATATAATATAGATAATGACGCTCCCTCACGGCAATAAACATTAATAAATTGTACAGGGTAAACACCAGTATCATTCCATAGAAAATGCCAAAGAAAAAATACTCATCCAAGGCATACTGAAACAACCAGTTTTTGGACCTCAAAACAATAAGCATATCAGCTTTTTGTTTCGAAAACACCTTTACATAATAGGTCAGTATATTATCATTCTTATTTGCATTAGAAAGTTTAATTACAAAATTCTTATGAACGGTTTCTCTTTCAAAAAAATTGAACTCATCTCCCATTATGGTTACAACAAATTTGTTGGAATCGGTTGGTTCATAAAACTCAAGGTGATCAATCGTCTGATCAAAAAATTCTATCACCCAACTCTTCCTTGTAGCCTTATCGTTCTTAATCCTAATGCGATACCAATATGTAGATGTACGCTGTGTATTGGTAGGGCTATAACTTAAACTTGGCCTAAACTTATTAGTCAATTCAGGAGATGTAACCTGATTTATAGTCAATTTCCTAGTTGAATCTTCCAGGTATTCTATTTCACCAAAAGAAAAAAGGTGTTGATCTACTGTATCACTAATTGAAACTATTTTTTGACCAATAACCCAATGGGGGAAGAAATAACCTAAAATAAAAGGCAAACCAAAGAATATAAGTGATATGTTGCGCATTTTACCTTATACTTTCAAAGTCAGCTTATAATCTTAAAATGATTTCTAAATAAAACTAAGTGGCCCATGGCCCCAAAATTGCATTAATTTATTATTCTGATATAAATATAAAGATTTGCAAAAGGTTATTTCAACAAAAAAGGGTGAAGCTCAACGCCCCACCCTTTTACAATCTTAAAACTATAAACCTATTTCTTCTCAGGTCCTTTTTTGGAACCGGTTGATTTAGTACCACCGGCAATGGAATCTCTCATAGAAGTGTCAGCCTCAATGTTCTTCATTCGGTAGTAATCCATGATACCAAGATTACCACTTCTAAATGCTTCTGCCATGGCCTTTGGCACTTCGGCTTCGGCTTTAATAACTTCTGCACGTGCTTTTTGGGCTTCTGCTTTCATTTCCTGCTCATGGGCAACCGCCATAGCTCTACGCTCTTCTGCTTTGGCTTCAGCTACTTTCAAGTCAGCTTGAGCTTGATCGGTTTGCAGTTGGGCACCAATGTTGGTTCCTACATCCACATCGGCAATATCAATAGAAAGAATGGTAAAGGCTGTTCCTGCATCCAATCCACGGGCCAGTACCAGCTTCGAAATTTTATCAGGGTTTTCAAGCACTTCCTTGTGCGAACCGGCCGAACCGATAGAAGTTACAATACCTTCACCCACACGGGCAAGAATGGTATCTTCACCAGCACCACCCACCAACTGGGTAATGTTGGCACGTACCGTAACCCTTGCAATGGCAATCAGCTGAATACCATCAGCCGCCACAGCGGCTACCTTAGGGGTTGTAATTACTTTAGGGTTTACAGAGATCTGAACTGCTTCAAATACATCCCTACCTGCCAAATCGATGGCGGCAGCTTGTTTAAAGCCAAGATCGATATTGGCCTTATCTGCTGAAATAAGCGCTTTGATGACCGAGGGAACATGACCACCTGCCAGGTAGTGTGTTTCCAGATCGGTTGTAGTTACGGGCACACCTGCTTTGGTGGCTGTAATCATTGAATTTACAATAATGCTTGGCG
>JAGQYI010000022.1 GCA_020436165.1 Cyclobacteriaceae bacterium | reverse complement strand
GGATGGTTAAAGTTGCTCGTAATGGTCTCTCGCATCATATTTTCCGTGTTTTCAAGAAATGCCTCTGAGGTGGAAATTTTATTAACAAACGGAATCTCAAGGCTGGCAATAAACCCGTACCTGTCGCACATTTCGAGCATAGCAGGGTCGTGGGGATAATGGGAAATGCGAATGAAGTTGATACCCATGTCCTTCAATAATTTCATATCGTAGCGGTGCATTTCGTTGGTAAGGGCATTGGCCTTATGGGCATAGTCCTGATGACGATTACTTCCTATAAGCTTAAGTGGTTTCCCATTCAGGTAAAAGCCTTTTTGGGAATCAAAAGAGAACCACCGGAACCCAACAGGATTCTCAACCATATCAAGCAGATTGTCTTTTGCATCCAGAAGTTCGGTCTTAAGAGTGTACAAATAAGGGTTGTCAGGTGACCATAAGTTAGGTTTAGCAATCTCTATTTCACCCTTTACAACCTGGCTGGTATTTGTAGCTATTTTGTTTCTAATGGAAATATGGGCAACTTCAATACGTTGGGCATCCAGCAATGTGTATTTAACAGTAAGTCTTGCACTTCTTAAACCCTGGTTTACACAGGTAGAAGAAATAGATATTTCAGCGCTTTCTTCAGATATCTCAGGCGTGGTAACAAATACCCCATTTGATCCAAGGTAGCTCATGTCAAAATGTTGTGGGTGCGTTATTACCAGGTATACGTCTCTGTAAATGCCACCGAAAAAATTAAAGTCTCCCTCCAGTGGAATTATATCTTCGTCAAACGAGTTGTCTACTTTAACGAGCAATTGATTGTTTCCCGAATCCGAAATCAAACTCGTTACTTCAACAGCGAAAGGAGTGTATCCTCCAATGTGCTCTTCTTCTATTTTTTCCCCATTCAGGAATATGTTTGTTTTTTGGTAGGCTCCTTCAAAATAAAGGAATACACGTTGTTGGTCAAACAGCTTTGGCACATGCAGCTCTCTTTTATACCAGCCTACGCCACGGTAGTAGCCAGGTGTTTCATCCAGCACATCTTCTGTGTTCCAGGAATGGGGGAGATTAACCGTTTCCCACTCAATATGTTCATCATTGGCAAAAGGATTATCAGCATCACCTTTATGGAACTGCCATACTTCATTGATGGTTTCTGTATGACGCTGTGCAACAACAGGGATATATGCTGTACCAAGGGCAATTATTGTAAAATATAAAAACCGGTATTTTACTTTCATTTGTTTTGCAGAAGAGTTGCTTTGATCGATAAAGATAATTGAATTTGATACTTAATTGAGATTGGAAGTTTGTAGATACATTTGAAGTTATCGGAATATTAAGATAAGTTAATCTTATAAGAAATGGGAAATTAAATATTAAAAGGCACCAGATATGGTAGGTTCAATTGCGCACAATATGTTGAATTTCTTTTATGGTTTTATCCATTTCATCAACACTTTCTTGTAACCGTAATTTTATTTCCTCTCTATCCACTTCTGATTTGCCTGCCAGGCTTTGAAGATAAAGTAACCCTTGTATTCTACAAAATGGAGCTTTTAGAACATGCGAGTTATAATGAGCGTAATTCTTAAGCTTTTCATTCTGTAACATCAATTCGGATGTTCTCTCTTCTACAAGCTTC
>JAGQYI010000021.1 GCA_020436165.1 Cyclobacteriaceae bacterium | reverse complement strand
GTACAGCTGGAAAGCACAAAAAATGAAATAACTACAAGAGTTATAATCGTGAACCTTTTTCTCATAATTAAAAATTATTCCCAAAGTACGATTGGTTAAGCATCATATTTTAAAAATCACAAAGTTTTTTGAGAAGAATAGTTCAAACTATTAGATCGGAACTGGTTGCTAAGCGGCTTGCTCTGAACGCTCTTACTAAACGGACATGGCGGTCAAACAAAGTACAGACCAAAACGTCCGCCTAAAAGTAGCAAAAAGGATTGACTTGTCAATCCGCCAGTAGCCCACCATGGCGCTTAGTTGTTGTTGGGTGCAGTTCAATTTACTACTTATTGTAAGTCTCTATTATTTGGATCATATCTTTAAAAGAATATGCCCCCTCATTAATATCTTTAGCAATTGTTTCGTGATCATTCAAGATTTTTGATAAATCCATAAAATTCTCCTCAGTTATCGCGTAGAGCGACTCATTAACAATTATAACATATATGATCTGTACACCTCTCCACGAGGAGCCTTTAAGTTCAATATGCTTGTTTTTTTTGTCCTTATTCTTCTTACTTTCTGCTTTCTCCTTTTCTTTTGACTCATGAACCACTTGTTCCGGTCTAATTTCTATTGAATGAGAATATAAGTTGGCTTTGCCAATTACTAGCCTTCTTAGAAGAAATTCAGAGCCGTCTATATTTATGTTGTCAAAATTATTATACGGTGTGCTTAAGGATCTTATCTTGTTTACTTTGGCTTTAATTACTTCAGAACTATTCACCAGTTTGTAAATTACAAGACTATCATAACCCAAAGCCAACTGGATTTGACAAGTTAGGACTGACCCATCTTTAAACTGTATTTGCCCTTTTTCAAAAGGGAATTGCGCAAATACAAAGGATATTTTCAATGTTATTAGAAAGATTGGTAACAGAGCTTTCATCATGATTTTTTGTTTGTCTAAATAATAAATGGTTTGTATTATACTAATAACCATTGCACCCAATATGCAATCGGTCTGCAGGTCTGCTGTAAGTTTGCTGAAGACAGATGCTCATTTTGGAAAATTACGAAGTTTTTTGAGAAAATGGGCCCCGCCTGCACCCCTTTGGGTTTTTGGACGGGCAGGTCAGACCGATAGTTCGGAGCTGGTCGCGAAGCGGCTTGCCCGAACTAGGGTCGGAAGGACCGCTCGCACATTCAGAGCAAGGAGCAAAGCGACTTGCTCTGAACGGTCTCGGCTATGAGTAGTTGCGTGGGTTAGCACTTAACTTTGCAAGTACACACCAAACTGAAAATCCGCGAGGATTTTCAGAAGTAGGCGGGAACAAGCAATTACTTATAGCCATTGTTGTGTGGCGTTTTTTAGTTATTAATTAAATTCCAAGCCCAATCATAAAAAATTCGGTCTTTATTTATATAGATTAAAGTTAATCCTATTGTATCATAAAATCCGTGAGCAAAAACAAGTAAAGCAAGATTTGTTCTATTCTTGTAAAAAGCATAGTGGAAAATTAAACTTGACAATCCTACCGCAATGATACCGGAAGTCCCTTGATAGTTATGTGAAATCCCAAAATAGATAGATAATATAAAAACAGAAATGAGCCACGTTTTGTTCGTATTTCCCATAAATTCAGCCAAATGCTTCATATAGTAACCGCTAAATAAGAATTCCTCACCAAATGCCGCAAATACCCACATTATTAAAAATAAAATAAAAAAGTTGGCAAAATCTCCTCTTATATCATCTACCGAACTTAAATCAATTTCACCATAGTGGATTTCCAGGAAGGGTTGAATACAAATGTCAATGATAACAAATATGATTATTGCAAGTAACAGACCTTTTAATATGGTACTTAAACTTATTTTTTGACCAAATCCAAATTTTGCCCAGTTCCAGCCACTTTTCCACAATAGATATAATGCTATAAAAAGTCCAAAGAAGTAACCATAATTTCTATCTGCAAGAGAAAGTAAGGGAGCAATAATCATTACGATTATTACCATATATGGTTTAGAAAGAAATCTGTATAATTTATTTATCATATGTTTGTTTAAATGCCCTACAATGTGCGAGCGGTCTGCTTGCCAGCCGTAAGTTTACTAAAGGCAGGGGCCCGTTTTGGAAAATTACAAAGTTTTTTGAGAAAATGGGCTTAGATCGCTAGTTCGGAGCTGGTCGCGAAGCGGCTTGCCCGAACTAGGGTCGAAAGGCCGCTCGCACATTCAGAGCAAGGAGCGGAGCGACTTGCTCTGAACGCTCTTACTAAACGGACGTGGCGGTCCGCCTGAAAGGCGTGAACGTCCCTCCGTGGTTAAAGATAGCAAAACTTGCCAAACCTTAGGCCGAAGAAGGGGGTGAATAAACCCGCCATGACGTTTAGTTGATGTTAGCAGCTGGTTTTACAATTTCTTATCCAGTTTAAGTATATTTCCATTTACATGTACCACTCTAATTTCAGAAGCCGAGTCATACAGTTTATGAATTAAACCAGGTTCATTAAAAAATGGTGTTATTAGTCCGCTGCCGGATACCCTAAATTTATAACCGTCTACCGAAAAGAGTGTAGACTTCCCCTTCTTAACTATTGAATCTATCTTTCCTTGCGAAATACTGTATTCTTCTTGGTTGAATTTACGTATGTATTCATGCTTTCTTAGATAGAATGCAAAATTAACATACACCACTACCAGGATTATAGTAAAAAGTCCACCTGTTAGGATTCGATTAAAGGATTTTACTTTCCATCCAATCACTCCCATAAAGCCAAGTACAATTAATTCGAGAGGGAAAAATATGAGGTTAAACAAAATACCCCAATCACTTAAATGGTTAATATCAAAAAGAGTCTCGTACATACTACTTGCTGCTAATGTGCGAGCGGTCTGTGCCCGTTTTGGAAAATTACGAAGTTTTTTGAGAAAATGGGATCAGACCGATAGTTCGGAGCTGGTCGCTTTAGCGACTGGTCCGAACTAGGGTCGTTAGACCGCTCGCACATTCAGAGCAAGTTGCCGTGCCTGCGGCAGGCAGGCGCAGCAACTTGCTCTGAACGCTAAGCTAGCAGGAGTGCGCCCCGAGCTTAGCAAGTTCCGATAAAACTAATGAATCTGCCGATGCTTCCAAAGTATCAAATAACCACTGCGTTCAGAAAGTGAAAAAATCCTGCGAGATGCGCCAAGTAGAAAGCACTGACCTTTCCCAGTGGCAGATTTCATGGTGAAGTTCGCTCTGAAGTTTGTAAAATAGCAGTTGGCGCATTCGTGCTAGCGACTGTTAGAGACCGATTAGACGAATCTCTTCTTGAAATCTTCTTTTAAGGCACTAATTATCTCTCCGAAGTTCGGTTCAGATTTTAGTTCCTCTTTTTTGAACATTAGTTGGCATACCTCTTCTGTTTCCTTCCATATTGCCAATAGTTGTTCGACCGTAACTTTGAAGTTAGTTGCGTTCTTGGCGGTAAAGTGAACTGCCTTGTTCCTCAGCGAAAACAAATGGCTGATCTTCCCCAGTTTCACTTTATTCTCTTTCAGTTCAGTCTTGAATGAAAACGTGAGCTTACCCATTACTGATTCCCGATCAAGGACATTGTATGTTGGATTATCTATCTCATTTGTTGCCAGCAGAATGAATAAGTGCCTGTTTGATAATGATTCAATGAAAAATGCCAAATTGGTGATATGTCCTATCAATTCTATTCCATTGACTTCATGTTGGAAACTGAATTTATATTTTGTTGTTATCGCCTCCTTTTGAGCTTGTTCCCAAGCTTCGCTGAATTTATTCTGGGTATATGGTGAAAGAACGTCACTGTCAAAATCAATAACCTCTTTGATTGTTGAGTCGCTGAACTGTTCAGAAGCCTTTTTCATGAATTCAAAATCCTCTTGTGTTGGATCGATTTCGTTGATCGTCTTGCTGAAAAGTTCGGAAGCAATATGATAAATCATTTCTCCTGCAATAGCATCAAACGCAGATCTTAGAAAGTATTTGGCAGCTTCGCCCATTTTCGAGAAGCTTTCAAGATCCTTGTTGTTTTCCAGTTCATCAATCATTTGCTATGGGGAGATTGGTCTCTAACGCCTAGCTAGCAGGAGTGGGCCCGAGCTTGGCAAGTTCCGATAAAGCTAATGAATCTGCCGGTGCTTCCAAAGTATCAGATAACCACTGCGTTGTGAAAGAGTAAAAATCCTGCGAGATGCGGCAAGTAGAAAGCACCAACCTTTCCCAGCGGCTGATTCATGGTGATGTTCGCACTTAAGCCAGCAAAGAGGCAGTTTGGCGCATTCGTGCTAGCGCTTGTTACCCACAGCTATTCAGATACTTAAGTTGATTTAGCAGTTTCCAGTGGGTTGTAAACCAAATTTCTATTCTTAATTCTTAAACAAGAGGTATTATTAGGATACCCCATCCAACAGTTAACAATACGAAAGAAACTATGCGCAGAATGTTGTAGGATGTGCTTACCCATCCATACATTTTGTTGCCTTGATCAATTTGTTGAGACAAATTAGTCATGGTTGATGAGTAACTATCTTCAATTTCCTTCCATGATTTCAAGTTGAATGAGTCTTTGAACTCATGAACAGGATGTTCCAAATCTCGGATAATGTTCAGGAAATGTTGAGACTTCTTACGTCTATAAATATTGGAGACAATTGGCCATCCCAAGTTTATTAGAACCACAGTTGAAAATAGCCAAACTTCAAAAGATGGACAGTGATTGATTGAGTAGTTGATTCCTAATGCTGAAAATGAAAGGAAGGCTGCCATGAGTGCCGTTTCGGATTTTTCTAGAGACGAATTTATATGTTCAAAGTACTTACTTTGGAATGATCTTGCATTATCAAGGTGTTGGTTAAATAGGGATATTCTTCTCTTTTGCGTTTCGTCAATTTCAGCCATGGCAGGATATTAAATCGGAGGTATGTTGTGGGTAATGTGCGAGCGGTCTGGGCTCGTTTTGGAAAATTACGAAGTTTTTTGAGAAAATGGGCCTAGATCGCTAGTTCGGAGCTGGTCGCAAAGCGACTTGCTTTGAACCAAATGTCAAAAGCCCTTTCGACTTTTAACTCCTAACTCCAGACTATCGTCTTCTCCCTTTGTTGCCTCTTCGGCCAGAGCCGCCTCGTCCTTTCTTAGGTTTAAAATTCCACTCAGATGCTTCGTTTCTTGAGCCACGTCCATCTCTTCTTCCGGAGCTCTTTTTTGAGCGTGGTCGTTCTTCTCTATTCTGTTCTCTGGGACCACCTTTTGAAACCTCCACCTTCACTGGCACCTCACCAAATTTCATAGTGTTAAGCTTTTCGCTTAGTTCTTTAGCATAGGCTTTCTCAATCTCAAAAAAGGAGAACTGTCGCAGTACTTCAATTTTACCAATTTGTGGTTTGCTGGAGTCCAGGGCTTCGTTAATCAGGCCAATCAACCGGGCGGGAGCCAGGTTGTGTTTGGAGCCTACATTAATATGGAAACGCTCAAAATCTTCGCTCGAACGCTCTCGTCTTTTGGAGCCTCTTTCTCCTTTTTCATCTCGGTTGCCCTTGCCTTCTTTCAGGTTAAGGTCGGGTGAGTCTTTGTAATATGAAAGGAATCGGTTGAACTCCACCGACACGAGGCGTTTCACAAGGTCGTCTCGGGTAAGCGAGGCCAGCTTGGTATGGATCTCCGGCATGTAGGGCTCAATCTGGTGGTCGTCTACCTGTACTTTTTGTAGCTTTTCAATTAAGGCATAGAGTTGCACCTGGCAAATCTCTTCCCCGTTGGGTATATCCTGGCGCTCAAAATTCTTATTCGATTTCTTTTCAATGGCTTTGATCTTGCCTATTTCCCTGCCATGAATAATGGCAATGGAAATACCCTTACGGCCGGCACGGCCGGTTCGGCCACTTCGGTGGATGTATACTTCAGATTCGTCCGGCAGGTTGTAGTTGATTACGTGCGAAAGGTTATCCACATCCAGTCCACGGGCGGCCACATCGGTTGCTACCAGCAGTTGCAGGTGTTTCGAACGAAAGCGGCCCATCACCTCATCACGCTGCGCCTGCGAGAGGTCGCCATGCAGGGCATCTGCATTATAGCCATCATGCATAAGCTTGTTGGCTACTTCTTTGGTTTCCATCCGGGTACGGCAGAAGATAATACCGTATATATTCGGGTTGATATCTGCAATGCGTTTTAGTACAAGGTAACGGTCTTTGGCATGTGCCTGGTAGTAAATATGCTCCACCGTATCGGCTCCCTGGTTCATTTTGCCTGCCTCAATGCGGTCAGGGTTATGCATGTAGTTTTTGGTAATGGAGATCATCTCCTTGG
>JAGQYI010000020.1 GCA_020436165.1 Cyclobacteriaceae bacterium | reverse complement strand
GGGCGTGCTGGACGCTTCCAAAACACATCACCCATTGGAATTACGCTTCCGAAGACTGGCATTGCCCAAATGCTACAAACGATTTGCGTGTGGGTGGCAAATTCAATTCACGCATGGAAGCCAAAGACGGAAGCTTCGGTTTTGACTTCGAAGGCATTTACGATGAAGTAGAAACCCATAAGCTAATTGCATATTCACTGGAAGACGGCAGGACTGTTCGAACAGAGTTTTCAGGGGCAGGTACTAAAACGACTGTTAAAACAGTATTTGATGCAGAAAATGAAAACCCTATAGATATGCAACGCAATGGCTGGCAAGCCATCCTAAATAACTTCAAACACCATACAGAAACCCAATGAAAAAGGTAATGTGGCCAAATGATTTAAGAGTGCTGTATGTTACTGCCCACTCATTTCCGGAGGGTATCCAAAAGGCCATAGATGAATTGTATAAAAAGGTACCACTTTCAGACAAAAGAACGCTAATGGGAATTTCCAGAGCGGAAAATAATGGCTCCATAACGTATCGTGCTGCGTTTAAAGAAATAGAAAATGGCGAAGCGCAGAAACTGAATCTTGACTCTGCGGTGCTTAAAAAGGGCGAATATATATATGAAGAGATAAGCAACTTCAGAAACAACATGTCAAAGATCGGTCAAACATTTGAAGAGCTGCTCATGCACCCGACCATAGACCAGGAAGGCTACTGTATTGAGGTGTATGATGCTGAAAAAGAATCTGTAAGATGTTTGGTTAGAATAGTCACTTAGAAGTTAAAAAATAAAATCAGCTATGAAAAACATAATAACCCCTTGCCTTTGGTTTGATACGGAAGCTGAAGAAGCAGCCAACCTCTATACTTCTGTCTTCAAGAATTCTAGAATTGACCACATTAGCCGGTACAACAAGGAAGGAAAAGAAATACATGGTAAGGATTCCGGAACGGTTATGACCGTGAATTTCACCATCAACGGGCAACCCTTTGTGGCGCTCAATGGTGGCCCTCTATTCCAGTTCAACGAAGCTGTTTCGTTCCAGATTTTCTGCGATACCCAGGAAGAAATCGACCATTACTGGAACAGCCTGACCAAAGATGGCGGACAGGAAAGCCAATGTGGGTGGCTCAAAGATAAATACGGGGTATCGTGGCAGGTCATCCCTTCCATGCTGGGGGAACTTATGAGTGTGCCTGACAAGGCAGAAAAAATAACAAAAACTTTTCTGCAAATGAAGAAGATTGATATTAACGTACTTGAACAAGCCGGTCGCTAATTATGAATACGGAGATCAAAACCATTGACGACTACATTACAGAATTTGCCGACCCGGTGCAAAAGTTGCTCCGGCAAATGCATAGTGTAATTAAGGAAGAAGCGCCTGAGGCTACGGAGGCCATTAGCTATGCCATGCCCACGTTTAAACTAAACGGCAACCTGGTGCATTTTGCGGGTTATAAAAGCCATATTGGCTTTTACCCTGCCCCTTCGGGCATATTGGCTTTTGAAAAGGAACTTACCGGTTTTAAAACCTCGAAGGGCGCTATTCAGTTTCCTTTGGACAACCCTTTACCTGTTGAGTTGATTAGAAAAATTGTGCGATTTAGAGTGAAGGAGAATAGGGAAAAAGCCAAAAAGAAGAAATAACCGAATAGCGTAACGTTCCCATACCAAAACCGTAATAAAATTTTGTAACCTCATCATTAACAAATCCAACCAAACCATGGTCGAAGTATTCAAAACCAGCGTTCCCGACCGAAAGACTGCCGATTCTATTTTAGGAGAACTAATCAGCCTCATTCCAAGTGCTCAGATCAATTTCGATCTGGAGGACTGTGATAACATATTGAGGATAGATTCCCGAAGCAATGCTGCCGAAGTGGTAATCTCCCATTTGAACAGGCTAGGTTTTGCCTGCGAAGAACTGGAATAAGTTTTTATCAAAATACCTGATTAACTTGAAAAATGAATAGTGAAGTAAACGATTTCCTTGACAACGCGAACCACCCGCTCAGGGCCGAAATTGAGGCATTGAGAAAAATAATATTAGCGGCCCAACCCCAATTAACGGAAAACATAAAGTGGAATGGCCCCAACTATTGTAATAGTGGCGAAGATAGAATTACGATGAGAATTTACCCTCCCAAACAGGTGCAACTGGTCTTTCACAGGGGCGCTAAAAAAATGGAACAACCCAAAGAACGGCTTGTAAATGATGCCTCCGGTTTGCTGCAGTGGAAAGAAAACGACCGGGCAGTTGCCGGTTTTAAATCTTTGGAGGAGATAAAAAAAGCTGAAAACAACCTAAAAGATATTGTCAAAAAGTGGATCGAAGTCACCCGATAAATACCTTACCTATAATGTCTTCTAAAAGCCAACCATAAGCAATTCTGGCAAACCATTAAAAAAGCAATATATTTATTCCTCAATTCACTTTGCGGTATCGTAAATTATATGAGATTTGCGCGATTTTTTACTAAATGGAAAAAGAAACCAAACGATTTATAATTTCCTTTAGAAGGCTCTATAAAAATGTTTTAGGCTTTGAGGAGGGCACTGATAAAGAAGCAACTATTGAAGGCATTAAAAAGGACATAAGCTTCCGTGGTCATACGGCATGGATCCTTATCTTTTCCATATTTATTGCCTCGATAGGCCTGAACGTAAACTCAACAGCCGTGATTATCGGTGCCATGCTTATTTCGCCTCTGATGGGTCCTATATTGGGTATTGGGCTGTCGGTTGGCACCAACGATTACGACACGTTTACGCGCTCACTTCGCAACCTGGGAATAGCCATTGCCATAGCGCTTTTTACCTCCACTCTTTATTTCATGCTTACTCCACTTAAGGTGGAACAAGCAGAGCTGCTGGCCAGAACAAGACCAACCCTACTTGACGTAATGATTGCCCTTTTTGGTGGGTTTGCAGGTATTATAGCCGGCTCCAGAAAAGAGAAAACAAACGTAATACCCGGTGTTGCCATTGCCACCGCTTTGATGCCTCCTTTGTGCACGGCAGGCTATGGGCTTGCCAACTTAAAGATGGAGTACTTCTTCGGGGCCTTCTATCTTTTCTTCATCAACTCGGTTTTTATAAGTCTTTCAACCCTGTTGGTGGTTCGCTACCTTAAATTCCCTTTGGTGGAATTTCTGGACACCAGAAAACTGAAACGTTACCGTTTGATGCTGATTTCGTTTTTGATCATAACGGTAACTCCAAGTACCATTATTTTTTACGGGGTAATTCAGGAAGCCCGGTTTAAAGTGAAAGCAGAAAAATTCGTAGACGAAAAATGCAACTTCAATGGCAGCGAGCTTCTAAGCTACAAAACGCGATACAACGACACACTATCTACCATTGACCTCTATTACATTGGCGATAAAATTGACGAAAACAGGATTCTGTTGATGAGGGACCAGGTAACGAGCTACGGGTTTGTGGACAACAGCCTTTATACCATCACCAAAAAGGTGGCGCTCAACGTGCACCAGGAAAAAGACAATAACGTAAACCTCGACCAAAGGCTGACGGATATGAACAACAACCTCCGCATAAAGCTGATCGAGGATATCTATACCAAGAACGAAGAGCAAATAAAGGACAAGGACCTGAAGATAAAACTCCTCGAAGACGAGTTGTTAAAGAAGTCGAAAGTGGACACGATACCTTTTAGCCAGCTCAAACGTGAGTTTGCTTATAACTTTCCTATCGTGGAGAAGTACTCGTACGCGAAGGCTACTGAGCTAAACGTTAAAAACGATACTACTCGGTACGACACCATTCCTGTTTTCCTGCTGCAAATGAACAGAAGATATAAATACTCGTACCGCCAAAAACAGCTCCAAAAAGCCCAGGACTGGCTCCGGGTTAGGCTGAACAATGATAAGATAAAAACAATAGAGTATTAACCCCGTTGCGTTGGGTCAAATAAGCAACGTCATTGCAAATGCTTAGCATTAAGCCAGACTGTATGTCAGGCAGGCTTTGCTCGTAAGGACGTCCTTATATTGTTTTCGTATTTACCTAAACCAGTTCTACTTTTAGCGTAATTTCAGCTTTCAGCAGTTTGGATACAGGGCAAATCTCTTTGGCCTTTTTGGCAAACATCTCAAACTCATCACCACTAATATCCGGCACTTCACCTTTGAGCTTTAGCTCAATTTTAGGAATTGCACCATCTTCAAAATGCACACGTGCCTCGGTATCCAGATTGGTGGGAACAAAGCCGGCTTCGCTTAGTAAAAAGCTAAGCTGCATGGTAAAGCAACCGGCATGGGCAGCACCAATAAGCTCTTCAGGGTTGGTGCCCACACCTTCCTCAAAACGAGTTTTAAACGAGTACTGCGTAGCACTAAGTGTACCGCTTTGTGTGGTTAAACTTCCTTTACCTTCCATTCCTGTGCCTTTCCAGTTGGCACTTGCTCTTCTGCTAAATTTCATAATGGCATTGTTTACTTTAATGATTTACAGGTCAAAGTAGATACTATGACCCACTATCAAATTTAGGAGGATTGCCCTTAGTTCTGTAGTGTATTTATTCATTATTTTTAGGTAATTACAAACAGTAGTTATATCAGCACATATTATGCTTAATCTAATTAACTATGGAAATACCTAAATTTCATGAGACATTTATCCCAATCTTGAAAGTGCTCGAGAATGGAGAAACCTTCCAAGCCCGTGAAATGTATCAAAAGGTTATCGATCAATTTTATCATGAACTAACGAAAGAACAATTAGAGCAAACAACAAAAAGTGGAGATCGTTTGATAATTAATCGAATCGCCTGGGGAAAATCCTATCTTAAGAAAGGTGGGTACATAGAATTTCCCAAAAGGGGCTTCGTAAAGATTACCGAAAAGGGTTTAAAAAACAGCTCTACCAAACTAACTCTAAATCAAGTTGAGCATTCTGAAAATTTCTTAGAGTTTTACAATGAAGAGAACCTAAGGAATACAGAGTCTCCTTCAAAGCTTGAACACGCATCTCCAGAAGATCTTATTGAAGAAGGATTTAATTTGATTGATGTTCAAGTAAAGGACGAACTACTTGAAAAATTAAAATCAATTGACCCATTCTATTTCGAGAAAGTCATTTTAATACTTCTGAAAAAAATGGGGTATGGAGACTTCATAGAGACTTCTAAAACTGGAGATGGGGGTATTGATGGAATAATTAATGAGGATAAATTGGGCCTCGATAAAATCTACATTCAAGCCAAGCGTTATGGGGAGAACAAAGTGAGAGAAAAAGACATTAGAAATTTTATTGGCGCCATGAGTGGAGATACCCAAAAAGGGGTGTTTGTAACAACATCATCATTTGATCTTTCTGCTGTTAAAAAAGCTCATGACGCCCATCACACTATAATTTTAATCGATGGCTTAAAATTAGTTGATTTGATGTACCAGTATAATGTTGGAATCCAAATTAGAGCAACTTATGACGTTAAAGAGTTGGATAATGATTTCTTTGAAGCCGAATAAATAGATTGCTAATGGCAAATAGATGGGGAATTCCAAAAGAAGTTGAAAATCACGTAAAAGAAAGAGATACGGCATGTGTCTATTGTGGGACTGAATTCAGAATTGGTGTGAGTCCACGAACCTCCCAACCTTCATGGGAACACATAGTTAATGACATAAGAATTAATGGGATTGACAATATAGCACTTTGCTGTATGTCATGTAACGCTAGTAAGGGTTCTAAACTTCTTGAAGACTGGCTAGACAGTGAATATTGTAAAAGCAAAGGGATAACCTATGAAACAGTTGCAGATGTAGTTAAGAATTCTTTATCCAGTCCTCCTAAAATAAAAAACTAAACTTCCATGGTCTGATTCCAAAGAATGAAAGTCAAACTACTCCAACCTACTCCTTGGCGTCCAAATCTCGTACATAGGCTGCCCTTTGCTGGTAAGTCCGCTGTGGTGCCACTCCCCATCTTCCAGCGTGTACTCAAACGGAAGGGAAACTCCTACCCTGCTTGCATCCCGTGAAAAGAACTCAATATTTTCTGTGTAGTTACCATCCTTAGTGGTGTAGGTTCCACCTCCCGTTCCAAAGAACTCACCTGTTTCGGTATTGTAGGCAATCCACTGAAAGCGCGTGCCGGAAAGTATCTTCATGGTTTTGCGCACTCCGGGAGTGCTTCGTGTAAGTTCGCCATTTCGTTTTCGGCCGGTTATCAGCCAGGCACCAGCCAACACTCCGGGGGTGCCATCGTCTAATCGTTGCCAGCTGTGACCACCCAATTCAAGCTTGTCCTTTTTTAACTGTATGGTTTCCGTTACCAACTTACCTACCTGCGATTTGTCCTGTGTATTGAACTCCCACGTTAGGGAAAGCTGATTTTCCTTTACCGTGTAACGTCCACCCTTGGTGTAATAAAACTCTTTGGTGGCCACAGCATAGGCAGCCATGGAGAAATATCCCTCCATAAACGTAGCCTCCCCGGTTATTGCTTTGCCATCTTCGTTTGTATAGGTAGTAAGCCAGGCACCATTAAGCGATGGGGAAAGATTGGTGCCGGCCAGCGTAGTAATTGACGTTGCACACATCAGAAGGAGAATTCGGAAAGTTTTCATGGTTCTTACAGGTTGTTTACTATAAAGTTAATAAATGGCTTGTTATTTTTACCTTTTACCTACTACCCTAGTGGATATGCATACAGTAAAAGAGTTTTTGGAGTTTCAATTGCTAAGTGTTGACAAATACAGCATTCGCACCTACGATATTTTAATTGCACTGGGCATTGTTGTTTTTACCCGACTCATTCTTTGGGTTATTAAAAAGGCGCTTTTCAGGCAGCAAAGAAAGAAAAAAATGGATGTGGGAAATACCTATGCCATTTACCAGATCATTAAATATGTGGTTTGGGTGATTGCCATTGCGCTTATTTTACAAACCATTGGCATTAAAATAACCGTGCTTCTTGCCGGTTCTGCGGCTCTTTTGGTAGGTGTGGGTTTGGGGCTTCAACAGACCTTTAACGATATTATTTCGGGAATTATCCTTCTCTCCGAACGCTCCATACGAGTAAACGATTTGCTCGAAGTAGATGGGGACATTGTGAAGATACAGAACATTGGATTGCGTACTTCTACCGGTCTCAACCGGGACGAAATTTCCATTATCATTCCTAATTCGCTGATCACAACCAGTAAGGTGATCAACTGGAGCCACCAATCGAAAAAGGCGCGCTTTCGCATAGATGTGGGCGTAGCCTATGGCAGCAATGTGGACAAGGTGATCAAGCTTTTGGAAGAAAGCACCTCCGACCACCCCGATGTAACCGAAACCGACCTGGTGGAAGCACGCCTGATGAATTTCGGTAATTCATCGCTCGATTTCAGTGTTTACTTTTACAGCAAGAACATTTTCCGTATCAATAAGGTAAAAAGTGATATTCGCAGAACTATCGACAAAAAGTTCAATGAAAATGGCATTACCATTCCATTCCCGCAAATAGATGTGCACATGAAATCTGACGAAGCCAGCAGCAAGCAGAAAAAATAAATGGAAGCCATTAAGGTTTATAGCAACGTTAACAAGGTCGATCCGCAAAAAAGCTTTGGCATTTCGCGAATGGAAGACATTTACCTTAAGCACCGGGGCAAGCCCGACACACCCCATCGGCATGAGTACTATACTGTTTTGCTGGTGTTAAAGGCCAAAGGCAAACACATCATCGATTTTAATGAATACAGTTTTGAAGGCAACCAGGTGTACTTCATCAGCCCGGGCCAGGTGCACCAGATAATTGAAGAGCAGCAGTCGTTTGGGTATTCTATGGTGTTTTCTTCGCAGTTTCTTATGGAAAACCACATACCCTTCTCATTTGTTGACGACCTTAACCTGTTCTACAATTACGGGCAAAGCCCTCCTTTGCCTGTGAGCCAAAAACAAACTGAAAAGCTGGCCGGTTTTTGCGAAGACATTATTGCCTACAATCAATCGGATGATAAGTTCAAAGAGCAGGCCATTGGCTCCATGCTCAAACTTTTCCTGATACAATGCAATAACCTGTGCACGTTGCCTCCGCAGGAGAACACCCAGGTGATTGAAGCGGGCAACTCCATTTTAAAACGCTTTAAAGAATTGGTGGATGCGCACTATATGGAATGGCATTCCACCTCTCAATATGCCGACACACTTAGCATAACGCCCGACCATTTGAACCGCACCATAAAATCACTGATAGGCAAAACCGCCAAAGACTACATTCAATCTCGAATTAGCGTGGCCGCCAAGCGCATGCTTTATTTCTCCGGCCTTTCTACCAAGGAGATCGGGTATGAGCTTGGCTTTTCGGAGACCTCTCATTTCAGCGCCTTCTTTAAAAAATGCACCGGCACCTCACCTTCTCAATTCAGAAAAGGGAAGGATGTCGGAATTTTATAACTCTTAGCCGTTTTCTCGTATTCATTCCTCTGCATGGAGCCACGTACTTTGTACCCAACAAAGTGAAATACCAAAAACAAAAAGGAGGGAAAAATGAAAACGGTAGTTCATAAAGCGGAAACAAGAGGGCATGCCAACCACGGATGGCTTGATACACATCACACCTTCAGTTTTGCTAATTATTACAATCCTGAAAGGGTGAATTTTGGCGCACTGCGCGTGCTAAATGATGATGCAGTGGCTAAAGGAGCAGGTTTTAGTACGCACCCACACGATAATATGGAGATCATCTCCATTCCGCTGGAAGGCGACCTGGAGCACAAAGACAGTATGGGCAATACAACGGTGATAAGGGAAGGTGACGTACAGGTAATGAGTGCTGGGTCTGGTGTTTTTCACAGTGAAAAAAACAAGAACCATGACAAGGAGGTTAAGTTTCTTCAGATCTGGGTTTTCCCCAACAAGAAAAATGTGGAGCCTCGTTACGATCAGATCACGTTGAGCGATGAAGAGTTGAGCAACTCCTTTTATCAGATCGTTTCGCCCAACCGCGATGACTCAGGAGTCTGGTTACATCAAAATGCCTGGTTCCAGTTAGGCAGGTTTGAAAAAGGAGTGGAAACAACTTACAAACTTAAGGACAAGGCAAACGGAGTGTATGCCTTTGTTCTGGAAGGTGAGGCAACGATAAACGGGCAGCCTCTGGAAACCAGAGATGGTATGGGCATCTGGGAATCAGATCAAGTACAGCTTCAAGCAAACACCAACACAAAAGTGCTTCTTATGGAAGTGCCAATGACATTTTAATAAATTTTTAAACTGATATACTATGGAAACATTAGCAAAAACAAAATGGGTAATTGACCCTGTGCACTCTGAAGTTACTTTCAAGGTAAAGCACATGATGATCTCAACAGTAACCGGTCAATTTGGATCGTTTACAGGTGAAGTAGAAACGGAAAGTGAGAACTTTGAGGATGCATCGGTGAACGTAACAATTGATGTGGATTCTATTAGCACCAAAAATGCCGACCGAGATGCCCACCTAAAGTCCGATGACTTTTTCAATGCGGAGAAACACCCTGCAATTACGTTTAAATCTGTGAAGTTTGATGGCGCTTCATTGGTAGGAGACCTAACCATACGGGATATTACAAAACGTATCAGCCTTGATGTTGAGTACAACGGAACGGCTGTTGATCCTTACGGACAAACAAAGGCAGGTTTTGAGCTTACCGGTGAAATAAACAGAAAGGACTACAACCTGAAATGGAATGCTGTTACTGAGGCAGGAAGTGTTGTGGTTTCAGACACAGTTAAACTGGTGATCGCTGCTCAGTTTGTAAAGCAATAACCAGCAAAATCTATTTAAGAAAGCACCTGTTATTTGTTCAGCAGGTGCTTTTGTTTATCCAAACAGTGCCTTTAACTCATTTAGCGCTCCTCGTTTATTTCTGAGCTTAATAGGCAGTTTATCCATAAGTTCAGGCTGTTCGTATAAATGGCTACACCGAACAATACCAGCCGCCAACAGCTCCTTCTTCTCTTTTTTTGTCAAGCTCGACAGGCTTGTAATTGGATGCAATCCTTCCAACTCGATCCACTCACGCAACCCACCTGATTCCGGGTAATCCCAGCTAAGCATTACTAATCCGTAATCGTTCCCAAATTTGATGGCATCTTTTGTAAAGCGTGTATTGGTAACGATCCACCCGGCCATTGCTTTCTTATTCTTGCCGTCTCCATTGCGCAGCACCTTTTTAATATCATACATGCGCGACTGAAAGTACATGGACACCTTCACGTCTGATTTTGCTGCCAGGTCGTTATGAAACTTGCACTCAACCAAATAGTATTTGTCAGGGTTCTTAGCCACCACATCCACCTCATGCATTACCGACCAGCCCTGCATCATCACCCCGGTTTCTACTTCAAAACCCCGGCTTTTAAAAAGTTCACCTACAAATTTTTCGAATGGATACCCGGAGGGTCCCAGTTCCATAATGGCCTGCTTTAAACGGTATTTTATGCTGGTGCCACGTTCCTGTTTACTCAATAGCTCCGATGCCTTTTTATAGATCTCTTTTGTGGTAATACCGTCATAGGATTCCAGCTCTATCGCCTGCGTAATGATATCGGCTGTTCGATCGGTTGCACCGGACCGCTTTAAAGAACTCAACAACCGTTGGCGGTCAAAAGGCACTAAATCGCCATTATATTTTTTAACAAGGAGTTCTGGCATTAATTGATCGTGTTAAGCTTTTCAGCAGCCGCTTCAACTGTTTTTTTAGCACTTCCCACATAAATAGAATCATCGATTAAGATCACCGGCCTTTTTAAAAAAGTATATTCATCCAAAATATACTTCCTGAAATCAGCTTCGGTTAAGTGCTTATCTTTTAAGCCAAGCTCTTTGTACTTACGGGCAATTTTTGAGAATAGTGCTTCGTAGCTACCTGCCATTTTATGCATGGCCTCAAGCTGAGATTCCGTTATAGAATCAAATTTTATGTCTTGGAATTCAAAATTCAGGTTCTTTAAACCAAGCTCTTCAATAATCCTTTTGGAGGTTGAGCAAGTAGACAAATAATATACTTTTCGCATTATTCCACCTCTACTACCGGAAACATGCGGGCTTGCACACCACTCATTGATTTTACTTTTTCCAGCATTTCAGCATAAGGGTACATCTCGCCCAGTTTGCTTTTCATGAGCCTGGCTTCGGTAGTTCCTTCCAACTCAGCCATTACCTCTTCCAATGCGGTCTTTTGTTCCGGATAATAACGCACTTTGTAGTCATCGGCAATTCCTGCTTTTTCAGCAGCTATTTTTATGGCATCATCCAAACCACCCAACACATCTACCAAGCCAATTTCCTTGGCCTGAGAGCCTGTCCACACCCTTCCGGAAGCAACTGCTTTCAGCGCTTCCAAACTCATATGACGCCCCTCTGCCGCTTTGGAGGTAAATAGTTCATATCCATGATTTACTCCGTTTTGGATAATTTTCTTTTCGGCATCTGTTAAAGCACGAGTGGTTGTCATCATTCCTGAGTACTCGCCAGTGTTCACGTCTTCCGTGGTTATTCCAAGTTTGTTGGACATGAAGTCTCCAAAATTGAAGATGATGCCAAAAATACCAATGGAACCTGTGATCGTATTGGGTTGCGCCACAATGGTATCGGCCGCCATGCTGATGTAATATCCACCCGATGCGGCATAGTTACTAAATGAGGCAATTACCGGCTTCACTTCTTTTGTTTTAACAATCTCTCTCCAGATAAGGTCCGAAGCAAGCGCACTTCCTCCCGGAGAATTCACCCGTAACACAACCGCCTTAATTTTGTCATTCTCCCGTGCTTTGCGTATTTCCTTGGTAAATTTCTCTGCACCAATCTGATCCCTGGTTCCTCTACCATCTACAATATCGCCTTCTGCAATAATTACAGCTATTCTGTTTTTTGAAGAATTGGACGAACTGTAAGACCTGTTGTAGTCCTGAAAACTAACAAAATTGATATCCTCTTCTTTTTCAACACCCACCTTATCAGCCACTTTTTGCATGAACTGGTCTTTGTAGAGCTCTCCTTTAATAAGCCCAAGGCTTACAGCCTGCTCCAGGTTCTGGGCTGACATTTTATCTGACATTTCTCGCAGTTTACCCGCATCAATTCCCAGATCAGGAGACATCTCGCTCACCATGTGATTGTAAATAGAGTTGATGAACGAAGTGGTTTGCTCCCGGCTGGCATCGCTCATTTTATCCAACATAAATGGCTCTACTGCACTCTTGTATGTGCCCACTCTGAAGATCTGGGCTTGTATATCCAGCTTATCCAATGTACCCTTAAAGAATACAGATTTGGATGAAAGTCCGTTCCACTCTACATCACCGGCCGGGCTTACGTAAAGCTCATCGGCCACCGATGAAATATAGAAACCTCCTTCTGTCAACCAATCGGCATAGGACATAATAAACTTGCCTGAAGATTTAAATTCCACAAGTGCTTTGCGTACCTCTTCACCAAGTGCAAGGCCGCCCATCAAACCAGGAGCATCCAGCACAATACCCTTTATTTTGTCATCCGTTGCAGCATGCTCCAATGCACTTTTCAGATCAATGACTCCAATTTTTCGGGCATCTCCTCCACCAAAGCCAAGATCGGCAAACGGATCGTTAAAGCTGCGATCGGCCAGTGGACGGTTTAGACTTATTCGGAGAACACTGTTATCCTCTACTTTAACAGATTCTTTTTTATCAAGTGCAGAAACCATTGCTACAAGAAAAAAGAAACCCACAATTGAAAATACGATCAACGCAAGTAAGCTTGCCAAAAACGACCTAAGAAATTTCATTTATAAATTGTATTAGTTGAAACATACCAAAACCTGGCTATTTGATTAATGAACCATGTGAACATGATAATTCACTCAAAAATAAGCCGAAGTATAAATACTTTTGCAAGTATTCTTTTAATTGCATGAAAATAGTTTGAATGGTGCTCCAGAGGTTTGGGAATTAAATAAAAAATGGAACCAATAGATTTGCACCAAAGAATTTAGTCTATGAACCGACAGGTATTTTTGTTATTAGGATCGAACCTGGGAGACCGAAAATTAATGCTAAAAAAAGCTGCCGGGCATATTGGCACCAGGCTTGGCACCATTCGCCAAACCTCATCGGTTTATGAAACCTCGGCATGGGGTAAGGAAGACCAACCGGCATTTTTGAACCAGGTTGTTGAAATTTCTACAACCTATACGCCTCATAAACTGTTGAAAGAGATTGCTAAAATTGAAGAAGAATTGGGCCGTGTGCGGTATGAAAAATGGGGTGAGCGCGTAATAGATATCGATATTTTGTATTTCAATTCATCTGTGGTTATTACTTCCAATCTTGAAATACCACATTCCGGCATTCCCGACAGAAAATTTACGTTGGCTCCTATGGCCGAGATAGCACCTGATTTTAAGCATCCTGTTTTGGGTAAAACCCAAAAAGAGTTGCTGGAAGCGTGTATGGATCCGCTGGAGGTTGAAAAACAATAAATTTAAGTATTTTTAGATTAAATTTATTGAATGAACAATCTGAGAAAAATAATAGTCAATTTTTTATTTATTTCTGTTCTTTTTGGGTCAATCTCCTGTTCAAAAGAAACGGAAGAGCCTGAATATTCGATAATACCTACAATTGAGTTAAGTGATATCTACTTTGTAAAATCAGACTCTTACGAATACAAGGACACATTGGCACTAAAAATAAAATATACTGATGGAGATGCAGATTTTGGTCTGGATGATAGTTTCACGGAAGCACCCTATAATACCCTGAATTACTTTTTAAAAAATGACGGCTCTTATTTGACCTATTCTGACAGGAATACCCCTCCTTATGATACATTGCCTCCTTATGAATTTCCATACTATTGCTACAACTATGCCATTGACTGGGAAAATAATTGTGATATCGACACTTTTTATGTTCAACAAAACCGAAACCACTATAATATTTTCATAGACTATTATAGAAAGAAAGAGGGTAAATATGAATTATTCGATTTTAAAACAACATTTGGTCAAAATTGTGGGGAGAATTATTATGGAAGAATTGAGGGGCCTAGCATATATGGCGTTCCACTGAAATCAGGAAAAATAGAATATCCAATGTGGGGTGCACGTCTTTATGTAATATTTAAAAATGACACCTTAAAACTCAAAATACAAATTCAAGATAGGGCATTAAATAAAAGCAACATAATTGAAACACCTGAATTCACGCTACAAGAAATAACAAAAGATTAGTACCTACTACGAGACCAAAAGGTTACACCCTCTCAACTCGCTATTGTCAAATCTTCCCAGCACCTCAAATGTACCATCATCCAATTGGCGGCCCAAATCCTGCGTTTCAATAAAGGCACAGGTGTGCACATTGGCCAGGTCAATCACATTAACGCCACCTGTTTTACCGGTACGTGCTATGCTAAATGGATCATTTACCTCTCGTATATGCACACGCATGGTGTTGGGTAATATAAACCTGGCATTTTCTCCGTAAGCCTGGGATAAAAGCTCGGTCATTCCGTATTCGGAATAGATTTGTTTGAAGCCAAGCCTTTCTTTTAATACCAGATAAAGGTCTTCTCGGGTGATTTCTTCTCTTCTCCCCTTCATACCTCCGGTTTCTATCAAAGTAACGTGGCTGAGATCCAACTCATACTGCTCCGCCAAGTCAAGCAGGGCAAAGGTTACCCCAAACAGCACCGATCTTTTAGTATCCTTACCAAGTTCTGTTAAAACATGGGCAAGTTCTTCATAATTGTTTAGGTAAAACCCAGAGTAAGGAGATGTGCTTTCTTCAATTAAATTACTCACCATGCTTATAAGGGAAGAGCTGTTTCGTTCTAAATAGGAGGGCAATAATCCCAAAATATGCATAGAATTTACTTCTCCAAAGACTTCTTCAAACAATCGTTGGGAATGATTTTGATAGAATCCAAGATCCTTAACAGGATGTTTGCTTGTTTCCATCCCGGAAGTACCACTGCTCTCAAATACTTTTTCGGCTTGCCAGTCGTTGGTTTTAATGGTGTGTTGCTTAAAAAAAGTAATAGGCAAAAAAGGGATTTCACTTGTTTTAGAAATTTGGTTTGGGTCAACACCCAGTCCTTTTAAATAAGTTTTATAAACACTGTTGTTTTGTGCCTGCCACCTGAAAAGTTTTAACGCATGGGTTTCAAATCCATGTTGATTAATTTTGGGCAACTCATTTATAAAACTTTTAGCATCAAACATGCGTTTACATAGTGTATTTTTGAGTTACAAATCTATTCAATCTTAGTGAAGTCAGTTATACGATATAGCATCATTGCCCTTTTATTAGCAGCCACAGTTGTGAGTTGTCATAAACCACCAGAGTATCCTGTTGAGCCAAGTATTACATTTGATAATGTGTATTTTAAGCATTTTGATGATCCTCAAGTTGATGACACTCTTTTTGTGAGTGTGAATTTTAAGGATGGAGATGGAGATTTAGGATTGGATGACAGTTATGTGTCTGGCGATTACAGCGCGCTTTTTGGAAGAATAAAGCCAGATGGCAACTGGGTTACATACTCTGATAGAAGTAATCCCGAATATGATACCTTACCTCCGTATGAATTCCCTTACTCCTGTTATAACTACTTAATTGATTCACTGATAACCAATGAGTTGGACACAATCTATGTTTGGCAAAATTTAAATCACTATAATATTTTTGTGGATTTTTATGTGCGTAAAAATGGGCAATATCACTATTTTGATTGGCTTACCGAGTTTGAACCCAACTGCGGAGAAAGCTATTACGGCAGGTTCCCCATTTTAAACAGAGATGAGTACGGCCATGCTTCCTCAAAAGAAAGGCCTTTGGAAGGTAAGCTTATCTACAAAATGAAGGGGGCCAGACTTTTAAGTATTTTTAAGAACGATACAATTAAGCTTGATATTTCAATCCAGGATCGTGCATTTAACAGGAGTAATACAGTTGAAAGCTACGAATTTGTATTAAAGGACATTACGATCAACTAGGCTTAGTAAGTACCTACTCCCAGCATTACCAAAGTACACCCCTCAACTACTTCAATTCCGTTACTTTTTGCCAATTCTTCTAATGCTTCATTTTCTGTCCCCGGGTTAAAAACTATTCTCTCAGGTTTTAATGAAAGAATATAATCGTACCATTCGGGTTGGTTGTGAGGACCAATATATAAAGTAACCGTATGAACATCCTTTATATGCGGCTTCTCACGGATTGGCAAAATCTCCCTGCCAAACACTTCTCCTTTCTTTATGCCAACGGGCACAAATTCAATGCTAGCCCCCCTTAAACGTTCTGCGGCCATATAGGCATATCTGCTTGTATTGGGAGTTGCTCCAATTATTACTGTCTTTTTTTGATCCTTCATTTTTTGTTCAAATATTTTTCTGTCAGCATTTTAGCGCACTTTTCTCCATCCATGGCTGCTGATACAATTCCTCCTGCATAACCTGCCCCTTCGCCTGCCGGATATAATCGCATAACTGTAACATGTTCCAGTGTTTCAGAGTTCCTGGGAATCCGAACCGGGGAAGAGGTTCTGCTTTCAACTCCCAAAATAACGGCTTCGTTTGTCAAATAGCCCTTCATTTTGCGATCATATGCCTTAAAGGCATTTCTCAATCTGTAGGCTATACTTTCGGGTAACACATCGCCCATTTCGGCTGAGACAGTTCCTGGTTGATAGGAAGTATCTGGCAACGAAGAAGAGACCTTCATTTGGGCAAAATCGACCAAACGCTGAGCCGGTGCAGCCTGGCTATTTGAAATGGAAAAAGCAGTGCGTTCAACTGCTTGTTGATAGTACATGCCTGCTAAAGCACCATATTTTACATATTGATTAACATCTTCCTCATCAACAGAAACAACAATTCCTGAATTAGCAAATTTGGAATCTCTGCGAGAAGGGCTCATCCCATTGACTACTATTTCGCCAGGGGCTGTTGCTGCGGGAACAATAAACCCACCGGGACACATGCAAAAAGAGAAAACGCCTTTTTGTACATCCTGATAATTTACTTGCTGCACCAATGAATAGCTTGCCGCTGGCAAGTGCTCATCCCTTATCTGGCAATGGTACTGTATGGAATCTATTAACTGTTGAGGATGCTCTACGCGCACACCCAGGGCAAATGGCTTCGATTCAATTTCTATTTTTTTGCGCTCAAGAAGCAAATAAATATCCCTGGCAGAATGACCGGTTGCCAGAATAACTCCCTCACCCATGAATTGATAACCGTTTGCCTCTACTCCTTTTGCCTCTCCATTTTTTATAATAATGTCATCCACACGTGAATCGAAATGAATTTCACCTCCATGTTCCAGAATAAATTCACGCATATTGGCTATCAGCTTTGGCAATTTGTTTGTTCCAATATGAGGGTGGGCATCCACCAGTATTTCCTTTCTTGCTCCAAATACCGTCAAGATTTCTAATATTCTACGCACATTGCCTCTTTTGCTCGAACGCGTGTACAGCTTGCCATCCGAGTAGGTTCCGGCACCTCCCTCGCCAAAACAATAATTGGAATCGGGGTTGACGGTATTGTGCTTGTTGATTGCAGCAAGGTCTCTCCTTCTTAGCTGCACATCCTTTCCCCGCTCCAGAATAACGGGTTTTATGCCAAATTCAATTAATTGCAGTGCGGCAAAAAGTCCGGCCGGGCCGGCACCTACAATTATAACTTGCTTAGAATTTCTTACATCCTTATCTGGTTTTTGGTAATCAATGGGATAAAAAGCCTCATCTTGCTCATATACATTGGCCTCCACCCTGATTTTTACCTTCGATTTGCGTGCATCAATAGACCGCTTCAAAAGCTCTACTTTGCCATTTGAAATGCCCGATCTTTTTAAAACCAAACCTTCCAGAATATCCAGCGAATGGGCTTCTGCAGGAGAAAGTGAAAGAATTACCTTTTTAGGCATTGTTAAAATTTTCGGGTTTTGAATGAATAACCAAGATGAAATCCGGCTCTCAATGACAATGATAATATATTGCTGTTGAGGTTGTTAAAGGGGTTATTCAGGACATTCGTTGTTACATATTTCTTTCTAAAATCTCTGTATCCAGCTCCTGCACCAAGAAAAACATCAATAGTAAAACCATTGTCGCGCCTGTTTTTAAAGTAACGCACACCCACCAGTATGGCATATTCATACCTGGACTCAACCGCTCCTAATTTTGGTTCACCTAAAATATTGGTGGAATGTAGCAAAAAAGTATATCTGAGTTCGTGCGCAAAATAAGGAACTCCAATGGTGGTTTCTTTCTGATAGAATTTTTGTCGTACGGATGCACTAAAGCCTTCAAAATAATTTTTGCCGTCTTCGAGGGAGCGGAAATCGCTTAGAAACGGGGAGCGGATATACTGACCCAGTACTTCATAGCCAAGTCTTTGATCCATGTAGTATTCTAACCCAACTGGAAAAATATTGTAAAAAACGGCAATCGGATTATAATCGATTATATACGCCCGATGTTCGTTTATCTTGCTTTTGAAATACCTGCTTTTGGTGCTGTGATATCCATACGTTCCCAGTCGTACCTGTCTTTTTTCGGCACTAAGAACCTGCTGCTCTTTAACATCATCTGCCAGAGAAAATCCTTCGTTTTCTCCTTCGTAATATGGTTTATAATAGCCTGCTAGGTCTCCGTTCGGCTCGAACAATTCCCAAATACCCACCTTTTTATTATCCTGTATTACGCCCTTCATCTTTTTCGTTCCTGTGAGACCTTCCTTTATCTCCTTTCTTGTAGATGGAGGATAATAGCCAACAAAATCACCTTCTCCGTTCCTGAATTTGCATTCACCTTCCAAAAAGCCTGATTCATAATAGTATTTCCATAGCCCCTGGTTTCTTCCATTCACGATCTTACCCTCTACTTTGATTGACCCACTTTTATAATACTCTTTATAAAATCCATCACCCAATTGATAATCAACTTCTCCTTTTAGCTTGCCATCTGCATAAAAGAGTGACCAGGAGCCATCCTTTTGTCCTTTATATAGTTTGCCCTTTGACTGCACCTGCCCCGATTCATAATAATAAATCCAAATTCCATCCGCCAGATCGTTTATGTAATCCCCTTCAGCCTTAACGGACCCCGACTCATTATAATAAGTCCATGGACCAAACTTTTTACCATCCTTATAAATCCCCTTTGCTTCCAACGAACCATCTTCGTAGAAATAACTCCATTCCCCTATTTTCTTTCCTCCAAAATTACTCCCTGTAGATTTTCGCTCCCCTGTTATATAGTACTCTGTATAAACCGAATGATCCTCCTCTATCTCTTCAGTGGCTTGCAACGCACCAGACTCTGCATAATATTTCCAGGTTCCGATACGATTATTATTGTCAAAATTACCCTCACTTTGTTTGCTGCCATTTGCGTAGTAAATCA
The DNA here is from genome assembly GCA_020436165.1 of Cyclobacteriaceae bacterium. GTDB lineage: Bacteria > Bacteroidota > Bacteroidia > Cytophagales > Cyclobacteriaceae > JAKISE01. The sequence continues at coordinate 73,022 of JAGQYI010000020.1, read as the reverse complement.
CCCAGAGGCTGGTTTTCTTGCCATCAACCAGCTCTCCCTCCATTTTAAGGCCACCGGTTTCATAATAGTATTCCCACACGCCAACATTTTTACCGTTCTCAACAACACCTTTCATACGTAATGCCCCCGAAGGAAAGTAATAACTCCAGACACCTACAGATTTATTATTCCTGAAGGTGCCTTTGCTTTTCGTATTTCCATTCTCGTAAAAAGAAGTGTACGCACCATTAAACTCACCGTTTTCATTAATACCATACTCCTCTTTCAGTGGTTCCCCTCCAATATCATAATAGGTCTGCATGAGCTGCTGGCCAAGTGCGGACTGGGCAATTGCAATTACAAGCAGCAATAAATACAGGTTTTTCATACAGTGTCTATTTTACGTCTTTACGATAACGCAATAACATCCAATTGAAATACTAAAATAGCATCATTTTAGCATAAACAATGAAGTTCAATAAGGCATCATAAGTGAATATTCGTTGTACATTTGAGGCGAAAATAAAACCGAGTATAATGTCTGAAACCACCATAACACAACCAAAAAGCATGAAAACAGATGCTTTTGAGGCTCCTGATTTTTACCATATTGATGACCTTCTGACAGAAGAGCACAAACTAATACGAAGCTCTGTGAGAGACTTTGTTAAGAAAGAAATATCTCCTTACATAGAAGATTGGTGCCAACGCGCCTACTTCCCGGAGCATATGGTAAAGAAGTTTGGAGAAATGGGGGCTTTTGGTCCTTTTGTGCCAGAACAGTATGGTGGAGGAGGAATGGATTATATTTCATACGGCCTTATTATGCAGGAAATTGAGAGAGGCGATTCCGGAATGCGCTCAACGGCATCCGTGCAGGGCTCTTTGGTAATGTATCCTATTTACAAATTTGGTTCTGAAAAACAAAAACAGAAATACCTACCAAAGCTTGCTTCGGGTGAAATGCTGGGTTGCTTTGGTTTAACCGAACCAGACTACGGCTCAAACCCCGGGGGCATGGTGACCAACTTTAAGGACATGGGTGACCACTACCTTTTAAACGGAGCCAAGATGTGGATTTCGAATGCTCCCAAAGCAGACATTGCTGTAGTTTGGGCCAAAAGTGAAGAAGGTCGTATCCATGGGCTTATTGTAGAGCGGGGTATGGAAGGGTTCTCAACTCCTGAGACCCATAACAAATGGTCGCTTCGGGCGAGCACTACCGGTGAGCTGGTGTTTGATAATGTGAAAGTGCCAAAAGAAAATCTTTTACCCAACAAAAGTGGCCTTGGAGCTCCTCTTATGTGCCTTGATTCAGCACGCTTTGGAATTGCATGGGGTGCTACCGGTGCTGCCATGGACTGCTATGATGCTGCCCGCAGGTATTCGCTTGAGCGCATTCAATTCGACAAGCCCATTGGCTCTTTCCAGCTTATTCAGAAAAAGCTTGCTGAAATGCTAACTGAGATTACCAAAGCCCAGCTTCTTAATTGGAAACTTGGCAAAATGATGGATGAAGGTAAGGCAACCTCTGCTCAGATATCAATGGCTAAGCGTAATAGTGTGACCATGGCTTTGGATATTGCACGAGAAGCACGACAAATTCATGGAGGAATGGGCATTACCGGTGAATACCCGATGATGCGCCACATGACCAATTTGGAATCTGTTGTAACCTACGAGGGAACCCATGACATACACTTACTCATTTTAGGCCATGAGATTACCGGTATTCCGGCTTTTAAATAAGATTGACAGTAGAGCAAAATTTGTTTTAAGCAACCAACTGCCATCCTTTTATAGCTAAATTTGTAATTAGTGCCGATTAAAAAGGCGCAAATTGCAATTATTTTTTCTGGTTATTATTTGCATACATTTGAAAAACACTGCAAATACAATGGATAACAACTTAGGTTTTGCAATAATTTGTGAATCAGGAATTGCATTACCCCAAAAAGAGCAACTAAACCAAAGCAATGAAGCTAATAGTTGTATCTAAGATATTAACGCGGATATTGTCCATCTCAACGGTTGCGTTTTTAATTTGCATTTTTATCGCGCTGGATTATAGCGAACCCATCTGGCCTTTTGTGTACTCAGCGGCCATATCCATTTTGTTAAGCGGTATACTTTTTTTTACTTCAAAAGATAAAGAACTAACAAGTGTAAATAAGAAAGCAGCTTACCTGTCAGTGGCGTTTTCCTGGTTTTTAATATCATTGGTAGGCTCCCTGCCTTTTATCTTCTCGGGTTATTTCCCAACCTACCTCGATGCTTTTTTTGAATCCGTTTCCGGTTTTACAACCACTGGCGCTTCTATTCTTTCCGATATAGAGAGCCTTCCAAAGTCAATCCTATTCTGGAGAAGTTTCACACATTGGATTGGTGGCATAGGTATTATTGTACTGGTTATACTCATTATGCCTGCCTTAAAAATTGGCAGTTATAATCTTTTTACCCTGGAATCTTCTTTGCCCGAAAAAATACACCCTAGAATACAAAGTGTAGGCAAAAGACTACTCTTTATCTATGTTTTACTTACGGTGGCTGAAATTGTGTTTCTATTGGTAGGCCACATGCCTTTGTATGATAGTGTCTGCCATGCATTCGGAACCATTTCAACCGGTGGATTTTCACCTAAAAACACAAGCATTGCAGGGTATTCACCCTACCTGCAATATGTGGTTATGATCTTCATGCTTTTGGGAGGAACTAACTTTATTATTCACTACTATTTTCTTAAAAGGAGATTTAGAAAAATAAAAGAGAATGAAGAACTGCGTTTTTATCTTACGGTGGTTATTGGTTCCGGGTTGATCATAACCGCAATCCTCTTTCTTCACTCTGAAAGATCGTTTGAGTTATCCTTCAGAGAGTCGTTTTTCCAGGTTATTTCTATTATTACCTGTACCGGTTTTGCTACTTCAGATTATCTTTTATGGCCTAAAATGGGTTGGATACTCATTTTTGTTCTAATGTTCTTTGGAGGAAGCATGGGCTCAACCGCGGGTGGAATAAAAATGGCCAGACACCTGATTGCAGTAAAAAATATAAAGAACACATTCTATAAGCTCAAGCATCCAAACTCCGTTCATGTTGTTAAACTGAATAATAAGGTGGTTAGCTCCCAGGAATGCAACTCCACCATGATGTTTATTCTGTGGTATATTATGGCATTCCTGGTAGGCAGTTATGCACTTATACTACTTGGATTGGATGGAGCCACGGCCCTGAGCTCAATTGCAACTGCCATGGGCGGAATTGGTCCCGGATTAGGTAGTGTTGGCCCTGCAAGTAATTTTGCCCATCTGCCTCAATTGGCCAAATTCATTATTATGCTTTTTATGATCCTGGGCCGACTTGAGATTTATCCTGTACTTATACTTTTTGCGCCTTTCTTCTGGAAAAAACAGTAGGAATTCAATTTATCTTTAAACATCAGCATATTTACTTTAATTTTTGCCAAATAAAATAACTACATTTAATTACTTTGATAAATTAAATAATACGATGAAAAAATTTATCTATTTTTTGACAATCTTGTTGCCTTTAAATATTGTGGCTCAAGACAATTTTAAAGATGCTCAAGAAAAAAAGGAAAGAGCTATTAACCTTATGGATAATGGTAAAATTGAAGAATCTATCAGGCTTCTTAATGAAGCAAAAAATCTAGACCCAAGTAACTATGTATATGATTATGAAATAGGTTTTGCCTATTACCTAAAAGGTGATTATAAATCTTCCATATCTACTTTCAAAAAAGTAATTGAATATGACAACTCTGATGCACAATGCTACCAGATGTTAGGAAATATTTATGACATTGATGGAAATCCAAAAAAAGCCCTTAAAACGTATGATAAAGGTTTGAAATTATTTCCAAAATCCGGTAGGCTCTATTTGGAAAAAGGCAATTTATATCTCAACCAAAAACAATATAATGAGGCATTAAACTTTTATGAGCAAGGTATCTTTAACGACCCAATGTTTGCATCAAATTATTATAGAGCTTCAAAGTTGTTTTGCAATTCACAGGAAGAGGTATGGGGCATGATTTATGGTGAGATTTTTATTAATCTTGAAAATGATACGAAAAGAACTCATGAAATAAGTAAACTATTATACGACACCTATAAATCACAAATTAAGTTTACTTCAGACACTTCTGTTTCAGTTAGTTTTAGTCAGCAAAATATCATTTACATTAACCCTAAAGACTTGAAGAAAAGTGCAAACTATCTTCTTGAAGCTTTAAAACTTCCATTTGGGTCAGGAGTTTATGACCCTACTTTAAGTGAATCTTGTGTCGGTCAAACAGCGATTAATCTTAGATCATTGAACGAAATTAGAGAAAAGTTTGTATCAACTTACTTCTCAAAGAGCCTTAATGAAAAACACCCTGTTGTTCTATTTGAGTATAACAAAAGATTAATCAACCTGGGTCTTTTTGAAGCATATAACTATTGGTTATTAAAGTCAGGAAATGAAGAAGAGTTTAACCAATGGTTATCTTCACATCAAAAAAATTATAATGACCTGATTAGTTGGATCAAAGAAAATCCCATTTATATTGATTCAAATAATAAATTCTGCCGAGTAGAATATAACTAAAGACATTTGAAAAAATTTAATCTCGTTTTTTGTTGGCTTTCGTAACCACTTCTGGAAAAAAACAGTAGGAATTTACGTACCTTAATAATCCATATAATTTACTGAGTTGTGAACATACATTTAACTTTAAAGAACGCAGGCATAGCCACCTTATTTCTGCTATTGTTACCTGTAATTCATGCACTCGCGCAACCAAGTACAAGTTATAAACCCATAGTACTGCATGCAAATTATGATCATACAAAATGGGGCATAGAACCATCGGATCTTGTTTACCAATTTGCAGCGTATACCACATCATTTGACGGAAGCGATGATAATAATGGAGACGGGCAAAGCGATTGCTGGGGTATACCCGAATGGGTTGCCTACCAGGTTAACAGAAAAACAGGGCCCGGGATTGAAGCCTACAACAGGCCTACCTGGATGACAGATGACTCCCTGAACGCACAAGGAATAGCGCCTAATGACGCAACATATGCAGTAAGCGGAACCAGAGACCTGAAAGAAGTAAAAACCGACTACCGTTACGTGCGAGGACATATGTGCCCCAAAGACGCAGCAGATCGCATAAGCATGGAAGCAGGTTATAACACACATACGGTACTAAATGCTGTTCCGCAATTGCAATGGCAGAACAACGGTATTTGGAAAGAGTTGGAAAACGATGTAACCTACTGGGCTGATACTTTTGCCACTGTTTGGGTAGTTTGCGGCCCTGTATTTTTTGACAAAACTCCTTCGGTATGGATTGGACAAAATAATGAAGTGAGAGCTGCAGTTCCTGATGCGCTTTACAAAATAGTAATACGCGAAGCCAACACAGAAACCGGCCTGGAAACATTAGCTTTTATTTTGCCCAATGTAATTCCCAAAGAAAAAGACGATTTGGCTGAGTACATTACCAGCATAGGCAGGATCGAAAAACTCACATGGCTAACGTTCCTTTCCAATCTTGATTTGACCAAACAGGAAAAAGAAAAAGCCCTTCATGAAGATTTAACATCCGCACAAAGGGCTTCTTTGTTAAATTCCTGGGGAACTCCCTAACTATTAATTAGTTGTATTAGCATTTACTGCTGCTTTTACAGTAACCTTCTGCACAGGTTTTAAAGGATCGTTGGAGTATATAGTAACTGTCTTTATCTGATTACCCCTTCTACCATACGAATTAAAAGTAACTTTCATATCCACTGATTCACCCGGCTTCAAATCCATCTTTGCCAACTGGGGCACCGTGCAGCCGCAACTTGCCTTGGTCTTACGAATATTCAAATCGCTTTTTCCCGTATTGGTTAGCTTAAAGGTTGTTTCCACAACATCACCTGAAGTAATGCTTCCAAAATCGTGTATTGGTTCGGCAATACCCAAGTGTGCCGCTGATGCCATTTCTTCCTGGCTCATAGGCGGAAAGTACTCATTTACATCTGCATAAACAGACATGCTCTTACGCGCATCGTCTCCCTCCTCATTGGTTGAAAACACAATGTTGTCAGACATAAATCCCAGGTCGTTTCTTGCTTTGGCATCATAGGTAATAATTATCTTTCCCTTTTCTTTAGGAGCAAGTGTTTCGGGATTAAAAGCAACCTTAATGTACGAAGGACCTTCTACCCCTTTGCTAAAAGTTATTGGATTTTCGGAGGCATTATACACGTCAAACTCCTTCGTAGAAGCTTCATTGGTATATACCTTACCCAAATTGAACGCCCGATACTGAACCCGGATACCTCCCATAAGTGTTGGAAGATCATCTTCAATAGTTCTGGGCTTTGGTTGCACCTGACCATTGATACGCAAAACCAATGTGTTGTTTTGAGGGGCGTTGGTTGTAACTGTTAGTGTCTTGTGGAACGGCCCCGGTCTGTTGCGTGGGTTATAACTTGCACGTATAAAACCTTCTGCTCCCGGAGCTACCTCTTCGCGTGTCCAGTCTGGTGTTGTGCAGCCACATGAGGCACGAACATTCAATATCTTGAGAGGTTCCGATCCGGAATTTTTAAACTTAAAATCGAACTCAGCCGGGCCATCTTCTTCTTTGATGGTTCCAAAATCGTGCGTGGGCTCTTCAAAGGTTATTGTTTGAGCCTGCTGGGCTAAAACAGCATAACCAGAAATCATGAAAAGGATAAAAACAAACTTCCTCATAATGTGTATAATTATATATGTATTTCTAAATCAGCTAAATGATGATAAAGTAACTCAAAGGTACAAAAAACGAAGCTTTGATTTGAGTTGGCCCATAGGTTTGTCATATTTGCTTAACGAAGATTATTTCAATTGAATACATATAATGGCTAGAATTCTTACAGGTATTACAAGCTCGGGAAAACCACATTTAGGAAATATTTTAGGCGCCATATTACCAGGCATCCAGCTTTCGGAACAAAATGACAATGAATCACTTTTTTTTATAGCCGATTTTCATTCTTTAATCTCTATAAAAGATGCAAATCTTGTAAAAGAACATACCAAGTCCATTGCAGCTGCCTGGCTTGCCTTTGGCTTCGATACGGATAACAATATATTTTACCGCCAGTCGAGAATACCTGAAGTAACAGAGCTTACATGGTTCCTTAACTGCTACACACCCTTTCCAATGTTGCAGAACGCACATGCATTTAAGGAAAAATCGAATAAGCTGGCAGATGTTAATGCAGGTTTGTTCACCTATCCTGTGCTCATGGCCAGCGACATTCTAATGTACGATGCCAACATAGTTCCGGTTGGAAAGGACCAGCAACAGCATTTAGAGATTACCAGGGATATTGCAAAGAGCTTCAACCACCATTACGGGGAAGAAATATTTGTGCTTCCTGAAGCTAAAATTGATGAAACCGTAATGACAATTCCAGGTACTGACGGGCAGAAAATGAGCAAATCGTATGGGAATACAATTGACATTTTTTTGCCGGAGAAAAAGCTACGGAAGAATGTTATGGGAATTGTCACAGACAGTACACCGCTCGAAGAGCCCAAAAACCCGGATACATGTAATGTTTTTGCTCTTTATAAGCTGCTGGCTTCGCCTGAGCAAGTTGAAGAAATGAGAAATAATTACCAGGGAGGAAACTATGGATATGGAACTGCCAAGCAGGCCCTTTTTGAGCTTATAATTGAAAGATACGCTAATGAAAGAACTCTTTTTGATGACTATATAAACAACCCTGAAACACTTGAAACCAAACTAAAAGAAGGTGAGGAAAAAGCAAGAGAAATAGGGTTATCCGTATTAAAAAGAGTAAGAAAAGTTCTTGGTTTTAACAGATAAGACTATGGAAGATTCCTTACGATACCCAATTGGCAAATGTCCCAGGCCCAAAGAAATTAGTAATGAGACTTTGAATGAATGGACAAAAGTTATCAAAGGATTTCCCTCACATCTGAAAGCGGTTGTTAAAGATCTATCAAACCAGGAGCTGGATATTCCTTACAGAAAGGATGGCTGGACCGTACGTCAATTGGTGCATCATTTAGCCGATAGTCATATGAATGCATATTTGAGGTTCAAATTAGCATTGACCGAAAAACGTCCCACCATTAAGCCTTACGAACAAGACCTTTGGGCTAAACAACCTGATTACGAAGGTTCCATAGATCCTTCATTGGAGATACTGGAAGGAGTGCACAATCGCTGGGCAAAACTTCTGGAATCAATGACGCCCAAAGACTTTGAACAAACCTATATCCATCCGGAATATAACGATGAATACGATTTGAAAGAGTCGCTTTGCCAATACGAATGGCATTGCAGACACCATCTTGCACATATTGAATTAGCAAAAAAACAAACATTATGACAGCAAAAGAAAAAGCCGAATCATGGCTGGAACAAGACATAGATCTGGATTTTAAATCAGGCATAGAAAAACTACTTAAAGGTGATGAACAAGAACTAACCGAAGCTTTCTACAAAGACCTTGAATTCGGCACAGGCGGACTTCGTGGTATTATGGGAGTCGGTTCCAACCGAATGAATAAGTATACCGTAGGAATGGCCACTCAAGGTTTATCCAATTATTTATTAAAGGCTTTTCCCGGCAAGCAGGTAAAAGTTGCCATTGCCCATGATAGCAGGAACAATAGCCGATTTTTTGCAGAAACCACAGCAGCTGTATTCTCTGCAAATGGTATTAAAGTGTATTTATTTGAACAACTTAGGCCTACACCTGAACTTTCATTTGCTATTAGGGAACTAGGGTGTCAATCGGGAGTAGTACTTACTGCCTCACACAATCCTAAAGAGTACAATGGATACAAAGCATATTGGGATGACGGAGCACAGGTAACACCACCACATGATCAAAACATTATAGATGAAGTGCAAGCCATCACCTCCCTTTCGGCAATAAATTTTAATGCCAATAATAACCTTATTGTTCCTCTGGGAGACAAAATGGACGAAAAATACCTGAAAACCATTACTGAATTGGCAATTGACCCGACAGGTATTAAGAAAGAACACGATTTAAACATTGTGTATTCCTCTATCCACGGAACGGGAATAACCCTTGTGCCAAAGGCGTTGCAAATGCTCGGGTTTACCAACGTAAATGTGGTTAAAGAGCAGGAAGAACCTAATGGCAATTTCCCCACTGTTGTGTATCCAAATCCCGAAGAAGCGGAAGCACTTACACTTGCGCTGAAAATGGCGAACAGCACCAACGCAGATATTCTGATGGCCACAGACCCCGATGCGGACAGAGTGGGGATTGCAGCCAAAGGAAAAAGCGGATCATTTGAGCTAATGACGGGTAACCAAATGGTAAGCTTGATGGCTCATTATACCCTTAATAAGCGAAAAGAGTTAGGCAGCCTGAATACTTCCACTCAATACATGGTTAAAACCATTGTAACCACTAACTTGTTCGACACCATTTGTGCAGACTTTAAAGTGCCTTGTTACAACACCCTGACAGGGTTTAAATACATTGCAGAAATTATTAAGGAATTGGAAGGACCACATCAGTTTATTGGTGGTGGAGAAGAAAGCTATGGCTACATGCCTTCGGCAGTGACACGCGACAAAGATGCGGTTGCTACCTGTGCGTTAATAGCTGAGATGGCAGCAGATGCCAAAGCGCAAGGCAAAACCCTATGGAACATTCTTGAAGACGTTTATGTTGCTTATGGTGTTTGGTATGACAACATGCGATCTGTAACCCGAAAAGGAATAAAAGGAGCGGAAGAAATTTCTAATAAGATGAAAGAGCTGAGAGAGGACCCTCCTTCTCATTTGGGTGGTTCTAAGGTGGTAACCATTAAAGATTATCAAACCGGTAAGGAAAGAGACCTTACAACAGGAGAGCAGAAAACCCTTGATTACCCTGTGTCCAATGTGCTGCAGTTTTTTACAGAAAACGGGAGCAAGGTCTCTGCGCGGCCTTCCGGTACAGAACCAAAAATCAAGTTCTATTTTAGCCTTACCCGAAAAATTAGCAATAAGGGTGAAATAGACAGCACCATTGAAAAATTGAAGAGTAACGTTGATGAAATTGTAAATGACCTTAGGCTAAATAAATGGTAGAAGCATTAAAGGAAATATTTGAGCGGGATTTAACCCAGCTGGAGAAAGAAGTTAACTTGTATAAAAAGGAAGGAGATCTTTGGCTCCTTCCTGAAGGCATTAGCAATACAGCAGGCAATTTATGCCTGCACATTGCCGGCAATTTGCAGCACTTTGTAGGACATGTTTTGGGAGGCACCAACTATAAACGCGACCGCAATGCCGAGTTTAGTCAAAAGAACATTCCTGTTGAATTTCTCCTATTTGAGATTGCCGCTGCAAAAAAAGTGGTTAGTGAAACCCTTGACAAATTAACTCCTGAACAGCTTGAGGCTAACTATCCTGAAGAAGTTTTCAAGCGACCCATGACTACGACCTTCTTCTTAATTCACTTGGCTGCCCACCTTAACTACCACCTTGGGCAGATAAATTATCACAGGAGGTTACTATCTTAGCCAGATGTATCGACCAAAGCTTGATATAAAACTTGAATTTATTGACCTGCTAATAGAAATTATTGGAGCTATCGCCCTCATAATTATGATCGCTTTACTTATCATGAATTATGGTGATTTACCTGAAACAATTCCAATTCACTTTAATGCCAGTGGTGAAGTAAATGGCTGGAGTCATAAAAGTGCTATCTGGACTTTACCGACAATTGGAGCTATTGTTTACGTAGTACTTTTTGCTCTGAACAAATCGCCTCACACGTTTAACTACCTGGTTAAGATTACCGAAGAAAATGCTTACAGGCAATATCAATTGGCTTCTCGAATGATCCGAATCCTAAATGCATCAATCGCAGCATTGTTTGCATATATTTCCTACAACCTGATTGAACTTGCCTTTGGAAATAAAGGAGGCTCATTAAACCTGCTTTGGATTTCTCTCGGCTTTACGGTATGTATCCTTGGTGCATACCTGTATTTCGCCATTAAGGAACAGTAGTTTTTATCTACTAATTCGAAATAATCCCTACCATATCTTTTTCCAGTGTTTTTTCAGGATACTCGGTTATTCTTCCAATCTCTTTCCCTTTTCGTTTAAAAATAAAGGTGGGCACATGGGTAATCCCATAGCCTTCTTCTTCATGTTGCGGGCTAACCATTCGTTTATCTTCCAGTTTTTCTAAGGCCACTACCTCCATTTTGTTTACATCATATTGCAGGTAATCCATAATTTTATAGAATTCAGGCACCTCCTGTTGGCTGTCGCTGCACCAGGTTCCCAAAAAAACAACTATTTCAATATCATTCAGTTTACCTTTAAGTGCCTTTAGTACGGTGGAATCAACAACATAGTGCATATAATTAGGCCTGAACCAATCATTAAAAGGTGGCTTAGTTAGCCCTTCCCAATTTACCTTGCCAATCAGGATAGTCTCATCCTCAAAATTTACTGTTTCCTGGTTAATCGGAGCTGAACAGGCAAAAATCAGCGCAGCCATTATTGCAAATTTTAGCTTTTTCATTTGCTTTCCTTTTAAATTAAAGACAAACCAAGTTAACTGGTTATGCATACCTGAGTAATGACCATTGTCATAAACACACTAAAAATCAATAATTTATAGAATACTTGAGACAATTTTCTATTTTTGAAAAAACCATCTATTATGAGCCATCCGACCTTACTAAAAATGTCCCATCTGGGCATTTCTAAATTATTGTTGCCAACTCTTTTCAAAAACACCTTTATTTTCGCAGCATAATCTTTTCGTATGATTTGGCTATTATTTCTTGTACTCATTCTTTTCCTGCTCTTTCTTGATTTAGGCGTGTTCCATAAAAAGGATAAAGCAGTAACTATGAAAGAGTCATTGCTTTGGACATTGGTTTGGATCTTTATTTCCATGCTTTTTGGCATTGCTGTTTATTACATGTTCGATAAAAATCTGTATGGAGTTAACCATGCAGGTTTAGCCCCAACCGATGCTATGCTAAAGTATTATTCAGGCTATCTGATTGAAAAATCGCTTAGCCTTGACAACATTTTTGTAATAGCCATTATATTTTCCTATTTCCAGATAGAAGCCAAATACCAGCACCGAATCCTGTTTTGGGGAATTCTGGGAGCTATCATATTCAGAGGAATTATGATCCTGGCGGGCACTTCTTTCATAGAGCACTTTGAGTGGTCGACCTACATATTCGGAGGCATTTTGATTTTTTCTGCCATACGAATGATGGTTGCCAGAAACGATGATGTGGATTACCAGGAAAACCCTCTGTTAAAATTTATGTCGCGAATCTACCCAATCAACTGGGACCATCGCGGACATAGTTTTATGATTAAGGAAAACGGCAAAAGGTTTCTAACAGCCTCCTTTGCCACACTTGTGGTTATCGAGTTTACCGATGTGCTTTTTGCGGTGGATTCCATCCCTGCAATTTTCGCGGTTACGCTCAATCCTTTTATCGTATTTTCATCCAATATTTTTGCCATACTGGGACTTCGTAGTCTTTACTTCTTTTTGGCCAACATGATGGATAAGTTTCGCTACATGAAGTTTAGCCTTGTTTTTATCCTTGTTTTTGTTGGGGTTAAAATGATGCTGGTGAACCATTATAAACTCCCAAGTTATGTGTCTTTGGTTTTCATTCTTGTTTCGTTAACCATTGGTATTTTGGCTTCTGTTATTTTTGGAAAGAAAGATAAGGCAAGGCTTAAAAAGCCAGTATAAAAAATAATCTTCCGAACACAACTTTTTCGAATCTTTTATCGTCTTTCGCGATACTATACTTTGCGTTTATTAGGCGTAAGATGATACACCCCAAAACCGAACTTAGGTTCATCAGCAACGAAGTGGGATACGGAGTTGTTGCCACGGAGTTTATACCTGCAGGTACCATAACCTGGGTGTTAGACAAGCTGGATAGGCAGTTCAGCGCAGACGAGTTTCAGTCAATGAAACCCATTTACCAGGACATCCTGGATACTTACACATTTAGAGATAATAACGGCCATTTTATCCTTTGCTGGGACAACGGCCGGTACGTAAACCACAGTTTTAATTCCAATTGCCTTACCACAGCCTACGATTTTGAAATTGCTATCAGGGATATACATATTGGCGAACAGCTTACTGATGACTATGGCTACCTGAACATTGCCCAACCATTCAGAGGCATTGATGAGAAAACGCGAAGAAAAGTGGTTTACCCAAACGACCTGCTTAAATACTATAAGGTTTGGGACAAAAAGCTGCTAAAGGTGTTTGGCAAAATACCACAATTAGCACAGCCGCTACGGCCATTAGTAGATGATCAGATTTGGGAAGAGATTTCCGCTGTTTCTAAAGGTGAAAAAGAAATGGAATCTATTTTAAACAATTATTATTATGGCGAAAGCAGAAATCATGCGGATTTAAATTGACCACTTTGTTAATTTAGAGCTCAAACTGTAACGCATTTGTGTCAATAACCGTTCACCATTCTATTTCAGATCTGTACAGGTCGCTGAACCTTCCTATTGAGCAGGAGTTGGATTTTACCATCCACTTTCTTCCTGGTATTCATTTGAATTTCCCATTCAAATCGCCTGTTTTCAGGGCTGAATATTTTTCATTCGTTTTTGTAAAAGATGGAAAAGGAAATTATACCACGGATGCTCAAACATTTTCCTATGATTCCGGCACAATCTATTTCACCAACCCCGGACATATCAAAGCATTTGAAATTGAGGAAGCGAGAGATTCGTACATTATAACGCTTACGGAAACCTTTCTGCGCGAAAATGTGCACCCGGATATATTCGATGAATTTCCTTTTCTTTTAGCCGAAACGGTTCCGCCCATATTCATTAGCTCTGAAGCATTCAAAGAGTTTGAAGCTATTTATTTGCAGATATACACGGAGTTTCAAAAATCATCTAATTACAAAAACCGTATACTTGGAAATCTTTTTGTTGTGCTTCTTTTAAAAATCAAAGAGCAGTTCTGGCAATCGTATAACCCCTTGGAAGAAGGCGATCGAAACTCACAAATAGTAAAATCTTTTAAGCATTTGCTCGAAGAGCAATTTAAAGGACTAACCAACCCAGGAAGCATGTACAATTACCGAGTGCAGGACTATGCCGATGCACTGCACCTGCACCCGAACTACCTGAACAACGTTATCAAAAGTAAAACCGGCAAAACAGTAAACGACTGGATTTCAGAACGCTTACTTTCGGCTGCAAAAGCGCTTTTGAAAAACACCAACCTGTCTTCAAAAGAAATAGGATACCGTTTAGGATACAGCGAGGCAACCCACTTTAGCCGCTTTTTCAAAAAACTTACCCAGCTTTCACCCTTAGAATACCGAAAATCGTAGGAGCCTGGCTATTTCTTTGAAAATGGTCATCTATTATGGGAAAGAGGTTATGCCGGGTTAAGGGAGCCATACTACCTTTGATTCGAAACAGATAACAACTAAAATCTTGAAATCATGGCAAAAATTGCTCTAGTAACAGGAGGTAGCCGGGGGCTTGGAAAAGACATGGCTATTGAACTTTCGAAAAAAGGAATTGATGTAATTCTTACCTATTTAACCAATAAAGAAGAGGCAGAAAAAGTAGTAGCGCTTATTGAACAAAACGGTCAAAAAGCTGCTGCGCTTTCGCTGGATGCAGGGAATGTAAAAACATTTGATGCTTTTATGGAACAGGTTTCCCAAATGCTTCATAAAAAATGGAATACCGATAAAATCGATTTTCTCATAAACAACGCAGGTGTTGGGGCTACCCTGCCCATTGAGCAGGTAACGGAAGAAGACTTTGACAGATTAATGAGCATTCATTACAAAGGTGTTTATTTTCTAACACAAAAATTCCTTTCAAGAATGAACGACAATGGCGGGGTACTATTCATTTCATCAGGTACTACCCGTTTCTGTGTACCCGGCTATTCGGTTTATTCCTCGCTAAAATCGGCCATTGAAACGCTCGCAAAATACGTGGCCAAGGAATATGGCCAGCGTGGTATTCGGGCAAATGTGGTAGCACCCGGTGCCATTGAAACCGATTTTAACAACGCAGCCATCCGCAACAATCCACAAATGAAAGGCTTTTTGGCAAGCCAGACTGCTTTGGGCAGAGTGGGCAAGGCCGATGACATCGGAAGTATTGTCGCTTTCCTTTGCACAGACGAAGCCTATTGGATCAACGGGCAAAGAATTGAAGCTTCCGGGGGAATGTTTTTATAAGACCTTACGGCTAAGGAGTAGTTTCTTATCCGGAAGCTTCTTCTTAGCTCAACCCAGAAGTCATTTCTCCTAATTTGACACTTTCAGCCCTGTCAAATCTAATATCTCTGACACATTGCATATCACCCCATAAATAGGTGTTGCCTTTCATTCCCCGGGTTGCCCGCATTCTTTTTTGTAAGCGAATTATTTCTTCCGGTGTAGCCGGTCTGCGATTTTCCAGCACTCCGTAAAGCTTGATTGCCGGACTGGATTTGAACTTACCCCTGAAAAGAGATTTGAGCCAAAAGAACACACTACTATTAACTGCCAGGGCACAAATATTAGGATTGGCCTCAGCATGCCTAGGAAGACTTTGGGGATATTTTTCAAAATAATAACCCGTTTGGTCCCGGTTTAAAAAAAGCGAACCGATAGGAGTTACCGTTGGTTTATTATCTTCGTCAACAGAGGCAATGGAAACATAAAAATTGGATCGAAAAGCCTTGTTAAAGTGCTTTCGGATATCCACCCAATTATCCTTTACGTCCATCAAGATTTACTCTTTGTCTTTGATCAACTCGCCATCCTTATAAGTGTACTCAAACATTAAATTACCTTCCTGATCGTACCAGCGGCCAATGCCATCCCGAATGCCATTTTTATACATGCTCTCTTCCATTATTTTCCTGTTGTCGTAATAGATTTTGGTCTGGCCGTCCAACTTACCATCTTTATAGTTGCGTTCTTCTTTTATTTGAGAACGGTTGTACTTGGTATAGGGCCCGTTAAGCACATCGTTGTGGTAGGTAAAACGCTCCAGCAACTGGCCTCTGTCGTCAAGCTCAACAGCCTGCCCTTCTTTTTGGCCTTTTACGTACCCGTAAATTGCTTTTACATGCCCGTTGGGATGGTATTCAACCCAGGAGCCTTCGCGTACACCATTTACATAAATGCCATAGGCAGACAGGTTACCTTGCGAATCGTTGGTTGTAACTACTGACATACCAGGATTGTCTTCAAACGGTTGCTCAATGGCACCCTCTGGCAAACCACTTTCGGCAGATGCAGGAGACTTATCCATAGATGTGTTACACGACATTAAAAAAATAAAACCAACAAGAACAATTATCTGTTTCATAGTACCAGCTTTTTTAGTGAAAATTGAATACTCAAATGTACTAATGACCTGAAAACTTTTCCCCTGCTTTTATAAAAATTGGTAATCTGTTTTCTTTATGAGGAAAGAGACAGGTAGCAAATTCAGTGAATGCACAGGGAGGGTTAAATGCCTTATTAAAATCTACGATGGTCTTTCCATTTTGATCAGGCACCGGAACATACAAATACCGTCCACTACCGTATGTGCTATGCCCACTCGTTTTATCGTAGAACATCACAAAATAACCT
Organism: Cyclobacteriaceae bacterium; assembly: GCA_020436165.1. Taxonomy (GTDB): domain Bacteria; phylum Bacteroidota; class Bacteroidia; order Cytophagales; family Cyclobacteriaceae; genus JAKISE01. The sequence goes on along the minus strand of JAGQYI010000020.1, from coordinate 56,354 downwards.
TCAGGCTCCGGCTCTCCGATAGGTTCCAGACTGTATTCTTTACCATCTATTTCAAAATTAAAAGCTCCATAGACCGGATAGTTGATGGTCATGCCCACCATGTTTTGAAAATCTGCACTTTTAGGAGGATCATAGGGTCTCCAGGTTGCCTTGAGTTTCAAGTTGGGGTTGGTAGGGTAATAATCGATGGAATCGAATGCCGCCAAAGAAGGGTTGTCAAAATCCCGCAACCGGATACCTATGTTCTTCCCTCTTTTAATTACAAACCACAGCAAACTTTTATAGCGCATTTCAACATCCGTTGAATCGTTGTAAACCAGTGTGGTATCGGCTGCAGGTTCTCCATTTATCGTAATGGCAGCATTTGATACCAGGTAAACAGTTGAATCTTTCAGAATAAGATTACCCATATTGGCATTGGCCTTGTTGGGGAAAACAACGGCATTTGCGCTATCTGCACCAAAGCTGTTGGAACCCTCTTCGAGCCAGTATAAACCTGCCAAATTGATAAACCCTTCCTCACTTTTAAGGTAGTTGATACGGTCTTTGTGCCATTGTTCAATGGACTTAAGATATTCGGGATCTTCCTCTTTACAACTTACCAAAGAGAAACCCATAAGCATGGCAATTAAAAAATGTAACTTACGTTGTTTAAATTGTAACCTATACTTCATATTTTCTATCTTAGTAAAAATGTAAAATTCAAAACTATGAAAAAAATAGTATCCGTATTTGCTTTGGCTGGTCTAGTATTCTTTGCTTCGCACAATGCCCAGGCACAAACTGAGGGATATGAGCTTGGTTTGCGCTTTGGTGATTATTTTGCTGCAGGAGCAGGTATTGACTTTGCCATGCCCCTTTCTGCCAACAGGCTACACGCCACAGCAGATTTCAATAGTGTAGGAGTTGGCGTAACCGCTTTATATGACTGGCAATTTCCGTTTGCCGAAGGGTTTATGTTCTACCCTGGTGTGGGTGCTTCTGTTTTGATTGGAGACCCCTTTCTACTTGGCATAACAGGTGATGTGGGTGTTGAATACCAGTTTCCATTTCCATTAACTCTGGGAATAGATTTCAGGCCTACTATTCCTATTGTCGGAGATTATTCATTTAGGCCTGGTTGGGGCTTGAATGCCCGCTGGAGATTCTAGAAAATAGCACATAACTAACGTAATAAAATCGTCCGGGGTGCAGACATGCAACTTTGGACGATTTTTTAGTTGCAGTAACTTAGAATTTATTACATGAAAATGAATAACAATTTTATCGCACCTACAATTTTTACGTTTAATCTATTGCTTTCCCTTTTAGTACTCTCCAGTTGTTCAGGGCAAACCAGTAAAGAATCCCAAACGCTTCATAATGAAGATTTTGGATGGACAATTACCATTCCTGAAGATTTTGTGAATGTTAGTCCCGAAGAATGGAAAAAAATGCAAAACAAAGGGCTTGACGCAATTGAAAACACGTACGGAGAAGAAGTGGTTAATCAGTCTAAAATAGTTTTTGTTTTTAAAAATGCTGATTTTAACTACATGGAATCTAATTACCAGCCCTTTGATACTCAGATTGATGGTGATTATCTTGAATCTTGGAGTGGAGTAAATGAAATAGTCTTTGAAACATTCAGGTCTCAAATGCCAAATGCCCGAATAGACTCAATTTCCTCTGTTGAAAAAGTGAGTGGTTTAGATTTTCATACATTTAAAATAAAAATTGATTTTCCCAATGGAATGATTATGCATTCTCTTATGTATAGCAGGTTATTTGACAAAAAGGAATTCTCTTTAAATATTATATATGTCGATGAGAAGCAAGGGGAAAAAATGATTGATGCATGGTTTAATTCAAGATTTGAATAGGATTGGATAACGTCAATTAGTATACAATATTACAGCAGTAAATAGCTCCTGCTTGTGAACATCATCAAGGCTTTTAACTATACACATTCTTACATGTGCCGTTCTCACAGATCTTATAGGCCATTTTACCATTTACGGCATTGGGCTTAAAGGTAGATTTACCCAGAAGTAATCGTACACATTCCTGAATACCTTCCGGTATAGAGGGGTGCGGGTGCACACACTCGGCCAACTCATCAATGCCGGCACTCATGGAAATGAGTAAGGCCACTGCCTGCATAGCACTGGAAGCATGGTTGCCAACCACACGCATGCCCAATACCTTCATTTTTTCATCGTTGGTTACCAGCATTTTTACAAACCCTTGTGTATTTCGCCTGGCAATAGCGCGAGGTATGCAGCTGTAATCCACTACTGCTACCTTGTAGTCAATCCCTTTTGCTTCTGCCTGCTTCTGGTTCAGCCCAACCCCTGCTACTTCCGGATTCAGGAACATGATGGTAGAAATGTTTTCGTATACCAGCTTGCGGGCAGGTGTTCCAAAAATACGCTCCACCGCGTACCTGCCTTCCAGCTCTCCTACGTTTACCAAAGCAATATCAGCAGTAATATCGCCCACAGCGTAAATATTGGGTATGCTGGTTTGGGTATCATTGTCAATAATTCCCCTGCCATCCATTTCCAGCCCTATTTCTTCCAACCCCATGCCTTCGTAATTGGGCACCCTTCCCACGGAAACAAGCGCTTTTTCAACCCGAAACACTTCTTTTAAACCCGAGGTGTATTCCAATTCATATTCCACTTCACCATCCACAATATCCATGCGTATCATTCGCGAATTCCTGTGAATAAGCACCCCATGATCTTCCATGTTCTTTTCAATCACTCCTACTACATCAGGATCTTCAAAAGGCAGTATATGTTCGCCTTTATCGATTAAATGAACTTTGGTTTTTTGAATGGAAGAGAAAATGGTGGCAAACTCGCACCCAATAACCCCTGCGCCCAGAATAACCATGCTTTTAGGAAAATCCTTCAGGTTGCCTATTCCATCGCTGGTAAAAATTATTTCTTCGTCAATGGGAATATCGGGCAGCATACGTGGCCGGCTGCCAGTAGCCAATACGATGTAATCAGTTTCGTATACTTCGGTGCCTTTTTCGGTTTTAACCTGCACCTGGTTGGGAGAAAGAATGTATGCTTCACCATGAAGAAACGTAACGAGTCCGTTAACTTTCGTGGAGTGCAACCGTTCCAAATGCTGAAGCAGCATTTCCTTACGTTCTTCCACGGCATTGCTAACTTCCTGCTTCAGAATGTCGAAATTTACATCAGGAGCATTGATGTTGTAGCGTTTCCTGTTTTTATAGAGAAGGTCCACATTGCGGGCCAACTCCCACCATGTTTTTGAAGATAGCGCTCCATTGGTAACTCCGGCACCACCTATATTGCCCCGTTCGATAAGGAGTACTCTTTTTCCAAAATCAACGGCTCTCATAGCTGCAGCATAACCGGAAGGTCCGGCTCCTACTACACATAAATCGAAACGATCCATATTTTACTTGGCAGCTTTTTTCTTAGCTGCAGATTTTCTTTGAGGCTTGGCTTCCTGCTCACTCACTTTTACTTTATGTGGGCGAGCTACACCAAAGGTGCCTTTGAAAAGCTTTCCGCGTTTCGTTTTTTTATCTCCTTTTCCCATGGTTTTGTTGTTAGATTACAAACGACAGTGAATATTAAGCAATAAATGCAAGTTTTCAAAAAGCCTGAAACACAAAAAGCCACGCAACGTATGCGTGGCCCTACTCTTTCAATTACTTTTAACTGATCTTATAAAGCGTTTATAGCAGTTTGAAGTTTGCCTCTTACCTCAGAGGCTACTTTTTCAAGCTCTTTGTTACCTATTCCCTGCATGGAAGCTACCGGGTCAACCGCAGCTACCTCAACGTTGCCATCTACCTCCTGCACAATTACGTTGCAGGGCAACATTACCCCTATTTTGTTTTCCTGCTGATATGCCATGTAGGCAAAATTGGGATTGCATGCTCCCAGAATACGGTATTTGGGAATATCCACATCCAGTTTCTTTTTTAGGGTGCCGCTAAAATCGATTTCGGTAAGAACACCGAATCCTTCTTCTTTTAATGCTGCAGTAACTTTTTCAACAACCTCATCAAAGGTTCCTGAAACTGTTTTATTATAATAATAGCTCATTGTGTATCGCGTTTTTTCTTCCTTTTATTAAGCCAATCTGTAACCGAACTGCCTAATAAACCTCCAAGCAATAATCCATACCCACTGCTAATGGTTGGGCTTGAGGTAATAAGACAAGTACCGGATTTGCATCCAACAAAAAAATAATACAGGTACATGGCCGTACTACCTGCCAATGCAAAAACTGCAATTAATATGTATTTGGATACAGGTTTCATGAAGTTTAATAAAGAGCCATATCAAACTGGCGTCTGTACTTTTTAGTGAGTTCGTTGCTTTCGCCCAAAATGTGAAACACTGCAATGGTAAGGCGTCTGGCAATCTCGTTGTGGTAGCGTTTATTAATCGATACCGCTTTAATAAGCATCTGTAGTGCAGTTTCAAAATCCAACGCAACCAACGATCTTTGGGCAACCAGCACCTCTTCTCTGGAAACTCCTTCTCTCAAATCGTCTGTATCCGTTTCCAACAGGTTGGAGATGAGAATAAGTTCTTCTGCTTCCTCCACATGCCGCATGTGTCCAACCAATTCCTTAATTCGTTCCGGGTGCTTCCAAACAATAAGCTTTGCCAGGAGCAACCTGGCTTCATTAAGGCCATCGTCCATTTCAATAGCCTTTTCAAGCAAGCTAATCCCTTCTTCTGTCTGGCCTTTGGCGATTAGCTCAGAAGCTTCCATAGCTATTGCTTTTGCTTCAGAGGGTAATTTCTCCTCAATCCAAAGCCTCATTTCAGGCTCAGCCATGGCCCCGGAAAGTTCGGCAATTACTTTTCCCTTAAAGAAAAGTTTGAGGTTGGGTATGCCCCTGATGCCCCACTCCGCAGCCAGTTGCCTATGCTCTTCGGTATTGATTTTTACAAGTTTCCACCTGCCATTGGCCTCATTGGCCAGTTTTTCAACAATGGGCCCCAGGTATTTGCAAGGACCACACCAACTTGCCCAATAATCGACCAATACGGGAATATGGTGGCTATCTGCCAACACATCCTTTTTAAAATCGGTTAGTTCGTATGGTGCAGTTCTTACCATTTTTGGTTATTCACATTGTTGCTCAGCTTCCATCTTAACTCCGTACCAGGAGCCTCCATTTACAGCTTCAATTCCCACAGATTTAAGCATGTTTACGGCCACACCACTTCTTGCTCCTGAAGCACAGCAGGCAATAATGGGCGCGTTGAGTTTTTTAAGTTCGTCTAGGTTGGCGCCAATTGCGTCCAGCGGAATATTCTTAGATCCTACCACATGGCCGGTATTGTATTCGCCAGGAGTTCTAACATCAATGATAACAGCTCCGTTGGCCATTAGCTCTTTTAATCCTGAACCTGATTCCTGCCTGCTAAAAAATGATAATAATCCCATAGTATTTTTGCTTTGTTTAGTATGTTTAGTTGTTACAAAGTTGGTAGTAGGAGACTTCCAAAACTGTGACAGTGATTACACAAACACCTTAAAACTATTTTCCAGCCCAATTGAGGGTATATTTATGCAAAAAAATGTGAAAACACAGCAGGGGCTCGATCAATTTGTAGCAGATAAGTGGGATAAAAAACTCTCTGGATCCATTGGCTATTTGTGCCATAGCGCTTCTATAGGATCCGATTACACGCATGGTATTGCTCTTCTAAAAAAGCTTTTTGGCTCCAGACTAAAGAAAGTATTTTCTCCGCAGCACGGACTTTTTGCAGATGTGCAGGATAACATGAAGGAGTCTGAACACTTTTTTCATCCGCATTTTCAACTTCCAGTGTATAGCCTTTACTCGGAAACACGAAGCCCTACCCCTGAAATGCTTGAAGGTATCGACTACCTGGTGATTGACCTACAGGATGTAGGAACACGGGTATATACCTATATCTACACCATTGCTTTGGCCATGCAGGCTTGTGCCGAAAAGAACATTGAGGTGGTAATCCTTGACAGGCCCAACCCCATTGGAGGAGAGAAGATAGAAGGAAACATTCTGGAACCTGAATTTGCTTCTTTCGTGGGTATGTTTCCCATTCCCATGCGACACGGGCTTACCATTGGCGAATTTGCCCAGCTTGTAAAGAAGTACTTTGACATAGATTGCAGGCTTACAGTAATACATTTGAAAAACTGGAAGCGGTCCTATTACTTTGATGAAACAGGACTCCCCTGGGTCTTGCCTTCCCCAAATCTGCCATCTTTGGAAACAGCAATAATATACCCCGGAAGTGTGCTTTTTGAAGCAACTACAATTAGTGAAGGCAGGGGAACTGTTAAAAGCCTCGAAACCATTGGTCACCCTCACATCAAGCCTTTTGAGTGGGTACAACGGCTTTTGCAGAAATTCGAAGAATATGAGCTAAAAGGGTTTGCCTTACGACCGCTTTACTTCAAACCAACTTTTAACAAATTTGCCGGAGAGGCCTGTGGCGGATTCCAGGTACATGTAACAGACCGCTCCGAATTTAAGCCGTGGAGTGTTGGCCAGGTACTTATGAAAGAGTTGATGGGGCTTTTACCCAACCATTTTAGATGGACAAATCCTCCCTATGAATATGAGTTCAAAAAACTACCAATTGATATAATCAATGGAACGAACAAGCTTAGGGAATGGGTGGAACACAACGGAACGTATCTGGAACTACTTCAAATGGAATTGGAAGGTAGAAATGAATATCTGAACAAAATTGATTCTATATTGCTTTACAAATGAAAAAGTCATCAAGCGCGCTAATCGTACTCTTAATACCTATTATTCTTTTTACACTTAAAAGAAAGGATAAGGAAGAAACAGGAACACTAATGGTTGGGGCCCAACAGTTTGAGGACTACGTATCTTTATTGAAAGGCAAGAGGGTCGGCCTTGTAGTTAATCAAACTTCACTGGTTGGAAGCTCTCACCTGATCGATACGCTCATATCCCTTCACGTAGATGTAAAAAAGGTATTTGCTCCGGAACATGGGTTCAGAGGCACAAGTGATGCCGGTGAGCAGGTAGAAAATGAGGTAGATAAAAAAACGGGCACGCCAATCATTTCACTTTATGGAAGCCACAAGAAGCCGACAAAAGAAGATCTTGAGGGGTTAGATGTGCTGATTTTTGACATTCAGGATGTGGGGGTTCGGTTTTACACATACATAAGCACAATGCATTACGTTATGGAGGCTTGTGCAGAGCAGGATAAAAAGCTATTTGTGCTGGACAGGCCCAACCCCAATGGCCATTATGTAGCAGGCCCTGTACTGGATACGGCCTACCAATCGTTTGTTGGAATGGAGCCAATACCAATTGTACATGGCTTAACCGTTGGCGAGCTGGCCAAAATGATCAATGGAGAAGGTTGGCTTGCAAATGGCGTGGCATGCGATCTCACCGTTGTTAAGGTGAAGAATTATACCCATTCAACTCATTATACCCTGCCTGTAAAACCTTCGCCAAACCTTCCAAATAACAGGGCTATAGCCTTGTATCCTTCCCTTTGCCTTTTTGAGCCCACCGTTATGAGCATTGGCCGAGGAACAAAGTATCCATTTCAGGTTATTGGTTTCCCTGATAGCACCTACGGCAGTTTCGAGTTTACCCCGGTAAGTATTGAGGGTGCTTCAAAATACCCCAAGTATGAAAACCAGAACTGTTTTGGAGAAAATTTAAGTCTGGAGCCAAAGAACACAAGGTTTACCCTGAGCTGGCTAATTAAATACTATAAGATTTACAATAAGGAAGACTTTTTTACCTCTGAAAGCTTTTTTGATAAGCTTGCAGGGAACGCTACCCTGAGGCAGCAACTACAGAACGGTTTGACAGAAGAAGAAATAAAAAAGACCTGGGAACCCGAGCTTGATGCTTATAAAAAAATGAGGGAAAAATACCTGCTTTACAAGCCCAGATAATAGGTATAATTACCTAGCCAATGTAAGGTTAAAACATACGTTAAACCCTTGCCATTTTTATAACTTTGCCGCAGTTTATTGCATAAATTATGAGCTCATCCAACCGGTCAAAAAGGATAGGAATAATGGTTTTGGGGGCAATTGGAATATTAGCTCCTCTTGTGTCAACCATTTTTTATACATGGTTCACTTCCTGGGTAACAAATCAACTTCTTTTTGAATTTCTAATTCATTACCGCACAATAGCTTTTGGTATAGCTGCTCTGGTCATTGGCTACTTTCTTATCAAAATTGTTCTGGATACGCTTGATGAGCACGTTGCAAAAAACGATTCTTTGGGTGTTCAACGGACCCTTAGATGGTTTCCCGAAGCTTTCATTGGCATTTCTATCCTGCTTGCAGTGGCAGGGCCTTACTTTATTATGAAAGGAATGAATGTAGAGGAAAGAATGGTAATACCCATGCTTGTGCTTTCTGCTTCAAGCACCTTGCTCAATTCTTTGTTTGTAACTATTTTACTATCCAGGAGAATTGAAGCATACGTATCTGACGTACCAGTGCAGCAGGACAAAAGCATTACCAGCTTTTTCTTCAAGTTTGGATTTATTGTAATAATTGGAGCCATTGGTCTTGCAGGTTTGTTTATTACCTCTACCTACATGATGGCCTATATCGATCTGGAAGCCGGTAATTTAAGTGTGACAGGCATAACCGAAAAAATGGCTGTAATTGGCCTTACCACGGTAGGGCAGTTGATACTTCCCATTCTTGCTTTAAGCAGGAATATTTCCTCCGGTTTAAACGAAATTAAAACAGTGACCATGCATTTTGCCAAAGGCAATCTTAAGGCTACCGTTGTAAATAATTCGCGGAGCGAAATAGGGCTTTTGGCTGCAGCACTTAATAACATGGCCAATCAGCTTAAATCCATTGTTACTTCCATAAAAAGTAATTCGCAGGTAATATCGCAAAGCAGCAGGATACTTGCCAATAGTTCTCAAATCATTAGCAAGGGAGCTATGCAACAAAGCGCTTCCTCAGAAGAGGTAGTGACTTCCGTTGAATCGATGACGGAAACCATACAGCGAAATGCGGAAGATGCGCAATCGGCAGATAAGCTATCAAAAGAGAGCTTTCAACAGCTATTAAAGTCTTATGAGACTATTAAGGAGACCCTAACAGGGATGCATCAAATTGATGAGAACATTGATTTTATAAGTGAAATTGTGAGCCAAACCAATATGTTGGCGCTTAATGCCTCGGTAGAAGCAGCCCGGGCAGGAGAATATGGAAAAGGGTTTGCCGTGGTGGCACAGGAAGTGCGCAAGCTGGCAGAGCGTAGCAGCAGTTCGGCTCAAATTATCAATGAGATAGCTGAAAGCAACGTGAAATTATCAGAAGAGTCAGCTCAGCAAATGGACATTATTGTGCCTAACATTGAGAAAACCACCAAAATTGCCACTGAAATTGCAACACATAGCCTTGAGCAAAAAACCACTGCTGAAGAAATAACAAGCGCCATGCAGGAATTGAATGACATTATTCAATCCAACGCCAGCGTTTCGGAAGAAATAACAGCTGAAGCGGACTCTCTAAAGCAAGCCGCCTCAGCTCTTAATAAATCTGTTGATTTTTTTAAACTAAACTAATAAGTAAGGATTTAGCCAGGAGTGGATTAATATCCATCGATATCACCACCCATGCTTTCGTTTTCAAACCACTTTTGCGGCTTGCCCTTTACTGTGATTTCGGCTCCCATCGAGGCTGATCCGTCAAATTCATCGGAACAGAAAAGCTTAACTTCCGAACCCATAGATGCTTCGGCTCTTACATATTTTGCTTCAAGCTCATACGCTTTTATAACTGCACCCATACTTGCATCTACATTTAAAGTAGAGGTTTTACCCTCCAGCTCTGTTACCGCTCCCATGCTGGAATCAACTGTTAAATGTTGTGTATCCACCTCCAGGTCGGTTACTGCTCCCATGGTAGCATCGATGTAAAGTTCTTCCGATTTAATAACATTTAAAGCTTCTACTTCTGCACCGGTAGAAACATCAATGGAAGTGATCTCCTGGTAAGGGATCTTCACCTTTACCCACCAGTCGCGCTCCTGCATACTTTCCCACAGGCTTTTTGTACGCACTTTTATGGTAAGCATTTCCCTTTCCTGGTCTACAATAATATCGTCTTTCGATAGTCCGTGAACTTCAAATGAAAGTTCATCGGAATTGGACTTAAAAAGAGTGGCTTTTACGCCTCTGGCAACTTTTAGTTCTTTAAAGGGTTCAACGTGGCGTGTAAATGTTTGACCAAATGATGTTAGGGAAGCCGACATCAAAACGGCTACGAGTAATCTTTTCATGTTTATTGGATTTGAGTTTTCAACATTACCATTCTATAGACTAAAAAAAACCACCGTGGGTTGCACGGTGGTCTCAATAATATAGAAAATTTTAGCAGCTAAATATCTACGTTGGCATATTTGGCATTTTTCTCAATAAATTCCCGCCTTGGAGCCACTTCATCGCCCATAAGCATGGAGAACAAATGATCTGCTTCAGCAGCTGATTCAATAGTTACCAGCTTTAAGCTTCTCCCTGCAGGATTCATGGTAGTTGTCCAAAGTTGTTCCGGGTTCATTTCCCCCAAACCTTTGTAGCGCTGCACACTCACCGAATCTTCTTTGTCTCCGGCCAATTGTTGTGTAATTCGCTCACGTTCTTCTTCACTCCAGCAGTACTGTTCCTGTTTGCCTTTCTTTAGCAAATACAAAGGTGGTAAAGCAATGTAGAGGTAGCCATGTTCAATCAGCTCCCGCATATAACGGAAAAAGAATGTGAGTATAAGCGTACGAATATGACTTCCATCCACGTCAGCATCCGTCATAATTATGATCTTGTGGTAACGAAGCTTTTCCATATTCAACTGTTTCTCACTTTCTTCAGTGCCAAATTTCACCCCAAGAGCTGTGATTATATTTTTGATCTCTTCGTTCTCGTAAATCCTGTGCTCCTGCGCCTTTTCCACATTCAGAATCTTACCTCTAAGCGGTAAAATTGCCTGAAAGTTTCTGTCGCGACCCTGTTTTGCAGAACCTCCGGCTGAATCACCCTCCACCAGGTACAACTCACTTACCACAGGATCGTTATTTGAGCAGTCTGCCAGTTTACCAGGTAGGCCGGTACCTGACAAAACATTCTTACGTTGCACCATTTCACGTGCCTTACGAGCTGCATGTCGTGCCTGAGCCGCCAAAATTACTTTATTGACAATCAGTCGGGCTTCTTTAGGGTGTTCTTCCAGAAAGTCCTGAAGCATTTGACTTACAGCATTATCTACTGCACCCATGGCTTCGGAGTTTCCCAGTTTTGTTTTGGTCTGACCTTCAAATTGTGGTTCAGCTACCTTAACGGAAATAATAGCTGTAAGTCCTTCTCTGAAATCATCTCCTGTAATATCTATCTTCACCTTGTCCAGCATACCGGATTTATCAGCGTACGATTTCAACGTACGCGTAAGAGCCCTTCTAAACCCGGAAACATGTGTTCCGCCTTCAATGGTATTGATGTTGTTCACATAGGATACCACATTTTCACTAAATGAGGTATTATAATTCATCGCAACCTGAACCGGAATTTCACTGGTATCCCCATCCATGTAAATAGGCTCAGGGATTAATTTTTCACGACTACCATCCAGGTATTGAACAAATTCAGCCAACCCACCTTCAGAGTGAAAAGTCTCAGTCAGAAAATCACCTGAGTCGGTTGTTTCTCTTTCATCCACGAGGGTCAGTGTTATACCTGCATTCAGGAATGCTAATTCCCTGAGACGGGTAGCTACTGTGTCGTAGTGGTACTCAGAAACAGTAAATATGGAAGTATCAGGTTGAAAGGTAACTATTGTTCCGGTTTTATCTGTTTTTCCAATTTCTCTAACGGAATACTGGGGAATACCTTTTGAATATTCCTGCTCAAAAACCTTTCCATTTCGATGTACTTCGGCACGCAGGTGTGTACTAAGTGCGTTCACGCACGAAACCCCTACCCCATGCAAACCTCCTGAAACCTTATAGGTGTCTTTATCAAACTTACCACCTGCATGAAGTACCGTCATAACCACTTCCAATGCAGACTTCTTTTCTTTAGGGTGAATGTCCGTTGGGATACCTCTACCGTTGTCGCTAACGGTTACGGAATTCCCTTTATGAATAGTTACCAATATGGTATCGCAATGTCCGGCAAGTGCTTCGTCAATAGAGTTATCTACCACTTCCCAAACCAGGTGGTGGAGGCCCTTAACACTCACATCTCCAATGTACATAGCAGGTCTTTTCCTCACCGCTTCCAGGCCTTCAAGCACCTGAATATTACCTGCTGAATAGCCTTGTTTTGTCCCTTTCTTTTCTTCGCTCATAAATCCTTAAAAATAACACACAAATGTACGGTTTTAAGGGCGGAATTAACAGTTGAACGCTTGATTTTCGACCACCTTTTCAGACTTTTTTCGTATGCTTTGGCAGGCAGTTTTAAAGGCGAATAAACGCAGTTAAAATTAGGAAGGAAATGGGCCTAAATATCGCCCAATTGAGGCCGTATGACTATTTCTTCTACTACCGACCGTGGCGACATTGCATAGGCATGCCAAACCGCATGAGCCACATCGGCCGCTTTCATAAAACGATCTTCGGGTAAGTCGGTACCTTCCCAGCTGGCTGTTAGGGTTGCTCCCGGCATAACTGCCGTTACTTTTACTCCTAGAGACTTCATTTCTTCTCTAAGTACCTTAGTCATACCAAGCATGGCAAATTTGGATATACAATAACTTCCACCATTTGCATAGGGCATAATGCTGGCAGTTGAGCACATATTAAAAATATGCCCTTGCGCATTTTGAATGGGCTTTATCAAACCTTTGGTTACATAATAGGCACTAACAAGATTTGTGTCAAGCATTTTTTCCAGTGTTCCTTCCTTTTCGTCTGTAATCTTGCCCGGTATAAAAATGCCAGTATTGTTTACCAGCACATCCAAAGCATGCACATTGGAACGAGCAAATTCAACAAATTTGTAAACTTCTTCCCTCACCGAAAGATCAACCGCCATGAACTTTATCTCCACATCAGGATACTTGGTATTCATCTCAGCCTTAAGGCCTTCCAGATCAGCTTCGCTTCTTGCACACGTTACTACATCAAACCCTTTGTCGGCAAATAAGTTAATTATAGCCCTTCCAATACCTTTTGTTCCTCCAGTAACAATTATGCTTCTCTTCATTTTGGTCAAGATTATTTATCTTTCCGCAAATTACGGAATTGAGGTGTAAACCGAAAAAATGAGAAGCATAGGTAAGTATTTTATTTTCATTGGTTCGCTGTTCAAAAACAGAGAATCTTTCAGGACCTATGTAAGCCTTTTCTTTGACGAAGCAGTTAAAGTAGGAACAGATTCTATATTTCTCATCGCCATTGTTTCCGTATTTATGGGCGCAGTAACAACCATTCAAACAGCCTACAACCTGGTAAGCCCTCTCATACCTGATTACGTAGTTGCTTTGGTTGTTCGGGATATGGTTTTACTGGAGCTTTCGCCTACCATTATTGCCATCATATTTGCAGGTAAGGTAGGTTCTAACATTGCAGGTGAGCTGGGCACCATGCGCATTACCGAACAAATTGATGCACTGGAAGTTATGGGGCTAAACTCCTCTTCCTACCTGGTATTGCCCAAAGTAATGGCCACCATTTTTATGTTTCCGGCACTTGTAATCACTTCGGCCTTCCTAAGCATTTTGGGAGGTTATGTAGCAACGGTCTTTACCGGTGTGATTACTCCTTTTGAATACACACAAGGCATTCGATATCATCTGAATGAATTTATGGTGGCTTTCGCGATGATCAAGTCGGTGACTTTTGCATTTTTAATCTCCACCATTTCTTCGTTTATGGGATACTATACCAAGGGTGGAGCACTGGAAGTAGGTAAAGCCTCAACGGCTGCAGTTACCAACTCGGTAATTGCGATTCTTTTAGCTGATTACTTACTGGCGCAACTTTTGGCAGAATATTTAACTTCGATATAGTGATAGAGCTTGAAAATATACATAAGTCGTTTGGTAATGTTGCCGTGCTGAAAGGAATTGATGCCAAATTCGAACCAGGCAAGGTAAATATGATCATTGGAGCAAGTGGCACAGGTAAAAGCGTGCTACTTAAGTGTATGGTTGGCCTGGAAACACCCGATGTTGGTGGTGTTTTCTATAACGAGCGAAATTTTTCAAATGCCAGGAGAAACGATCAGATCGAAATTAGAAGAGAGATTGGAATGCTTTTTCAGGGAGCGGCATTGTTTGACTCAAAAACGGTTGAAGAGAACGTTCGCTTTCCGCTTGATGTTTTAACCAGGCTTCCTGTAGACGAAAAGCTAGATAGAGTAAATCAAGTGCTTGAAAGGGTAGGGCTGACCGACACCAATAAAAAAATGCCTTCCGAATTGAGTGGAGGGATGAAAAAAAGAGTAGGTATTGCACGAGCCATTGTTAACCACTCCAAATACCTGTTCTGCGATGAACCCAATTCGGGTCTTGACCCACAAACCTCCATCACCATAGACAACCTTATTAAAGAAATAACCCAGGAATATAATATAACTACTGTTGTTGTCTCTCACGATATGAACTCAGTTATGGAAATTGGAGATTATATCATGTTTATTTTTAAAGGGGATAAACTCTGGGAAGGAACTGCTGATGATGTGCTTGATGCGGATGTAAAAGCTTTTAACGATTTTGTATTTGCCAACAAACTAATGCGCTCACTTAAAAAATTCAGAAAATAACTAAAAGAGGGCGCTTACTCCTGCCCTTATGGAGTGAATTATTTGTACTCCTTCAGGTTTTCTTCCTTCATAATATAATTGCATCTGCAAGCCATTTACCAGCCGTTGCTGCCATCCAAGAGTCCAGGAGATGTTATTACCCGGTTTAAGTCCTTTTAAAAGTTCGTAACCAACTGCTGTTTGCTCATCGCCTGCAAAACCAATCTGAGCATATTTTAGCTGTGCATTAAACGTGAATTTAGTTGCCGACCCTGCTCTGAGCTCGGTTATTATTTCATTGGTAACAGCATTTTCAGAAGTATTTTCTTCAGTCAAATTTAGGCTTAGCACATAATTGTATGAAGTTGAAAGCCGTAATGTGGGTTTAGGTTGCCAGGCAATAGAAGGACCCGCCTTTGTCTCCCGGATGTGGTAATTTCTACCTTGCAGATAATCTGAGCTGCTAAACCGGTTTGCCCACAATCCCTTTAAATCAAACTGATACTGTCTTTTCACATTCCATCTTACAGATGAAGAATACTCCTCATCTATCCTCCCTTCAAATCCATTTGTATAAAGCATTTTTCGCGCCCTTGTGAGATAGCCAACCGTGACCCCAAACGTTGGGTCGTTTCTATTGATGAAAAGCGTAGTCCTGAAACTTTCTCTTGAAGATAAAAGCTTGGAGGTGTCTATCTCACTTAAAAAAGGCAGCAGCCTTGCGGCCAGGTTATCCTCTGTTGTACTATACTGCGTTGTCCAGGCAGTGGTGTTGGATATTCTACCAATAATCCTTTTAATACCTGAGGACGCCAGCCAGGTTTTAGGAAACCTCAAATTCAACTGATAATTGAACCGGTTGTTATAGGCATCCTCATACGCATTGGTTGATACATAGAGCTTAATGTACCTTCTTTCGTCATAATTAAAGGCTTCATAAAATTCATCAAGGTCCTTAATGCCATCTCCATTATCATCTCGCCAGGTATGTGTTCCCTCACCCGTGGGTACCTCCACAAAAACGTATTCACGTTTGGGAACTCGTGCATTGGCAATGCTGTAGTTCAGTTCATTCCTAAGCACATTAGGAATAATTTCACCTGACCAATCAATCCTGCCCGTTACGCTTTGAATGTCGGAAGAAACAAATTTGTCATTCAAATTTCTGTAGTTGAGCACAAGTTTTATTGAATGGTTTTGATGGATTAATGTTGATAGTTTTGCTGTTAGGGTCTCTCCGGCTGTTGCATCTTTCAACTCACCTGATCGAGGTAATTTATCATACCTTTTGGCATATGTTACTTCAAAATTTGTGGTTGATCTGAAATCGCTTCTTACAAAAAACTGATGCTCTTCAAAATAGTTTTGGGAGGAAGAAACGGAATCTGATGCACTTGCTGTGGCAACATTGTGCTCCAACCTGTATCTGTAACCAGGCTGAATCTTACCGATCAGATATCCCTCTCCATTGAACTTTCTCCAGGTAGATCGCATTCCGGGCAGGTTGCCATCCATACTAAATGCGCTTGCAGAAATTTGCACTATTTTAAGCGTTTTGGAAACATCAATCTGATGCTGAAAGCCTTCTACTGTTGCGTACTTTTTCCGGTAATGGCCCTCATAGATGATCCGGTTGCTGTTGTTCTTTTCCAGGCTTAATCCGCCAGTAATATTCAGGTCTTCTGCACCAAGTGAATTCACAGAAGTATTGGAAAGTCCCCAGTCTCTGTCAAACTCAACTCTACGAAACCGGTCGATAATGGTAAAATCCTTACTCAGGAATTCGGACTCCAGTTTGGTGGAAAAAGTGTAGTCTGAATTTGCCAGAGGTAGTTTATTGGTTTTAATCCCTACAAGCCCGGCAATACCTTTATCATCTTTCCCATCCAAATCTGAAAAGAGATTCTTATCCTGCTGTGAGAACCCTGACTCAAAATACAAGCTGGTCCTCTTTCCAATCCCGGCATTCCCAGCTATAGTAATCATCTGCTTTTTATTAGGTGCATGCAATTGCACGTAGGGCAGATAAGAGCCGTTTCCATTACCTACCCAACCATACACTCTTCCATTAGACAAGTACCTTTCAACATCATAGCTTCCTTTACCCGAGCCTACATTGGTAAACTGAACGGAATACACCTCGGTGGCAGGTTGAGTAGCGTACACAAATATGTTTTCAGAAGTACCATTAACCAGGGTGTCCTTCTTAATGTATTGTATTTTGTTTTCATCATAAACCACCTGGGTTTCGCCAGGTACAATTGCCAAAGAAAGACTGTCGCCCACGCTGCTTAGCAGTTGTTTGTCTGCATCGGTTAAGTCTTGTGCAAGAGAGTTGTTACGATTGTCCTTTTCTTCATAATAATTAATACCTAATTGAAGTTTTCCTAATTGCTGGTTGTGGGATGCAGTTACAATTGATCTGGCATAATTTTGAACTGCGTATTCATAGTCAACCCGAATACGTGAATACGCTGTAAGCACCACATTACTTGTAAACTCCACCTCCGCCTGGTTATAATCAATGGTGTAGTCATTATCAAAACCTCTTACCAATTGTTTGCCATCTATATATATTTTTTCGGAATTGGCAATAATAATTACATAGCTCTGGTTATCAGGTGGTGGCACTTTATAGGGCCCGTAGACTCCTTCCTCTACCTCAATTACCACAGAGGCAAACTGTCCCTTGGCAGACGAAGCTCCCACGGAAGTTTGGGAAGCATTGGTTGAATAATCAATCCTACCACCCAGAACGTTCTTTCTGTATTTTAAAAAATGGGTAGCACCATTCTGCAGAACCACATCTCCTCCAATTACAGAGAACTTCTCATTATAAAGCTGAACATAGACATTGTCAAAATCCTGCAATTGCTGGGTATTGCCTTCCGGCTGGTAAGGAATGTCCTGATCTGTAATAACGGCTTTAATATTAAGATCATCTGACAACTTACCTTCCAGGTTTAGGTTCAGGCTTGAGTTAACCGTTAGATTTTGTGTGTTACCAGTTGAAATACCCCTGGTAATCTGCCCGCTTCGATTCAGATCTCCCATATCAAAAAGCTCCTGCCTTTTTTCAACATAATTACCGCTTTTTCTTTTCGACCCAGAGTTGGTAAAAAATGCTGTAGAATCATAAAACCTGGTGGAATCTCCCGAATAGGTTCGTGAAAACTCCGAAGGTAGTGTTTGAAAACAGAGTTCTAAACTATCTGTAATCAGGGTATCGGATTGGACGAAATATGCATTTTTACCCAGAGAAGTAACTGTGTAATGCAATTCATCCAAACCCGTTATTTGTATGGTTGACGGAACAATTACCTGATCATGTGTGATTGTAGCAGAGCCACTAAATTTTCTGCATTGCCTGGTGTTTCCTTGCGCAAGTACCTGCGCAAGAACAAAAAAGAACAACCCCGTTAATAGCCATCGCATTAATCAATAATTGGTAACTCAAGAGTAAATGTGGTTCCCGTATTTACTTCCGACTCAAAATAAATTTTACCTCCCATATTTTCAACTCCATATTTAGTCATTGCCAAACCAATACCGGAACCATGTTCTTTGGTGGTGAATTTAGGTATAAAAACCCTGTCTGCAATTGCCGGGTCAATACCGGCTCCATCGTCTTTTACAATGATCAAAAGCGTTTTATCACTGTTGGTCTGTATGGTTACTTCCACGCATTGCTGTTCGGGCTTAGCCGACTGCTTTGCATTAAGCAGCAAATTATTCAGAATCCGGGACATTAACTTAGGATCAACTTCACTATATACGCTATTCTCCTGAAGTTGTAACTTGATTTTTAGCCCTGAATCCCCCGAAAACAGTTCAGACGCCTTTTGGATAATAGCATGCATTTCAACCCTTTCCACACTAGGAGTTGGCATTTTAGCGAACTCGCTGAAAGATGAAGCAATACTATTGAGTGTTTCTACCTGATCCAGCACACTTTTTAAAGGTGTTTCCAAATCCGTATCTGCAGTTTGTCCTTTTTGCAATTTATTGTAAAGCCTTTGCAGAGTGAGCTTCATGGGTGTCAGAGGATTTTTTATTTCATGCGCAACCTGCTGTGCTGCTTCTCTCCACGCCTTTTCCTTTTCAGTGCGCTGCAACGCACCTTTGCTTTCTTCCAGGTCAGCGAGCATCTCATTATAAGCTCTAATTAACATACCCAGCTCATCTGTCCATTGAATAGTGATTGGCTCTGTTTGCTTGGAAAAACTTGTTGATCTTAGTTTATTACGAATAACAACCAATGGTTTGGTGAGCCATTTACCGGCAAAATATGTAACCATTAAGGTAGCAAACAATACTACCACGAATACATTCAAAATAGTTGTAAATGCCTCTAGTTTGCTTGATTGAAGGCTTGAATCGGAACTAAAAAAGGGCATCCCTACTATTCCCAGAAGTTTACCGCTGCTCTCTTCTACCACTGCAGCATAAGAATCATTAAAAAATAAACCTCCCACCTGTTCTTTCAACACGGTATGGCTCTTGCCTTCCTCCTTAATTAAATTAAGCGCCTCAGGGTTGATATAGGGAGCGAGTAAAAATTTATTGAAAACAGCCGGTTGAGAGCTTGCGATTAGTCTGCCTGATGTATTAAACAAATTAAAATCAGACTGGGTATTATCAGAAAGGGTGTTGAGTTGTTCTACAAGTTTTTCTTCACTTTCTATATTTTGAACATATGCAAGCACTGAAGGGTTCAGCTGGTCCGCCACACGGCCAACAGTAGCCAGTTTGGAACTATTCGATTCGCGTTCAAATGACTCCGTCAGCAATCGGAATGTAACGGAAGTAACAACTACCAATGGAATGATAAATGCCAGGTTTAAGTACCAAAGAATCCGCTCAGTATATGACAAGGATCTAATAGTGCCCTTTCGAACAGAGAATCCAACCAACCATATTAAAACAAGCGGCAGTAACGTAATTACCCAAATAAAGGAAGCATTTGAAATTAAGAGTTTTCGCTCATTAAAAGGAGAACCCGCAATTATAGCCCTTCTTCCTTCGCTCATGGCAACAAATATTCGCCCGTTCTCTAACCAAACGCTTCTATCTCTAAAGTTAAATGAAGCAGGATACTCCGATGTGCTTACGGTATTCAGCAATTTTCCATCCTGGTAATAGGCAAAATCAATGTCAAGCACACTGGATGATTGAAACCTGTTGTCCACAAGAAGTTCCGGATAAACACCGGGAGCACCAAACTGTTTTTCAATCAGCTCTACCAAAACGTATCCTACGAGATTATTGGAACGTTTTACAGTTGCATAACCCACATAGTGTTTTGTAAAGCCCGGAAACGTCTTTCCCACCAATAAAACAGAGGGGTAATCTGTTTTCGCAGACTCTAAACTTAAGTTATCAAGAAGTTCGAATAAGGTGCGGTTTTCCCTGGCATTACCGAGCGGCTTTCCCTTTGAGTCGAAAATCAGAACCAGCTGCTCAAACTTGTTTAAGTAGGAATTTAAAAATACCTGCTTCACCTTAGACTCAACTGCTGTTTTTGACAAAAAGGGGCTTGCCATCCTGTTGACTATAAAAGGATCGGATGACAGATCAGACAATGCAGAGGATAGCAGGAATTCAGCAAAAGGATCGGACACTGCCAGCTTCTTCTCTAAAAGACTGTTTATTCCTGCTACTTTCCGCTGCTTTTCAAACTCAGAAATCATCTGTCCGTAAAGCAATGAAAGTACTCCTAGAAAAATAACAATGTATAAGAAGCGTCTGTAGGTTGCTGTGCTTAACGATTTTGGCAATTTAAAATACCATAACCCCGTTGCAAGCAAAATATTGATGATAGCGAGGTTGGCTATTGGCATGTTGGCAAAAAAGGACAACACTATAAAAAGCAAAGCCCCAATCGATAAACCTGCTGCAAAGAGTTTTGCGGAAGATACCATTCGAACAAGGTGCCTGAGAAGCGTATGATAAAAGAAAAAGGTTGAAATATTAATAATTACAACAATTACGAAAGTTAAAAACCTCAAGTAGCCCATCTGAAGAGACTGAGTAATATCAATTGAAATTTGAGAGTTATGATACACAGAACGCAACTGAAAGAACAGATAGTTGAGCACCCAAAATGAGATGAACGATAATAGTATGCTAAAAATAAATTTTCTGGTTCCTGAGTCGTTTTCCGCATTGAGCCAATGGGCAAGTCTTCTACTTTTGAACCATACTACTGAGCGAATGCTCACAAGTAATATGAAGGCAGAATTAATAATAAGATCTCCAAAAGAGCGCTCAAACCATGAAACTGCGTAGTACTGTGGATCAAACAAGTTAATAGAAAAAATGGTACTTATTCCACTTAATAAAGGAAGGAGTAACTTGAAACCCATCCATCCTACGAGCAATGCCGGTATTTCAAAGAACCTATTCTGAGTCGCAAGCCACTTGTACCCACTTACATAAAACACAATAAGAAAAAGCAACAGCAAACCATCTATTAGCTGAATGGGGCCTCTTATTGCCGGAGAATAACCTGAGGCAAGTCGTAAAGTACATACGGGCACTTTGTTGATTTCAACTTTATACCCCTGGCCTGTAGGGGAATCTATTTCCACCAATCCTGGTGGTGCTATTGCCGGGTTAACTTCTGACTGAATAAATAAATTATTGATCAGATAGTTGCTGTAAAGAGGTATGGTGGCAAAAACTTCATACGTAACTTTTTGATGCACCACCACCCATTTCCTAAGAATGAATTTTCCCTGAGGTTTTTCGAGAAAACGGTATTGGTAGGTGCCTTTCAGGTCATCGAAAGATGGGACAAAATGGAAGTCTGACCAATAGGTTAAACTATCATTTTGATACACAAAATAGGGGTAGGGCGTTTTAACAGCACCATCTTTCCGAACACTCCCGTATAGCGAAAGACTGTCCAGAACCTGAGCCATTCGATATTCCTGATCGAAAACCTGGTCTTCAATAAGGTTGCCTACAAACTTTTCATTAAGCTGTTTGGAAGTGAACTGAAAACCTACCCACCAGCGTACTACCAACAAAATAATAAGCAGGGATATAGACGAAAGAAGTATTCTGTTTTTTTTCACGGTTCAATCAACTACTAAATTTAGTATTTGAAACCAGTAAATCTGAATTGAAACGATTAATTATTTATAGGGAGACGAAGATCTTCTACTTTGTTTATACCATAAATAACCCACAACCCCTACCAAAATATAAGGTGCAGCAAACAAATACATGATACCAAAGTTTAGCGTTGCAGCCATTTGCTCTTCCGAACCATTATTAACATTTGTTTCCAAAGTGGCTCTGCACATGGCACATTGGGCAAATGAAGCTCCATTTAAAAGAAATATGAGAGCAGCAGAAAGTAAAGTTGCTTTTATCTTGGCCATATTCAAAAGTAATTAATAGTAGGGACTAATAAGAATGTAAACCAAAACCCCGGTTATAGAAACATATAGCCATATCGGAAACGTAAACTTTACAATTCTTCTGTGCTTTTCACGATTCTTATTAAGACCATGATAAAACGCAGTTAAGATAAGAGGAAGAGCAATTACAGCCAATAAAATGTGTGAGAGCAAAATACCCAGATAGACGGACCGCATAGAACCAGCTTCCATTTTTTCAGAAGCCTGTAAAACCCCATCCCCATTAGTATCTCCAAAAATTGTGCTTGGCACGGTAGCATGGTACAGAACATACGAAACCAAAAACAAAGCCCCCAAAATAAATGCAAACTTCATCAGCTGCTCATGGCGTTTTTCGTTACCATTTTTTATAAAGTACAACGCCAAAAGCAATACCACACTTGTTGTTCCATTTAATGTAGCGTTAACGGATGGCAATACATGCAACCATGACACATTTACTTCACTTTTTGTCGTAAAAAAAAGTATCGCCACCACAAGTGGAATCGCAATACTTAAAACTCCAATAATTATCTTATTCATAATGAGTGCTCCTCTTTATTTAAAATCTCCAACTCCACATCTAACCTATCCATATCCTTTAACTCGTTGCCTTTATAGTATCCTCTTATCTGTTTATGCGTATCTACCAGAACAAGCTGGTTATAAGCTGGATGATGAATACTACTATCCTGGCCAAGAACCAAAGAGCAATTAGCAATTTCATACAAATGCTTTTGATCTGCCACCACCAATTTATTTCCTATTCTTGGTTTTGAATAACTACTGTCTGCTATTGCAGTAAACTGCAGCTGAGGCCACTTTGTATGTATACGCTCACACTGCCTGTAAAACTCATCGTTAGTAACCCACTGAGGAAAATAAAATAAATGCGCCTCCCCTAAAGCATATGTTTCAAATTGCACTAAATGTTTTTTACCTGCTTCATCCTTACACCCATCTATTGAAATTCCATTTTCGTAATAAACAGGAATTGCAAAATGATTTTCACCGAAACCTCTTAAAAACAAATAGATGAGCACGGGAAAGACAAGTGCCACAATCAATACAAAAAATTTAAAAGCTCTTTTCACTGCACACCTTAATAAAAATTTCGGTATTCAAACAAAAAAGTCAGACCATCAAAGATAATCTGACTTGAGTATTTTTGGGAAGGAATTTTCTAGAAGAATCTCATTACATAAATGGATTCGCCTTCCATTAAAAGCGCAATTATCAACCAGATAATAAAAATAACCGGTACCGCCACTGTCCAAATCATGGCTTTTACCTCGTGACCGAGATGCATAAATTCAGAAATAATATAAAAAGCCTTTACAAGGGTCATTATCACAAAGAACGAAGTTCTAAGTGGGCTTTCCTGCATTGTGAAAGCCACAATAAATTCAATTATGGTTACTACAAAGAGTATAAGCGCCACCTTTAATATCTGCTTGATCTTAGCATTATCTACAGGTTGCACTACCACGTTGTTATTTTGTTCAGCTGACATATTCTATAAATTTCTATTTCAATATTAAACCAGGTAAAAGAAGGTAAATACAAATACCCAAACCAAATCCACAAAGTGCCAGTAAAGACCAACTTTTTCTACCATATCGTAATGGCCTCTTTGCTCATAAACTCCTCTTACTGTGTTATAGTATACAAGGTAATTTAATACAACACCACTCAATACGTGCGTACCATGAAACCCCGTAATAAAGAAGAAGAAAGCAGCAAAATCAGGTGGACCATATTCATTCCAAACCAGATTTGCGCCTCCTGCACCGGTACCCATAATAAAGTGAGTCCACTCAAAAGCCTGACAACTCAGGAAGGTAATACCTCCAATAATGGTCCAGAACAACCATTTTTGTACTCCTTTCCTATCCATTCTATGACCGGCATCTACAGCCAGCACCATAGTAACACTACTCAGGATCAAAATAAATGTCATTATACCCACAAAAACCAGTGGAAGCTCTATTCCATGAAGAAATGGAACGGCATCAAATACTTGCTCAGGCACAGGCCACGATTTGGCACTAAAGCGAACCAAACCATAGGCAACCAGAAATCCTGAAAATGTAAAGGCATCGGAAAGAAGGAATAACCACATCATAAGCTTACCATAGCTTACGTTGAAGGGCGACTTACCCCCACTCCAATCTGCTTTTGCTGTTACAGTAGTTGCTGACATATTGTTCTATATTAATGATATATAATTAAAAACACATACAAATAGATCCACAATCCATCAAGAAAATGCCAGTAAGTGGCACTCATTCCAAGCTGGAACTGGAGCTTTGAAGCTTTATCTTCCTTAAATGTTCTTACGAGCATAATAAGCAAATAAATTAACCCACTTATTAGGTGAAAAGCGTGAACACCCATTAATACATATAAAAATGAGCCTCCAGGGTTACCAACAAAATAAACTTGCTCCTGTACCAATATACTCCATACCCAAACCTGAGAGATGAGAAATATTGTTCCAAGAAGCAAAGTAATGCTCAGACCAAAACGAGTTTTACTTAACTCCTTTTTCTTTGCTGCGCTAACCGCCCACTGCACCGATACGCTACTGAGCACTAAGATGATTGTGCTTATAAGCAGCTGTGAAGGTAGTTCGTAGTTTAACCAGTTTCCTTCAGACTGCCGAACAATAAAACCACTGGTAAGCGAAGCAAACACCATAACAATAGATACCATGAACAGCCAAAGAATAAATCTCTTTGGATTTATGGACAACTGTTTTTTAGGTGCTCCTGCTATATTAATATCTGTAACCATTATACTTTATCTAGTAAAAAAGCTATTTGAACAATAGGTAGATATAAAAAAGAACCAAACATTATGGAACGTGCTGCTTTGTAAGCACTTGATTCTCCACTCAAACACTGTTTCATTAAAAAGAAGGTTTGCGAGAAAAACAAAGCTCCACAAAGTGTAACCACAAATGCCGAATAAAGTCCTGTAATACCAAATTGAGCGGGTAGTACTCCCAATGGCACCAAAACCAAAGTATAAATCATTATTTGAAAAGCCGTGTTAAGGTCTCTCTTTCCTCCTCCGGGCAATAATTTAAACCCGGCTTTCTTATAATCTTCATCTGCTACCCAGGCAATGGCCCAGAAATGAGGAAATTGCCAGATAAACTGTATGCCAAATATTACCAAAGCCGCAACGTCAATTCTACCGGTAGCAGCTACCCAACCCAACAAGGGTGGAAGTGCCCCTGGAATAGCCCCAACAAATACTGCTATTGGCCCAACCCTTTTTAATGGAGTATATACAAAACCATAAAGAACAAGGGACAAAAGCGACAAGGCAACTGTTAACCAGTTTGTAGCTAAAGCTAAAATCCCCAATCCTGCAATTCCAATTACAAAAGTGAAGATTTTAGCCTCCTTTACACTAATTCGGTTGGTTGGTAAAGGTCTCTTTTTTGTACGTTTCATTAATGCATCGTACTCCTTTTCAAGAATTTGGTTTATGGTTACCGAGGCTCCGGAAACCATAAGTCCGCCTAGGAAAAGCCATCCCAAGGTTGCCCAACTAAAGTTTGAGGCTCCAAGCGCATAACCAAAACCTGAAGAAAAGGCAACAAGAAATGAGAGCCTCAACTTTAAAAGCTCTATGTAAGCCCTCGTTCGGTCTTTAATGCCTAATGAAACATGAGTATGCAGTGTACTATCTATCACGCTAAACTTATTCTATTTCTATTCCTTTATCTTCTTTTTTCTCTTTCTCAGCTAATTCCTGCTCATGAGGTAAGTTCGACTCCGGTGTTTCCGAATAAGGAACTGTTTGAGGAATAAAGTCCGGCCAGTTTTCTTTTTCTTCCTCTGTCATCTTTTCCCAGTACTCCTCTGTTGGAGGTTTACTGTAATCATATGGCCAACGATACACCTTTGGAATTGGACCCGGCCAGTTACCATGGCCTGGATTGATAGGTGTGGTCCATTCCAATGTATTTGATTTCCAAGGGTTAGCAGTAGCTCTTTTCCCTTTGAACATGCTGTAGAAGAAGTTAAATACAAACAGCAACTGCGCCAGGAATGTTACCCCTGCGGCAATACTGATAAACGCATTCAAATCAGTAAAACTACTAAATGCGTCAAAGTTGGTAAATGAGTAATACCTTCTTGGAAAGCCAGCAATTCCTATGTAATGCATTGGAAAGAAAACGGAGTAAATACCGATAAAGGAAACCCAGAAATGAATATAGCCTAGTTTTCTGTCCATCATTCGCCCAAACATTTTGGGGAACCAATGATACACACCGGCTACCATGCCAAAAAATGCCGCACTACCCATTACGAGGTGAAAGTGAGCAACAACAAAATAGGTGTCATGCAATTGAATATCCAAGGCTGCGTTTCCGAGAAAAATGCCTGTAATACCACCTGCAATAAAGAAAGAAACCAGTCCTATTGAAAACAACATTGCAGGGGTAAATACGATATTACCTTTCCAAAGTGTGGTAATGTAATTAAATGCCTTTATTGCAGAAGGAACGGCTATTATAAGTGTTAGCAACACAAAAATGGACCCAACGAACGGGTTAAGGCCAGACACAAACATATGGTGCGCCCAAACCACAAACGATAGAACCGCAATTCCCATCATTGAACCTATCATGGCACGATACCCAAAAATAGGCTTACGCGAATTGGTTGAAATGATTTCGGAGGTTATTCCCAATGAAGGCAAAAGAACGATATACACCTCAGGGTGACCCAGGAACCAGAACAAATGTTGGTATAGAATCGGGCTTCCACCAAGGTTGGGCAATGCTTCCCCTCCAATATAAATCTCTGAAAGATAAAAACTTGTCCCAAAGCTTCTATCCAGGATCAACAGCAAAGCTGCTGACAGAAGTACGGGGAATGAAAGCAGACCAATAACGGCTGTTAAGAAAAACGCCCATATTGTAAGAGGTAGTTTTGAGAATGACATGCCATCCGTTCTCAGGTTAATTACAGTAGCTATGTAATTTATACCTCCTAAAAGTGTAGAAACAATAAATAATGCCATTGAAGCCAACCATAATGTCATTCCAAGACCAGACCCGGAAATTGCCTGTGGCAAAGCACTAAGTGGTGGATAAATAACCCATCCGCCAGCAGCAGGGCCTGTAGAAATAAACATGGATGAGAACATGATTACACTGGAAGCAAAGAAGAACCAGTAAGAAAGCATATTCATGAAACCAGAGGCCATATCACGGGCTCCGATTTGAAGGGGAATCAGGAAGTTACTGAATGTACCACTTAGGCCGGCAGTTAGTACAAAGAATACCATAATGGTGCCATGCATTGTAACCAACGCCAGATAAAACTCAGTATCCAGTTTTCCAACGCCCGAAGTTGGATCAACATTTATCCAGTGACCAAGAAAAGGTTGCAACCAGGACATATCCATATTGGGAAAACCTAACTGCAGCCTGAAAATCAAGGAAAGGATGCCCCCAATCAATGCCCAAAAAATACCTGAAATCAGGAATTGCTTGGCAATTGTTTTGTGGTCGGTGCTAAAAATATACTTTGATATGAAGCTCTGATCATGATGCCCATGATCATCGTGCATTACATCCGTTAATTCAATATGAGCGGTCGACATAATAACAGTGTTTATTTCTTATAATGAAGAATCTTTCGATTCGTTATCTTCGATATTGGCAGAAATCATGGCCATTTCTTTCAGGTCTTCCGGCACTTGAGATAAGTAATCGGGATTAAGAGAAAGCCATGTTTTTTGTTGCTTTTTCCAAGCCTCGTAATCGGCTGGCTCATCAACTACTACGATCTTTTTCATTGAAAAATGACCTTTACCACAAATTTCAGTACAGGCTAATTCGTAATTGAAATCTGGATTATTCGTTTCTTGTCTCATTTCTGCAGTGGTTTTAGTAGGTACAAACCAAAACTGGGTTGGCATACCGGGCACTGCGTCCATTTTTAAACGAAACTGAGGAAGGAATACGCTATGAAGCACATCACGCGCTCTGATTTTTAACAAAACAGGTTTGCCTTTTGGCAAGTGCAGTTCATTTGCATTAAAATCATCAAACGAATTCTTATCTGAAAGATCCATTCCAAACTCATTGGAACCATCTATTTTCCTGTAATCGTAACGGCCAAGCTCGTTGTCTTCGCCAGGATAACGGAACCTCCACGCAAACTGTGCTCCCATTACCTCAATTACTTCGGCATCTTCCGGAGCAGGCCCCATTACATTGTTCCAAACCTTTAATCCGTACAATATAAGGATGGTTAGTACAATTGCAGGAACGGTTGTCCAGAGCAATTCCAGTTTGCTGTTGTCAGGGTAGTACTTAGCTACCGACTTTTTGCTGTGTCGATACCTGAATGCAAAATAGAAAAGAAGGATTTGAGTAATTACAAAAGCAATACCTGTAATTACCATAGTTATCCAGAAAAGCTGATCTGTTACCTCACCATGCTCAGAAGCAATGGGAATGTGGTAATCTTTAAACCAGGCCACTGAAGACCATACGGTTGCAATTCCGGATACGATTAAAAAGGCAAGCATAAGGCCGGCATTAACCTTATTACTACCAGCGTCTTCATCAGATTTAGAGCCTTTGGCTACACCAATCAAGGTGGTAAGTTTAAAGATCATAAAAAGTATGACCAGTACTAATACCACACTAATGCCTAATAACAAACTTTGCATATCGATACTATATTAAGTCACTTGTTTCACTTATAAAAAATTAAATATGGTGGTGTAAACTTTCCTCCAATGTAGGGTGATTCTTAGGTATAAGTAAGTGCTTGGAAAGATTACTTAATGTTACCCATAAAAATGCGCCCAAGAAAATAAGTGTTGTTCCGATTTCCATGAAACCGAACCCACCTTCATACTTCATTGTTCCCGGAGTGATCATAAGATAGAAATCCAGCCAATGCCCTGCAATCACAACAACTGCAGCAATTTTCATGGTGGCAAGCTTCCTCTTAGAGTCCCTTGTCATTAAGAACAAGAACGGGAACACGAAATTTACAAAAAGATTTATATAGAACACAGGTCTGTATTGACCGGTTGTTAATCTCTGAATAAAATAAACAGACTCCTCTGGTATATTCGCGTAGTAAATTAACAGGAATTGCGAGAACCACAGGTAGGTCCAGAAAATAGTAAAACCAAAAACGAATTTACCCAAATCGTGCAGGTGATTTTCGTTTACAATTGACAGGTACCCTTTTTCTTTTAGTACAACCACTATTAGAGCAATAAATGCCAGGCCCGATACCCACCAGCTTGAGAAAACATACCATCCAAATAAGGTACTGAACCAATGCGTGTCAATTGACATAACCCAGTCCCAGGCTGCAATAGATGAAGAAACTGCAAAGAACACAAGGAACCATGCAGAGCTACTCCTGATTTGTTTCCAACGGCTTACACCAAACTCTTCGATATCTTCGGCAAAAATTCGTTTCTTAATGTAGTAAAAGAAAAGAAGCCATGCCCCAAAGAATACGATCATACGACCTAAATAGAATGGTAAATTCAAAAAGCCCTTTTTACCATCAATTATTGGATCGTACTCAGGGCTACTTTTATCATACAAATATTCGTGTGTCCAGTGGAATAAATCATGCTTACCTAGCAGGAACACAGCCAGCATAAGCACTGCTGCTATTGGCAGCCAGTTAGCCATAGCTGTTGGTATTCGCAAAAAGCCAGTAGACCAGGCCGATTGCGAAGCATACTGAATTGCCACGAAAAACAAACCAATAATGCCTAAACCTGTAAAGAATACATTGTTGATCCAGAGATCAGCGTATAGTCTCTTCAACCAGGTCGCTGTTTCATGATGCTCACCTGCTTCTGCAGCATGCTCTCCTTCGGAACCATTGAAGGCCACAAGATGTGCTTGTGAAGAAGTTTGCAGGACTGCATGTTCTTCATGGCCATGACCACCTCCCATATTGGAGAATATGCCTATCAATAAAAGCACAATACCAACTACAAGCAATATAGCCAGGTTGCGTTTGGCTTTTGAAGTAAACTCAAATCTTTCTTCTGAAATAGTCATAGCTCCTTATTATTGATTTTGAAGTTTTTTAACATACATAGCAATTTCCCATCGCTCTCTCTGGTTCAACTGAGAAGCATGCGAACCCATGCGACCTTTACCCCAGGTAATTACGTGAAATATATGCCCTTCGGTAATATTCTTTAGTGCAGCTCCTTGCAGGTTTGCTACCCCCGCAAATGGAGGAACACCATTAGGATCATCTGCGGGAGGACTTCCCACAGGACCATCTCCCATAGCTTTAGGGCCATGGCAATGCAAACAGAATTTTCCATACAGTACCCCACCTTCTTTGGTGAGCTCGTCCATATCTCCGGTCAAAGGGTTTTTGAGCACGCGAGATGCATACTCAAGGCTGTCCTTTGGAATGCGGTAAGGGAGGAATTCTCCTCTTTTAACCGTATTAGCAGGCGGAACCCTCATATTCATTGAAAAAGGGTTGTTAGGATTGGAACTGTAGTATTCCCCAATATCCTCACCTGATGAGTTAACCCACTTACCTGCATCTTTATCCATGATTTGCTTTAGAGGTTCATATGCAACCGAATGATACATATTGGGAGCATATTCAAAACCAGGGTTGTTATCATGGGCTTTGCATCCTATTAAGAAAAAGGCCCCGGTTGCTGCCAAAAGTTTAAAAGCGTTCATCAACTTCATACTCAGGTTGTTTGTTTTACTCAAAGTTCTTTTCATTCACTTCAGAAGCTCCTGTTTCAGAGAGCAACTTGCTTATTTCATTTTTATTCTTGTGGTTTTCACCAAGATCAATGGCCATAATGTACTTATCGTCTGTGCACCTCATGTCAAACCTTTTCGGTTTTCCCCATGGTTTAAGGTCACTTACCACAAAAAAGGTAAGCACCATGCCATGAGCGGCTAAAAGCACCGTAAACTCAAAGGTTACCGGAATAAATGGTGGTAGCGAAACAAAGTTTTTACCACCTATTATCATCGGCCAGTCATAGCCCAGCATCCATGTAATGGTAAATAAAGCAAGGGTGGTTCCAGTAAATCCCAAAAGAAATGAAACAATGGGAAGACGGGACATTTTGTACCCTAAAGCATCATCTATACCATGAATGGCATGAGGCGAAAACACTTCGTGTACTTTTACACCTTCTTTTCTTACAGACTTGGTGGCATTCAGAATCACATCCGGATCTTCAAAAACACCTACTAAATAATTTTTGCCAGCTTCCATTATTTATTTCTTTTCACCGTCAGATTTCAAAATACTTTTAACTTCAGCCATGTTGATAACCGGAAAGTACTTGGAAAACAACAAGTACGCAGTAAAGAAGAATCCCAGGCTGAAAAGGAATACCCCTACATCGTGTTTGGTTGGGTAGAACATTGCCCAGCTTGAAGGCAAATAATCTCTGTGCAACGAGGTAACGATGATTACGAAACGCTCGAACCACATACCAATATTTACGATAATAGAAAGTATAAATGTTGAAACAATACTAGTTCTAATCTTTTTAATCCAGAATAATTGAGGAGAAATTACATTGGCAGTCATCATGGTTGCATATGCCCACCAGTAAGGACCCGTTGCCCTGTTAATAAATGCATATTGCTCACCAGGAACCCCTGAATACCATGCAATAAAGAACTCTGTTATATAAGCAATACCTACAATCGAACCTGTAACAATTATAATTATGTTCATTAGCTCAATGTGCTGAATAGTCACATAATTTTCCAGATGGAAAACCCTTCTGGTTATCAGCATCAAAGTAAGCACCATTGCAAAACCGGAAAAGATAGCTCCAGACACAAAATATGGAGGGAAGATGGTGGTATGCCATCCAGGTATAATTGAAGTGGCAAAGTCCATTGATACGATAGTGTGTACTGAAAGTACAAGAGGAGTTGCTAAACCAGCCAAAATCAATGAAATTGATTCGTAACGTGACCAGTGTTTGGCACCTCCTACCCATCCCATGGCTAAACCACCGTAAATAGCTTTTGAAATTTTATTGGTTGCTCTGTCGCGGATGGTAGCAAAATCAGGAATAAGGCCCACATACCAGAATACCAACGAAACAGAGAAATAAGTTGAGATGGCAAATACGTCCCAAAGAAGTGGTGAGTTAAAGTTTACCCACAACGAACCGAAAGTGTTAGGAAGCGGCAATGCCCAGTAGAAACCTAACCACAAACGACCCATGTGCAGAGCAGGAAACATAGCCGCACAGATTACTGCAAAAATTGTCATAGCTTCTGCAGCACGGTTAATACTCATTCTCCACTTTTGACGGAAGAGCAGCAATACAGCTGAAATAAGTGTACCTGCGTGACCAATACCTACCCACCATACGAAGTTGGTAATATCCCAGGCCCATCCTACCGTTTTGTTTAGTCCCCAAACGCCTATGCCATCCCATAAGAGAAGTCCTACAGAAATAGCTCCAATACTCAGACCTGCCAACGCAATGACAAACCCAATCATCCACGATGTGGAAGGTTTAGCTTCTACCTGCCGACATATGTCCTCCGACACATCGTGCAGGGTTTTCCCTCCATGAATTAACGGTTCCCGTATAGGTGATGATACTTGCATAGTGTAATCTTATATTATTAAGCGTTAGACTCTTGTTTATTTCTAATTTTTGTTAGGTAAAGAACGTTTGGTTTAGAACCTGTTTCTTCCAGAACCGTGTAAGCCCTTTCCTCATTAACCTGCTTGTCTATTCCGTAATCGCCTTCTTTATTCTTGATGCGCAACAGTTGAGAAATTCTACTGTTATCATCATTCATATCTCCAAATACAATAGCATCTGCAGGACATGCAGCCGCACAAGCAGTTACAATGTCACCATCGTTGGTTCTGCGTTTTTCCTTTTTGGCCTCCAGTTTACCTAACTGAATTCGTTGCATACACAGCGAGCATTTTTCCATTACCCCTCTTGAACGAACCGTAACATCCGGATTCAATACCATTTTACCCAGATCGTTGTTCATGGAAAGGTTTTTATCGAACTGCTCATTGTCATGGTATTTGAACCAGTTGAACCTTCGTACTTTATATGCACAGTTGTTGGCACAATAACGTGTACCAATGCAACGGTTGTAGGTCATTTGGTTAATACCCGAAGAAGAGTGTGTAGTTGCAGCTACCGGACAAACAGTTTCGCAACCAGCGTTATTACAATGCTGACACATCATTGGCTGGAATGTAACTTCAGGGTTATCCGCAGCCTCATCAAGAGCTCTGAAACGATCAATCATTCCATCTGCCTTGGCAACATCTTCCTGGTTGCTGCTATAGTAGCGATCAATTCTCATCCAGTGCATATCCCTTCTGTTGATCACTTCCTGGCGACCCACTACCGGAATATTGTTTTCAGCCTGACATGAAACATGGCATGCCGAACAACCGGTACATGCGTTCAGGTCTATGGCCATTCCCCAGTGATGATCCGGGTATTTGTGGCCTTTCCAAAGTGAAAGCGAAGTAGATTCTACTTTACCTTCCTTATCCTGCCAGGTAGCAACCATAGGCACGTCTCTACCTGCCATTGGGTTTTTCTGATATTCCTTAAGCGTAGCTTCCTGAATAACATTATCCCTGTCCATGTAGGTTTGGTGCGTTTGTGTACGCGCCACCTGATATTTTTCGTCTGGAAGTGGTTTAATATCTACGCCTGTAGTAACAGAGTAGTAATTGGCACCATTCAGCGTTGCAATTAATGGAGTAACATCTACACCTAAATCATTGGCAACTTTGCCTGCACTGGTTCTACCGAAACCAAGTGCAACACCTACAGTACCTTTTGCCTGACCAGGTTGGATAACCATAGGCAGTTTATAAGTTTTGCCATTAACCACAAGTTCACCCTTCATAAACTTGCCCTCATATTCCTTAATCTTCCATTCCCTAGCGTCAGCGTTTGAAATAGTAATATAGTTATCCCAGGTAGCTTTAGTGATAGGGTCCGGAGTTTCCTGCAACCATGGGTTATTGGCTTGTGTACCATCTCCCACGGCAATTTTAGTGTAAAGCACAAGCTCAACGCCCTGGCCTTTATAATTCTTTGCAACCGCAGAAGCAGCCCCGGAAGCATTTACATTAGCTGTATAACTTGGTTCTTCAACCGGCACTTCATACACACCATCCTGAAGACATTTATCCCAGAACGACTGATAGTCATATCCTGCTTTACCATTCCCGAATCGTTCCTGCCAATAATTCTTCAAATAATCGAAATAGGCAGTTGAATTACCTGCCCAGGTAAGAAGTGTTTCTTCCTGCTGGCGTGTTTTGAAAATTGGTGTAATAGCAGGCTGAATCAGGCTAAACATACCATTTTTGGGTTCTGCATCATTCCAGGATTCAAGGTAATGATGATTGGTAGCCACATAATTCACTAAAGAAGCTGTTTCGTCTTTCCTGTCAGAAGTGGAAACAGTTAAGGTTACTTTTTTAAGTCCTTCAGCAAGCTCAGCGCCTTTCGGGTGGTTGTAAACCGGGTTGGTGTTCAGGAAAATAACGGCATCAACTTTACCGGCTTTGGTATCCGCAATAAAGCTGTTCATTTGCGCATCGTCACCTTTTCTGGCATATGAGTAGTTTTTCCAGGTAATGGTTGAACCATAGTTGGAAAGCATATCGTTGATACCAGCAACCAGTGTTTGAATGGCAGGGTCGTTAGAACCTGAAACAACAATGGATTTTCCTTTTGCTTTAACAAGATCAGCAGCGGCTTCTTTTATCCTGGCAAAATCGCCTCCACCCGAAACAGAAGCGTTTCCGGTTTTGGAAGCAACTGCATTGTACAATGCAATAACTGCCTGGCCCTGCTCAGAAGGTTTTATTGGTGTTCTGTAATCTGCGTTGGCACCAGTAAGTGAAAGATTACTTTCGTAGTGGTAGAGACGCGACATTGTTTTCTTATCCGGACCAAGCTTTCTGGTTTTGCTAAATCCTTTGGTGTACTCAATTGGGGAAATCCAGGTACCCAAAAAGTCTCCATCAAAGGAAACAATCACATCCGCCTTATCGAAATGATAGGTAGGAATAGCAGCTATTCCAAAAACCTCTTTGTTGGATTTTGTTATTCCGTAACCTGATTGGGTATCGTATTGAACAAGCTCAACGTTTCCGTATTTTGCTTTAAAATCTCCTATAACCTTTAATGTAGTAGGGCTTAGGATTGTATTACTTACCAAACGAATTTGCCCTCCTTTAGCAGCTATCTCTCCCAATTTAGCAACTACTTCTTTGTCCAATGTAGCCCAATCGGTTTCTTTCCCATCTTTCAAAGGACCGGTCAAGCGTTCCTTATCGTACAAGGAAAGAACAGAAGCTTCTACCTGTGCATTAACACCACCTTGAGAAATTTTTGATAGCTTATTACCTTCAACTTTAATAGGTCTTCCTTCCCTGGTTTTAACTACCACACTACAGTAATCGCCTCCCTGCATGTAAGTAGAAGCATAATAGTTTGGCACACCAGGGTCAACATCCACAGGTTTGATCACATAAGGAATTGCATTGCGGATAGGCGCCTCGCACGAAGCAAGGGTAACCGCTGCCATTCCAAAACCCATTAGCTTAAGGAAATCCCTTCGAGTGCTTCCTTCACTTTCTTCATCGCCAATAGGCAAATACTCTGGAAACTCTTTATCTGCGTATTTTACGAATTCAGGGTCTTTGGTTAATTCTTCGAGACCTTTCCAATACTGTTTTTTAGTTTCTTTCATGTTTAGCTATAACTGGGAGCAGTTTTCTAATTAATTAATAATGACACTTGGCACAATCTATTCCACCATTTTGGGCAACTGTAAAATCTCCTTTGCCTTCATGAATCTCAACAAGTTTGTCGTAGTATCCATTTCCTTTTGTATTCAAAGGTGTTTCTCTGTGGCAATTCACACACCAACCCATGGTAAGATTTGAATATTGTCTTACAACCTCCATTTCTTCGATTGGCCCGTGACAAGTTTGACATTCAACACCGCCAACAGCAACGTGTTGAGAGTGATTGAAATAAGCAAGGTCTGGTAAGTTGTGAACCCTCACCCATTTAATTGGCGTATTGGTTTCAACAGCTTTGTATATTTTATCGATTTCGGCAGTACCGGTGTTTGTTCCCTTTTGAATAACACTGTGGCAGTTCATACAAATGTTAGGTGAAGGAATATTGGCATTTTTTGATTTGGTAACTCCCGTATGGCAATAGTTACAATCAATTTTATACTGACCGGCATGTATTTTATGCGAATAGGCAATAGGTTGCGTAGGAGCATATCCTTGTTGTACCCCTACATTATATAGTGAATCGATCACTCCTTTAACAACAACTGCGGTAACAACAGCCGTAACAATTCCTATCAACGCCTTATTTCTGAGAGCAGTAGCCAGACCTGCTGGTTTTGCCACAAATTCAGCATCTTCAGGTGAAAGGTCCTTCTGTGAAAGGAATGATCTCAATGTATTAACAATCATCACAAGCACCACCAACAACACGATTAAGATAATAACCGCACCAATAATAATGGCATTCACATAAGGAGTTGGTATAGCCGCAGGTTGTGCTTTCATATCGCCTCCTCCGGAAGTACTTGCAGCTGCAGCTGGCGGATTATCAGTCTGGTCCTTTATATAGGCCATAATCGACAAGATCTGCTCATCGCTGAATGTGGAGAAGGATGTCATCACTGTTGGTTTAAACTTCTCGTACAATTCAACAGCATACTCGTCTCCGCTGTCAATAACTTTTTGAGGGTTTTTTACGAAGGTGTAGATCCAACTAAGATCTTTTATATCGTAAACACCTTTTAAGGCAGGCCCTACCAATTGGGTTTGTACCCTATGACAAGACATACAGTTTTGTTTGAACAGTTCTTCTCCTGCAGAGATAATTTTAGGATCAGTCGGTACGGCCGATGACTGCGCATGAGCCGTTTGTATACCGTATGAAATCAGAAGAGAAAAAAGAACAACAAATACTTTAAAGTTTCGTTTTAAAGAATGCTTGGACGCCATACTTAGGTTAGTGTGTTAAACAATCACTTTTTTCAAAAGTGCTACAAATCTACTATTTAGCAAATAGCTTTTCCAAGCTAATTATGTAGCAAATTCATTCAAGATAAATTTGATGTGACACATTTTATACACGTATTGCTCTGTTAATCAGTAATCTTGCCCTTAAACCCCAGCTATTTAGAATAATTATAAATAGTAAAATAAATGCATTTTTTTGCGATTGGGGCTAGAAAAAAACGCCTTCAATTGGCTTAGCAAACGTTTGTTAGCCGAATTTTTACCTAATTCAGTTACCAAAACCACCTAATTTAAAGCCCTTATGTGTTATAACTAAGCTGGTATCCGAGTTTAGGGAATGAGTAAAATTCAAGTATTTTAGAAACATGAAATTCGGCAGTATACCAAATCCTGAAGCTGTAGATTTTACGCTTCCCCCTGACCATTTGGAATCAAAATTTAACGGAGCTAAAACGAAGCCGTTAATTAATGTGGGTTGCGCCAAGTGGAACCGACAGGATCTGAAAGGTTTTTACCCGCGTGGCACAAAAGATGAACTTATTTATTACGCAACTCAGTTCAATTCCATTGAGTTAAATGCTACCTTTTATAACTTTAGTAAAGAGCAGGTAGAAAAGTGGAAGGATAAAACACCGAATGATTTTAAATTCTTTCCTAAAGTTTCGCAAACCATTAGCCATTTTAAACGATTACGAGATACCCAATATGAAGTAGAAGAATACTGTGACGCCATGAGCCTTTTTGAAGAAAAGCTGGGTATGGTTTTTCTTCAACTTATTGACAACTTCAGGTGGGAACGTAATTTTGACAACCTTAAAAGATTTGTTGAAGAATGGCCAAAAGCTATCCCTCTGGCTGTTGAAGTGCGTAGCAGCGACTGGTTTGACGACCCGGCCTACTACGAATTTCTGGAAAAGAATAATGTAAGTCATGTAATTACCGATACCGGGGGCAGGCGTAACCTGCTGCATATGCGGCTCACCACTCCTAAAGCTTTCATCCGGTATGTGGGCTCCAACCACCCTTCCGATTACTCGCGCCTTGATGACTGGGTAAAACGAATAGGTGAATGGATCGATAAAGGCATTGACGAGATCAACTTTTTTGTGCATCAGAATATGGAAAAAAGTTCGCCTCTGCTTTCCGCTTATTTTATAGAACAATTAAATATGCAATACGGGTATAAACTTAAAGTACCCAATGCCGGCTCCCAGACTTTTGAAAATCTATTCTAGGCATTTTAAAAAATCTTTGGTTTATTTAAAGCTTTGCTCAACTAAATAGCATGAAAAGAGTTTACCTGGGAGTATTATTCATTTTAGCAAGCTTTGCCGGCAAAGCCCAATTTAACCAAACCATTCGTACAGCCCGGCCAGGTATTGCCATTGGCCCGTTTGCTGTAGGCAAAAACATTTTCCAAATACAGTCGGGCTTACAATTTGGTGGGTATAATAGCGAGCCTACCAATACACATGAAAACTTCTTCGCTCCCATTGCGATTTTCCGATTTGGGATAACAGAACATATTGACATAAACACAGCCTGGGAATATAAGGCTGAAAGTTTTGAAGGAGGCGGTACAACTTCCAATATAAATGGGCTTAGCCTTGGCACTATTGGTGCAAGAATTAATTTGTTCGCAGGCCGCAATTATATACCCGCAGTGGGACTGCAACTTATCTTGCAACCTAACATCCTCTCAGAGCCCTATAACCCCGATCACGCTTCTTATAAAATCGTGTTTATTGCAGGGGAAAAACTAGGAGAGAAATTCTCCATCCTTACCAATTTAAGTGCAGGCACTAACGGAAACAACAGTTTGCTGAGTTGGAAATACGCCTTAAGCCTGGACTACAAAATTTCTAATAAATGGAGAACCTATATTGAGAATTATGCTGGTTTTAGCAGTAATTACAAAGGTTATTGGGATACAGGACTGGCTTACCTTGTAAACAATAACCTGCAGTTTGATCTGTTTGGAGGATTTGGAACCGATGGAGACCGACTTGACTACTTTACCAATATTGGCGTGTCGTGGCGGTATACAAAGTTTAGAACAGTACCATAACGTAAGCAATTAAGAATGAGAAATATTGCATGCGTTGATAAACGCGCTCTGGCTGAGTTAATGTGGGTGTATTGTTGCGGTATGTGAATTGGAGGAAGAATCTATTATGAAATACCTAGGTGTAGTTTAAAACTACACCTAGCACTTATTTTTACTCGCCTAGTTTGGATTTATTTCTCAATAACTGATATGAAGCCTATATCATTGGCTTCAAGTTTAATTTCTTCAGCCAAACATTCATCAACTTCAATCCATCGACTTTTACCATTTTCAATAATATCTTCTTTAATATTTCTTGAGTCAACAATTCCCAACTTTGCTTTATCCACCAAAAGCTTAATAAATGGGATTGGGCGTGCCCCAACAGTCCAACCTGTAAATACTAATTTTGCTTTCCCCATCCAATTATTAATTGTCCCTGTATTACCTCTATCCTTTGCATGTTGGTAAGAACATCAACATGGGGTTAGTAAATCCTACAGTTTAAACATTTATTCCTAAGCTGGCGTGCGTTTTTTTTGACGCGTGCCAAAAACTACTTCTTATAATACTTCTCTGCCTCGTGCAGCCAATTCCTTGATTGGGTAATCTTATTATACACTTTTTAAACGCACTAGCTAAGTTAAGATCATCCCCTTAAAACGATACCCTTTGCTTGTTTTGATAAATAGGAAAATTAGATTATAACCCCCTTCTTCAGCATAGATACTTTTTACTTTGTAATTTACAACAAGTCTATCTCCCTCAACAAAAGTTGAAAAATCTTGATCACTCAGGGAATCTATATGCATTAATTTTTCAATCCTATCCGGTTGATCATAAACAAAACTTGATGCATAAACCTCTGTTTCATGATTTGATAAAAAAATGCATTCTGCACACTGTACCGAATCTAATGAATTCTCAATCAAAAATTTAGTGTCCTTGATCTCAAGTGCATGTGCGAAGTTGATCCAAAGACTATCCTCTTTTGAAACACTTCTTACCAATTTACCATTCTTCGTGTTACACCCCAAAAATAAAATAATGGAGATTAGTGTGAATAGTTTTATAAAATCTAACACGTATAATTACTTCTTGTAATACTTTCCTCAGCTGGCGCGCGTTTTTAACGCGTGCCAAAAACTACTTCTTATAATACTTCTCCGCTTCGGGCAGCCATTTCTTTAAATCCGCAATTCGGGTAGCATGCGATGGGTGTGTAGAAAGAAACTCAGGAGGTTCTTGTCCTCCACTCATGGCTGTCATGCGTTCCCAAAATTCAGGTGCCATGGACGGGTCGTACCCAGCCATGGCCATAAATATTAGTCCAATGTGGTCGGCTTCCGATTCCTGATCGCGGCTAAACTTAAGCATGCCTAACGGGCTGGCTGCACCTACGGCCTGCAGCAAAATATCGTCAACCTTATTTTGGGTTTCGCCAGTAGTGGCCGCACCAATACTCAAAATACCATTGAGCGCCATTTGCTGGCTCATACGCTCGCGCCCATGGTTGGCAATAGCATGGGCTACCTCATGGCCCATAACTACGGCAACTCCGGTTTCATCCTTGCAAATAGGTAAGATAGCGGTATAAAAAGCCACCTTGCCACCTGGCATACACCAGGCATTCACCGTGCTATCGTCCTGCAACAAATTAAATTCCCATTC
Source organism: Cyclobacteriaceae bacterium (assembly GCA_020436165.1). Classification (GTDB taxonomy): domain Bacteria; phylum Bacteroidota; class Bacteroidia; order Cytophagales; family Cyclobacteriaceae; genus JAKISE01. The sequence goes on along the minus strand of JAGQYI010000020.1, from coordinate 15,388 downwards.
AAATCCATTCAGTTGGTCGCTAATGCCGTTTTGGGCCATGTAGTCTTCCACTGCCTTTTCAATACGCCCTCCTACCCTGCGTATCATGGCGGTTTTTTGGGCATCGTTCGACAAGGTACCTTCTTCCAGCACCTGATTATAGTTTTCAAAACTCAACGGAATAATCTCAGCATTGGAGATCAGCGCCAGTTGGGAACGGTTGGTAACAGGAACTGTAGCACAAGCCCAAACACCAAAGGTGGTGATGAATAGAACGAATAGTTTTCTAGCTTTTTTCATAGGTATTAATTTTTGCGACCCAGTAAGGATAAAGTACATTTGATATTTGAAACGAAATTAGGAAAAGTTAATTTCTATTCAGGAAAACAAAAACGCAAATTTTTACTATTTAAGCAAATGAAGATCTTTGGCATTGGAAGAAATTATGCAGCCCATATTGCAGAGCTGAATAACGAGCGGCCTGATGAACCGGTAATTTTTACCAAACCTGAAACGGCACTACTTACCCGCAACCGTCCTTTTTATTATCCGGGGTTTTCAAACGACATACACTTTGAGGTAGAAATACTACTTAAAATATGTAAAGTGGGGAAAAACATTGACGAGAAATTTGCGCATACCTATTACGATGAGATAGGTATTGGCATAGATTTTACCGCTCGCGATCTGCAGACCAAAGCAAAGGAAAAAGGTTTGCCCTGGGCAATTGCGAAAGGGTTTAACGATTCGGCCCCCATTTCCAACTTCATTCCTAAAAAGGATTTTGACATGCAAAATCTTAATTTCTCATTGAACCAAAACGGGGAGGTAAAGCAGCAGGGCAACACCAGCCTTATGCTGTTTAGCTTCGATTATATAATTTCGTATTTATCCAAATTCTTCCTTTTGAAAAAAGGAGACATCATTTTTACAGGAACCCCTAAAGGTGTTGGCCCCATTGCTATTGGCGATAAACTGGAAGCTTTCATCGAAAATGAAAAAATGCTTTATGTTGATATTAAATAGATATACTTTTTTATATGCGCTACTTTTTTTCACTTCAAATGTGTGGGCGCAATTCTTGCCTGAGAACAACTCAAGTTTATTGTTTCCAATAAATCCCGGAATACCCAACACATTGGCAGGCACTATGGGAGAGCTTCGCTCTTCGCATTTTCATACCGGTATCGATATTCGCACGGGAGGACAGGAAGGCCTGCCTGTTTTGGCGGCAGATGACGGGTACATTTTTCGTGTTTCCGTAAATCCGGGAGGCTACGGGAATTCTATTTACATTCGGCATCCAAACGGCCATTCTACCGTTTACGGGCACTTGCAATCGTTTAGTAAAGAAATAGCCGAATACGTTAGGAGCCAGCAGTATGCAAGGCAAAAATTTGCACTCAATGTATTCCCCTCTGCCGAGATGTTTCCGGTGCACCGTGGCGACACCATTGCCCTTTCGGGCAACTCAGGTTCCAGTGGAGGGCCTCACCTCCACTTTGATGTACGCAACCGCAACCAGGATTTACTTAACCCGCTGCATTATGGGTTTGAAGAAATACGTGACAACAAGGCCCCACTGGCCAAGGAATTGGCATTGGTTACTTCAGGTATAGATAGTCGTGTAGCCAACCAGTTTGGCCGTATTGTTTTGCCTGTAAGCGAGCGCAATGAGTATTATGTTAAAGATACCATTGAAGCCATAGGAAGGATTGGGCTCGAACTGTTTGCCTATGACAGAATGGATTATACCCACTTCAGGACCGGTATCAATCAAATAAATGTTGAGGTAAATGGAAAGCTGCAGTTTACAACCACAATTGATACCTGGCCTTTTTCGAAAGCCCGTCAATTCTATACTTATATAAGTTACGAAGCATTGGCAAAGAGTGGGCAGCGTTTCCATAAATTGTACGTGGACGATGGCAATAAGCTGGACTTCTATTCCAACCTGGTAGACAATGGCTACTTAACCATTGAAGAAGGAAACGTATATGATGTGGTTATAACCCTTGCTGATACCTATGAAAACGAAAGCAAGGTGCACTTTGTGATCAAAGGACAAAACAACGAAGTTTCCATTCCTGCAAAGAATACGGCCTTGCCTGACAGTAGCTGGGCCATTGACAAGAGTGTGCTAATGATTGAAAGTGAACCGGGAGATACTTGTACCCTCTTTGTACATGGTGAGATGAAACAGGTTGAACCTGCCTTCCAATCGGAAGGGAATGCTGTTTACCTGTGGGACCTGAAAGAAGGTATTGCTGATTCCTTTAGGATTAACAATAACGCTCATGCCACCAACATTAAGGCATTTGTACCAGCCGGTGTAGAATATAATTTGTACGACCATATCGCGGATATTCAGTTCAAGAAAAAAAGCTTGTTCTCCGATATTTACCTTACAATGGAGCATAAAACCGATAGCTTAACGGGTATGGATATAGTTACCATTGGCAATCCATACGAAACCATCAATGGCAGTTTTACCATTAATTTAAAACCTTTTTCTATGCCTCAAGATAAAGATCACACCAGGGTCTATATTTTGTATGGCAGCAATCCATCATTTGTAGGAGGCGATTGGAAAGAAAATTATATTCAGTTTGATACCAGAAGCTACGGTACGTATACCTTGCTTGCAGATAGCATTCCACCCAAGGTACAGCCACTTATTCTGAACAGAGATGAGCTGGTGTTTAAGATAACGGATGAGCTATCGGGGATACAGTCATATAACATGTACATGAATGGCGAGTGGGTGTTAATGAACTACGACCCTAAAAAAGATCTTATTTGGGCTGAAAAACCAAATAGCAAGTACGTATACAGTGGTAAACTTGAATTAAAAGTTACAGACAATACAAATAACGAAACTATTTATACAACTAATCTTGATTAGCTATGAAATTGAAAATTGGCGATAAAGCACCGGAATTTGAAGTAAACGATCAAGCCGGAAACACAGTTAAACTCTCTGACTTTAAAGGCAAAAAAGTAGTACTCTACTTTTACCCCAAAGACCAGACACCGGGTTGTACGGCCCAGGCCTGTAACCTGAGAGATAATTACAAGGCGCTTCAAAAAGCCGGATATGAAGTGCTGGGAATTTCTTCAGATACTGAAAAATCGCACCAGAAATTTATTGAAAAGCAAAGCTTACCATTTACGCTTTTAGCCGATACCGATAAAAAGGTGCATGACTTGTATGGCACTTGGGTAGAAAAACAAATGTATGGAAGAAGCTACATGGGCACAGCACGTACTACGTTCATTATCGATGAAAATGGGGTAATTGAAGACATTATTGAAAAGGTGAAAACCAAAGAGCATACAAGCCAGATACTGAAGTAATCAGAAATTGCACGACATCAACCACTCCAAAGAGGCTTATAAGCAGGGCATTTTTTCCATTATAGGAAACACCCTGCTTTTTGCAGTTAAGTACTACGCAGGGTTGGTGAGCGGTTCGGTTGCCTTGCTCACCGATGCATGGCACACCCTTTCCGACTCCCTGAGTTCGGTTATTATTATTGTGGGCACAAAAATATCTACCGAACCGGCAGATGAAGAACACCCCTTTGGGCACGGCAGGGCACAGTTGGTTTCTGCTTTAATACTTGGAATTATACTTAGCACAATTGGATTCTCTTTCTTAACCACTTCCATAAACAAGCTTATACATAATGAGGTGGCTCATTTTGGCATTTTGGCTATATCGGTAACCATTGCCAGCATTTTAGGGAAAGAACTGCTTGCTCAATATGCCTTTTACCTGGCTCGTAAGACCAAGCTGGAAGTGATTCGTGCCGATGGATGGCACCACAGAAGTGATGCCATATCCTCTGTAATTCTATTGGTAGGAATAATTGTTGGTAAGCAATGGTGGTGGGCAGATGGCGTATTAGGTATTTTAATGGCACTTTTCATTTTCAAAGCCAGTTATGATATTTTGAGAGAGGCTATTCGTCCCTTGTTGGGAGAACCACCTGCAAAAGAAGTGATGAACGATGTGGCAGTTATATGTGACCAGGTAGTGGGGTATCAGGTCTTCCCTCACCATTTCCATTACCATAATTATGGATATCATCAGGAACTCACTTTTCACATTGCATTGAACGGAAATCTAACGCTTTCGGAAACCCACAGATTAGCAGATACCATAGAAAAACGAATTCGGAAAGAATTAGGCATTGAAGCCACCATTCATATTGATCCGGTGGGTGAAAAAGAAACAATAGAGGATATTAAAAAGCATAAGGATGAACTCGACTAGTACGAACGAAATGACCGTAGTATATTTGCCGGGATTTAACCACAATTCAATTAATTAATGGCAAAGAAAAGTACGGAGGAACTGGTTCAAATTGCCTCCCAGGTAAGAAGAGACATCTTGAGAATGGTTCACGCACAGAACTCAGGCCACCCCGGTGGATCGTTAGGATGCACCGAATTTATGGTAGCCCTTTACTTCAAAATATTAAATCACTCTACAGAGTTTTCGATGGATGGTAAAGGAGAAGATATTTTCTTCCTTTCCAACGGGCATATATCACCTGTTTGGTACAGTGTGTTGGCGCGAAGCGGGTATTTTGATATAAAGGAACTTGCCACATTCAGGAAAATTGACAGCCGCTTGCAAGGACACCCTGCCACCGAGGAAGGCTTACCGGGCATTCGTGTAGCCTCTGGTTCTCTTGGCCAGGGGCTGTCTGTGGCACTGGGCGCTGCATTGACCAAGAAACTTAACAATGATTGTAACCTGGTGTTTGTATTAATGGGAGATGGTGAACTCGAAGAAGGACAAATCTGGGAAGCGGCTCTTTTTGGCGCGCATAACGGGGTTGACAATATTATTGCTACGGTCGATTATAATGGCCAGCAAATAGACGGACCTGTGGATGAGGTGCTTTCCTTAGGCAACCTGAAAGCAAAATGGGAAGCCTTCGGCTGGCAGGTAATTGAAACCGATGGTAACGATATGAATGCTGTTGTTCAAAGCCTGGAACGAGCCAAGACCATGACGGGAAAAGGCAAACCCATTCTTAACCTGATGAGGACAGAAATGGGACATGGAGTTGATTTTATGGTAGGCTCTCACAAATGGCATGGAGTGGCACCAAACGATGAGCAGTTGGCAGATGCCCTTGGCCAACTGGAAGAAACACTGGGTGACTATTAACAACTGAGAAATGGCAAAATTTACATATACAGAAAAAAAAGATACACGATCAGGATTTGGAGCCGGTCTGCTTGAGCTGGGCAAGAAAAATGAAAACGTAGTTGCACTATGTGCCGACCTCACTGGTTCGCTCAAAATGGACGCATTTAAAAAAGAGTTTCCTGAGCGATTTTTTCAAACCGGTATCAGTGAAGCGAACATGGTTGGTATGGCTGCCGGAATGACCATTGGGGGTAAAGTACCTTTCACTGGTACGTTCGCTAATTTCTCAACCTCGCGGGTGTACGATCAGGTGCGACAGAGCATTGCCTATTCTGAAAAGAATGTAAAGTTGTGTGCGTCACATGCCGGGCTTACTTTAGGTGAAGATGGCGCCACCCACCAGGTGTTGGAAGACATAGGTATGATGAAAATGCTGCCCAATATGACAGTGATAAACCCATGCGATTACAACCAAACCAAGGCAGCCACTATTGCTATTGCCGATTATGAGGGCCCGGTGTATTTGCGTTTTGGAAGGCCCAAGGTTCCTGTATTTATGCAGGAAGATCAACCTTTCGAAATTGGCAAAGCCATTCAGCTTATTGAGGGGTCGGATGTTTCTATTTTTGCTACAGGTCATTTGGTTTGGGAAGCCATTTTAGCGGAAGAAATGCTTGCTGCCAAAGGAATAAGTGCAGAAATAATTAATATTCATACTATTAAACCAATTGATAAAGAAGCCATATTAAAATCGGTAGCAAAAACTGGCTGTGTGGTTTCTGCGGAAGAGCATCAATTAAATGGCGGGCTTGGCGACAGTATTGCTCAAGTGTTAATTCAAAATCAACCTGCTCCTATGGAGTACGTGGCTATTCAGGATAAATTTGGGGAAAGCGGCACACCAGATCAGTTGATGAAAAAATATGGGCTGAACGCTGAAAATATTGTTAAAGCAGCTTTAAAAGTTATTAAGCGTAAATAAATTGACAATTCAGGAACATGTTTCCTTACAACCCTATAACACCTTTGGCATAGATGCCAATGCACGTTATTTTGTTGAAATACGAACCGAAGAAGAGCTTGTTGCTCTCTGCAAAGGAGATTTCCTGAAAGATAAAAACCTGTTGATTTTAGGTGGCGGCAGCAATATGCTTTTCACCCAGGATTTTGACGGTATTGTAATTAAGAATTCAATTCAAGGATTTGACACCAAACATGCAGGCGAGACCATTTATGTGACTGCAGGTGCAGGAATGGTATGGCACGAACTGGTTCTTAAAACACTCGAAAATGGAATAAACGGGCTCGAAAATCTATCGCTAATTCCAGGCACAGTAGGCGCAGCTCCTGTGCAAAATATTGGCGCTTACGGAGTAGAATTAAAGGATTTGTTTTTTGAGTTAAAAGCTATTGAAATTGATTCTGGAGAGGTAAAAACCTTTTTGCACGAGGAGTGTGCTTTTGATTACCGCTACAGCGTTTTCAAAGGCCCGTTAAAGGGAAAATACATAATAAGCAGTGTTACTCTCAAGCTTCATACTTCAATAGAAGTGAACACTTCGTATGGAGCCATCAACTCAACGTTGAATGAATGGAATATTGCCAACCCAACACCAAAAGAAGTAAGCGATGCCGTAATCCATATACGACAAAGCAAGTTGCCGGACCCGGCAAAGGTTGGTAATGCCGGTAGTTTCTTTAAAAATCCTGTGATTACGAAAAAGCAATACGATCTGCTCAAAAGTGAGTTTGAAACCATTCCAGGCTATCCACAGCCAAATAATAGGGTGAAAGTGCCAGCTGCCTGGCTAATAGATCAAAATGGCTGGAAAGGCAAAACCCTTGGCAACATTGGCGTTAACCCGAAACAACCTTTGGTTCTTGTTAATTACGGTGGTGGTAAAGGTGCAGAGCTTAAAGAATTAGCCTATTCCATTCTGGATTCTGTAAAAGAAAGATTCGGAATAGAGCTTGAACCCGAAGTAAATATTATTTAGATCATCTCCGTAATTCCCTCGATCATCCCTTCGTACTTCTCTGTTTCTACTCCGAACGTATTGAGAAAATCAACTCCTTCATCGGAAGGAATGCCCTTATACTCAGCATAGGATTTCAAATAGATTACTTTTTTAATCCCCATTGAATAGATGATCCTCGAGCAGGCAAGGCAAGGCGAGAGTGTTACATATAAAGTAGACCCTTCAACCGATGCATTATTTTTAACCGCATACAAGATCGCATTTTGTTCTGCATGAATTGCCAGAGAGCAACTACCCTTAGAGTCGCGAGCGCAACCTGTTTCAGGGAATTCCTCATCACAGTTGTGTGTGCCTGCCGGTGGGCCGTTATAACCAATGGAAATGATGCGTGTTTCTTTGGTTAATACTGCTCCAACATGTCGTTTAATGCAATGAGATCGTTTGGCAAGGTTAACCGCCAACTCCATAAAAATATCATCAAATGCAGGCTTGCTCATACTATTCTAATTTTTAGTAATATTAAGGTGTGCATGTATGCTTTACAAATAAGCCCTGAAATTCAGCGATTTTATTTTTATATTCGGAAAAAAACATGGCCGAGAAACGTTACACTTCTATTAAGGAATTCTACCCTTTCTATTTAACAGAGCACTTAAATCCTACCTGTAGAAAGCTGCATTTTATTGGTACCTTTTTATTGTTTATCGATTTGTTTTGGGCACTGGCAACTCAAACCTGGTGGATGCTCGCCCTGGTACCTGTAATAGGTTATGGTTTTGCCTGGGTGGGGCATTTCTTTTTTGAAAAGAACAAGCCCGCTACGTTTCAATACCCTCTTTATAGCCTTGGTTCTGACTTTATCATGTTTGCTGACCTTTTAACGGGCAAGCAAAAGTTCAACCCTTAAGCTGAATGAAAGCTTTAAAGATTACGGGAATACTACTGATTTTTGTAGGTCTGATCGCATATTTTACTTCTGATTATTTTATCGAAAAAAGGTTAAGGTCAGAACTATCCATACTTATCCAAAAAGATTCCGTTAGTCTTTATAAATACGACTTTTCAAAATTTAACCTAAGCCTTGTGGATGGTTCAATTAAGTTAAAGAAAGTAACGCTATACCCCACAAAAGCCGCCAGAGACAGTTTAGCCAACCCAAACAACAACATTAGGGTGCTCATTGAAGCTTCTATTGAAGAAATAAAAATGGAAGGTTTTCAGATAAAGAAGTTTTTAGAAACAGGCCACATCAACATAACCCGGTTCAAAATAAAAAAACCGAAAGTTACTTACCTGTTTGATAGCCGTAAAAAAGGAACCAGTTCCTCTACAGCGCTCGATAATGTTTTTTCTGAATCCTTTAGCCAGGCAGACCTCACCTATTTTCTTATAGATGATGCCTCCATTCATGTGCACAACATTTTAAAAGACAAGGATATTGTGGTTTTCGACAATTTCGAATTTAAACTTTCACATGCTCATATCGATTCAACAACCATAAAAAGGTTTTCTCCATTCGACTACGACAACATTAACTTTTCGGCCAAAAATTTAACTTTAGATTTGGACGAGGATTACACGTTTTCTGGTGGAAAGTTAAGCTTTAGTGCAAAGCGAAATACCACCTCAATTTCTGACCTAAAAGTAAGCCCAAAGTACTCCCGCGAAAACTTTGCGAACAAATACAAATTTCAGAAAACCTGGTTGGCCCTGGCGCTAAATGATTTAACCATAACCAATATAGACTTTGAAGAGTTGATACAAAATGGAAATTTCAGGATCGGTAAATTAGAGCTGGAAAAAGCCAATCTTGCCATTTATAAAGATAAAACCAAACCGGAGCCTCCTTTCAAAAAGAAGTTTCTGCCAGTAACCGCTCTCAAAAAAGCTTCACTCATCCTTTCTATTGATACTATTGATTTAAAGAAAAGCAATGTAACCATTAATGAAAAAAGCGCTTTGACTGATGAACTGAGCGAACTAACCATTAATAACCTGGATGCTCAGATTTATGGATTCACAAACGATTCGACCCAAATGAGTATCAATAAATTTATGACGGTAAATGTTAGTTCCAGGCTAATGAAAGTAGCTCCGGTAACGCTGCAAGCAAAATTTGACCTTACCAGCTCTGATGACAGGCATTATATTCACGCCACAGTTGGAAAGACAGATGCCACCATTTTTAACAAAATGCTTAACCCTTTGCTTTTGGTCAAGGTAAAATCCGGTGAAATACTAAATATGGATCTTTCTTATACTGCGGACGACTTGAGCTGTGAAGGCACGATGGATTTTGAATACGAAAATTTTAAAATTGACATTTACAATACGGAAGAACAGGACAAGAAACAAGGTTTATTAAGCCTTGCCGCTAACACGGTAATAAAAACCAGTAACACAAAGGAAAGCAGTTCATATACCCAAGGAGTTATAAAGGCCGATCGTGTTCAAAATAAGTTTATCTTCCCCTACCTATGGAATGCTGTGCAGTCGGGCATTGTTTATACCATGGCACCAATAATGTCAGACATCAAGAAACAGGAAAAGGCTTCCAGGAAAAACATTCGAAAGAATTAATCCAACTGTAAAGCGCTCATAAGTTTAAATAGTATCCACACACCAACTAGTGATACTACCCCTAAAACGATTCCTTGTCCAAGCTGACCATACACAAAGCTGCCAATCGAAAAAAGCGCCCCATAAATAACGACCAATCCAACAAACACCATCAGCAATTGCCGCGGCATTTGCCATGCTGCCCCTTCGCCATTGTCAATTGGATGACCGTCTTCTCTGGCCTCATCAATAACCTTTTTCCAACCGGGGCCACCTGGCCTGGTTATCTTATAAAAGCTACGTAGCACCTCTTTATCCTCAGGCTTGCTTAAAAATGTGGCCAGCAACCAGGTAATTGTTACCAGGCCAACCGTTATGAGCAGTTTTACGGTAAATCCATCCAACACTGAATTTTGTAATGAGCTATCTTCTACAAACAAAACCAAAATAAATGCTGCTACTGTTGCAACCACCATAGCAGCTATTTCTGTAACAGCATTAATTCGCCACCAAAACCAACGCAGCAAGTAAATAGCCCCTGAGCCTGCTCCTGAAAGTAGCAAAATATTGAATGCCTGTGTGGCATTATCCATTATTGTCAACGACATGGTTCCGGCAATAATCATTAATACAACAGTGGTAATTCGTCCCATTTGCACCATTTGTTTTTCGGTGGCATCTGGCTTCAAAAAGCGCTTGTAAAAGTCGTTTGCAACATACGAAGAGCCCCAATTTAAATGCGTTCCAATGGTTGACATATAAGCTGCAATAATAGAAGCCACTACCAAGCCGAGCCAGCCCGTTCCCAGTCTAGAGAGCATTACCGGATAAGCAATATCATCTTTAAGATAAGTTGGATCCAGATTAGGGAATGCCGCATGAATCGATTGTAAATCCGGGTAAATAACCATTGATGCAAGTGCCACAATAATCCATGGCCAAGGGCGCAAGGCATAGTGGGCAAAATTGAAAAGCAAGGTAGCCCCCACCGCATTTTTCTCATCTTTAGCCGATAGCATTCGTTGGGCTATATACCCTCCCCCACCCGGTTCTGCTCCGGGGTACCAAACCGACCACCACTGAACCGCCACAGGTATTAAAAGCAAAGGTATCCAGACCGAAGGATTGGAAAAATCAGGCAGCACGGTCATTTTGTCCTGAATGGCCGGGTTAGAAATCAAATTGGAAAGACCGCCTACTTCAGGCTGGCGTACGGCCACAATTGCAGCGTAAACAGCTCCAAACATAGCAATTCCATATTGGAAAAAATCGGCCCATACAACGCCTTTCAAACCACCAATTGCTGAATATATTACCACAACAACAGAAGCTCCAACTACCACTACCCAAGGTTGCAAACCAAGCATAACCCCTCCTATTTTAATAGCTGCAAGGGTAACTGAACCCATGATAAGTGTATTGAAGAAAACACCCAGATAAATAGCCCGGAAACCTCGTAGAAAAGAAGCCATTTTACCACCATACCGAATTTCATAGAAACCAAGGTCTGTTACCAGCTTGGACTTCCTCCAAAGGCGTGCGTAAATAAATACCGTAACCATGCCTGTGATTAGAAATGCCCACCATGCCCAGTTTTTGGCTACTCCATTTTCTCGCACAAACCCGGTAACAAGGTTAGGTGTATCCGCAGAAAATGTGCAGGCCACCATTGAAATACCTAACAACCACCAGGGCATTCCTCTTCCTCCCAAAAAGAAATCGCTCGAGCTTTTACCGGCACTTCTGCCAGCCGCCCAGCCAATGGTTAGAACTATTACAAAAAAGAAGGCGATGATTGCCCAATCGATGGGTTGAAGTAGCATAGAACTAGAAGTAAATCATATTAAACAATTGCCAAAATAGGCAATTACCATTTTATGCCCAATAATCGTATTTTTAGAATGCACATTACCAACCTATGAGAACTTATTTATTCCTATTGTTTTTTTTATTTCTGACTTTGGTGGTCCATGCTCAAAACTCTATTCAGGGTAAAGTAGAGGACGAAAACTCAAACGAGCCTCTTGCAGGAGTTAATATCTATTTGGAAAACCGATCTCAAGGCACTATTTCAGATAGTGATGGCAACTTTACTTTAGATGTGTCTGAAAATCCACCATTTGTTTTAATGTTTTCCATTGTTGGATATCAAACTCAAAAATTAACTATTGAAAATAATACCTCATTGATTAAGGTAAAAATGAAAGAACAAACCTACCTGGGTGACGAAGTAATCGTGTCTGCTTCCAGAGTGGAAGAAAATGTGCTTTTATCTCCGGTTTCGGTTGAGAAGATGGATATACGCGACATAAATTCCAGTCCAACGGCAAGTTTTTACGATGCACTTGCCAACATCAAGGGGGTTGATATGAATGTGCAGTCTTTCCTTTTTAAATTTCCCACAACCAGAGGTTTCAATGGTGAAACCAACTACAGGGTTAATCAATTAATTGATGGCATAGACAATGCCCCCCCTGGCCTCAGCTTTGCGGCTGGAAATATTTTTGGATTGAACCCATTGGATGTAGAAAGTGTAGAACTCATTATGGGAGCCTCCTCTGCCCTGTATGGTCCCGGAGGCATGAATGGCACTATATTAATGACCGGGAAAAATCCATTTGATTACCAGGGCTTAAGTGCATCACTCCAAACAGGAATTATGAACCTTGGTTCTGATGAAACCTCTCCTACCCCGATGGTTGATTTTAATTTTAGGTATGCAAAAGCCATCAGTAAAAAACTGGCATTTAAAGTGACAGCCGGCTATATACGTGCACTCGACTGGGTCGCATCCGATTACAGAAACAGAATTGATTATAACAACCCCAATATTGATCCATATACAAACCCGGGATACGATGGAGTAAATGTGTATGGAGATGATGTGATAGTGCCCGTAAATCTAAAAGATCAGGCACCAATTATTGCAGATGGAGCTGCCCAGGAACAGAATCTAGTACCAGGAACACCAGAATACGATGCGGAATACCAACGTATTATAAATTTGATCCCCGATCAACTTGTGACTCGCACGGGGTACAAGGAGAAAGACCTTATTGACTACAATACGGAAAACCTGCGTGGTACCATTGGACTTAATTATAGGCTGAACTCAGCTACAGAATTGGCCTTTAATGGAGGTTTTGCAAGAGGAAGCAGTGTGTACACGGCCCAAAACCGTTTTGCATTAAAAAATTTCCAGGCCTTGCACGGGAAAATTGAGCTAAAAAACAATAATTACTTTCTACGAGCCTGGGCTACCAATGAAAATGCCGGTGATACATATGATTTGGGAAGTGCAACATTACGTTTGAATGAAGAATGGAAATCAAGCGAAGACTGGTATACAGACTATATAGGATCCTTTGTAACCAATCACGTTTTTTTTGGTAATTCTCTTGACATTAGCTACAATCTTGCCAGGGCTACAGCTGACAATAGATATAGCAACGGTAACATTCTTAGCCCAAATGATCCGGTACATAGACCTTTACCTGGAGAGCCGGAGTTTGATTCGATCTGGAACGAACTTATTGCTAAGCCTGTAAATGATGGTGGGGCACTTGTTATTGACCACAGCAGCATGTACCAATTTGAAGGTATGTATGATTTCAGCCATCTATTCAAATCATTAGGAATGCAGTTTGGAGCCAGCTACCGCCTTTATTCCATTAATACCAACGGAACCGTATTCTTTGACAAGCCAGGAGAACCTATTTATCAATCGCAGTATGGTATGTACGGGCAATTAATTGAAACTTTTTTCAGTGATAGACTCAAACTCACACTTTCTGGCAGGTATGATAAAAACTCAAAATTCGAAGGGCAGATTACACCACGCATGTCAGCCGTTTATTCTCTCGACAAAGATAAAACCCACAATGTGAGATGCTCTGCCCAAACTGCTTTTCGATTTGCTTCCACTGCCGATCAGTGGGTAGACTTATCACTTGGTGAATTACAATTCAATGGCACACAATTCGATTTTCGTGTAATTGGTGGAAATGAGGAAGTTCAACAAGCCTATGGATTGCGTAACAATCCAGTGTTTGCCTTATCCGGTAACAACCCCTTTACAGGAACACCGGAATCGGAGCCCTACTCCCTACCTATTTTCAGACCCGAAACGGTTCAGGCTCTTGAAATAGGTTACAAAGGCTTATATATGCAAAAATTATTAATGGTAGATGCCTATTTCTACCACAATACGTATGATGGATTCCATGCCAAGCAGGCATTGGTGCTTAACCCAGGAGGCGCTAGCGAAAACCGATTTATTACAACCATTAGTTCCGAAGAACCTGTTGTCACGTATGGTTGGGCACTAGGAATCGATTCGTTCTTGCCTGGTGGGTATTTGGTCAAAACCAATATTTCAAATAACAGTCTTGATGAAAACAGTAATCAACCAGAGGGCTACCAAACACGATTTAATACGCCTAAGAACAGACTGAATATATCGTTAGCCAATTATCATGTTGTTAAAAATATTGGCTTCAATATATCGTGGCATTGGCAGCAAAGCTACTTATGGCAATCTGATTTCGGGACTTCTACTATTCCTGCTTATAATACGTTGGATGCTCAGTTGAGCGTAAAATTACCTAAATGGTCTTCGGTAGTAAAGGTGGGAGGTGCTAACATTCTCAACCAGTATTACACAACCGGACTTGGGAATGCCAGCATCGGGGGCCTGTATTATGTTCAGGTCACTTTTGATGAGTTTCTCAATTAGTCACGCAGCGTGGCTCATTCTCATCCTTCTTTTTTTGCAAAATTCCTTGAATTCTGCATCTGTCATTAGTTCAAATGTTCGGCTTGTAGGAGGCATCAACTCTCTAACTAATGCAAAGGTTTCTTTTGAAGTTTTCATTGTTCTAAAAATTAAATTCTAAACAAACCTAACCTTCTATTATAAGTTTGAAAATAGGTAATACGCTCAATCTAAAAATTAGGCTTTTTACCTATCCAAATTTATTTGTCAAGGGGCTTGTTCAAAAAAATTGTATAGTGGTATATTTGCACTCCCAAATAGCGAAGGGCTATTTGAAGGAGAGGTGGGTGAGTGGCTGAAACCAGCAGTTTGCTAAACTGTCGTACTGGGAAACTGGTACCGGGGGTTCGAATCCCCCCCTCTCCGCTAAAAGAGTTTGAGTGTGTGTTGGAAAGTGAGTATGGAAGACTAAAAGAATACAATTAGTGTATTTTAAAATTGACATATTGAATTTTAAAATCTTTATTTAATGTTTGATTTTGAGAAGTTAGAGGTTTATTGCAAGTTAAAAGAACTTAATATTAAAGTCTTGATACGACTCAAATCTAACAGACAAATTGATCCGTATTTATCGGACCAATGGAAGAGAGCAACATTAAGTATTGCTTTGAATCTGGCTGAAGGATCTGGAAGGATATCAAGTGCAGATAAAAAGCATTTTTACACAATAGCCCGAAGTTCAGTATATGAATGTGTTGCTATTGTAGATATTCTGTCAGAGACAGAAGAAATAGATAAAGGTTTTGCAGAAGATGTTTATGCATCTTACGAAGAAGTTTCTAAGATGCTATTGGGGTTATATCGTGCAACTACCGGATGATATCAAACCCAAACCCAAACCCAATCTAAACATCGGGGTGTAGCGTAGCCCGGTTATCGCGCCTGCTTTGGGAGCAGGAGGTCGCAGGTTCGAATCCTGCCACCCCGACT
>JAGQYI010000019.1 GCA_020436165.1 Cyclobacteriaceae bacterium | reverse complement strand
TGATGACGATATCGTTCTTGAAATTGTTGGCGGGCTAACTGATGGCGACCAATACTACCTTTCTGTTGACAACAACTATTCTGGATACAGAGGGTCCTTCACCCTTTGCCTGGACGACTCTGATGCAGCCATTACTTACGATTATTACGAGGGAGCTGTTGAATTGACCGATATACATAATTGGTGTTCTGCAAACGCAGCCTATACAACATACGGAGCTACTGCCGACAAAAATCCTGGTTCGTGCTGGGATACCTCCCCTAATTATAACCGGTGGTTCAAATTTGTGGCAACCACATCATTCATAAATATTCAAGCGAAAACATATAGCACAGAAGGAACAGTCAGAAGGTTAAATGTGGCTCTTTGGGAATCAGATGGAACAACACAAGTATCCTGCAACCGGTATATAGGAAATGATGATGATGTTTCGGTAGGATCAACAAGTTTGACTCCCGGCAATACCTACTATATTTCTATTGACAATAATTATTCAGGGTATCGTGGGTCATTTACCTTATGTGTAACTGATGAAGCTGATTATGATTATTATGAGGGAGCCATCGAGCTTACTGATCTTAACAATTGGTGCTCCGCAGATGCCGAATACACAACATCCGGAGCCACTGCCGATAAAAATGCGGCATCATGCTGGAATACTTCTCCCTATTACAACAGATGGTTTAAGTTTACCGCAATTTCCCCTAACTTAACTGTCGAAGCAAAGACTTTCGATACTGAAGGAACCGTAAGGAGACTTCAGCTCGCTCTTTGGGAATCTGACGGAACTACCCAAATTGCTTGTCAAAGGTATGTTGGTAACGATGACGATGTATCTATATCTGTTGGAACCCTTACAGCCGGGAATGAATATTATATTTCCGTTGACAATAATTATTCGGGCTACAGAGGAACTTTTACACTGTGTGTAAACAATATTGATGGAACCTATTATTCCAGACAAAGTGGTCCATGGACAGATCCTAATACCTGGTCAACCATAGGTTTTGGTGGTGCTGCTGCAAGTGATTATCCTCAAACCGGTGATGTAGCCAATATTCAGGGAAATACCGTTAGTATATCAGGAAATGAAACAATAGCAGAACTATTTATGAATGCTGCAGGTGGCCCAACAGATTTGAATATAACAGGGAATCTTATAATACAAGGGAAAGCTACTATGAATAACCCGGGGAATAATAATAACTCCAGCATTTCAATTAGCAGTGGCACTATGACTGTTGGAGATGATTTCGCCATTTACAGGGATGGTGGAAATGCAGCAATGTCTGTTTCAATTGACAATTCTTCTGTAACCTTTAATAAAGCGTTAACCATCAATTCTACAGCCGGTGGTTCATTTGGAAATACAATTTCTATTTCCAATTCATCATCTGTTACAGTTAATGAAGACCTTGAATTGATCCTGTCTGGTGGAGTTAAAAACCTAGTAACATTGGATAATTCAACTTTAACTGTGTTAAAAGATGTTGTTTTCACATCCTCTGCCGATGACAAAAATGAAATTACATTATCAAATGGGGCCATTCTTAATCTGAAAAAAGATGTCGTACGGGGAACTCCGGCTTACGGAATTCTTAACTGTGCTTCAGGAACAACTGTCAATTTTAATAGTGACGATTATTTACAAGTTTTTCCAAGCTCATCTGGAAGTGGAACAGGAGATGAATTTACCTATCAGAATGTTACCATTAATAATTCAAGAATCACAACTCCTCAAATAACTCTCGATGGTCCTGTAACTATTAATGAGTCTTTTACTCTTGCTAATGGTGAGGTAAAATCAACTTCCAGTAATCTACTTACTATAGTAGCGGGTGCAACAATATCAGGAGGATCAGCCAATAGTTTTGTTGATGGTCCCTTGAAGAAAATTGGAAATACGGATTTTGAATTTCCTGTAGGTAACAATAATTTCTGGCAGCCAATTTCCATTGCGAATTTGGCCGGTGATGCCGCTACAGAATTCACGGCCCAGTATTTCGAACAAACCCCAACAGATGACCTGAATCTAAAATCGCCAGATCCAAATGGTGATTTATATAACATTAGTGGACTGGAATATTGGGAGCTAAGTAATACAGGCACCTCTTCTACTGCCGACATAACACTTTTTTGGAAAGATCAATCGCGTAGTGATATAGACGATGCTGCTGATCTTCAAATAGCACATTACACCGGTAGCGAATGGGAAAACCTTGGACAAAGCTCAATTAACTTTGCCGACCCCGGCTCCATTACAGTTACAGGTGTCACAAGCTTTAGTCCGTTTACATTCGGGTCCATGAGCAGTTCTGTAAATGCGTTGCCCGTAGAACTTGTGAGCTTTACCGGAGTAGCTTATAAAACCAACAATGTGCTTAGTTGGCAAACTGCTTCCGAACTCAATAACGATTATTTTGAAGTTCAAAAGTCTCTTGAAGGCAAAGATTTTCAAACCATTGGCCTGGTTAAAGGAATAGGCACTTCCAGTACCGGAGGACTTTATTCATTTACTGATTATGAACCTGCAAAAGGAATTCAGTACTATCGTTTAAAACAAGTGGACTACAATGGTGACCATCATATATCAAATACCATTTTGGTCCGATCGGAAAATAGTGGCGCGAGTAAGTTTCCCGCCTTGTTCCCAAATCCGGTTTCAGGAGACCAGATCACGCTGTCATCCGATCCTAATGACCAATTAATTGAACTAAAGGTTCTGGATGGTATGGGTAAATTAATCTCAATTCCTTACTCAGAAGTAAACCAAAATAAGTGGTTACTAAACATCTCTAATCTCGATAAAGGTATGTATCTTATTCAGATAGAAACACTTAATGGTATTACTGGAAAGAGATTTATTAAACAGTAGTTGTCTAATAGTCAGCAATATTAACCGACAAATAATTTAAGTGACCCTCTTATTTGAATCATAGATAATATATTTGTTATTCTTTAATTAAGGAAGAACCAAAACTATGAAATGCTTTACCCACCTAGGTAGAGGGGTGCTTCTATACATTTCTCTTGGAATTGGAAATGTATTTGCTCAGCAAGACCCACTCACCAGTCAGTTTATGTATAACCAATTGGCATACAATCCTTCGTATGCCGGCATCAATAATATCACAAACATTACCCTAAATACCAGGTTCCAGTGGCAAGGGTTTGAAGGCGCTCCTAAAACGTATATGCTAACAGGTACAACCTCCGTAATTGGAGGTAAAGTTGGTCTAGGTGCAGCACTCATTTACGATGAGCTTGGCATCAATAAAAATACGCAAGGGCAATTAAGCTATTCCTATAAAATTCAACAAGCAGATAAAACGTTTTCATTTGGTCTTCAAACAGGGTTTATGACCGTTAAAGTTGATGATGCAGCCTTGAACCTTAAAGTAGCAGACGACCCGTTTTTTCAAGGAACCGTAGAGAGCGCTACAAAGGTCAATTTCGGGGCAGGCGCATCGTTTATGAGCGATCATTATTTTATAGGATTTTCCGTACCCAGGCTCATTAATAGCAAATTTGAGACGAACAATGTTAGCTTAGAATACGAACGACATTTTTATATAACAGGCGGTTATATTTTCCAGGTCAGTCCCACAATTAAACTAAAACCAATGGTTTTGATTAAAGGTGTAAAAGGGGCTCCCCTATCAGCTGACATTAATGTGAGTGCCCTCTTGCTTAACCAGCTCTGGGTAGGAGCATTTACACGCAATTTTAACACCTATGGTGCAATGGCCCAGTTTGAGCTTAAGAATGCCTACCGAATTGGTTATTCGTTTGAATTGCTAAGTGAAAAAACTGCCGGTAGTTGGTTGCCTACCAACGAAATATTCCTGAGCGCAGATCTGGCCATATTCAGTCATCAAAGTATTTTTCAACGTTTCTTTTAACCAATAACCTATGCGATCACTTACAAGAACATTTTGGCTTCTTATAACACTAGTTGGTATTGGTTTTTCATCCGCTGCCTACAGTTTTACTCCAAAGTCAAATACAGAAAATTCAAGCTTTTTTGAAGATGCAGGATTTCCCGAGTTTATAACAACCTGGGAAACAGACAACAATGAAATAACAATACCAACCTTTTCTGGTGAAACCTATAATTACGATATAGCCTGGACAAACCTAACCAATTCTGGAGTTGGTGATGGAAGCACTACCGCTGTAACTGGAGACTATACGATTACAGGCCTCACTAATGGAGACATTTATCAAATTACGATATCAGGTAATTTTCCGCGTATTTATTTTAATAATGGAGGCGATAAGGATAAGATTCTAACCATTGAAAACTGGGGTGACCAGGCATGGACTTCCTTTGCAAATGCATTTTATGGTTGCTCCAATCTTAACGTTACCGATACGGAGGCTCCTGATCTAACCAATGTGATTGATCTTTCAGGAATGTTCAATGCGTGCACCACTTTAAATGCAGATTTCAGCGTCTGGGATGTCACAACTATCAACAATATGTCCCGAATGTTCCAGGATGCTACTTCTTTTAACGGAGATATATCTACATGGGATGTAAGTAATGTTATGGACATGAGCTACTTGTTTTCATTTGCCAGTAGTTTTAATGGGAATTTAAGTACATGGAGAACAGGCAATGTAACTACTATGCGCTCTATGTTTGGAGGGGCTACCTCTTTTAATCAGCCTATTCCGTTTGTGGCCGGCATCGGATATTGGGACACCTCCAACGTAACCAATATGACTATTATGTTTTCAGCTTCCGATAGCTTTAATCAGGATATTTCTAGCTGGGATGTGAGTAAAGTGACAAGTTTTTCGGGCATGTTCAATAGTGCAATTGCATTCAATCAGGATATTTCAGGTTGGACAATAAATACCACCTCCTCGGTATACATGAACACTATGTTTGCCAATGCTTTAGCATTT
The DNA here is from genome assembly GCA_020436165.1 of Cyclobacteriaceae bacterium. GTDB lineage: Bacteria > Bacteroidota > Bacteroidia > Cytophagales > Cyclobacteriaceae > JAKISE01. The sequence continues at coordinate 80,479 of JAGQYI010000019.1, read as the reverse complement.
AATCAACCGCTTGATTCCTGGAATGTTTCCAACGTGGTAAACATGAATGCAATGTTTTTAAATGCGCCTGTTTTTGACCAACCCTTAGGCTCCTGGAATGTTGGTAATGTAAATGATATGGGAGATATGTTCAGAAACTGCCCTTTTAATCAGGACATCTCAGGCTGGAATGTAAGCAACGTTCAGGACTTTAATGGAACCTTTTCTTCAAATACAGCTTTCAACCAGGATATTTCTGGCTGGACAATTCGAAATACGACTAATTTAGATATGCGCAATATGTTTGACGGAGCCACCTCGTTCGATCAGGATTTAGGAGGATGGGATGTAAGCAGGCTTCGCTATGCAGCTAACATGTTTAATAATTCAGGGCTTTCAATAGCAAACTACGATAATATTTTGATTGGATGGTCTGCACAAACTTTGCTACCTAATGTATCACTTGGTGCAACTGGAATTTACTATTGCTCGGCACAAACAGAAAGAGATATTTTAACCAATGCTACTAATAATTGGTTTATAACCGATGAGGGACCAGGTTGTATAGCTGTATATGAGGGAGTAGATACCACCGGGCCTGAAATAACCAATGGTCAGATTATAGCGTATGATTTTGGCTCTGCTCAAGCGGGTGTTGGTAAAACAAAGAGTATTACATTGGAAAACAGGTTATCAACCACTGTAACTGTTGATGTTGCAATTACAGGAACCGCATTCAGTGTAACTTCACCTGGTTTACCTGTTACAATTGCCATTGCACCCGGTACCCAAACAATGGATATCTTTTTTAACGAGTCAATTGCAGGCACTTATCCGGAAGATATTTCCATTACAAGCGCTGACTTTCCGGGTTCATTCGATTTTAGGTTATTGGGCGTAATTACTGCAACTGCACAACCGGAAATTAAGGTACTCGAAGGAAGTGGCACATCTGGTTTTAGCATTGCTGATGGAGATGATACGGGTTTCTATGTTGGTGAAGTCCTCAGAGGAAATGATTTAATCACTCAATTCACAATATTTAACGATGGTTCCGCATCATTGGATGTTACTGATATTAATTTTACAGGATTGGGAAGTTTTTCTGCAAGCCCTACATCCTTTACAGTTGCTGTTGGAAGCTTCCAGGTAATAGATGTTACCCTGGATGGAAGCGTTTCAGGCTTCAGCTCCCAAACCATGAACATTGTAAATAATGATGCTGATGAAAATCCGTTCGATTTTCGAATTGAGGGTACTATTCAAGGCCCTGAATTAGTAGTTATTGATGGAACCAACTATTACAGCGATCCACATATATCAAACGGACAGTCTGAACCATTGAATCTTGGTACATCAACGTTAGGTTCAAGTATTGTAAGGCAAATATCATTTACCAACAATGGACCAGTTGATCTCAGCGTAATCAGCATGTCAATATCAGGAACCTCATTTACCCACTCGGCTATACTTCCGGCAACTGTTGCAGCCGAAGTTGATGGCGTTTTCACCTACTTAACTTTCGATATAACCCTAGACGGTTCGGTTGCCGGATCATTTACAGAGACTGTAACTATTACAAGCGATGATGATTCGGCTCCAACTTATACATTTGATATTACTGGAGATATTTCTGACCCCAATGCTCCCAAGGTGTATTGGACCGATGATTTCGAGATTAACAGGTCTAATTTAGACGGAACTGCCTTTGAACAATACCACACGGAAACGACTTATAAACCCAGAGGTATAGCTATTGACAAGACGAACAAAATTATCTACTGGACCAACGAGTGGGGTCAAATCAAAAAAGGATCAATAGGCGCTACAGGAATCTCGGGCATTGTTGATTTCAGGAATGATGGAATAGATATGGCCAGGACACTTAATGGCTTAACATTGGATTTGACCAACAATAAGCTGTATTACATAGATGAGTTTAACAAAGAAATAAGGATGGCAGATTTGGCCGACCCAAATCCTCTTGCCGTGCCGCAAACCATTGTTTCTGGACTAGACGATCTCCCCTACAGTATAGCGGTTGACCCAGTAAACAATAAACTTTATTATACCGATAACTTCAACGAAGGAGGCGGTATTGACAACACAGGAGCACTTTGGGTGGTAGATACGGATGGAAGCAACAATAATAGCGTCTATTCGACCCAAATTGGCGGCACTAACTTTTTTTATTATGACGTTAAACTCGATCTCACCAATAACATCGTTTACTGGTCAGGGGCTAACGATGATATCTATTCCCCTATTGGAGAAATTTATTATGCCAACATTAGCGATATAAGTGGTACAGTTAATTCGTTCAATACTATTAATTCCAGCCCTCTTGGCATAGATCTGGATCCGGCAAATAATAAAATCTATTGGACAGACCAGTTGGTTTACATGACGGCACCTAAGGTTGCCCGCGCTAATTTAGATGGCTCTAATCCAGAAATACTAAGAGATGGCTTTGACGAAGGACTTAATGCTCCTTCTTTCATTGCATTAGATGTTGATGCAAGTGCAGTTATTGCTCTAAATATCCTTTCGCATACACCTGCATCCAATAGCCAGGGCATTGCAGCAAATGCAGATATTGTTTTAAACTTTAACAGCGATATTGATCCTTCCACCGTAAACAGTTCCAACATAGTTGTAAGAGGAGAACAAACAGGGATTATAAGTGGAACTTTTTCAGGTGGGGGCACAACAACCATAACTTTTAATCCAGATACTGATTTCAAAGCCGGTGAAACTATCCATGTTACTTTAACAACCGGACTTAGCAACACTTCGGCCTCAGCCTTAACCAAAAGTTATAGTTTCTCATTTGGTGTTGTTACAAGTGTAGCTCCTGAGTCTCCTGCCTATTTTAGTCAGCAAACGTCTGTTGCCACCGCCTTTGGTGGTGCATTTGCAGCGTACCCTGTAGATATGGACAATGATGGGGATATTGATGTTATTGGAGCAGCTGGTAGTGGTGATGAAATTGCCTGGTTCGAAAATGATGGTAGTCAAAGCTTTACTAAACATAGTGTTGCAACTTCCATTGATGGAGCTAAGGACGTAGAAGCCACAGATATGGATAATGATGGAGACATAGATATTGTTTCCATTTCAACATTAGACGACAGGGTGCTATGGTTCGAAAACGATGGTAGCCAAAACTTCACACTTAGAACTATCAGTACAGTTGCTGATGGTGGGTTTGGCATTCATACCAATGATATGGATGGGGATGGGGATATGGACGTGCTATCGGCCTCTGTATTCGACAATAAAATTGCCTGGTATGAAAACGATGGAAGTCAAAACTTTACCCTTCGCATAATCAGTACTTCTGCTACAGGAGCATTAAATGTTTATTCCACAGATCTTGATTTTGATGGCGATCTTGATGTTTTGGCAACCGCAGAAACCATAAGTACTGTTTTCTGGTATGAAAACGATGGTGCCTCCAGCTTTACGGAACACGTTTTGTCTACCAACTTTAGCCAGGCAAGGGATGTATATGCTATTGATTTGGATGGAGACCTGGATATGGATGTGCTAACCGCTTCTGAACAAGACGATAAAGTAGCCTGGTTTGAGAATGATGGTAGCCAAAGCTTTACCGAACATGTGATTACTACAGCAGAAGATGCAGCCAATAGTGTTTACGCAGCCGATATGGACGGTGATGGCGATATTGATGTACTTTCATCAGGTGCCAACAGTGGTGAATTTACCTGGTACGAGAATGACGGTAGCCAAAACTTTACAAGAACAGCACTCGTTGATGTAGGCAATTTTGCCATTGAGAGTATTCCTGTAGACCTTGATTCAGATGGTGATATGGATATTATAGGTACCTGGTCCATAGGTAATGAAATTGTGTGGTTTGAAAACACAACTGGGGGCTGTACAGATCCCGCCACTGCAGATGCAGGAGTTGACCAGATTATCTGCCCAACCGATGCTGCGTCATTAAGTGCAACCATTGGTGGTTCTGCCTCAGGCGCTACATGGTCAACAAACGGGGACGGTGCTTTTGATGACAACACCAGCCTATCCGCAATATATACACCAGGAACTGCCGATTTAGCTAATGGAAATGTAACCCTTACACTTTCTACCATCTCGGCTACGTGCCCTGTTGTAACGGACGATGTTGTGGTGGAAATTAACCAACCAATTGTTGCCGTTGATCAAAATGGCGGAACACTCAAAGTAGGGCAAACCGTAAACATAAATACCTTAAATGGTGCAACTATAAATTCCGGAGATGTAATAACTGCTACGGTTACAGCCAACCCTCAAAAGGGAACCGTTACCGTTAATACAGACGGAACTATTTCGTACACAGCATCGCAAGGACAGGTAGGACAGGATAGTTTCGATTTTCAAATCTGCAATCAATGTAATTTATGCAGCTCGGCAACGGCATCGGTTACTATAGAGAATGATGCGCCCACCTTTACAGGCACAACTACAACAACAGGTCCCGGGGTGCCTGTTACCATTAATTTGCTTGATCTTATAACTGATGTAAACGGCAATATAGATCTATCATCCATCGAGATTATTCAGCAGCCGATTAGCGGAGCCAAGGCAACATTAGATGCTAACACTAACCTGATTGTAGATTACACAAATATTATATTTTTCGGAACAGACGAACTGGTTATAAGAGTTTGCGATTTTGATGGTGCATGTACCGATGCTACCATTCAGATTGAGGTGGAAGCCCAACCTATTGTTGCATTTAATGCTGTTTCACCTAACGGAGACGGCCGCCATGACTTCCTTGAATTCAAATACATTGAAGGATATCCCGAAAACGTAGTGAAGATATTCAATCGTTGGGGTGATTTGATATTTGTTCAGGAAGGCTACAATAACCAGGACAAAGTGTTTGATGGAAAAGCAAATACAGGTGGCAATGGGGAACTGCCTTCAGGAACATACTATTATACCGTTACATATAAATCGGTGAACAATGGAAGCCAAATCGTTAAAGGTTTCTTCGAATTGAGAAGGTAAACAGACTAACCCGGGGAACAAGTTAACCAAAACTTAATTTGCATTCCCGGGTTTTAATTTAGATATTTACAGACCGATTGGTCTGTCATGCTAACAACAAAAGAACATATTATAAGAAAATCTGCCGCTCTGTTCAATACCAAAGGATATAATGGGTGTTCTTTGCACGATATTATGAACGCTACAGGCCTGAAAAAAGGAGGCATTTACAATCATTTTAAAAACAAAGATGAAATTGCTATCGAATCTTTTAACTATTCATTCGATTTAATAAAAAAGAGATTTCAGGATGCCTTGGCTGAGTGTTCGAACAGTTACGAAAAAATTACGGCCATTATTGATGTGTTTGCTTCTTTTCATGAATCTCCTGTAACGCTTGGAGGATGCCCCATTTTTAACACTGCTGTTGACTCTTCTGACATTCATCCATCATTAACAGAAAAAGCGAGAGGGGCAATAAATCATCTGAAGCGCTACATTGAAATTAAAATTGACGAAGGCATTGATAGCGGTGAATTCAAACCCGGGATAAAAAGTGAAGAACTAAGCACACTCATTATTATTAGCCTGGAAGGAGCGCTGATCATGGCAAGGGTAAACAACGATCCGGGCCCGGTTCAAACAGTGGTAAAGCACCTGAAGCAACTAATTAATGAGAAATTGTTGAATTAAAAAATTTTACTATTTACAGACCAAACGGTCTCTACTATGAAAAACACTCAACTAAAAGAACCCTTTCCAATTAAAGCTATACGTTGGACCTACCCAAAACTTGAAACTATAGCTCCGCCATTGGCGCACAAAGTTGCCTGGAATCTTTTCTTCTCCCCTTTCCGCTTCAAAAAGCCACAAAGAGAAGAACATGCTTACCAAAGTGCAAGAAGCAGTTGGATAACCGTAAACAATAAAAAGGTTCGTGTATTTGAGTGGGGAGAAAAAGGAGCACCCATTGCACTTTTAGTGCACGGATGGAGCGGTAGAGCTACTCAATTTTACATGTTCATCGCCCCACTGGTAGCAGAGGGCTACAGGGTTATTGCTTTTGATGCTCCTGCACATGGCGATTCGGAGGGCAAGCAAACTCACATTGCCGAATTCGCTGATGTTATTTTTCATTTAGAAAAGACAAAGGGTAAAATTAACATTGGAATTGGCCATTCGTTCGGAGGCATCTCTCTTTTATACGCCAAAAAGGAAGGGCTCGACCTTAATACCATAATTATGATAAGTTCGCCTACAATAGGAGAAGACATACTTACAGGATTTCGAAAGAAGATAAACGCTTCTGCCAAAACTTCTGAAGCCATGAGAAAAATGGTACAAACAAACTTTCATCTCGACTTTGAAGATATTACTGCCTGCGAGTTGGTTAAGAAAACAGACCTGAAAAATCATTTAATTATCCATGATAAAGACGATCTGGAAGTGCCTTATCAAAATGCAGAAGCCCTTAAAAAAGCCAGTAAAAATTCCAAGTTATTACTAACAAGCGGATTAGGACACACTCGTATTTTGCGCGATCAATCGGTACTGGATACCATCATTAATTTCATTGATCTGAATAAAGATTAGCAATATATTTAGCTCCGTTAAGTCGTTGGATTATCGTAGTTTTGAATAATAATTCAAACACCAATGGAAGAAGCTAAACAACTTATTTTAAATGACGTCCATGTGGCCTTAGGTGGCAAAATGATTCCTTTTGCCGGTTATAACATGGCCGTTCGGTATACCTCCGATATTGAAGAACATATGACCGTGCGAAATGGTGTAGGCGTGTTCGATGTATCTCATATGGGAGAGTTTTTTTTACGTGGTCCCAAGGCGCTTGATCTCATACAAAAAATCACGAGCAACGATGCCTCTAAACTTACTCCGGGTAGAGCGCAGTATTCTTGTTTCCCAAACAAGACAGGTGGGATAGTTGACGACCTTATCGTTTACAAAATAAGTGATGAAGAGTACATGCTCGTGGTAAATGCTTCTAACATGGAAAAAGACTGGAACTGGGTAAATGAAAACAATGATTTGGGTGTGGAGTTAGAAAATGCCTCAGACCAGTACTGTCTTTTTGCTGTGCAAGGGCCAAAAGCTACACAAGTTTTGCAGAAATTAACTGATATAAATCTGGGCGAAATTGGGTACTACCACTTTGAGATTGGAAGTATTGCAGGCGCTTATAATGTAATTATATCTGCCACAGGATACACAGGCTCAGGTGGTTTTGAACTATATGTGAAGAATAAAGACGCCAAAAAAGTTTGGGATAATATTTTCGAAGCTGGTAAAGAAGAAAACATCCAACCGATTGGGCTGGGAGCTCGGGACACCCTACGCATGGAAATGGGCTTTTGCCTGTACGGCAACGATATTGATGACACCACCTCTCCTATTGAAGCAGGCTTGGGATGGATAACTAAATTCACAAAAGCGTTTACCAATTCTGAGGCGTTAAAAAAACAAAAGGAGGAAGGAGTAAGTCGAAAACTGGTAGGTTTTGAAATGATTGACAAAGGAATACCCCGTCACGGCTATGAGCTGGAAGATGCAGAAGGCAATGTGGTTGGCCATGTTACATCAGGCACGCAGTCCCCTATGCTTGGCAAAGGCATAGGAATGGGCTATATTAAAAAAGAACTGGCTTCGCCAGGAACAGAAATTTTTGTGGTTGTGCGCAATAGAAAGTTAAAAGCTTCAGTTAAAAAACTACCACTTGTAGAAGTTTAAAATGGAAAAGTTCTCATTATATAAAAAGACCATCTTGGTTATTGTAACCCTGATATTGGTAACCGGGGTTACTTACGCGCAAACTTTTATGGTTCTGGAAAAAATGGGAACTAAAAAGCGACATGTTTACTACATGGGAGAAACCATTGAATATCGACTGAAAGGCCAGAAAGAATTTACCTCTGATCAAATTACCAATATTCTTGATAGTGCATTTGTTACTCAGTCAGATTCCATACCTTTTAAATCAATTGATAGAATTAATATTAAACCTAAAAGAAGGGCAACACTACTGAATGTTGCCGGCCCCTACCTGATTATTGCCGGGCTGGGTTTAACAGCCATAGATTTAATAAACAGAGGGGTCGTACAGGGGGGCGATGCGTCCTGGGACTCATCAATAGGTACTATTTCGGGAATTTTAGTAGGCACCGGTGCTTTAGTTATGATACTCCAAAAAAACAAAATTCCGCTTGATGGGTGGTGGCGTTTAAGAAAGGTGAGTGTTTATTGACGGCTGGGTAATTTGGAATCAAGGTACATATCCCAAACAAATTTTATAGAGTTGTAGGTGTCATCAAAGGCTTTGGTAGCTTTTTTGTACGTAAACCATTCGATACGCTCGATTTTCTCTGCAGCCTGAGGAGCCATATTCTTATCGTTTATACTTGTCATACGGTACCATTTGGTGCATTTGAGAATTCGTTTTTTGCGAAACGTGTAGGTGTGCCAGGTAGTACAGATTTTCTCTTTGAGTTCAACTTTTATTCCTGTTTCTTCTTCTACCTCTCTAACAGCAGCCATTTTAAAATTCTCTTTCCTTTCCAACTTTCCTTTAGGAATATCCCATTTACCTAACCGGTAAATCAGTGCCACCTTCTTTCCTTTTTCAACAATACCCCCTGCTGCTTTAACTACTTTGAACAACGACATAAAATCTGCCCTGGCCTCGTCATAATTGTGGGGCCTGATCACAAACCGGACATTCTTGAACGGCTCCTCCACCAACTGAGCTATCATTTGACGAACCTGTGGAGCTTCCACATCATCAATCAACACATTGCCTTTCAATACGTTCAGATCAATGAGCCCATTGGCCTGAACAATCATATCAAACGCACTCGAATCAAACGGTTCCTCCCTATGAATAAATTTGACTGGTGTATCGTTGATGAACAAATTCATATAAGGCCAAACATAATACCATTATTAATAATCAGCTAGTACCTTTGTGTCAAAAAAACACCTATGAACAAATCCGTTGCTCACCGAGTTGCTGCCCATTTATTAGAAATTGAAGCTATTAAACTTTCTGTTAAAAAGCCATTTACATGGGCGTCAGGTTGGAAATCACCTATTTATTGCGATAACCGTTTGTCTTTATCATACCCAAAGATTCGAACGTTTATTAAAGAGCGGTTGGCTGATGTTATTAAAAACGAATTTGAAGGTGTTGAAGCCATCGCGGGAGTTGCTACGGCAGGCATTCCACAAGGTGCTCTGGTAGCAGAGGTTCTCGGCTTGCCTTTTATTTATGTGCGTTCCAAGCCCAAAGAGCATGGCATGACCAATATGATAGAAGGTAAAGTAAGTAAAAAACAAAAGGTAGTGATGGTGGAAGACCTGATCTCTACCGGAGGTAGTTCTATAAAAGCTGCAAAAGCGGTGCAGGAAGCCGGAATGAAGGTGTTAGGCATGGCAGCCATTTTTACCTACGGGTTTGAAGTTGCAAAAGAGAATTTTGCAAAAGAAGAAATTAAAGTAGTTACCTTAAGTGATTATGCTTCGATGTTAGAGGAAGCCACGGCACTAAAATACATTTCCGAAAAAGAGTTGATTTCCTTAAAGGCTTGGAGGGTTGACCCGGAGAACTGGAAATAGAAGAAAATGCTTTACCCGAAAAAGGTATGAAGTTTGTCAAATGGTTGGTTCTTGTTATCTCTTCATTTTTTGCCATAAGTCTTATTTATGCAATATGGCCCGATCAAACTCTTCCAAACAACGTAACAGCCGATAGGCTGGTGGTTTATAAATCAGCGCGCAAGCTTGAGCTTTGGGCAAATGGCAAGAGAGTCAAAGTTTATAAGGTATCCCTTGGATCAAGTCCTGTTGGTTCTAAACAGTATCAAGGAGATGGTAAAACTCCTGAAGGATTATACTTTATTAATGATAAAAACCCTCAAAGTAAATTTCATTTAAATCTGGGTATCTCCTATCCAGATAAAAAGGACTTGATCAAATCGAAAAACCCGGGTGGCGATATTAAAATACACGGCCTTCAAAACGGATTGGGATTTATCGGAAAGCTTCAACGGTTCTTTGACTGGACCGATGGCTGCATTGCGGTAACTAATAAAGAAATTGAAGAGCTCTATCGGGCTGTACCTATTGGAACGCCCATCCAAATCAATCCTTAAACAAACTTCTCCAGGCCCAACCCAAACAAAGCAAAATCATATTTTACCGGATCCTCCGGATCCAGAGAAAGAAGCGTATTGGTAAGCTCAAGGGCAGCCTGCCAATCGGTTGGTTCGCGTTTAAGCAAACCAAAGTGGCGTGCCACCTTTTCAACGTGCACATCCAAAGGCATTACCAATTGCGAAGGACTGATCGTGTTCCATAACCCAAAGTCAACTCCCCTATTGTCCTTACGCACCATCCATCGCAAGAACATATTCATGCGCTTGCAAGCCGATTTACGAGCAGGTGTGGCAATATGCTTTCGTGTTCTATCTGGTGAATCTTCCAAACTGAAGAACAAATTATGGAACCCTACCAAGCCTGGCTCAACAGAGGCGTCACTCTTGCTCATCCATTCACTAAAGGCTGCCTCCAGGCTTTCATTTTGCGCATAATATGCTTTAAAGAAACGAATAAAATGAAGCGTGTCTGTAGCATTAAAAGTCCTGTGTTTAAAATCCAGAAATGGCTCCAGCTCCCTCTCAGAATGATTCTTAATGAAATCATAAGGTGCATTGTCCATCAAACTGAAAAGCTCTTGTGCCTTGGTTATAATGGTTTTTCGTTGCCCCCATGCCAGCATTGATACCCAAAAGCCGGTAATTTCTATATCCTGCTTTAGCGAATACGAATGTGGAATTGATATAGGATCATTTTCAATAAAACCAGGCTGGTTGTACTCATCGACTTTCTCTTCAAGAAAGTTGGCCAATTCTTCCGATATCATCGATCAGGCAGGTACGAAAGTTGCACCCTGAATTTGGGATCAATAGCCCCCAGCTTTTTATAGGCAGCATCTGAGATACGAATAATCACCTTATTGTTAACGCCAGTATTTGGCAGTTTACCCACCACCCGAACAAACACCATCTGGTCATTCATCTCATTTCGTACGGCAATGATGGTTCCCACCTTGGCAGTTCTATGCAATGCTAAATATTTATTCGTATTGTCCGAACCATCAATAGTTGCTGCAAGTCCAGATTCTAATACCTTTTCCACTTCATACCTTCTACCCAAAGATTCCTGAGTAGTATCTATTCGAATCGGATGAACATAGTTGCCTTTTGCGTTTAATCCAACAATCAGCTTTTGTCCAATAGAAAGCGAAGTGGATTGAAGTTGGTTCCACTTTATCAAGTCATCTACAGTTACATTATAAATGCGGGCAATTCCATAAAGCCCTTCTCCTTGTTCAACAATATGGATCAAATTTCCCTTTTCATTAACCTCCTTTTCCGGTTTGGTATTAACCGAACCTCCGGCAATAGTAAGTTGCTGCCCAATTGCCAGGGCCGAAGACTCCAGCTCATTCCATTTCATTAGTTGGTCAACGGAAACATTATACATTCTGCTGATACCGTACAAAGTCTCCCCTGCTTCCACAACATGGTACCTTTCTTTCGATTCCGAAACCTTTACACCCCTGTAAGGAACATGAATTACCATCCCAATGGTGAGTCCCTTCTTCACTTCGGGAGAAACGGCTACAATATCGCGCATGCGCACATTATACTTTTGAGAAATAGAATAGACAGTCTCGCCTTCTTCCACCTGATACAGTATATAAACCTTTCCATCAATTACTTCAGATCCAATAGAATCAGCTGGAGAAGCCTTTGCGATAGCAGTAACGCCAAAAACAAAAAAGAAAACAAAAAGGATTCTTAAGTTACGCATAGAATAATGTTTACGTGTAAAATTAGAGAATTCCTTTAGCAACCTACCTTTACCAATCGTTATTATCATTAATTTTATAACCGTTGAATGTTTATCAAATATGAAACTGATTAAATCGCTTTTTAGTATTGCAATAGTAACACTCTTGAGCTTGTCGAGCGTATTGGCACAGACTAAAGTACTTAAGCTCAATATTGATGCCGATATTGATCCGCGCATGAGCAGGTATGTTGACCTAGGATTAACAGCCGCTAAAAATGGGGGCTACGACCTTGTTGTTATTGAGATGGACACCTATGGCGGATTGGTTACAGATGCCAAGGATATTGTTGAAATGCTACTTGATTTCGATAAACCTGTCTATGTCTTTATCAATAAAGATGCAGCTTCTGCAGGTGCATTGATTTCCATTGCTTGTGACAGCATTTACATGGCTCCCGGAGCCAGCATTGGCGCTGCCACCGTGGTTACGGGCCAGGGAGAGGCCGCTCCTGATAAATACCAATCGTACATGCGGGCTACCATGCGTACCACAGCCGAGGAAAAAGGACGCAACCCCGAAATAGCTGAGGCCATGGTTGACCAGAACATAGAGATTGAAGGCATTACCAAAGCCGGACAAGTTTTGACCTTTACCACCTCCGAAGCTATTAAGAATGGGTTCTGCGAAGGTGAATACAGATCTGTTGATGCTATTTTGAATCATACCATTAAGGGCGATTATGAACTAAATGAGTTTACTCCCAGCTTTGTAGAAAAAATAGTGGCCATTTTTCTTAATCCGTTTTTAAGTGGTATCCTGATAATGATAATCATTGGAGGAATCTATTTTGAATTACAAACGCCCGGGGTGGGCTTCCCAATTCTGGCCGCAATTACTGCAGCTATTCTATATTTTATTCCATATTATTTAACCGGCCTTGCAGCCAATTGGGAACTCGTACTTTTCTTGGTCGGCTTACTTCTAATTGGTTTGGAAATAACCGTTATACCTGGATTTGGAGTGGCCGGTATTGCTGGTATTGTATTTACCATAAGTGCGCTTGTACTTGTTATGCTTAATAATGACGATTTCGATTTCACATTTGTACCAATGAGCGAAATTCTGCTTGCCATTTCAACCACAATGGGAGCATTGCTTGGAAGTCTTTTAATCATGTTTTTTGGAGGTGTTCGTTTAACCAACTCCAAATTTTTCGAACGGGTAGCATTAACCGCCACTCAGCAGAAAAATGAAGGCTACACTGCTCGTTTTCATAAAGAAACGATGGTAGGCAAAGAAGGAACAGCTTATACTATTTTGCGCCCAAGTGGTAAAATAATGATCGAAGACAATATCTATGATGCTTTCACCCGTGGAACCTACATTGATAAAGGAGATAGGGTAAAAGTGATTGGAGAAGAAGGGAACGCTTTACTCGTAAAAAAAGTATAGCTTCTTCCTCATACAATAATTACTTCATATTAACCGTCAATTAACTAAAACTCAATTATGCAAACTATTTTAGGAGCCGGAGGTGCCATAGGTATTGAACTGGCAAAAGCACTTCCAACGTATACAAAAGATATTCGTTTAGTTGGTAGAAACCCACAAAAGATTAATGAAACAGATCAGCTTTTTCCGGCAGATCTTACAAAGTCGGATGAAATATATAAAGCGGTTGAAGGCTCAGAAATAGTTTATGTTACTGTGGGGTTTCCATACAGCGCAAAAGTATGGGGCGAAACCTGGCCTCCTTTTGTTGAGAATGTAATTAAAGCTTGCCAGGCACATAATGCAAAATTGGTATTCTTTGATAACATCTACATGTACAATCCAGAGTACCTGGGTAATATGACAGAAGAAACTCCTATTGGCCCCACCAGCAAGAAAGGGGAAGTGAGAAAGCATATCGCTCAAATGATAATGGACGAGGTGGAAGCCGGCAGATTAACAGCACTTATTGCTCGTTCGGCAGATTTTTATGGTCCATCCATCAAAAACAACAGTGTGCTTACCGAAACAGTTTTTAATAATCTAGCCAAAGGGAAAAAAGCGCAATGGTTAATTTCCACCAAATTCAAGCACGCTTATACCTATACTCCGGATGCCGGAAAAGCCACTGCCCTACTGGGCAATACGGAAGATGCCTACAACCAGATTTGGCACCTGCCTACAGCCAATAACCCAATGACCGGAGACCAATGGATAGAAGCAATCGCAAAAGAACTCGGAGTAAAACCCGGTGTTCAACTAGCCCCTAAATTTTTGGTTAGCATAATGGGCCTGTTTAATCCTATTATGAAGGAGTTCAAAGAAATGCTCTACCATTACGACCGCGATTATATTTTTAATAGCAGCAAATTTGAAAATAGGTTTGACTTTAAGCCTACTTCCTATCTTGATGGCATTAAAAATATTGTAGCGGCAGATTATCGCAGCTAACGTATTTTCTATTTCATAGTTGAATTGAGTATATTTAGAATTAAATACATTTGTATCTATGGAACCAAGTGAAAGACTACATACCCTAGAAGAATTAGTTGCTATTGAAATGCAACGATTAGATAAAATGGATGAACAAATAGCTATTAATCAAACCTGGACAAAAATCGGATGGATAATGGCCGGAAGTTCAATGGTTATAGCTGCTTTGGCACTTTACTCTGTTTTTAATTTCCATATTTTTTAAGAGTCATTTAATACTCTTTTGCAAATAAGAGGCTTTATTTAATGAAAATCCTAGGCATAATCCCTGCACGTTACCAATCAACGAGGTTCCCTGGCAAAGTGCTTGTCGATATTAAAGGCAAGTCAATGGTACAGCGTGTGTACGAGCAAGCATCGAAGTCAACCTTTTTAAGCAAAGTAATCATTGCCACCGAAAGCAAAGAGGTAAAAGCACATGTGGAATCGTTTGAAGGAGAGGCCGTACTCACCAATGACAACCATGCAAGCGGTACCGACCGCTGCTTTGAAGCACTTACGCTTCAAAATGAAGCGTATGACTATGTAGTGAATATCCAAGGAGATGAACCTTTTATTTCCCCTGCTCAAATTGATGAGTTGGCAGCACTTTTAGATGGAAGTGTTGAGTTGGCTACTTTGATAAAGAAGATAACAACTAACTCAGAATTGTTCAACTATGGAGAGGTAAAGACAGTTTTCAATTCTAAAATGGAAGCGTTGTATTTTAGTCGCCAGCCCATACCTTATGAACGCAATGCAGGGGAAATGGAATGGCTAAACCACAGCAATTACTATAAGCACATTGGCATTTACGCTTACCGGGCGGACATATTAGAACAGGTTTCTAAACTTCCGGTTTCAAACCTGGAAAAGGCCGAATCGCTAGAACAATTGCGCTGGCTGGAAAATGGGCTTAAAATTAAGCTTGCTTTTACCGAACACGAAAGTGTTTGTATAGATACTAAAGAGGATTTGGAAAGAGTGCTTTCCAACATCGATAGCTTTTTATAGGCAATAAGCTTTTTTCAAATTAACAACTTCTTCACTTTTCCCATTCCTGAGCAAATCACAGGCTTTATCATTCTCCCCCATCTTATGATATGTCGAAGCCAGGTCTATCAGGATATTATCGATTGAGCCATCCATTTCATAAGCTCGCTTAAGTAATTCCAGAGCCTTTGCCGGGTTATCATTCTTTATTTCCCACAATCCCTTGTTTCGATAGGCCCACCCATTGTATGGATCTATCTTTATACTTTCGTTAATAAAGTATTCTGCTGAATCCAATTGGTTCTGTTGCAGATAAACAAACCCTTTGTTATTTAAGAACCATGCATTTCGTGGTTCAAGCCTAAGTGCTTTATCAAAGTTGTGCTTAGCCAATTCATAATCTTGCTTCTTTGTGTCAATCAGTCCCATTGTATTGTATCCATTGGCTTGCGTACTATCTAGTGTAAGCCCTTTTTGCAAAAGGGACTGTGCCGTATCAAACTTATTCAGGTAATAATAAATATTGCCAAGGTTTATCAATGCCAGTGCATTGCTTTCTCCTAATTCAACAGATTGGTTGAATTCCTCAATCGCGTCATCGTATCGCTTAAGCCTGGTGTACGCCAAACCTTTACCAAAATAAAGCAAAGCTGAGTCTTTCCAGACCTTATCCAACTGATTAAGATCCTCTAATGCACTAAAGTATTGGTTCACATCCAGGTAAAGGTTTGCCCGATTATAGTAAGCCATCGAATAATTGGGATCCACCTCCAGAAGACTGCTGTAAGTATCTATTGCATCGTACGGTTTCTCTAATTTTACCTGAGTTAGCGCTTTGTTGTAATAGGCAACCGTAAAAGAAGAATCTGCTCCAATGGCTTCGTTATAATAACGTAGAGCCTGCTCATATTGGCCCTTGGCAAATGCCTGATTGCCCTTTATTAAAAAAGTTTGGCGTTCGTGCTCCTTCCTTCCTGAACAAGAAAATAAAAAAATAAAAGCAGCTAGAATGACTATATTCCTCATAAAAATTCAAGTTATGTACAAAAATAACTTTTTGTTTTATTGGTTTAGCCATCAAATTGAAGGGATTTAGCTGTAGAACTTGCAGAAATGATTTATAAGTTGTTATATTTGGTTTATAATATAAACTACTTTATAAAAATGAAACTTACATTTAAAATTCTTGCTGTAATACTAATTTTAGGATTTCAGCTAAAGGCCCAGGACATGTCTATGTCTGTAAAACAGCAAATTGAGAAGTTAAGCCCATTGGTGGGTCAATGGGAAGGAACAGGTTGGTACCAGCAAGGGCCCAACAATCGTTATGAAATTAAGCAAACAGAAAACGTAGAAAGTATACTTAATGGCACTCTATTACTTGTAGAAGGTAAAGGTTATGTAAATGACAGCCTCGCTTTTAATGCAATGGCTTTCTTTTCGTATGATCCTTACAAAAAGGAATATGTCATAGAATCTCACCTAATGGACGGTAAGGCTACTGTAGCAAAAGGCTTCTTTAAGGAGGATGGTACGTTCCAATGGGGCTTTGAATTCCCTAATGGCCAGGGACAAATACGATACATTATTACCTTTGATGAAAGCAATTGGCATGAGACAGGCGAGTATTCACGCGATGGAAACCAATGGTATAAAACTTTTGAAATGAACTTAACCAGAAACAACTGATGGAAAGCAATCTAACCGAAAAAGATTCATTGAAACTTATTACCGAAATGATTAAGGCGGCCAAAGGCAATGCGAATCAGAGTTTCTTTCACATTATTTTGTGGGGTTGGGTTATAAGCATTATCAGCATAGCTCAATTTATAATGATTCGTTATACAGAGCTGGGCCACATTTCTTCTTCCGTTTGGTTACTCACCATTCCTTTTGGCATCTTTTCTTTTGTTTATGGTTACAGAGAAGGGAAAAAAGAGAAGGTCAGAACTTTTATCGATTCTATTTATGCATGGATATGGGTAGCCTTCATCATAAGTTTGATTCTGGTGCTTGTTATTTCATTTAGAAATGTTATGTCAATAACACCCCTGGTACTTGTAATTGCAGGATTTGCCACATTTCTCTCGGGTCAGGTAATTAAATTCAAACCATTGATATGGGGTGGAATTGCCTTCTGGGCATGGAGCCTTGTTGCATTTGGCTTGCAAAATGAACTAAACCTCATTATAAATGCAGTGGCAATTGTAACCGGGTACCTTATCCCGGGTTATATGCTTAAAAACAAGCTCAGCAAGCATGCAATTTAACAAACTCGACCCACTACTGCATTCTGAACTCAGGCTAGCGGTAATGTCGATTCTACTTAGCGTGGAGTCGGCAGAGTTTGTTTTTATAAAGGAAAAAACAGGTGCCACTGCAGGTAACCTGAGTGTTCAGATTGATAAATTATCGCAGGCTAATTATATAGAAGTAACCAAGTCGTTTAAAGGCAAAAAGCCACTTACTACCTGCAAAATAACGCCAGTAGGCATTAAAGCCTTCGAGGCTTATGTAAATAATTTAAAGGGGTATATTGATAACTAGTAAATATCAGGATATCTCTCAGGGTCAACTTCCGACATCAACGCGTACACGTCATCAATGATCTGCTCCGCGTTTGGTTTAGAGAAATAATCTCCATCTGAGCCATAAGCAGGCCTGTGTTCTTTCGAAGTAACGGTAATTGGTTTGGAATCAAGGTAACGGTAAGCACCTTGTTCTTCCAGCACCTTTTGCAGCATAAAGGCACTGGCTCCTCCGGGCACATCTTCATCTGCAAACACAATTCTGTTTGTCTTTTTAACAGACTCTAAAATACTATGATGGATATCAAAAGGCAGTAATGTTTGTGCATCAATCACTTCGCAGGAAACGCCTGCTTCTTCCAATTGCTGAGCAGCATCCATTACAATCCGGCACATAGAGCCATAAGTTACGATGGTAACATCTGTTCCTTGTTTCAATATCTCAGGAACTCCCAAAGGCTCCCTGTATTCAGCAATATTCGAAGGCAGCTTCTCTTTCAATCGATATCCGTTCAGGCTTTCGATCATGAGCGCAGTATCGTCAGAGGCAAGCATGGTGTTGTACATACCTGCCGCTTTGGTCATATTTCTGGGAACCAGTAAATAAACACCTCTAAGGCTATGCAGAAGCATTCCCATAGGTGATCCCGAATGCCATACCCCTTCCAGTCGGTGTCCGCGTGTACGAACGATCAATGGAGCTTTCTGTCCTCCTTTGGTACGGTATTGTAAAGTTGCCAGGTCATCGGTTAGAGTAGCCATTGCATATACCAGATAATCGAGGTATTGGATCTCAGCAATCGGCCGAAGACCTCTTAATGCCAGGCCTATACCCTGGCCTACGATGGTTGTCTCCCGTATGCTGGTGTCTTCAACACGCATAGCCCCGTACTTATCCTGCAAACCGGCAAAAGCCTGGTTCACATCTCCAATTTTACCAACATCCTCTCCAAAAGCCATTACCCTTGGGTCGCGTTCCAGCGCTGCATCAAAACAAGCTTGCAGTACTTGCCTTCCATCTACCACATTCTGGTCATCGCTATATTCAGCTAGTACAGGCTCAATCCTTAAGGCCGACTGATCTGACTCACTGTATAAATGAGAACCATAATCTTCTGCAGCTTTGGCTTCAAAATCCTTCAGCCAGGTAAGCAGCGGTTGCTTTTCAGCTATATTTTGACCACGAACCGTTCGTAAAGAACGCTTAACAGCTCTAACCGAGTCTAATTTCAGCGGGTTGATTGCCGAAGCAAGCTCGTTCTTAATTGCTTCAAGTGCTTTGTCAGGATATGCCTTGTAAAGGGCATCGATCATTGAAACCACATTTGCCTGGGCATCTTTTTCTACCTCAATAAAAGCGTTCCACGCCCTATTCTTAGCTTTCTTCGCAAATGCCTTGGCATCAATTTCAATCGAATCCATTTCAGCATCGGTAGCGTATTCATTTTCAACGATCCATTCCCGCATCTTCAAGATACAATCGTGTTTCTCTTCCCACTGAAGTCTCTCCTTGCTTTTGTAGCGTTCATGCGATCCTGATGTAGAATGCCCTTGTGGTTGAGTAACTTCCTGAACGTGTACAATTACGGGAACGTGTTCTTCACGAGCCAGTTTTTCAGCCTCGCGATAGGTTTCAATCAAACCAGAGTAATCCCAGGCTTTAACAGTAAATATCTCAAATCCATTTTCCTTGGCTGTACGCTGGAATCCGGCCATCGCTTTAGAAATGGATTGCTTTGTTGTATGAAATTCGGCAGGAACAGATATACCATATCCATCGTCCCACACAGACATAACCACAGGCACCTGCAACACTCCAATTGCATTCATCGCCTCCCAGAACATGCCTTCTGATGTAGAAGCATTTCCAATGGTTCCGAATGCGATTTCGTTTCCTTTATTAGAAAGCTCTTTGAACTGATGCAGTTCCTTGTTATTCCTGAAAAGTTTTGATGCCCACCCGAGACCAACCAATCGAGGCATTTGCCCGGCTGTGCTGGAAATATCTGCACTGCTGTTCTTTAATTTGGTAAGGTCTTTTAAATGACCCTCATCATCCAGCATACGGTTGGCAAAGTGCCCATTCATTAACCTGCCTGCTGAAGCCGGATCATCTTCCACACTGGTATGGGCGTACAGCTGAGCAAAATATTGCTGAATGGTAAGCTCGCCAATGGCAAACATCAACGTCTGATCCCGATAATAGCCGGCCCTGAAATCACCTTCCCTGAAGATATGTGCCAAAGCTAATTGGGGCACCTCTTTACCATCACCAAAGATGCCAAACTTAGCTTTCCCCATAAATACCTCTTTACGCCCCATAAGGCTCGCCTCACGACTGGCTACAGCCAGGTGATAATCTTGCAGTATTCTGGATATTTCTACGATTGGTTCTTTTGTCGCGGTATTCTTAGCTGTCATATTCTTCTCAGATAATGCTGTGTAAATCAGCGTTTAGTGCCAAAAGGGCCTAAACAAATTTAAGCAATGAATAGATGGATTCAAATAAATTGGAAAGAGCGCAAAATTTGTAAATAAATTTTATTCTGTTTTTGGTGGTAAAAAACAAATAAACTTCTGACAATAAGAGTTTAACACTCAATTTAGCGCCTCAAAAAAATCTTAATAGGAAAGAAAATTTATTTCTATTTTTTTGCGCTTTCTGGTGTGACAAAAGCCCTAGTTATTCATATGCCTCATTAGTATATTTGTCTGCAACTAAACATTCAAACAATGATAATAGGAGTTCCAAAAGAAATTAAGAATAATGAGAACCGTGTTGCCTTAACCCCCGCAGGCGCTAAGGAACTTGTAAAACGCGGACATGAAGTATATGTGCAATCAACTGCCGGAGAAGGCAGTGGATTTGCAGATGACGAGTATGCTGGTGCTGGCGCCAAAATATTACCTACCATTGAAGCAACCTATGAAAAAGCGGAAATGATAATGAAAGTAAAGGAGCCAATTGAACCAGAATACAAACTGATAAAAAAGAACCAACTTCTCTTTACTTATTTCCACTTCGCTTCCTACCAACCTTTAACAGAAGCAATGATTAAAAGTGGCGCTGTATGCCTTGCCTACGAAACGGTTGAAACCAAACAAAGAACTCTTCCTTTGCTTATTCCTATGTCGGAAGTAGCTGGCAGAATGGCTACCCAGGAAGGTGCTAAATATCTTGAAAAGCCTATGGGTGGACGTGGTATTTTGCTTGGTGGCGTGGCTGGTGTTAAACCCGCTAAGGTGTTGATTATTGGAGGAGGTGTAGTTGGGACAGAAGCTGCTAAGATGGCTGCAGGCCTTGGCGCGGATGTAACCATTATGGATTTAAACCTGAACCGATTAAGATACCTTGATGATGTAATGCCTCAAAACGTACACACTATGATGTCGAACGAATACAATATCCGTGAGATGATCAAAGAGGTTGATTTAATTGTTGGTGCAGTGTTGATACCAGGTGCCAAAGCACCCAAGCTTATTACCAGGGATATGCTTAAGGAAATGAAACCAGGTACCGTTTTAGTGGATGTGGCCGTTGACCAGGGTGGCTGTATTGAAACTTGTACGCCCACTACGCACCAGGATCCTACCTTTGTGATAGATGAAGTAATACACTATTGTGTAGCTAATATGCCAGGTGCTGTGCCTTATACTTCAACCCTTGCTCTTACCAATGCTACTCTGCCCTACGCTATTCAATTAGCCAATAAAGGATGGGAACAGGCATGTAAGGAAAATGAAGAGCTGAAGCTGGGATTGAATGTTGTGAAAGGAGATGTTGTATATGAAGCTGTTGCCGAAGCTTTTGACATGCCTTATACGGATGTGTCCAAATATGTATAACCTTACTACCTAACCTATAATGAAGGCCCCGCTTGTTCGGGGCTTTTTTATTCAATTCTCGTGGTAAGAAGGAATTTTATCCAGATTAACAAGGTTTCCACTTTCATCGAATGAAAATGTGTAATGTATCATTCCGTTTGTTAAAAAAATTATTCTTGCTTTTAATGTACGGTTATACATTGCTGCCTGCTCCAGTGTAGCCTGGTTTATATTAACTCCCGGTGATTTACACTCAACCAGTATTTCGGGTATCCCCTTATTATTAAATACAACAATATCAGAGCGTTTCATTCGCGTATTATACGCCACACCGGTTTCACATTTAATCAGCCCTTTGGGGTATCCCAAATCTTCTGTTAAGTAACGTAGCACATGCTGGCGCACCCATTCTTCTTCGGTAAGTACCACAAACTTATTTCGTATTCCATCGAAAATAAGTTCAGCCCCATCTGTAGTTTTTGTTTTAAAGGAATAAGTGGGAAGATTAAGCTCCTGCATACCACAAATATGCAATAGAATTGCTATAAACAAATTGCTCTGTACCTTTGCAACACATTTTTTAATAATACCATTCATATGAAGACCAAGCAAAGTATTGTAGAGAACTGGTTGCCCAGATATACCGGAGTTGAATTGGACAAATTTGGTGAGTACATACTTCTCACCAATTTCAAGAACTATATTCAAATGTTTGCCGATAAATACAACGTGCCCGTTGAAGGTGAGGACAAACCCATGCAATCGGCTACGGCTGAAGATATAACGATCATTAATTTTGGTATGGGTAGCGCCATGGCAGCTACGGTTATGGATCTGCTTTCTGCTATACACCCAAAAGCCGTTCTGTTTTTAGGCAAGTGTGGAGGGTTAAAGAAAAAAACAGCTTTAGGTGATTACATTTTGCCGATTGCCGCTATAAGAGGCGAAGGAACCAGTAACGATTACCTGCCTGCTGAAGTCCCTGCCCTGCCTTCTTTTAGATTACAGCGAGCGGTTTCTCACGTTATTAAGCATGAAGGAATGGATTACTGGACAGGAGTAATATTTACAACCAACCGTAGGGTTTGGGAGCATGACAAGGAGTTTAAAAAGCGATTGCGCCAGGCTAGGGCTATGGGCATAGATATGGAAACTGCCACCATTTTTACTGTTGGTTTTAAAAATGAAATTCCCAGAGGAGCTCTTCTTCTAGTGAGCGATAACCCGATGATACCAAGCGGTGTTAAAACAGATAAAAGCGATACCTCCGTTACACAAAATTATGTAACCAAACATCTCGAAATTGGTATTGAATCACTCATCGAGCTAAGGGACTCCGGTGACTCAGTAAAGCATATGCGCTTTTAAGCTGCCGGTTCGCTATTGGCACTTTGGGGCATCCTTAATTTTAATAAGAACCCAAGACCCAAAAAGAAGAACAAGGCGAGTGTGAGCGAGCTATTTCGCATACTTCCGGTAAGGTTTTCGATAACACCGTAGGCAAACGTTCCTATTACAATAGATACGTTGTACGTAACATCGTAAAAGCTAAAGAAAGAAGCAAGATCAGTTGTTTCTTTCGGAATGAGCTTTGAATAGGTGGCCCTGGAAAGCGCCTGAATACCTCCCATGATCATACCAACAACAAATGCTAAAACAAAAAACTGGTTAGTATTTTGAATAAAATATGCTGAAATACAGACAAAAATCCAGATAATAACCATAACTACTATTGAAAACTTATTACCTCTAATTTTTGACAACCTTGCAAACAAATACGATCCCAGAATAGCGATTAAATTAATGGTTAGCACAATTTTTATAGCATCTTCATCTGTCAATTTTATAACCTTACTCCCAAACTGTGTCGCCAAATACATTATTGTCTGAACGCCTGTATTATAAAATAAAAATGACAACAGGAATATGCGGGTTTGGGGCAACTCCTTTAACTGATTCCAAACCTTTCGTATCTCTCTGTAGCCATTCAACAACATATGACTTCCATATCCTGCAATGCGCTTATCTTTTGGCATGTACTTAAAGGTAATTTGCGAAAATCCCAGCCACCAAAGTCCAACCATTACAAAAGATATTCTGGCTGCAGTACCACCTGGAGCTATTCCAAACCAACCTGGTTTTTGGATCATTACCAAATTGATAACCAGTAGTAAAACGCTTCCAATATAGCCATATGAAAACCCTTTAGCACTAACACTATCCATTTTATCGAATGTGGCTATTTGGGGCAAATAAGAGTTATAAAACACCAGGCTGCCCGAAAATGCTATGCTTGCCAGTATAGAAAGTATAATCCCTAACTCTACGTTTTCCCCTGTAAAAAAAGCCAACCCCATACATGAAAAACTACCCAGGTATACAAATGCTTTCATGAAAAACATTCGCCTCCCGCTAAAATCTGCAATTCCAGTGAGTAAGGGCAGCATGGAGGCTACCACCAGAAATGAAAAAGAAAGTGCATACGAATAGAGCACCGTATTAATCATTTCTACTCCAAAAAAGGAGACCAGGTCACTTTGATTGTGCATGGTAACATTTTCGTAGTACACAGGAAAAATAGAGGAAATAATAACCAGGGAATAGACCGAGTTGGCCCAATCGTACATGCTCCAGGCCCAAATAACTTTCTTATCGTTTTTCATACATAACCAACTAAAACAAAAAGGTCTTCCTAAAATAGGAAGACCTTTACATTATAAAAACATATTTGCTTTAGTCATCTGTTTTTTGACGAACGGAGAACATCATTTTTCGCGCATTTGCTTTACGCAACTGCATCTCAATATCTGACACTAACCCCATTTTTACATCCTCATCAGCTTTCATGGCTATTGTGATCTGGTCACGTTCTGCCTCAGTAAGCTTATCCTTTTCTTTTGATACCCATAGGATAATGTCCTTTGGTTCGATGAAAACATCATTCACTTGTATTTTAGGCTCATCTCCATAAAGAACTGTGTTTTTAGGCTCTCCAACATACAAGTAACTTACCAATGATTTACGCTGTAACTTTCTAAGCTCTGTTGCTTGAGGAACTTTTTGCCTAACGTTTATCGTGGTCTCCCTCAATACCGTGGTAACCATGAAAAAGAAAAGCAGCATAAAAATAATATCAGGCAACGCTGAAGTTGGTATTTCCTGACTTGTATTCGACTTTTTCTTAAATTTTGACATGGTTATCTATTAATTCGGTTCTGCAATTGATATAGACATTGGAATTCCTTCCCTAGCTTTATCGTACAAAGCCTTGTTATCCGGATTACTTAAATCTGAAGACAATTCTCTCCATTTGGCATTAGTTACACCAGCCTTTTGGGCATATATGTCATAATATGCACCCTGAGCCTCGTTGTACACGGCTATGAACATATCATAGCTTGTACCTCGGTTTGCCTTCAAAGAAATCACTGCTTTTTCTGGATTCTCTGACAATTCAGGATCTCTTCCATAATTAAGCACGTGTTTCTTAATCATTTCCCTTAATTTATGAACATCATTCAAAGGTTCGTTTTCAACCAAAAGTTTATCAGAAGAGTTAATAAGTATTTTAAAAATATTTCTCTCCTTCATTTTGATATCAACGTCCTGAATCTGATCAGGGTCAGGAGGCAACTGAAGTGTCAATCCCTTGTCATTGGCTATGGTTGTAGTAACCAAAAAGAATATCAGCAACAGGAATGCGATATCCGCCATTGAGCTGGAATTAATTTCCGCGGCACCCCTTCTTTTACTTCTTGCCATATTCTTTATTTAATAGCCTTATTCAATTCAGTATAAACAATACCAGCAGCGGCAACCGCCATTAGTATGTAAACCATTGACAACATACCGCCTATCATTTTAGACAAGCCGGCAGTATCAACACCTGATTCAATGTATTTAGCCGTAACCTCTGATCCTGAAACCGCATAGCCTATTCCAAAAAACACCAATATACCTACCACTCCAACGGCTGTTTTAACCATTTTCTTGGGTTCGCTTACTGATGAAATTATTGGGAATACAACAGCTAGAATCACGCCCACGATCACTAAGATATAAGCTAACCACAATCCGAAATTTGCAACAAATCCTTCCATATCTTTATGTGCGTTTAGGTGTTATTATTTTGATTGGTTGTAATGCACAAGTAAGTCTACAAAAGAAATAGAAGCATCTTCCATAGTGTTTACAAGTGAATCAATTTTAGATACCAGATAGTTGTAGAATACCTGTAGAATAACCCCAACTATAAGACCACCTACTGTGGTAAGAAGGGCAACTTTAATACCGTTTGCAACAACTTGAGGAGAGATATCACCCGCTGCTTCGATCGCATCAAATGCATCGATCATACCAATTACTGTACCCATGAAACCAAGCATAGGAGCAAGAGATATAAACAGAGATACCCAAACAAGTCCTTTTTCCAAACGACCCATTTCAACTGAACCGTAAGAAATAATTGATTTTTCAACCATTTCTACTCCTTCATCAATTCGCAATAAACCTTGCGTAAAGATAGAAGCTACAGGGCCTTTGGTGTTTTTAGTTACTTCTTTAGCAGCTTCAACACCGCCTTCAGAAAGTGCCTTTTCAACCTTGGCCAACAATTTATCTGTATTGGTGGTAGCAAGGTTTAAGGTGATTATTCTTTCTATGGAGATGGCTAGACCAAGGATAAGACATAGTAGTACGGCACCCATAAACTGCCATCCACCTTCAATAAATTTTTCTTTAACCCTTTGGTGGAAAGTTTCTTCGGCAGGTGTAGCAGCAGCCTCTGTTTCTTCAACTGTGGTTTGATCTACCACCTCATCTTGCCCGGCAGCCACTGAGTCTTGTCCGGCTACAGCTGAGCTATCCATAGCTTCAGTAGCAGTCGTGTCATTGCTCATGTCATCCTGCGCAACGGCTGTCCATGAATTTCCAAGGGTTAAGAAACCCATCAACATCAAGAAAGCAAATAATCGTTTCATAATTTAATTATTAAAATAGGTATATTTTGCAATTATATAGTTTGTTAATTTATTACAATTCTAAGCGCGGAGAGGAAGGGATTCGAACCCCCGGTACCCTTGTGGGGCACACTCGCTTTCCAAGCGAGCGCCTTCGACCACTCGGCCACCTCTCCAAAGCCTCTTTTTCCGAAACTTAGGGCACAAATAAATACCAAAAATAACCTATATGCAAATATATGTTTGAAATATGTGAAACCCTTGAGCCTAGATTAAGTCAGTGTTAAGATAATTCTCCGCAAATAGGCTCAAGCATCCTATTTATTGCATTTTTATAAGATTTCTCACTTCCTAAAACAAACATGAGTTTGGTAATAGCAGCCTCTACGGTAATATCTGAACCACTAACCACACCTGCTTCTTCCAAATGGGCACTTGTGGCATACATACCCTGCATAACCTCTCCCCCAACACATTGCGAAACATTCACGATCAATACCTCATTTTTAACAGCATTTTTAATACACGAAGTAAACCATTCGCTGGTTTGTGCATTACCAGAGCCATAGGTTTCTAAAACCACTCCTTTAATAGAGGGATTGTCCAGTACTGCTAAAACCGCTTCCCTGGTAATGCCAGGGAATACTGGAAGAATAGCAACTCCCAAGAACCAATTGGGAATTCTAATCTTCGAGTTGCCCTTTTTATTGAAAGGCATTATTGAAGAGTAATTATACCGTATGCTAACTCCTGACTCCGCCAAAAGCGGATAGTTAGCTGATCTGAAAGCATTGAATTTAACGCTTTCCATTTTTTGTGCTCGGTTGCCTCTTACCAAAGAGTGGTTAAAAAATATGCAAACTTCGGGAACAACAGGTGTTCCATCCTTAGTTTTTGCGGATGCTATCTCAAGGGAGGTAAGCAAATTTTCGCGTGCATCTGTTCTTGGAACAGTTATAGGAAGTTGAGCTCCGGTAAATATTATGGGTTTATTAAGTCCGTTCAAAGCATAACTAAGCGCTGAGGCAGTGTAGGCCATGGTGTCCGTACCATGTAAGATCACAATCCCATCATGGTCTTTTTCGTAATCTGCAATGGTCTCAATAATATGATTCCAATGAATTGGAGCAATATCCGATGAATCGATCGGCTCTTTAAAAGAGATAAATGTGATATGAAGATCGTATGTATTGATTTCAGGAATATGCTTTAGCATTTTCTTAAAATCATAAGGCACCAGTTTACCAGATTCGGAAGCACCCATTCCTATAGTACCTCCTGTGTAGATTAGAAGAATATTGGCTACCGGAAGGTTGGGGCTTGCGATGTCGTATGTAATCTTTTTGTATCCCTTCTCAGACATTGGAAAAAAGTTTTTTAGCGTTTTCGGTTGTTTTTTCTGATACTTCCTCCTGTGTTATATTCTTCTCCGCTGCAATCTTACCCTGTACGAGAGTTAAGTAGGAAGGCTCATTTCGTTTTCCTCTGTAAGGCACCGGAGCCAGATACGGGCTGTCCGTTTCCAGCACAAAGTGTTGCATATCCATTTCGTGCAATACAGGCTCCATGCCTCCATTCTTGAATGTTGTAACACCACCCATACCCAATTTATATCCCAATCCTGTTATCTTTTTTGCCTGGCTTACCGTTCCGGTGAAACAATGAAATACGCCTTTGCCGTACCCTGTCGCTTTCACTAATTCAATAGTCTCGTCAATGGTTTCCCTGCAATGAATTACGATTGGCAAATTATGCTTTTTAGCCAAATTAACCTGTACTACAAATGCTTCCTTTTGTTCCTTCCAATAGGTTTTGTCCCAGTAGAGGTCGGTGCCCATTTCTCCAACAGCTGCAAAAATCCCTTTATTCAACCATTCTTCCACTTCGTAAAGATCTTTCTCGAAATCTTTTGTAACTGAACATGGATGCAGCCCCATCATAGGTATGCAATAACCCGGATAATCATCTGCAACCCTTAACATGTCATCAATCGTAGTGTGATCAACATTTGGCATGTAAATAGCCTCAACCCCAGCCTCCTTTGCCCTGTCGATCATTTCAGGAAGATCATTCTTAAATTCCTTCAGGTAAATATGGGCGTGCGTTTCGATCAATGACATGAGGTAGTTTGAACAGGGCAAATATAAAACAATGTAGGTGTCATCTGCGGAAAGCTTTGACGAATGATTCGCCAACCACTCGTGTAATTCAAGATTTGATTTGGCTGAAAACAGGTATACTTGCCCCCGCAAATTATAAATCGGTTGCTTTAATGCAACCTTTCGTGTTGAAAAGGATAAAATAGGAATGAAAATTAAAGTAGTAAACTCTTTACTGGTATTGGTGTTATTTGTTGCCAGTAATGCATTAGCGCAAAACGAACCGCCAAAAAATTGGTTCAATCTGGACGCTCAAAATGACCAGGTAAATGGTATGAGCACCGAAAAAGCATATGAGTATTTAAAAGGAAGAAAATCGAAAACTGTAGTTGTTGCTGTTATCGATTCCGGTATCGACATTAATCATGAAGATTTAAAAGATGTGATTTGGACAAACCCGAATGAAATAGCAGGCAATGGTATCGATGATGACCACAATGGATATGTTGATGATATTCATGGATGGAATTTTATTGGAGGTAAGGAGGGTGAAAACGTTGGGCCTGATAGCTACGAAGTTACCCGCGAATACAAGAAACTGCTTCCCAAATATGAGAACAAAAAACCATCGAAAAAGGCAGATTATGAATATTGGGTTCAGGTTCGGGATGCGTATTTAGACGATGCCCAGAAAGCTGACATGCAGTATCATTTTTACGACAGCCTTCGCTCTTCCATTTTGCGTTACAATAAATTAATGACAGCCTATCTTGATGTGGATAAACTTACCACAGATAATTTAAATACAGTAAAATCAGAAGATCCCATCATTCAATTAGCTGCCGGGTTTATGAGCAATTTAGTGGCTAAAGTTGGAGATATGGATATGGAAGATGTTGCTTCCAGTCTTGACATGGCCGTTGATTATTATGGCACACAAGCCAATTATTCGTATAATCTTGATTACGATTCCAGAAAAATTGTAGGAGATGACCCAACCAATTTAAAGGAGGTGGGATATGGAAATAACGATGTATCGGGCAAAGGAACAGATAATTTTCATGGAACTCATGTAGCAGGTATTATTGCTGCAGAAAGGAATAACGGCATAGGGATAGATGGAGTAGCCAATAACGTACGAATAATGGCTGTTCGGGCTGTACCAGATGGTGACGAGCGGGACAAAGATGTGGCGAATGCCATACGTTATGCAGTTGATAATGGCGCTCAAATAATTAACATGAGCTTTGGAAAAGCTTTCTCCCCCAACAAACCATATGTTGACGAAGCAGTAAAGTATGCAGAAAGCAAAGGAGTGCTTTTAGTGCATGCTGCCGGCAACTCGGGAGAAGATACTGATGAAGCCAACAACTACCCCACCAAGAATTTAGACAAAGGAAAAGTGGCAACCAACTGGATTGAAGTAGGTGCCTCTTCGTGGGGAGATGATAAGCTGGCAGCATCGTTCAGCAACTACGGAAAGAAAAATGTTGATCTTTTTGCTCCCGGAGTAGAAATATATTCGACCGCTCCGGACAATGAATACAAAGAAGCGCAAGGAACTTCCATGGCCTCACCAGCTGCCGCTGGAGTTGCCGCTCTAGTTTTAAGCTATTTTCCCAACTTAAAACCGGAAGACCTGAAAGACATACTGATGAGTTCTGTTCGGACTTTTGACGGATTAATGGTAAATAAACCAGGTGCTAAAGGCGAGAAAATAGACTTTACTGATCTATCTGTTTCGGGTGGTATCATTAACGCTTATGAAGCTGTAAAGCTGGCTGATTCAAGAAAAATAAGCTCCAAGTAATTATAAACAGCCGATTTGTTTAAGTGGCTGCATCTGCATGGTGCAGCCATTTTATTTTTCCATTTGCTCTACCATTTCCTTTAAGGCTGTTTCAATGGATCGATATTCCAATCCTAATTTTTCCTTACTCTTTGAATTATCGAACTGGATGGAATAACCAATATTACGACTTACAAATTTTGAAGATAGTCCAAACAGGGGACCAATTATATACAACATGAATTTGGGAGCCTGAAACTTTGGTAAAAGTCCTTTTTTCTTTGCTGACCCTTTTAAGATTTTAGAAACCTCCAGCATTGAAAAGCTTTTGTTTGTTATAATATGCCGACCATCAGAGTTCTTTTCAGCAGCAAGAATGTGAGCTCTTGCTACATCCCTTACATCTACATAACTGAATACAAGCATTGGTACACCCGTCAGTAGCTTTCCTGAAAGATAATCCCGAATAAATTCAAAACTTCCAGAAGAAGTTGAACCAGCCAATGAAGGTCCCATAACAAAGCCAGGATTTATAACAGAAAGTGACCAGCGACTTTGTGCATCTGCAATTTTCTGTGCTTCTTTTTCAGCCAAAACTTTGGAAAATGCATAAGGCTGGTGCTTTAAATTACTTGTGGTATTCCAATGTTGTTCGGTAAATGCTTTAAGTCCCTGGTCTTTCATGTCAGCATTATCTCCGCAGATGGCAACTGTGCTCGAAGTTAAAACCACTCGTTTTACAGATTCGGTCGTATTTACTGCATTCAGGACGTTACGGGTTCCTTCCAAAGCCGGGTCAATCAATTGGGTTTGCGGATCTTTAATGTTGTTGATAATGAAAGGTGAAGCAATATGAAATACCACTTCGCAATCTTTCATGGGCTCAATAAATGAATTACCATCCAGCAGGTCAGCTTCAAATACTTGAAGTGTTCCTTTGGATTGATCTGCAAGTTTCAGCAGATGTTCATATTTTTTCTTCTTCGACTTATCTCTGACCGTAATATGCACTGTATATCCTTCTTCCAGAAGATACTTAACAACCCAACCACCAATATATCCTGTGGCCCCTGTTACCAAAACCTTTGACTTTTCCATACTTTATTTGTCGACAATGATGTAGGTATTATTGTACTCTGATCCTATTTTTTAAGCATTGCGATTATATTTCCAACCACAAGCATTAAAATACCTGCAATGGCAAACCCATCCAGCTGGTAACCTTCGTAAACCACAGAAATAGAAATGGCAATAACTGGTACTATAACAATGGCATATGCAGCCTTTCCGGCACCTATACGACCTATCAGCGTGAGGTAGGCAGTAAATGCAATTACAGAACCAAATACAGACAAGTAAGCCAGGGAAAGAAGATAGGCTGTTGAGGTTTCGATGGTAAAATGCTTACCCAGAGCCAACGCAATAAGAGCCATTATAACAGAACCGTAAAGCATTCCAAAAGCAGTAGTTTGTACCACCGGCATAGCTCTGCGCTGGTTCATTGCCGAGGTAATGTTTCCCAACGATGCCGATATGATGGAGCCTATCGCAAATAACAGAGCCAATATATACTCCGGAGAGTTCTTAAAGTTTTTAAATTCGGTTTTATAAATAAGAACGGTACCCAAAAGGCCTAAAATCGCCCCTATAATTACAGGAGCCGTAATCCTGGCTTTCATAAAAATAGAGCCAAAACCAATATTAAAGAATATAAGGGTTGAAAAAGCAACAGCTACCAGCCCACTGGCAAGGGTTTGCTCCGCCAGATAAACCAACCAATAGTTGATCCCGAACAACAGGAAGCCCTGCTGCACTGACCTTAAATGTTGTTCTACTGTAAATTTTAGTGGCAATTTCCTGAGCCTGGCATACAGTAATAAGATAACTCCTCCAAGCAAAAACCGGTAACTTACGGACACCAGAGGATCAACACTACCCAACTGAAAGGTTATAGCAAACCATGTAGAACCCCAGATTACTGCCGGGATAAGAAAGAGAAAAAAGTTGCCATACTTTGACATATTTTAAAAAAATCAAAACTGTTTTGTAAACAATAACCCTCCTAATTTAAAACCAAATAAGTCATCTACATAATATGGCAAATCATTTGTCAGAGCAGTTTTGCTTCCATGTCTACTTATATTAAATGTTTTAATGATTTCCTGTGTATTCAAATCATAAACTCTCAAGACACTATCTTCTCCATAAGAATACATCAAGTTACCCCTTATATATGGCTCAACCTCAAATGGTTCAATATTATATTGTGTGAATGATAAATAATTTTCAGTACGGGTAAAGTAACTGTCTAAATTGGCATCAAAATATATCTCAATATCAGAATTAAGAAGTTTTGTAATTGCTCTTAAACATCTCGCTTCGTTTTCACTTTCTTTTGTAATATCAATATAACTAGGACTCAACCCACGACTGAAACTTGATCCAATAAGATTTGAGGCACTTAATGAGAGAGTGTAAAGGTAGTCCTTAGTGTAATTGCAATCTTCTATTATGGTATTTAAAACAACCTTGTTTTGCCAGTCAAATACGGCTATAAATCTAGAATTGTAATGAATTCCCAACAAATTGTTATCTGCTGGATAAAGCATCTCAATAGATGTAATATCATTAATAAAATCTCCTAAATCAATTGTTTCAACAACATCCAATGACTTAGAGTCTAACTTATTAACTGTATGTACACCAGTAACCTGGTAAAGATTCCCATAACTTTCAGAGAAAATTACAGAATTAACAGTTTTTATCACATGTAAACTATCCTCTCCCTCATTAGCCCTATCAACAATTTCACATAGATCTGCATTAAAAAAACCTGTCGTAACAAAAGCAGACCCAGTGGTTCTATAGATTATTAAGTGGTCAGCATCAATTATCTGAAACGGTTGAAACATAATGCCGCTCTCAATCACTCTACTTCTTGCAAATCCTCCTACATCCCTTAAATTATAGCTATTCCCTTCCTTATCCAGAATAAAAGTTTTTAACTCATATCTAAAGGGAAAGTCATCATTAAGTTGAAATTCTAATTTCCCATCATCTTTTAAAGCTGTAAAAGTAATAGCTTGGGTATCATATGTGTCGTCCACCTCTACATTAACCCCTCCGCAACTATTAAATGGCAAATTTTCCCAACTTAAAATAACCTTGCCTCCAACTATTTCAAGATTATAATTTGCATCATAGGTATAGCCAAACCCTATATATCCATATCTATTACCCAAAGCAGTATATGTGAGACCTATATAAATTCGTTGACCAGCATAGTCAGGAATTGGTATCACGGTTTGATTGGGGTCTGTAATTACAATTTCCTCAATATCAATTAGCTCAAATGAAACTTGCAAATTAGTGAATCCATAACCTGGATATGGCTCAATATTCATATATAGTTCACCATCTATTACATCAAATCCTGTTACTACTGGCTTAGGCACTTCGTAATTATTCCCTAAAAACAAAACTTTAGAAACTGAAAGCATTAGAGCTTCAAACCCTAGCTTTTCAGCCAAACTACCCGTTCCGGAAGCCTTGTAAACATTTAGAGTAAGCGTATGAAACCCGTCACTATAGTCCCTCGATCTAAAGTAAAGCCTAAAGTTCTTCCTGTCTTCAGATTGAATAATCTCATTATCAAGAAGTATTTCATAACCATAAAATTCGCTGACACTGTCGAGATTAAAAGTCAATTCAACACTTTCAGTTATATAAATTGTATCTTGCTCATCAAAAAATTCGACTGGTTCAAACGTATTATAAATAGGGTCAAAATCATTGACATAAACGTCTGATAACTTGTAACATGATTGAAATAAAATCAAAAGAAACACCCCTATTTTGAGTAAGAGCTTTCTAGTTGTTAATATTTGTATAGTAATCACTTAAAAAATTATTGATAAAATACTTTTTGTAATATTATAGGCAATAAATTTATTCAAAAAATAAAAAGTAAATACTATCGAATGAAAACAATCTTTGGATTTATTTTTGTCGTTGGAATCATTGTCTTTCCCATTGGGAATGCCTGCTCCCAAACAAAGGTTCAGATATCGGCACTTTACTCTTCGTTCTACTTAAATGATATAAGAAAAAGCCAGCAAAATAGGCTAAACTATTTACCATTTGAAGCAAAAATAGTAGATGATTTTCCTCCATACTGGGGTATAAAGGGTAAACTACTCTTTCAGATAAATAATACACTAAATATTGGAGTTACTGAATTTTTAACATCCACTGGCGGAAGAATATCATATCAAGATTATTCCGGTAGTTTTCTATTCGACCAAAATTTGATTTTGAATAGCCTTGGAGGAACAATAGAAGCTATTGTTCATAAACAAGAAGTACTCAGTATATATTTCGGAATTTCATTAAATGCAGATTACAGTATTTATGATTTTAGCAGTGAGCTGATAGTTCTACCGGACTACCAAGAAACTGAAAAACAAAAATTAAGTGCATTTGGAATGTCCATATGGCCTTATTTAGAACTTGATCAAAAATTAATTGAAAACGTGTTCGTGAATTTTGCCATCGGTTATCAGCAAAAATTATTTATTAGCGAATTCAAAAATGATACATACATGGCAGTTGCTGCCGACTGGTCTGGAATAAGAGCAGAAATAGGCATAAGTTATATATTCAATGCTCAATTAAACTCTGATTAATAATACTTACATAAGTGTTACTCTTTGGGCAACGGCAAATTATGCTGTCTCAAAAAACTTAGCTTATCCCAGTATCCTCTTTGAAACCTGATTTTCCCATCAATAATGTGAAAGAAACCACAACCTCTTAAACCCAATGGGTCTTTCCACTCCAGGATTCCCCACTCTCCGTCTTCAAAAATATTGTCAATCAGGCATACCATATCCGCTGTTGCAAACTCCTCTTCAAACATTTTGCGAATGGCATCCTTTCCTATTATCGGCTCATTGGCTACCTGATGGTTTATAGCATCTTCTTGGTAGAGGTCAGCTAAGGCATTTGCATTACCCTCGTTAAAAACCTCAACCCATTTAACCAGTAATTCTTTAGGCTTCATCTCAACTGCTTTTCTTTACGAAAATGCGTCCGATGGCCCGAACCATTTTTTTCTCCTTCTCCCAAAAGAAAGGAAATTGCCCCAATAGGAAACCAAAAACCAAAAGCATAATTTGATACGTAGGAAAAAAAACAGCCAGCCAGGCAAAAAACTTAATCCAAAAAGGGGTGCTTTCATGTATTCCCATCAATGGAAAAACCAACCTGCGCACCCAAACTATTGATGAACCTGCCAGTGAAAACACAACCATAATGAGAATGGCTTGCAAATTGCTCTTAATGCCCCACTTTTTCTTTAGTTTATCTAACATATCAAGCGCTTTATTCTAAGTTATAATTCTTTATTGCTGCCTGAACCAGGTGAAGTCTAAAGTACAAATGTGCAACGATTGATCGAAAACGAAGTGTTTAATAAGGAATAATCCTTACCATTTTTATAAACTATATGCCAGACAACAAAAAAATGAATAACGAGTGCTTTAATTCAATATATTTGCCACCTGTCGAAAAAAAGTGCAAATGAGTTGGTACAGACCTTTTGGAATATATGAATTGATTGTTATCGGGCTTTTCTTGCTAGCCTATCTTTTCTTTATTGTAAGGGTTGTAAGAATTGGAAAAAAACTTAAAACTCCGGTTTATGGAGTTTTCGGAAAGATAGCTTTACGAAGCATTTATTTTGCCCTTCTGATTGTGGCTCTGATGGGACCCAGCTTTGGTAGTTCAAAAAGGGAAGTTAAGTCTATTGGTAAAGATATTATGATTGCCATTGATCTTTCGCGCTCAATGAACGCCAACGATGTACCTCCTACCCGACTCACCAAGGTTAAATTCGAGCTTAATAAGATCGTTGATGAGTTCAGTTCAGACCGAATTGGGCTTATTATTTTCTCATCGGAGGCTTTTATGCAATGCCCTCTTACCTACGATCAGGCTGCGCTTAATTTATTTATCGAAACACTTCATACAGGGCTGGTGCCAAATGCAGGCACAGATTTTGGCCCTGCGCTTGCTATGGCATTGGATAAGCTGGAAACCAAAGACGAAAGCTCTGTGGATACGAAAGCCAAGATTATATTGCTGATAAGTGATGGCGAAGACTTTGGCGAGGATACCGACAATGCGCTAGAAAAAATTAAAGAGCGAGGCATTAAGCTTTTTACTCTTGGTGTAGGCACTGCTAAAGGGAGCAAAATTGAAACTGCCAATGGTTATATGAAAGATCGTGAGGGAAATGATGTTATAACCAAGCTGGATAGTAAATCGTTGAAACGACTGGCCGCTAAAACTGGCGGTAAATACTTCGAAATAAACGATCATGTGAACGACACAGAAAGGCTTATAAATACAATAAACCAGGTGGAAGGTCAGCTGCGCGATGCGCGTGTTGTTGACGTTTCAGCCAATAAATACACCTATTTTTTGCTGGCAGCGTTTATACTCATTGTACTTGATGTATTAACAAGCGTAAAAACAATCAGAATATGAAATACCTTATCTTAATTCTTTTGATTGTAAATCCGTTTACAGACCTCGATAAGATTGCCAAGGTAAACAAGGCAAAGAAAGAGGCTAAGGAAGCTTATTTGGAAGGCAATTACCAACTCGCTCACGATACCTACCAGTATTTAATTGATACGTTAGGTGTTAAAGAAAATGAAGTGCTTCTCGATTTCGCTCACACGCAATATCAGCTTAAGGATACAACCAATGCGGTTAACAATTACCAGCAATTGGCACAATCGGCCGATGCACACATAGCCTCCGTGGCAGAGCAACAATTGGGTCAGGTTTTTTTCGATAAAAAACAATACGAACCTGCTCTTGAGCACTATAAAAATGCCCTAAGAAAAAACCCGGCCAATCAGGATGCCCGATACAATTACGAGCTTTTGAAAAAACTTATACAGCAGCAAAAAGACCAACAAAAGCAGGACCAGCAGCAGAATAAAGATCAGCAAAATCAGGATAAGCAGGATCAGAACAAAGACCAGCAAAACAAGGACGATCAAAACAAAGATCAACAGAATAAGGACCAACAGAACCAAGAGCAGAAAGACAAAAAGGATCAGCAAGATCAGGAACAGCAACAAAAGGATCAGGAGCAGAAGGATCAAGAGCAAAAAGACCAGGAAAAGGAAGAGGGGCAAAAGGATAATAAAAAGGACGAGAAAAAAGAGGAGCAGGAGCAACAACAGAAGGATGGAGAGGAGTCTGAGAAAGACAAAAAAGAGCAGCCTGCCCCAAGCCCATCTGACAAGCTAAAGGAAATGAATATTAGTGAAGAAAAGGCTAAAATGATCCTGGAGGCGATGAAAAATAACGAGGTTCAATACATACAGCAGAACAAACGCAAAGCCACCAAGAAGAAAGATAATGGCAAACCTGACTGGTGATCTAACATCCTGTAAGAACTTCGAACTAGCAGTAAAATTTATTTACATTTGCACAAATAATTTTTAGATATGGAAAAGCAAATAGTAACACCCAAACGATCGCTGACAACAGAAACTGAGAAATTATTAAATAATCAGGTAGGTAAAGAAGCCTCCTCCTCTTCTGCTTATCTTTCCATGGCATCATGGTGCGAAAAATCGGGTTATGCCAATGCTGCTGAATTCTTGTATCGTCACTCAGACGAAGAAAGAATGCACATGCTAAAGCTTTTCCGTTATATAAACGATGCGGGGGGGCATGCCCTGCAACCTGCAATTAAGGATATCAGGCATGAGTATAAAAGTCTCAGAGATGTTTTCGAGCAGGTCCTGGAGCACGAAATACGAGTAACCGAGTCCATTAACAACATTGTGGATCATTGCTTTACAATTAAGGATTTTGCCACTTTCCAGTTTTTGCAATGGTATGTAACCGAGCAGCGCGAGGAAGAAACCCTTGCGCGAAGGGCATTAGAATTGTTCGATATAATTGGTGAAGATGGCGTAGGGCTCTGGACCATTGATCAGGAATTGGGCAAACTGGAAAGCTTTGTTCAGGATGGTGGAGCCGAGCAAGCTTAAGAGTTCAAAAATTCTTTTATTTTGGGATGGCTTACCAATTTGTATATAAAAGCCATTCCTCCAATTATGCTTAGGCTTAAACCAGATGTTAAAAAATATTCGGAGTAACCTGAATGGTTTATTTTGAAGAAAGCACCTACCCACACCATTGCCCATCCAATAGCAATAATTATCAAAGAGTGTTTAATTTTCATGACAGTGTTTTTAGGCAATATAGACTAAATAACACTCCATGTCAAATAATAAGGCGCTAAACTTCTTTAAACCTTCTATTTCTTAAATAAGACACTATACCCAAAACGGTAACTGTGCCTACACTGTAATATATCCATGCAGGTATTGGCATGGGGTCGCCAGCTGCATACGAGTGCAAACCAGACAAATAGTAGTTTACCCCAAAGAACGTCATAATGATGGAAGCAAATGCTACCAGTGCTGCAAGGTTAAAGGAGTATGTGCCCCGCAAGCCCGGAATAAAACGCATATGCAGCACAAAGGCATAAAATATTACTGAAGCAAGTGCCCATGTTTCTTTAGGGTCCCAGCCCCAGTACCGGCCCCACGATTCGTTGGCCCAAACACCTCCAAGGAATGTACCAATGGTAAGCATGATAATACCTATGCTTAGCGCCATTTCAATAACATAGGTTAACTCTTCGATGGAAAGAGACAAACGTTCGTTATTATCCTTTTTTTTGAAAACCATGATGGACAAATTAAGGAATGCCAACAAAGCACCAAGCGCCATGAAACCATAACTGGCTGTAATAGTGGCTACGTGAATAGTAAGCCAATACGATTTAAGTACAGGTACCAGGTTGGTAATCTGAGGGTCAAGAAAGCTTAGATGAGCCACAAATAGAATAATACCTGCCAAAAACGCTGTAACGCCCAGGGTCATTGGCGATTTACGACTGAAAGCCAAACCTGCAAGAAGGGTTGCCCATGCAATATATGTCATGGCTTCGTATCCGTTACTCCAGGGAGCATGCCCTGAAATGTACCATCTTAAAGACAGGCCTACCGTATGAGCAACAAAACCAAGTATTACCAGTCCTACCATTATTTTAACCGGTATGCTCAATTTAAGCTTTGGATAAATAATGGTTATAAATATTATCATCATAAGCACAAAACCTACCGTGGTATAATAAGGGAACAACTTTTGGAAAACATCCCATTTGTTAAAGCTAATCTCCATATTTATTTTTCGCTGGCTGGGCATTACACTGCCTCCATATGTTTGCTGGTATTTTTTTATGCCATTAAGAATGTAATCCGCCTGATCGTAGTTCTTAGAGGCAATGCTCCTGAAATACTGGTAAGCTCCGTTTCTTACAAAGACCGAATCTTCCCCTTTAAGTGCATAGAAATTATCGTCCAAAGGTGATACCCAGTGGTGATCGGGATCATTGGGCACAGGAAAAATCTTAAGGATCAAGCCCTGATACACAAGGTAAGAAACGTTTAGCCGCTCGTCCACCTTAATTATATCCTTATCCAAAGTAGTTTGTGTAGCAGGTTTTTTAGCATAGGCTTTGTCTACCATATCGGCTAGCTTGTAGGCACCCTCCGGAGTAAAAAAGTCCAGGAAGCTGGCATAGCCTCCTTGAATTCCCAAAATACCGGCTACATCGCTATTGCTAACTTTTATCATAGGTACTTTTTGCCACTCATGGGCATTACTCATCATACCCAATATTACCTGGTCAGCAGAATACTCTCCAAGTGTACTTTTTCTGTATACTTTTCTCAGTAGCTCACTTGCAAGCGAATTTACAGGAGCCATTCTACCACCATTGGTTTGGTAAACCAGTTTACCAAATTCTTCTGCCTGTTTAACCGGGGGAGCCTCCGGCACATCTATGGCCATTGCTGACGAAGAAGCCAAAAGAACCAGCAGGAAAACTGTGGTTAGTTTTTGTCGTTTTTTATGCACTTTGTCTATCAGTTTAGACAACTGGTTAAAACGTGTATTCTTTGAGAAAACGATCAAAATTAAACCAATGGCCAATAGCAAATAGCCAGCATAAGTTACCGCTGTGCCGGGTTTATCTTTGTTTACAGATAGCACAGTACCCAGCTCATCTTTGTCGTACGATGATTGGTACAATCGGTAGCCTTTGTATGAAAGAATATTATTCATGTAGATACGAAACGGGAATTGAGTGCTACCATCTTTAACCTCCACCTCGCTTGCATAAGACGAAGGGCTATTGGAGCCTGGGTATCTGTCTAACTGAAAATCTTTCAGCGTAACCGAAAATGGCACCTCTATCCTTCTGGAGCCATAGGTTAAGCTCATATTTAAATCTCCCAGTCGAACAAAAACAGGCTCGGGATCAAACCCTTTGCCTCCAAAAAGAAGCACCTCTTTGCTATCGTTATAACCCGAAACTTCCATTACAATTGCATCGCGTGTTTGCTGCGAATTATTAGCCACAGGTGACGAAACAATTTTTATAGTTGCTTTTGGATCGTAGGCACTAAGAACAAAATTGGCATTGCCAGCTGTATATAAGGTTCTGAAAGCGGCTGGCACCGATTTACCTGTTTCTAAAGTAGCCATTTGACGGGTATCCATGCTCATGGTATTCAATGGAAAGGGTGTGTTGATCACCAATCCTGAGTCGGTTGCCATTAATTGCACTGTGTTTATTGCATCCGCATTATTAAAACTGATAGGAAGTCCATTGACATTAACTGTTTGACCCGCCTTTAAAAACATATTTTGTCTTCCCTGTTCACCTGCTATAATCAGGGTTAGTATGGGGGCTCCATTTGCTTCATCGTGTTCTGCTATCTGTTTCGCATTGAAAATAAATTGCTTCATTTTCAATTTAACGGTACCTGAAGAAAGTGTAAGTGATTTTGAATAGTGGTTGTTCTTTATTCGGCTAAAAAGAACTTTGTCGTGAAAATCTTTCTGGTAGTTGCCATCGAGAACAGTACCACTAACATAGGTATCATCAGAAATAAAGCTATTTGTGGTTTGTCCTTCTCTTATGTGCATGAGGCCCTCCTGGCCAAAGAAACGCGTAATACCCGCTCCGATCAACACAATTATAAACGCCACATGAAACAGTAGATTAACCCATTTTTCCCTCCTCCACATTTTTTGTACTACAATCACCCCGATCATATTCACCACCAGAAGCGCTAGTAAGAGCTCGAACCAAAGCGCTTTATAAACAACAGATTGGGCCCCAATAGCTCCAAAGTCGTTTTCTATAAACGTGGCTACACCAATACTAATTCCAAAGACCAACAGCAAAGCCCCTGTAAGGGACATAGAGAATAAAAACCTGAAGTATTTCATAGTTGAATGGATGAGATGAACTATAAATGCAGGGCAAAGTTATAAGAAATATGGCCTTAACATTGAAATGAGATTATAAATTTAGTGTATCATTTTTATGGCGCTACCGCCTGCATCATTAAACCTGTAATATAGGCGCCTAAGGTACCAATGGTATAACCTAAAACAGCCAATAAAACACCAACGGGAGCTAAAGAAGGATGAAAAGCTGAAGCCACCACAGGGGCAGAAGCGGCACCACCCACATTAGCCTGACTGCCAACAGCCAAAAAGAAAAAAGGAGCTTTAATAAGCTTGGCCACAATAATCAATATGATTACATGTACAACCATCCAGAGTGCTCCTACCAAAAACAAGGCTGGGTTATCGAAAATAGCCATGATGTTCATCTTCATTCCAATGGTGGCAATAAGCACATACACAAAGGCACTGCCAACTCTGGAAGCTCCTACTCCTTCCAGGGTCCTTGTTTTGGTGAAGGACAGAATGAGACCAACGAGCGTTGCAATAACTACGATCCAGAAGAACTCGCTTGTTAAACTAATACGTTCCAAAACAGGAAAATTCTCTTTAAAATAAGGAGCAATTACTCCTGCTATTGCATGGCCGATGGCCACAGCACCGAAACCCACTGTCAGTATTTTTATTAAATCGGATAGGGTTGGTATTTTGGCAATGCTCAAACGGTAGGCTTCTACCCTATGCTTTACTTCCTCAATAGAGGAAGAATCTGCTTTGAAGAATTTATCGATACTTTTGGACCTGCCAATACCGAACAGAAGAAAGCCCATCCAAATATTGGCAATTATTACATCTACCGCAATTACTGTAGAGTAAAGATGAGCTGACGGCTTAAACACTTCGTACATTGCAGCCTGGTTGGCTCCTCCTCCTATCCAGCTACCGGCTATAGTTGACATGCCCCTCCAAATCGCCTCGGGGCCAACACCACCTACAACATCCGGGGCAATAAACGAAGTTATAAGAATAGCCAGCGGCCCACCTAGTATAATACCAGCCGTACCGGCAAAGAACATAATCACTGCTTTAAAGCCGAGCTTCTTTATTTCCCTTAAATCAACGCTTAAGGTAAGCAAGGCAAGACTTGCCGGAAGCAAAAAGCGGGAAGCAACAAAATAGAGTCGGCTCTTTTCTCCATCTACCAAACCAAAAGAGTTTAACAGAGAAGGCAGAAAGTAGCATAAGAGCACAGTTGGCACGTAGGTATAAAACTTTTTCCAAAATGCACCTTCCCTTTCAGAGGTGATAAAAACCAGGGCCAAAAGGCCCATTAAAATTCCCAGTATTATGGCATCGTTTGTTATAAACGCTTCTTTTGTATGCATAATTTATTTGATTGTTAAACGCCACCTACGGGCGTATCTTTTTAAAACGCAGCAATTCCTTTCCCTTTAATCAGTTCCTTAAATTCAGATAACATCATGGCAGTAGCTCCCCAAACATGATATCCGCCAAAGTCAAAATAGGGAGCCTGTATTGGGTATTTGTTATTGACCTTCATTTCTTTCTCTTTCACTAATCGGGTATCCAGTAGCTGACCAATTGAAATTTCAATGACTTCAGCCACTTCCCTATTATCAATTTTAAAATCAGGAACTTCAGACACATAGCCTACCACAGGGCGAACATTAAAATTACTGGCCATGATAAACAGATCAGTAAGTTTGCCAAGAATCTGAATTGAAGACCTATTAATGCCTAACTCTTCCTGTGTTTCCCTGAGTGCTGTATCTGTTGGTGAATCATCCGTTGGCTCAATTTTTCCACCGGGAAAGCTGATTTGACCAGAGTGAGCCCCGTTATATGTTTGGCGCAGTGTGAGCGGGAAAAAGATGTCCCCATCTTTAGGATAAAGCAACAAAAGAACTGCTCCTTCTTTGGCCCCCTTTTTCACTTCAATCGAAAAACGATCAAAGAGGGTTTCTGCCCTTGGCATCATTCTTTTTTGAGCTTCAATACCAGGTAAAGGCCCCCTTAAAACTTCTGACAAACTCTCCGTAAACTGCTTCATAGAATCAGTACAAAAATATCCTGATTCCATCAAAACATTATCAGAAACATTATTTCTTAGCCTTAGCAAAACTCAACCATTCCTGTATCCACAGAATACACCCCTTTGGCAATATCGATTTCCCCGCTTTCTACCATGTCTTTCAAAATAGGGCTTCTTTCCAAAATTTCCTTTGCCACGTTTTGTACGTTTTGCTCTACTACCTCATCAAGGTAGGGGTCGCTTCCATGGTCGTGCTCTGCCTTACTTTCTACTGTTTCAATAGCCGGTTTAATTTTGGCCAAAAGCCCGGAAAGACTTCCCATTTTCACATCTTTTACCGCACCATTAACAGCGCCACAGCGTGTATGGCCCAAAACTACTATAAGTTTTGATCCG
Source organism: Cyclobacteriaceae bacterium (assembly GCA_020436165.1). GTDB lineage: Bacteria > Bacteroidota > Bacteroidia > Cytophagales > Cyclobacteriaceae > JAKISE01. The sequence goes on along the minus strand of JAGQYI010000019.1, from coordinate 36,166 downwards.
GCAATTTTACACGCAAACTCCATACTTCCTACTATATCTTCATTAAGAATGTTGCCTGCTATTCGAATACTGAAAATATCACCCAGTCCCTGGTCAAAAATTAATTCCGCAGACACCCTTGAGTCAATACAACTTAATATTGTAGCAAAAGGATACTGCCCTTCCCTTGTTTCGTTTACCTGTTCCAGATGATCTCTGTGGGCTTTCAAATTTTGAACGAAGCGTTCATTCCCTTCCTTTAGGTATTGCATGGCCTTTTCTGGCGTCATATTCTGTTGCGATTCTTTGGTATGTGTTCTCATATTCTATCTCCTTAATAATCTGCGGTTACTTCTTCCCCTCTTCCTATTAATGTAACCTTAATATTTTTTTCTTCAGCTACCTGCGTGAAGTTGTCAATAATTTCCAAGACATCATAGTCAATGCTAAAGGATTTTGACATGTCAATGGTAACTTCACTGTCAGGCTTAATGTCGTTCAACTCTTTTAGAATAGCTGCTTTATTTAAAAAGGTAACTTCTTCAGATAATGTAATTCGTATTTTATGATGCTTATCCTGTTCAAGTTTATCTTCCAAATGAAGGAAATGAGAATTCTTAAAGTTTCTTCTCAATATGATGATTACTCCTATGAGCAAGCCAACACCTATTCCGGTGAGCAAATCGGTAAACACAAGAACAATAACGGTAAGTACAAAGGGATAAAACTGGTCTTTACCAAGTTTGTACATGTTTATAAACAGCGAAGGCTTTGCTAGTTTGAAACCCACCACAATCAATATACTGGCCAGAACAGCCAGTGGGATCATATTCAGAACTTTGGGTATAATTACCACCACCAATACTAAAAGAATACCATGAAGTATTGTTGAAAGCTTGGTTTGTCCACCCGATTGTACATTGGCTGAACTGCGCACGATTACCTGCGTTATTGGTAAACCACCAATAAGCCCCGAAACCACATTACCGATACCCTGAGCTTTTAACTCCTGATTTGTTGGTGTAACCCGCTTATGAGGATCAAGTTTATCCGTAGCCTCCACACTCAAAAGTGTTTCCAAACTGGCTACCACAGCAATGGTAATGCCGACCACATAAACCTGCGGGTTCAGAATCTGGCTAAAATCAGGTAATGTAAAAAGATTTAGGAAGTCAGAAAATGAACCGGAAACAGGAACATTAACAAGGTGTTGGTTTCCAAGCGCCATAGATGGCCAATAGTTCTTCATTAGCACCTGGTAAAATATACCTGCAACAACAGCTACAATTGGCCCTTGAAGCAGCTTAAAAAAAGTGTGCTTTTTGGATAAGATATTATCCCAAACTAAAATTATTACCAAGCCTAGCGCAGCTATTAGGATGGCGCTCGGGGTAATCCGATCGAGCATGTAATACAACTCCGAAAAAGTTGTGTGCCCGTCTGGTTGAAGAAAAGAAAATTCTCCTTCAAAATCGGCATCGTATCCAAACGCATGCGGTATCTGCTTGAAAATAATTACGATACCAATGCCGGTTAGCATTCCTTTAATAACGGCAGAAGGAAAGTAATACCCGATAACACCGGCTTTTACTACCCCCAGTATAATTTGGATAACACCTGCAATAACTACAGAAAGCAGAAATGTCTCAAATCCGCCTAATTCAGTAATTGAGTTAAGCACGATTACGGCAAGGCCGGCTGCAGGTCCGCTTACTCCCAGCGAAGAACCACTCAGCGAGCCCACCAGCACACCACCGATAATTCCCGCTATAATTCCTGAAAGCAGCGGAGCCCCACTTGCAAGGGCAATTCCAAGACACAGTGGTATGGCCACAAACAAAACCACAATACTGGCAGGTAAGTCTTTTTTAAAATTGTTAAATAAATTCATTGATTTTCTATTAGTTGACCTTTGTAAAATTTATTTCAGACTCTTTTAGAAGGAAAGAGCCAGGCGTTGTTCACACTCAAAGAATAACTAAACCCTGGGGGGCGGAGTAGCTGTTTCAAGAAAAATCAATGAAAGAGGAAAAGTATATGATCGGTTGTGTTCAATGCAATACTGGCAACTAAGTTTCATTTCAGGTCTTTTCAGTTTATTGAAATTGAATTCTTTTAGGTCTACTTCCGATTTAGAATCCCCTTCCTGCTGTCCTGCATCTGCTGCATCTAATAACGCAATTGTTGCATCGTGTTTTTTCATTTGAAAACAGCTCATACCTATTTGCATGGAGAAAACACTCAGCAGCAAAAAAACCAAAAGTATGTCAACCGTATTTTTCAAACAGATCTGGTTAGTTTAAGAACAAAAATATCTTTATCACCACTACGAAACAAATTTGTTTGAGTTGCAACCCTTAAGTAACTTTAGCGAAAATTCGCAAAATGCAAATTTCTGCTCCCAATATCAAATTCATATTTGGGCTCAAGTTAAAACAGCTTAGAGCAGAAAGCGGACTATCCCTGTCTCAGTTATCTGACAGAACCGGTATTTCGAAATCGTATCTGAACGAGATCGAAAAAGGTAAAAAATATCCCAAGCCGGAGAAAATTGATGCACTGGCAGAAGCGCTTGATACCAGCTATGACAACCTTGTATCCTTACAACTTGACAAAAAGCTTACACCTATTTCGTCATTAGTTAAAACAGATTTGCTAAGTGAGTTACCGCTGGAGTTCTTTGGAGTTAATTCGCATGATCTTCTGGTACTTCTCTCTACTGCACCGGTTCAATTCAGCGCCTTTGTAGATGCTATCATCCGCATTGGCAGGGAGCATGATTTTAAGGTAGAAAGTCTTTATTTTTCTGTTTTGCGCTCCTACCAGGAAATGCACGACAATTATTTTCCTGAGCTGGAAGAAAAAGCGAAAGAAGTTCGAAGAAGGCTTAATATCAATGTTCATTCCTCTCATATCGAGGAAAAACTCAAGGGTTTGCTTACAAATACATACAAGTATTCCTTTGATTTTGATGGCTTCAGTAATCAGCCCAGGCTGGATAAATTGCGTTACTTGCTGGTGCCGGGCAAAAGGCCAAAGCTTTTGCTAAACTCTAAATTATCATCCGCACAAAAACTATTCATTTTAAGCAGGGAGGTTGGTTTTAATGTTTTGGGAGCCACCAAGCGGCCACTAACCTCCTCTTGGATTGAAACACTCTCATTTGAGCATGTGCTCAATAATTTCAGATCGTACTATTTTGCAAGTGCCTTGCTGCTCGATGAGCGCCTTTTTACCAAGGGCCTTGTGGATTTCACTCAGAAAGACAAGTTTTCTCCTTCTGAAGTAATCCGCTTGATGGAACGAAACCATTCTAACGCAGAGATGTTCATGTTACGGATTACCAACCTGGTACCAAAATATTTCCGGTTCCCGCAGCTTTTCTTTACCCGCTACAACCATGCCCTAACAAACAATACCATTACGCTAACCAAAGCGTTAAACGGTTCAGGCCTGCCACAAAACGTTAATTCTTTTGTAGAAGACAAAGCCTGCCAAAGATGGACGGCATATACTACCTTGAGCCAATTCCAAAAAGCAGGAGACTCAAAGCCTGTTTGCACTGTTTACAAAGTAAGTTATAAGGGCAGCAACTACCAGTATCTTATAATTTCTGTGGCATATCCTATGCTACCTTCAGAAAACCTCAACTGTTGCATATCTGTTGGGTTCCTTATAAACAGTCGTTTTGTTTCTAAAACCAGGTTTGTAAATGATCCTGCCATCAAAGAAGTTACCGTTACAAAACAATGGGTGCTGGAACATTACGATATGTTTGAAGATGGTATGCCAAACCCCAGACTAATTGAAAGAGAGAGCCAGCTTTTGAAACTTAGGAAGGAGATAAGTGATTTGGTTACCGGTTAATTGGTATGTGCCAATTTTATTTTGAGATTGCCTTTATTATCCGTTCTTCCTTAATTCAATTTAATCGCATACTTATTAACCTTTTAACAAATAACCGTATAACTATTTAGAATTAATATTGATATGAATTTCCATTGGGTAGTTCAGGCACGAGATGTATCTTTGACGACCTTTCAAATTATACTTAAACAAGCCTTAATATGAGTTGGATTACTAACACATTAACAAGCACCGTAGGACGGAAAGTCATTATGGCGCTGACGGGGCTCTTCCTAACTTTATTTTTAGCTGTGCACCTTGCAGGTAACCTGCAATTGCTCAAAAACGATGGTGGAGAGTCCTTTAACATTTATACCCAGTTTATGGCCCATAATCCGTTGATTCAGGCCATTTCCAAGGGTAATTTTTTCTTTATTCTTTTACACATTTACGTTTCTTTCACACTTTATTTTAGAAACAAAAAAGCCCGGCCCGTTGGGTACAAAGTTGCCCCCGGAAATGTGAGTAGCAGTTGGGCGTCCAGAAGCATGACCTTATTAGGAACATTGATCCTGATATTTATTCTCTTGCACCTTCGTGGTTACTGGTATGTGCTCAAATTTGGCCATGTACCTATGGTTACCGTTAACGGAGTAGAAATGCACGATGCCTATCGTTTGGTTGTTGAATCGTACCAAAACCCTTTGATAGCAGGATTCTATATTCTTTCAATGGGCGTCTTGGCGTTCCATTTGTGGCATGGATTCAGTAGTGCATTCCAATCACTTGGTTTAAGCCATGTAAAATACACTGGTTTTATAAAAGTTGTTGGAAAGCTATATGCTATTGTAGTGCCAGCGCTTTTCGCACTCATTCCAATTATGTTGTACCTTAAAAGCATTGGATAGATATGAAGCTAGATTCTAAAGTTCCTGAAGGCCCAATAGCCGAAAAATGGACAAGACATAAATTTAACATCAAGCTGGTAAACCCAGCCAACAAAAGAAAATACGACATTATTGTAGTAGGTACCGGTTTAGGAGGCGCTTCGGCTGCTGCCTCACTGGCCGAGCTTGGCTATAATGTGAAAAACTTCTGCTACCAGGACAGCCCAAGGCGTGCACACAGTATTGCTGCCCAGGGTGGTATTAACGCTGCCAAAAACTATCCCAACGATGGCGACAGCATTTTCCGTTTGTTTTACGATACCGTAAAAGGTGGTGATTACCGCTCGCGTGAAGCCAATGTGTACCGCCTGGCAGAAGTAAGTAATGATATTATTGATCAGTGCGTAGCTCAGGGTGTTCCCTTTGCACGTGAATATGGAGGAAAACTAGACAACCGTTCTTTTGGTGGTGCGCAAGTATCCCGTACGTTCTATGCACGCGGACAAACAGGGCAACAATTACTGCTGGGCGCTTACAGCGCTTTGAGCCGACAAATAGCAACCGGTAAGGTTGAATTGTTCGACCGCACGGAAATGCTTGACCTGGTACTTATTGATGGCGAAGCCAAAGGAATTATCACACGCGACCTGATAACTGGTAAAATAGAATCGCATGCAGCCCATGCAGTTGTGTTAGCAACTGGTGGTTACGGAAACGTTTTCTTTCTGTCAACCAATGCGATGGGTTCTAATGGTACCGCAGCCTGGAGAGCACATAAGAAAGGGGCTTTCTTTGCCAACCCATGCTTTACGCAGATCCACCCTACCTGTATCCCTGTTTCAGGCGATCACCAATCGAAACTGACGCTGATGTCGGAATCGCTTCGGAACGATGGTAGAATCTGGGTGCCAAAAGAAGGCAAGCCAGGTCTTACGGCTCTGGAAGCAACTAAAATACCTGAAGAAGAAAGAGATTATTACCTGGAAAGAAAATACCCTTCATTTGGTAATCTGGTGCCCCGCGATGTTGCTTCCCGTAATGCTAAAATGGTGTGCGATGAAGGCCGTGGTGTAGGTGCAACAGGAAAGGCAGTATTCCTCGACTTTGCCGATGCCATCAAGCGTTTAGGTAAAGATGTGATCAGCCAAAGGTATGGAAACCTGTTCGATATGTACCAACAGATACAGGGCGACAACCCGTACGAAGTACCAATGATGATCTACCCTGCGGTGCACTACACCATGGGTGGTCTTTGGGTTGATTACAACCTTATGACCTCTATACCTGGCTTATATGCCCTTGGAGAATGCAACTTCTCAGATCATGGAGCTAACCGATTGGGCGCCAGTGCACTGATGCAAGGTTTAGCCGATGGCTACTTTGTTATTCCTTATACTATTGGTGATTACCTGGCGGGTAAACTCAATGAAAAAGTAAGCACCGATCATGAAGCTTTCCGAGAAGCTGAAAAAGAAGTGAAGGAAAGAATTGATAAGCTTTTAAATATCAATGGAAACAAAACCGTTGACGACTTCCATAAAGAATTAGGACATGTGATGTGGGAATATGTGGGTATGTCTCGAACAGAAGAAGGCTTAAAAATAGCAAAAGCGAAGATCAAGGAAATAAGGGACGAATTCTGGAAAAATGTAAAAGTGGTTGGCACGAACGATGAACTCAATATGTCGCTCGAAAAAGCCAATCGCGTGGCAGATTTCCTTGAATTGGGTGAGCTGATGGTGGATGACGCACAAAACCGCAAGGAATCGTGCGGTGGGCACTTCAGGGAAGAATCGCAAACTCCGGAGGGCGAAGCGCTCCGAATTGATGACCAATACTCCTATGTTTCTGCCTGGCAGTATAATGGAGAAGGTAAAGAAGAGACCCTGAATAAAGAGCCGTTAATGTTCGAAAATGTGAAGTTAACGCAGAGAAGTTATAAATAATTAGTTAACCGTTACTCGTTAAAAAGTTATTGGTTTTATGTCATCCATTAATTCATTTGAAGACCTTGAAGTTTGGAAGATTGGAACTGAAATTAGAAAATTGAGTATGAACATAGTAAGGAAATTGCCACCTGAAGAAAAATTTGACTTGGGGAGCCAACTTAAAAGGGCTGCCCGATCGATCAATAGTAATATTGCAGAGGGTTATGGTAGATTTCATTATCAGGAGAATATTCAGTTTTGTAGGGTTAGTAGAGGATCAGCATATGAGACTCTTGACCATTTTATCGTTGCTAATGAAGAAGCCTATATTTCAGAGAAGGAGCTTCAAAATGCGCGTGAGCTAATTGACAAATTTCTTAGAGTTGTGAACGGATATATCAATTATCTTAAGAAAGCCAAAGACAACCAGTAACAAATAACCATTAACAATTAACCCAATACACAATGAATATGAATCTCAAACTGAATATATGGCGACAAAAAAACGCCAACGATAAAGGAAAGTTCGTAACCTACGAGGTTAGCGATGTATCTCCTGATATGTCGTTCCTGGAAATGATCGATGTGCTCAATGAGGACCTTACCCGAAAAGGAGAAGACCCCGTGCACTTTGACCACGACTGCCGCGAAGGCATTTGCGGGGCATGTAGTATGGTGATCAATGGAAGGGCACACGGGCCTAAAAGAGGTATTACTACCTGCCAGCTACACATGCGTAGTTTTAAAGAAGGCGATTCCATTACCATAGAACCATGGAGAGCGGATGCGTTTCCTGTGGTTAAGGACTTAGTGGTTGACAGAAGTGCTTTTGACAGGATCATCCAGGCAGGAGGATATGTAAGTGTTGGAACCGGTGGTACCCCTGATGCCAATGCAATTCCTATTCCTAAGAAAACTGCTGATATAGCAATGGATGCAGCCCAATGTATTGGTTGCGGTGCATGCGTGGCCACATGTAAAAATGCTTCGGCCATGTTGTTTACAAGTGCTAAAATCTCTCAACTGGCTGTATTGCCTCAAGGACAAACTGAACGTTATAATCGTGTTGAGAAAATGATCATGCAAATGGAAGAAGAAGGTTTTGGAGGCTGCACCAACACAGGTGCCTGTGAAGTTGAATGTCCTAAAGAAATAAGCATTGAACATATTGCGCGTGCGCATAGAGAGTTCATAGCCGCAAAAGCGTGCTCTCATAACGTTTAGAAGCTTAAGCTTTATGTAACTTTGAGCTGCCTCGTTCTGCGGGGCAGCTTTTTAATTTTATATGGAAAGAAAAGCCAACATATTTGTTATTGCCGCTCCCGAAATAAGCAATATACTTCACGAAGAAATTAGAGCTCTTGGGTTTGGCAATACTACAGCGCATCGCCTGGGAGTTCAGTTATATGGCTCACTTGCTGATTGCATGTATCTTAACCTCAACCTGCGCACCGCCAACAAAGTGCTTTGGGAGGCGGGTAGGTTTAGAGCCTCAACTCCCGACCAGTTATACCAAAAGGCTTTTCAGCTAACCTGGGAAGACGAAATAAGCCTGGATGGCTATTTTAATATCGATTCGTATGTGCGGGTGGAATCTATTACGGATACGCGCTTTGCCAATCTTAAATTGAAAGATGCCATTGTTGACCGGTTTGTAAAAAAGCAAGGCAAACGCCCCAACACAGGCCCGGAGAAAGACAAAGCACGCATCTATATGCATTGGTCCGATCAGGAATGTATTCTTTACTACGATACTTCAGGTGCCCCCATTGCCAAGCATGGATATCGTAAGATGCCTGGCAAGGCTCCTATGCTGGAATCGCTGGCAGCAGCAGTTTTACTGGAATCTAAATGGGACCAAAAGGCACCATTGGTAAATCCCATGTGTGGCAGCGGCACTCTGGCCATTGAAGCAGCATTATTGGCCAGCAATACTGCACCAGGAATCTTCCGTTCCAATTTTGGGTTTATGCATCTTGCTTCTTTCAACCAGGACCAATGGGAACGCATGGTAGAAGTAGCCAAAAAGAGGGTTAAACCTGTAACTGCTACAATACTTGCCTCGGATTTATCTGCCCTAGCTATTCAAACCGCTAAAGCTAATGCTGAGTTTGCAGGCATGGATAAGTACATTCAGTTTGAAGAATGCGACTTCAGAGAAAGTACCGTGCCCAAAGAACCCGGTGTTGTTATACTTAATCCGGAATATGGGGAACGTTTGGGAGAAGTAGAGCAGTTAACGGATACGTATAAGCAAATCGGTGATTGGTTCAAACAGAAATGTCAGGGATATAAGGGGTACATCTTTACAGGCAATAGGGAACTGGCCAAGAATATTGGCCTACGCACCAAACGTAAAATTCCATTTTACAATGGAAGCATTGAATGCCGTCTATTGGAATATGAGCTATATGCCGGCAGTAAGAAAGATAAGTAGTTGTAATGCTCAACTTGTTTCTCCAAAGGAGTTCTTCAAACAGCATCTATTTTAGACCCTGAACTAAATTCAGGTTGACATTATCTTCTTTTTTAGAAATCCGGTTTTAATGGTATATTGGAGACAAATTCAATCATCAATTGTTCAACCGGGTTTTTTATTTCTTTCCTTTTCAGCTACTGCTTAATAACATTAAGCGCAACCATATTTTGCTGTTATGCTGGTTTGTGCTGTTTAGTGCTGTTACAGGACATTTAGGAAAATTTCTTGGTATCCCCTATTTGTTTCTCGACCCTGAATATCTTCAAAAGGTAAACTTCCTGAGCTTTATGATAGTGGGCATAACCATCAGTGGTTTTGCCATTGCTTTTCACATTACTTCCTACATTGTTGAAAGCCATCAATATACGTTTCTGGCAAGCCATAAAAAGCCTTTTATTACCTTCAGTATCAACAACAGCCTTATACCAATCATATTTCTGATTACCTACATTGCTCAGATTGTAAAATTTCAGTCGTCCAACGAATACGCCATTTCCAGAAGTATTTTGTTTGATATTGTTGGACTTCTTACGGGTTATATTCTTATGATCCTGATCTTATATACCTATTTCTGGTTCACGAATAAGGACATCTTTAAAATACTTGCCTCCAGGGTAGATAAGCAATTGAAGGTAACAGTACCAGCCACCCGGGCAAAGGCCATGCAAAAATTGCGTGGTTCTACAGATCCCAAAAACAAAGTAAGGTACTTTATTGGTTCGAGGTTAAAATTCAGGCCGGTTCGATTTATTGCATTTGATAAACATGAATTGACACAGGTGTTTGACCAAAACCACCTCAATTTGGTACTGATTGAGTTTTTAATTTTTGTGCTACTCCTGATTATAGGTATTTTCAGAGATCATGAAGTGTTTCAAATTCCGGCCGCAGCAAGTGCCGTTCTCCTGCTTACTATTGTAATTATGTTTTCGGGAGCTTTTTCCTATTGGTTTGGTTCCTGGGCACCCACAATGGTTATTTCTATTGTTATTGTACTCAATGTTCTCTTCAAACAAGGACTATTTAAAATAGAATATGAGGCAATTGGACTGGATTATTCAACTGCACCAGCGGAATATAATCTGGATGCTATAGATTACAATGCAAGCGATTCCATTGTTACACACGATCATATTCAAACAGAAAAAATACTTGTAAACTGGAGAGCAAAATTTGGAGAAGAGAAACCCAAAATGATCCTGGTATGCGCAAGCGGTGGCGGGCTGCGTTCCGCTTTATGGACTTACAATGTCCTCCAATATGTGGATAGTTTAACAAAAGGAGAATTTACAAATCATACCATGCTCATGACCGGAGCTTCGGGAGGATTGATTGGCTCCGCATTTTTCAGAGAGCTAAAACTGAGGCAACTGGAAGGTGAAGTGGATCCGTATGACAAAGATTATTTACGGCAGATAAGTGCCGACAACCTGAACCCCATTATTTTCAGCTTGCTGGTAAATGATCTGTTTGTACGGCTTCAACGGTTCTACTATGACGGAAAAACGTACATTAAAGACAGAGGCTATTCGTTTGAAGAACAACTGAATTTTAACACCAAAGGTGTGCTGGATAAACCCCTAATCAGTTACAAAGCGCATGAGTCGGAAGCGGAAATACCCATGCTTATGATCACGCCCACCATTATAAATGACGGCAGAAAGCTCTTTATTTCTTCTCAACACGTAGCGTATATGAACTCCGGGAACCTGGTGGCAGATAAATCGTTCGACAAATTGGCCGAAGGCATTGATTTCAGGCGCTTTTTTAAACAACAGGGAGCCGATAGCCTTCGTTTTTTAAGTGCGCTGCGCATGGGTGCCTCCTTCCCGTACATTACACCCAACATTACATTGCCAAGCGAGCCTCCGCTCGAAATTATGGACTCCGGCATTACAGACAACTTTGGAATATCGGATGCGCTTCGTTTTCTCTACGCATTCCGCACCTGGATTGCTGAAAACACCTCTGGTGTACTATTGATCTCCGTTCGGGATTCGGAAAAAGAAATCGAGATTTTGTCGCGTCAGAATTTGTCGCTTACCGAAAAAGTGGTAACGCCTATTCAAAGCGTGTACGATAATTTTGCCAACCTGCAATCCGTTGCCAACGATAGCAAAATTGAATACGCCAAATCCTGGTTCAACAATGAATTGGATGTGATCACATTTCAATACATTCCAACCTACGACCCACTGGTTCAGAACCCGCAGGATGTAAAGCGTGCTTCGTTGAACTGGCGACTCACGAGCAGGGAAAAGCAAAATGTAATTTACAGCATTAATTCTGTTAACAATCAAAAAGCAGTTGGGCGATTACAAACATTGCTTAAGTAGCGAACAAAGCCCATAAAACCATCTTCAAATAACCTTTACTATAAATTATGTAGCGAATGACTGCCGCAATGTTGTATTTTTGCAGTTCCGTTCAACTACCCAACTATGGAAAAAATAGCTCCTTACAAACCCAAGAATAAAATACGAATTGTAACGGCCGCTTCGCTGTTTGATGGACATGATGCTGCCATTAACATCATGCGCAGGATCATTCAGGCCACTGGCGTGGAGGTTATTCATTTGGGGCATGACCGCAGTGTGGAAGAAGTGGTAAACTGCGCCATTCAGGAAGATGCCAATGCCATTGCCATGACTTCCTACCAGGGTGGACACAATGAGTATTTTAAGTACATGTACGACTTGCTAAAGGAGCGCAATTCGGAACACATTAAAATCTTTGGTGGCGGTGGTGGAGTAATCCTCCCTGAAGAAATTAAAGAGCTTCATAACTATGGTATCTCCCGTATTTACTCGCCAGACGATGGAAGAGAAATGGGCTTGCAAGGCATGATCAACGATATGATCGAAAAATGTGATTTCCCGACAGGAGCTAATTTGAATGGAGCTGTAAAACATATTGGCAAAAAGGATACAAAGTCTATTGCGCAGATAATTTCTGCTGCAGAGAACTTCCCGAAAGAGTCAGCTAAAGATTTGGATGAGGTGCATCAAATGGCCAAAAAAAACCACCCACCGGTACTGGGTATTACCGGAACCGGTGGAGCTGGTAAATCGTCATTGGTAGATGAACTGGTACGCAGGTATTTAAACGACTTTGATGATAAAACCATCGCCATTGTTTCAGTGGATCCTTCCAAGCGCAAAACCGGTGGCGCACTGCTGGGCGACCGCATTCGCATGAATGCGATTAACAATCCGCGTGTGTACATGCGTTCATTGGCTACCCGTCAGTCGAACCTCGCGCTGTCGGCCCATGTGAACGAAGCCATCCAGGTGTTGAAAGCTGCTAATTATGATTTCATTATTCTGGAAACCTCGGGCATTGGCCAGTCGGACACGGAAATAACCGACCACTCCGATGTAAGTCTCTATGTAATGACACCTGAGTATGGCGCTGCAACCCAGCTGGAGAAAATCGATATGCTCGATTTTGCAGACATTATTGCCATAAACAAATTCGACAAGCGCGGTGCTCTGGATGCACTTCGCGATGTGAAGAAGCAATACCAGCGCAATCATAATCTATTCGAGCAGTCTGTAGATGATATGCCGGTTTATGGCACCATTGCCAGCCAGTTCAACGACCCTGGTATGAATGCGTTGTACCATGAAGTAATGCATGTGATCTCAAAGAAAACAGATTCAACACTTCATTCGCATCTAAAAGACAAGCACACACTTCCTGAAAAACAATATGTGATACCACCTAACCGAACAAGGTACCTTTCAGAGATTTCAGAAAATAATCGTAAGTATGATGAATGGGTGGAGGAGCAAAAAGAAGTAGCGCAACAACTTTATAATATTAATGGCACCCTGGAGGTTTTGAAAAACCAAAAATCATCTAACCAAACGATTGATGAACTTAACAAAACCTACGAAAAAATAGCCCTTGATCTTGACCCACACAACAAACAGATTATTGAAGAGTGGCCAGGCAAAGTAGAACGTTACAAAGCAGAATTGTACAAGTTTAAAGTACGCGATAAAGAACTAGCCGTTAAAACGCATACCACTTCCCTATCTCATAACGAGATTCCGAAGATCACACTACCCAAGTACGAAGCTTGGGGCGATGTGTTGAAATGGAATCTTCAGGAAAACGTACCTGGTGAGTTCCCGTACACAGCCGGGCTCTTCCCATTCAAGCGCGAAGGCGAAGACCCTACCCGTATGTTTGCCGGTGAAGGTGGGCCGGAGCGCACCAACCGAAGGTTCCACTACGTGAGCATAGGTATGCCCGCCAAGCGTCTTTCTACTGCATTCGATTCAGTAACACTCTACGGAAACGACCCTGATCTGCGCCCTGACATTTATGGAAAAATAGGAAATGCAGGCGTATCCGTTTGCTGTCTGGACGATGCCAAAAAGCTCTATTCCGGCTTTAACCTGGCCGACCCAATGACATCGGTAAGCATGACCATTAACGGGCCTGCGCCCATGTTGCTGGGCTTTTTTATGAACGCAGCCATCGACCAGCAATGCGAGCTATACATTAAAGAAAATGGGTTAGAAAAAGAGGTGGAACAAAAGATTGAGAAAATCTACAAAGAAAAGAACATCCAACGACCTGCATATCAGGGTAAAATACCGAAAGGCAACGATGGACTTGGGCTAATGCTTTTAGGTGTTACCGGTGACCAGGTGCTTCCAAAAGATGTTTATGAAAAAATAAAAGCAGATACGCTTACTAAGGTGCGTGGAACCGTACAAGCCGATATTCTGAAAGAAGACCAGGCACAAAATACCTGCATTTTTTCTACGGAGTTTGCCCTTAAACTGATGGGCGATGTACAGGAGTATTTTATACAGAAGAAAGTTCGCAACTTCTATTCAGTTTCGATTAGTGGTTACCATATTGCCGAGGCCGGGGCCAACCCTATTACCCAGCTGGCCTTTACACTGGCCAATGGATTTACGTATGTGGAATACTACCTGAGCCGCGGCATGGACATCAATGAGTTTGGCCCTAACCTCTCGTTCTTCTTCTCCAACGGGGTGGACCCCGAATATGCCGTTATCGGCCGTGTGGCCAGAAGAATTTGGTCGAAAGCCATGAAGCATAAGTACGGAGCCAATGCCCGCGCGCAGATGCTGAAGTATCACATTCAGACTTCGGGCCGCTCGTTGCACGCCCAGGAAATCGACTTTAATGACATACGCACTACGTTACAAGCATTGTATGCCATTTACGACAATTGCAACTCGTTGCACACCAATGCCTACGATGAGGCCATTACCACTCCTACAGAAGAATCGGTGCGCAGAGCCATGGCCATTCAGTTGATCATAAACAAAGAGCTTGGCCTGGCTAAGAACGAGAATCCACTGCAAGGTTCCTTCATTATTGAAGAGTTAACCGATTTGGTAGAAGAAGCCGTGCTCACCGAATTTGACCGCATTACGGAACGAGGTGGGGTTTTGGGCGCCATGGAAACCATGTATCAGCGCAGCAAAATACAGGAAGAAAGCCTGTACTATGAAACATTGAAACATACGGGCGAGTATCCTATCATTGGTGTGAATACCTTCCTTAGCTCAAAAGGATCTCCCACCGTGTTGCCGGGTGAGGTGATTCGGGCTACTACAGATGAGAAGCAATACCAGATTGATATGCTGGGGCGTTTGCTGAAACGCAATGCGAAAGAGTCAGCGGAAAAGCTGCAAGACATTAAAGACACTGCCCTTGCCAACCAGAACATTTTCGAGGTGTTAATGGAGGCTACCAAAGTTTGCTCTCTGGGGCAAATCAAAGATGTGCTGTTTGAAGTGGGCGGGCAGTATAGAAGGAATATGTAGAATCTAAAATAATAATGCAAAGTCTAAAAAATTGAAAATGCAATTACTAAAGGTTGTTTTCAACTCGTGAAGCGACAATAAAAAAGCCAATCTGAGTGATTGACTTTCTTATTGTACTGAAATGTTATCTATTTAAATATAATCCAAATCCTAAGTTCACCAGAAAGGTATTTCCTTCATTATCACCCAAACCTAAACCATAGTTAAGAGATGGCTCAATACTAATATTATCAGAGATGAAAGCTGCATATCCTACTTGAAAATCCAATTCATTTAATGCATCCAGATCCTCATATTTTACAGAACCATAACCGATACCCAAGAAAAAAGCACCATTTATGTAATACCTACTAAAAATTGAAAATGTAGTGCTTTTAGTATCATAATCATATGAACTGGACTTGTAATTTGTTGAAGAATAAGCAATCCCGGCACCTATAATGAAATTTTGAGCAAAGAAATATCCACCTGTAAGATTTAAATTAAACTGATTCAACTTAGTATCACTTCCTTTATAACTTGAAGAAGAATAATTAAGGTTAGTTCCTGTACTTACAGCTATCGTTCCTTGAGATATCTGAGCATTAGCTATTCCATTAAATATAACTAAAGCTACAATAATGCATAAAACTATTTTCATGATTAGATTTATTTATTTTATAATTAAAAAATTTATAGTTTAAATATAGAATAAATATTAGCTTCTACCAAAAATCGAATAGAAAGACTTTTTATTTGGCTACCAGTAAGGCTAAAATAAAATCAATTCAAATACACTTCACAATCGTAGGCGTCTTCAATTGTAATCTTAGGGCTGGCATCTGATGCTCCCTTCACCTTACCCTTTATTTCCTTGGTTGAGCCTTTTTCTATGTGAACCGAAAGGTCAAAATTAGCCTCCGGATAACTTATTTTTCCATAGGTCAACTTGGCATCTAACTGATATTTAAGCCCCGAAGGAATATTCAGATTGAACGTGCTGTACTTGCCGCCTAAAGTGGCTCCCGTAAAACCAGAACCTAATTGCTTTACCGTCAGGTTATCATCGTTGGTAACCATACTAAGCGATTTCTCCAACTGCCCAATGGTAAACTCGCCATACTTCGTAGAGGCCTTAAAGATACCCAATTGATCGATTTCAAACTGGTCGTCATACGAGCTGGTAAACTCCACCTGATCCAACTTATCTATCCTAAACTCTGAGTATTTGCTTTCTGCCTTCAACGTTGATTTTGCTCCTCCGCCCATTACAAAATCATCGTCATTTGAAATAATGGTAGCATTGGTAAACGAGCCTACTTTGAAATTCGAATACTTGGTTTCAATGTCAAGAGCGCCTTTCACATTTCCCACATCAATCACATCGTCATACGAATTAATGTTGGCCTTTGTGGCCCCTTTAATCGTGTATTCAGAGTATTTGGTTTTAAGCGAAAGCTCACCTGTGTTTACTCCAATGCTTACATTGTCATCGTACGACTCGTGGGTGATGCCGTTAATAGCACCCATGGTTATTCCCGAGTATTTCGAAAATAGCTTAACGGCCTGCGCATTTCCCATCTCCACATCTGTATCGTATAAATTTATATCCGCATTGCCGCTTGTATTCTTTAGTTTCATTTTGCTGTATTTGGCATCAAGGCTCACATTCCCTTTTATATTTTCACCTTGAAAAACACCACTATTCAGCACTACCGAAAGGTTGGTGGTCAAATCATCGTATATGTGAATGTCGTCATACTTATTGGAAAGGGTTAATTCTTGCAACTTGGGAACATAAAGTGTAAAAAACAGTTCTATATTTTCTATGCCCTTTACTTTGGTTCCATCTTTAAAGGTGATGGAAGTTCTACCATTGATGGTGTTCCAGGTAATGGATTCAAATTTTGTAGTAATAGTTAGCTTATTACCAGCTTCCTGAAAATCCATCGTGAAATTATCGATCACTTTTTGGGCATCTTCCTCCGTTTTTGCCTCTATCGATAAGCGAGCGTCCACTTTAACGGTATTGTCGTTGGAAGCCCTAACTTCCAGATCACCATATTTATGATTTACCTCCAGTACCTGCTTGCCTGTAAAAGTTTTATCAATCTTCTTTTCCTTATTTATCTGAGCGTAAACAGAAGAACCAGTTACAATGCTTGCCCATATTATAAGGAGCAATCCGTAAAAAGCAATTTTAAGTTTTTGACCATGTTGTTTCATCGAGTTATACGTTTTGTTGTTAAATTTTTCGTTCATAATGTTCCTTTCGTTCAATTTCCCTGTTCAACCGCTTTAAAATGCGAATCTTGAGTTCGTAGTATTTGATGAGCACCTTTACTAACTGGTCCTTATCCTTGAAAGCAGGAATATCCCTGATGTATTCGTTATGTGCCTTATCCAATTGCTGGAGCTCAAAAAAGATGTCTTTAAAATCCTTTTGGTTAATGCTGTCCAGGTTTAAGGCTGCATACTGCGCCTGAATGGTTTGCTGAAAATCCTGCTCCATGGGCGCCAGGTCCTTGGAGATACTGGCCAAAGGAGTGGTTGTTGTAAAGGGTTCGGGCGGACTGGTATGCCAAAGCGTTAGGCCTATGCCCAGCACAAAAGCCAGCGAAGCAGCCACACCCACCATCCACCATAACCTGCGGTGGCTAATCGTTAACTGACGAACCATTTGCTTAGGCGCTTGCTGTGCCAGCTTATCCTGAATATCCTGCCATAGTGCATCAGTTTCAGGGGTTTCCACCTCGTCCAATTCCTTCCGGTTGTCACGAATATGTTTTTCAAATAAATCCATATCAGCTCAATTTCGGTTCTAATAATTGTTTTAAAAGGCCTTTTGCACGCCTGTATTGCGTTTTGGAGGTCGATTCGGTTATGTCCAGAATTTGGGCTATTTCCTTGTGCTGGTAGCCCTCCAACAGGTACAAGCTCAGAATTTCGCGCCCTCCATCGGGCAACTGTTTAATGGCATGGTGCACCGATTCCATATCCACAGGAGCAAAAACCGCTTCCTCTTCCGGTTCAGGCCAGTCATAGTTTTCATCTACGTCTACCAGCCTGAACTTGCGGTGCTTGCGCAGGTGGCTCAAAGCCGAATTAACCGTAATTCGCTTGATCCATGCCCCCAGAGGAGCATCTCCAATAAAACCTTCGAGGTTTCGAAAAACGTGTACAAAGGTTTCCTGGATCACATCTTCTGCGTCTGCCTTGTTTGCCACTATACGAATTGCCGTGTTGTACATAGCCTTTACATATTGTTGGTACAATTGCCTTTGTGCATTGCCATCACCACCAATGCATTTCGATATTAAGTCCTTCTCTTTTATGTCAGGCGATTTTAAATACTACACTAATGACTAAAGATATTTTGGAAGGTTGGAATTTGGAGGGGATTTTATTTTCTATTATGACACAATTAATCTACCTCAAACCCGGGAGGTGGAGTTAGGATATGCTTCTTGCCAAGCTTAAAACTGTAATTATCGATATTGCCTGAAATATGAACAGTTACATATTTACCTTTTGCCTTTTTAATTTTATCGTCCTTGTTATCGTCCTCTTTGTTAGCTGCGAAAAGTGAATTGAGCGCAGCTCCTGCTACCAGGTTTATAGGAACCTGAATATCGTACGACATATTATAATCCATCGTCTGGAAGCCCATGAGGTTAATAGTTCCTATGGTAGTACTAATGGTCATAAAAGGCAAAAGCATTTTACCTCTGTTGAACACCATTGTATTCTTTAACTCATCAAAACGAACATTGTTCAAATCCTTGTTCTTAAAATAACGGCCCATCTCCTTCAAAGGCGCGTAATTTATCAAAGCTCCATCTTTGATCTTGGCCTTTACCTTTCCTGTTAGTCGACCAAGATCAATGTTAAAACTCTGGTCAATTGGTACATCCGCAACAATTTCCCCATTAATGGTACCTGCAAAATGGTCACCAATACGTACATTCTCTCCATTTTGAACATACGAAACATTCAGGTTAGCCAGATCAACATTTGAAACCTTAATATTCGATTTCAAAATAGCCTCCTGATGGCTGGAAGCATCCAGGGTACCATCAAACTCAAA
The DNA here is from genome assembly GCA_020436165.1 of Cyclobacteriaceae bacterium. Taxonomy (GTDB): domain Bacteria; phylum Bacteroidota; class Bacteroidia; order Cytophagales; family Cyclobacteriaceae; genus JAKISE01. The sequence continues at coordinate 17,165 of JAGQYI010000019.1, read as the reverse complement.
TGAGCCATATTCACCGGATTCCAGCTTAACATGATTGAGCTGAATGATATTGCCTTCTTCAATTTTCATAATACCGGAAAGATTTTTAATAACAACATCGTAATAAACAAACTCTCCAATATTTACATTCACATCCAGTATGGGGAAATTATCTGCATAGGGATTAGCAATAGCCGTAGTATCTGATGAGGTTGAGTCAGCAGTAGAAACATCCTCCAGCTTAACCAACTCGTTAAGGTCCAGCACTCCGGAGTTAAAACTCACTCTCGATTTTAACGGCCTGCTTATGGTATCTTTCGTTGCCAGGGCATTGTCAAATTCGGCATTCAGAAACACATCGCTTCGTCCAAACTTCCCAAAAAGACCATTTATGTACACATTATTGTCTTTGATGAGGCCAAACACAGAAATATCCTTAAACACCACCGGAGTATAGACGGTTTGAAACTGCAAACCGGTTAGCTGAAACTCAAACTCAGGCAAAAGGCCTGTTTTTTGAAGCTGCTTATTGGTGGTAATAAGCTTTGCGTTTAAACGAATGTTTTTTAATTCTTCTTTTTCGTAATTCTTAGGCAGTAAGAATTCATCATTAACGGTAAAAACATCTTTGGCAATGAGTTTATCCGACTGCAAACCAATGGTTATATCCATTGGCTTTTTATGCTCTTCGTCCAAGTAGGAAGCATAATTGGTTACTCCCATGGTAAAATCAATAGGGCTGTTTCCCAAAACTCCTTTCAGATTCTTAATTGATAAGGTATCTGGTCGGATAGAAATTTTACTCGTGAATTTTCTAAAAGCAGGTATACCTTCAACCAAAGCGGTAAGGTTTTGTATCTCAATAGTGCCTGTTGGAATGAGATCATAATGATTCAGTGCCTGAGAAGAGAGATTGGCCGAAATAGTTGCATCAAGGCTATCTATCTTATAACGCACGCTGTTGGCAAGCGCAGTGTCGAAAGCAAGCAATCTATGAGTGCTTAGTTGCTTTGACTGAGTGGAAACAACTGCATGCAACTGAGAAGGTTTGCCCAAAATATAAGGTATTAACTGGTTAACGCTTGCACTTAAGGAAATGTCGTTCCCATTGGCACGAACGGATAGGCCATCAATACCAGCATCATTGTCCAAAACATAAATGGTACCCTTCAGGTTCTCTATCTTATAATCATTCTGTTTTAATGTGATATTGCATCTGTCAAACGTTGCATTTACAACACCTTTCGGATTTACCAACTTGTTTTTAGTAAGGTTAAACTTCCCACTCAAATTGGCCTGTGTGCTTACACTTCCATTCATTTTTTTGATGTCAGAAAAACGAAAAATGCGATAGAGATCGTCCAGCGTTTCGGTTGCTTCCCAGGCTATCCTGAAATCAGGATAGGCGAAGTTCTTTACTTCTGCATGACCTCTCAAAAAGCCTCCGGAAGCAAAAGACACTTCCAGGCTGTCGAATGTGGCTTTACCATCGCTCATGTCCTTTTGAGTTCCTGAATAAACCTTCGCATTAAAACCTGCCTTTTCGATCATTTTACCAAAGGCATTGTGCACTTCCAGGTTTCTTAATGTAGCCTCTGCATCTACCACAGGTAATTGATCTACCGTTTTCCCAAAGATATGGGCATCAATTGCCAAAGCACCTTTTCTAACATCCGGCAGGTACGCAGGATTAAATACCTCCATTTTTGCCAACTCCGATAAGTCTTTATGATTAGCTGAAATCTGCACATCCACATAACCACTATCTGCCAGGTCGTACGTTCCGTGGAGGCTTGCTTCGAGCAAATCAAGCGTAATGGTTCCTTCGGAAACCAAAACTGAAAATTTATCCAGGTCCGATTTAAATGCAGTGGAAAAAAGTAAGCTATGTGTTTTCAAAAAGCGTTTTCCTTCCATTAGCATTGAATCTAAACGAAAATCGAGTTCAACATTTCCGGAAAGAGAGTCTCCATCCAACTTTATTTTCGATTGCAATGAGTTCAGACAAGAAACAACTAGTTGATCTGCAGGCTCATCCTGGAAGATAATTCCAACATCTTCTACTCTGATTTTCTCCAGATCCACAAGCAACTTGCTTTCAGAGGTAGTGGTGTCTTGTATTTCGCTACTTCCAATGGCCTTTACAATATTGAGAGTACTATCTTCGTAGTTAATCAAGTTAATTGTGCCTCCTTCAAGATCTAATTGCTCAATCGTATAAATTCCTTTAAGTGCATCGAGTATATGTATTGATGCTCCAAGGCTGGAAATGGCAACAACGGGTTGAGTTGAAGTAGTATCCAGCTTATTTTCAAAAAGGGAAAGATTGTTGAGTTTAATGACGGCCATCGGAAAATTGGAGAACAGCGAAAGTCCTACATTCTCAACCTCAATTTCTCCATTGATAGAAGAGTTTACCGAAGAAATGATCTTCTCCTTGATGGTATCCTGAAAAAAGTAAAACACCCCATAAACCAGTAATATAAGAGTGAGAAACACCCCTAAAAACCAAAGCAGTATTTTCTTGAAAAGCTTCATCAGGTTTTAATAATAGTAGCAATTTACATTCAAACCTAGTTTGAACCAAATACAACTGTACCCTGTAAACCATTATTATTAAATTAACTGAATTTGCCCCATTTATCCCATCACTATAAATTAGATTTGTTCTTAAGTTTTAATCAAGTATTTCCCAAACTTAATTGGGTTAAATTTAAACCATTCACAACATGAAAGAAGTATATATCATATCCGCAGTTCGCACGCCCATTGGAAGTTTTGGAGGAAGCCTTTCCTCCCTCACTGCTGTTCAGCTAGGTTCTGCCGCTATAAAAGGTGCGCTCGAAAGAGCCGGGGTTGATGCAAAGGAAGTAGATGAAGTTTTTATGGGCAATGTAGTTTCTGCCAACCTTGGACAAGCTCCCGCAAGGCAGGCGGCTGTAGGTGCAGGTATCGGGTATAATGTACCATGCACTACCATCAATAAAGTATGCGCTTCGGGCATGAAATCCGTTATGCTTGGAGCACAGGGAATTATGCTTGGGTTAAACGATGTAGTCGTGGCTGGAGGTATGGAAAGTATGTCAAACATTCCCTACTATGTACCCAAAGCCCGCTATGGCTACAAATACGGAAATGGCGAACTACTGGACGGCCTCGTAAAAGATGGCCTTTGGGAAGCTTACTACAACTTTCCTATGGGCAATTGTGCCGATAACACAGCAAAGGAAATGAGCATTTCCAGAGAAGAACAGGACGAGTATGCCATAAACTCCTATAAGCGATCAGCAGATTCATGGAATAACGGAGCCTTCAAGGATGAGATAATACCTGTAGAAGTGCCCCAGCGGAGGGGCGACCCAATTTTTGTAACAGAAGATGAAGAATTTAAAAACGTAAAATTTGAAAAAATACCTGGTTTGCGACCTGTTTTCTCCAAAGAAGGAACCGTAACGGCTGCCAATGCCTCCACCATTAACGATGGCGCTTCGGCACTTGTGCTGATGAGCAAAGAAAAAGTCGAAGAGCTAGGCGTTAAGCCAATTGCCCGAATTGCAGGATTTGCTGATGCTGCGCAAGATCCAATATGGTTTACAACTGCTCCTTCAAAAGCGCTTCCAAAAGCTATTGCCAATGCAGGGCTTAAAAAAGAAGACATTGATTTCTACGAAATCAACGAAGCTTTCTCTGTGGTTGCCATTGCCAACAATAAAGAAATGAACCTGGACCCTGAAAAAGTTAACACGCTGGGCGGAGCTGTTTCATTGGGGCACCCTTTGGGGGCATCAGGCGCACGTATTATTACTACCCTCAACACGGTATTGCATCAAAAAGGCGGCCGGTATGGGGCTGCAGGTATTTGCAATGGAGGTGGGGGCGCTTCTGCTATTGTCATCGAAAAAATGTAAGATTATTATCAAAAACTCGTTGAAAGGTGGGGTACATTTGTTGCTTCACCTTTTTTATTAATCTTAAGCTATGTTCAGAATAGTTCTAATTACGCTTCTTTTTGCTTTTCCACTTAAAATTTTGGCACAATCACATGTAGCCATAACTACCTTTTATGACAAGAATAAAAAGGTAGTAAAGGAAAAATTTGAAGCAATCAATGGAGATTCCAACAGGATTGATGGCAACTATATTAAGTTTTATAACACCGGAGCAAAAGAAACCGTAGGCCAGTTTGAAAACGGTGATAAAGTGGGAACTTTTACTACTTACTACCCAAACGGTGTGGTTCAGCAAACACTTTCGTTTGCTGGTGGCAAAAAGGAAGGGCCCGTAAAAGTGTATACCGATGATGGCAAACTTTTGCAGGAAGGAACTTTTGCCAATAATGAATTGGCCGGTACTCTGAAGCTGTATTTCCCGGACGGGAAAATAAAATCGACCACCGATTTTGAAAGTGGGAAGCCTGACGGAAAAATCGTGGAATACTACGAAAATGGTAAGCTTAAAAGGGAACAGACCTATGCAAACGGTAAAGTAAATGGACTTACCAGGAGCTATTACGACACAGGCATTTTAAAGTCGGAAGAGAACTATGAAGATGGCATACTTAACGGTTACTTTAAAACCTACTTTCCCAATGGACAACTGGACACCGAAGCCCGCAATGAAAAAGGAAAACGTAATGGGAATTTTGTTACCTACAACCAAAAAGGTGTCAAGATAATTGAAGGTGAATTTCTGAATGGCAAGCTAAATGGAGACAATACCTCCTGGTACGACAATGGAGAGCTTAAGCATAAGTTTAAGTATGCCAATGGGTTTAAAGTTGGCAAAAACGTTGAATACTATCAGGACGGAAAAGTAAAAATGGAAGGACATTTTTCAAATGATGAAAAAGATTCTGAAGTAAAGGAATATTACTCCAACGGACAACCAAGTGCAGAAACCTACACTGTAAATGGAAAACCTGAAGGTGTGCAGAAAAAATGGTACAACAATGGCCAGTTAATGGAGGTATCCACGTTTGAAAACGGCCTGGAGAACGGCACACATAAGCTATTCTACAATGGGGGTCAGCTTGAAAAAGAAACACCCTATATTGGAAATAAGAAAGTGGGAATAGAGAAAATATATTACGAAAATGGTAAGACCAAAGCCAGTATTACCTATAAATCTGATAAAAAGCATGGCCCTGCCGAATTTTACTATGCAGATGGTAACCTACAGCAAAAAGGACAATATGGTGGAAATAAAAAAGTAGGCAACTGGGAAACATACCTCCCTAATGGTAAGCATATTCTCATAGAGATTTATGATAACGGTGAACTGGTGGAGTCAAAAAAAGTAGAATAATTTTTTCTTATTGTCTCAACAAAAAAGCGCATTGAAATACCTTTGCACCTATGAACGCGCTTAAGAACACAGATTTCACTTTTCCGGGTCAAACCAACTTTTACAGGGGAAAAGTACGGGATGTATATTCGTTCGCAAACTACCTGGTAATGGTTGCCAGCGACCGTATTTCAGCTTTTGATGTAGTACTTCCAAAACCTATTCCTTTTAAAGGCCAAGTGCTCAATCAAATTGCTGCTAAGAACCTGCTGGCAACAAAGGATATTGTGCCTAACTGGCTGTTGGCTACACCAGACCCTAATGTTTCCATAGGTGTTAAATGCGATGCCTACCCGGTTGAAATGGTGATTCGTGGTTACCTGGCCGGCCACGCCTGGCGCGAGTACCGATCAGGTAAGCGAAGTATATGTGGTGTTCCAATGCCCGAAGGCATGAAAGAGAATGATAAACTACCCGAGCCGATCATCACTCCAACAACCAAAGCCAAAGAAGGCCACGATCAGGATATATCTCGTGAAGATATTTTGAAACAAGGTTTGGTCAGCGAAGATGAGTATATAAAGCTCGAAAAATATACCCGGGCACTCTTTGCAAAGGGCAGTGAAATGGCCGATAAGCAAGGACTGATTCTGGTAGACACCAAATATGAATTCGGATCGAAGAATGGCGTTATTTACCTTATTGACGAAATACACACTCCAGACTCATCCAGGTATTTTTATAAAGAAGGCTATGAGGAAAGGCAGGCAAAAGGAGAGGCACAAAAACAACTTTCTAAGGAATTTGTGCGCCAATGGTTAATTGCAGGAGGCTTTCAGGGCCAGGAAGGCCAGAAAGTGCCTGAAATGACAGACGAGATCATAGACCAGATATCCAACAGATATATTGAGTTATATGAGTCTTTTACCGGTGATCACTTTGTAAAGGCCGGAACCGAAAATATATCGTTACGAATAGAACAAAACATTACCAATTGGATAAACTCAAATGGGTAAGTACAATGCTTTTTTGGAAACAAATTCATAATTTTACTTGCCGAATTTTCAGGTAATTCTGAACTTTTAAACCCAGAGACAATGAAGTACACTATAGATAAACAGGAATCTTACACAATATTCAAGCTGAATGAACCTAAACTTGATTCTCTGCTTGCACCTGCGTTAAAAACTGAATTAATAACACTTAATGCAGAAGGAGTTAAAAACATAATTCTTGACCTTTCGGAGGTTAATTATACCGATTCTTCCGGGCTAAGCTCACTGCTTGTTGGCAACAGAACCATTCAGCAGGATGGAGGTATTTTCGTTTTGGCTTCGCTATCTGAGCACACGATGAAACTTATCAAGATCTCACAACTGGATGGAGTGCTAAACATTCTACCCACCATTGAAGAAGCAGTGGATGCTGTTTTCATGCACGAGGTAGAAAGCGAAATAAAAGATTCGGGAGAGGAGGAATAGATTGCCCTTTAAGGTAACAATTCTTGGTTCAAATTCGGCCATTCCGGCCTATGGAAGGCACCATACGGCTCAATATATCCAAATCAAGAACAAACATTTTTTGGTAGACTGCGGAGAGGCTACACAAAATCAGATAAAGAGATATAAGCTTAGCGCTCAAAAGATAAACGCCATTTTTATTAGCCACTTGCATGGCGACCACTACCTTGGCCTGGTTGGCCTGCTTTCTTCTATGCACCTCCAGGGCAGAACCACTGCCCTTAATCTTTACGGACCACTTGGATTAAGAGACATCATAACCCTGCATCTTAAATACTCCGATACCACGCTTCGCTACAAGGTTAATTTTTTCCCATACAATGCCAACGAGGAAAGTATAATCTATGAAGACAAACACATTACGGTTTCAACCATTCCACTGGAGCACAGGATCGATTGCAGCGGTTTTCTGTTTCTGGAAAAGCCACACGAGGTAAGAATAAATAAGGAAAAATTACCGGAAGGGTTTTCACTCGAAAACATTGGCCGGCTAAAAAAGGGAGAAGATATTTTCGGGAATGATAGCCAATTGCTCTACAAGAACAGCGAGCTAACCTTGCCTGCATTTCCCAGCCGCTCGTATGCGTATTGCTCAGATACCAGGTACTTACCACATTTAAAAAGGCAACTAAAGGGAGTAAATGTACTGTATCATGAAGCCACTTTTTTGGACGAAAATGAACTAAGGGCAAGTAATACATTTCATTCTACTGCCGGTCAGGCAGCACAATTGGCTAAAGATGCAAAAGCAAAAAAATTGCTCATTGGCCATTTCTCCGCCAGATATAAAGACCTCTCTCCTTTTGAACAAGAAGCCAGGAAGATTTTCTCTGAAAGCTACCTGGCCATTGAAGGAACAACTTTTGATATACCATTGAAATAGAAACGCATTGCGAGCCATCCGCTTTCAGGCTATCAGACCACAGGTGAGAAAGCAATCTACAGATACATATAAATTGTTTATGTTTGAAAGATGGTGAAATACAAAGATTCGTTCTCCCAAAAAAAGACCTACCTTTTTCTAATACTTGGAGGAATATTCATTACCAATGCCGTTGTGGCTGAGCTCATTGGAGTTAAAATATTTTCGGGAGAAGCTGCCCTTGGCCTGGCCCCGGCTCAAATTCATCTCATGAGCGATTTTGTGCTCGATTTCAACTTAACTGCTGGTGCTATTATTTGGCCCATCGTTTTTATAACCACCGACATCATTAATGAATATTTTGGTAAGGAAGGCGTAACACGAATAAGTTATTACACTGCCATTCTTATCTTATACGTTTTTCTGGTCATTTTTTTAGTAACACACCTGCCTCCCGCTAAATTCTGGCTTGACATCAACAACAGTGACCCAAACGGAAATCCGTTCAATATTAATTTTGCTTTTGGAAAAATATTCCGTCAGGGGCTGGGCATTATTGCCGGCTCTCTTACAGCGTTTTTATTGGGGCAGCTACTGGATGTATTCGTATTTCATAAGCTGCGAAAGATAACAGGCGAGCGCATGATATGGCTTAGGGCTACCGGCTCTACCCTGGTGTCTCAGATAGTGGATAGCTTCGTGGTGCTGTTCATTGCTTTTTACATTTTTGGCAATCCTTCCTGGTCACTCAAGCAGGTTTTGGCTGTTGGCATCATTAATTATATCTACAAATTCGTGGTAGCTATTGTGCTTACTCCGTTGCTGTATGTGGGTCATAATATTATAGACAGGTACCTGGGTCATGAAAATGCACACGATCTTGCAGAAGAAGCAGCGCAAAAAAGTGAAGGCTTTTTTTAAGTTATTGGCACCCACAATGCATTAAAACCGTTTAGATTTGAGTTTTTAGATTCGTACTATGCGTAAACTCGTATTCTTGTTTTTGGCACTACCCTTTAGCGTTCTTGGCCAAACCTATTCCATTAAAACCACTGTTCGTAACTCAACCGATACAGTGGCCTATTTAGGGCACCACTTTGCCACCCAACGCTACCTGGATGATACCGCTAAAGTAGTGGATGGAAAAGCTGTTTTTGAAGGCATCAAGAAGCTGGAGCCAGGTATATATTTTTACTACACTCCTAATAACTACTTTGAATTTCTTGTTGAAGACCAAAAGTTCTCGTTAGAGGCCACTTCACCGGACTTTGTGCAAACCATGAAAATAAAAAACAGTCCTTTAAATGAAGGCTTCTATAAACTCCAGCGCTTTACTGCTGAAATGAAAGCAAAAAGCAAACCTATACTTGACAGCTACGATAGCACCTCCACAGAGGAAGAAAAAGCCCTGATTAAAGAGCAAATGGATGCCATCAACAAACAAGTAGAAGAATTTCAGGACCAGTTAAAAGAAGAATACAAAGGAACCCTGCTCGCCAAACTAATCACGCTAATGCAATCGCCCAGAGTGCCGGAAGCACCCGAAGGAACCGAGGATGTAAAACTCTATAAATACCTTTATTACAAAAACCACTTTTGGGATGGTATTGATATAACCGACCCGGGCACTCTTCGTTCTCCATTGCTCGATGCCAAGATCAACGATTACCTGGACAACGTAGTTGTTCAGCAATCGGATTCGGTTATAAAAGAAGTAGACAAGTTGCTGGATAAGGCAAAAGGAAACAAAGAAACGTTTAGGTATCTGCTCATAACACTGGCAAATAAATACGAACGATCACCGGTTATCGATTTTGATAAGGTGTTTGTGCACCTTGTTGAGGATTATTATCTTACCGGTAAGGCTGATGAGTGGGCCACCCAGGAAACGATTGATAAGCTAAGGAACAGGATCAATATGATAAAGCCGAATTTTATTGGCAACCCTGCTCCTGAACTGGTGCTGTGGGATACGCTGGGAGCAGAGGTGAATATACGTGACATTGATGCCAATTATTTGGTGCTGTATTTTTACGATCCGGACTGCGGACACTGTAAGAAGAAGACTCCGGAGCTTTATGCGAATTACCCCGATCTGGTAGCCAAAGGTGTGGAAGTAATTGGGGTCGACATTTCTACCGATGAAAAGAAGTGGAAGGATTTTATTAAAAAGGATGACCTTGGCTGGATAAACCTGGCAGATCTGAATAACCAAACCTACTTCCGTTACTATTACGATATTCGCTCAACTCCAACAGTTTACATTCTTGACAAGGACAAAAAAATAAGGGTTAAGAAGATTGATGTACTGGATGTGCCTGTTGTAATTGACCAGCTGATCAAACAGGATAGTTTAAAAGAGGATAATCCGTAACTTTATCCTTAAAAAAAATGCAAATAATTAGCGTAGGCCTTATTGGTTTTGGCCTTTCCGGCCGATCTTTTATTGCTCCTTTTCTTCATTGCCATCCGGGGTTCCAACTTAAGCATATATACTCAAGTAGAGAGCAGGAAATAAAGAAGATATACCCATCAGTGGAGGTAACTCAAAATGTGAATAGCCTCTTCCAAAACTCTGAAATCGATCTTATCATCGTTTCCTCACCCAATTCCACCCACTACGAATTTGCAAAAAAGGCGCTTCTGAGTAATAAGCATGTGCTCATCGAAAAACCTTTTGTTATTACCACTGATGAAGGAAAAGAGCTTATTTCTCTGGCAAAAGAAAAAAACAAGGTTCTAACTGCTTTCCATAACCGAAGATGGGATGGCGATTTTTTAACCATCAGGAAGCTTCTGAATTCGGATAAGCTCGGAAATATTGTTGAGTTTGAGTCTCATTTTGATCGCCACAGGCCAAATTTAGATACCGCCAACTGGCACAACCAACCAAAACCAGGCGGTGGAGTTTTATACGATCTGGGTCCTCATCTCATTGATCAGGCGCTTGTACTTTTTGGCAAACCTAAAGCTCTATTTGCCGACTTGCGTGTGGCGAGAGAACAAGGAGAAGTAGATGATACGTTCGAGCTCATTCTATTTTATGATAAATTGAGGGTGATTTTGAAATCCGGTGTGCTGATTAAGGAATTGGGGCCTCGATTTATGGTGCATGGTACCAAAGGCAGTTTCGTTAAATACGGGCTTGATCCACAGGAAGCACTACTTAGGGAAGGCAAGTTGCCGGAAACCGCCCATTGGGGCCAAGACAAAGAGGAAAACTATGGCCTTCTAAACACAAGCGAAAGAAAAAGGATTGTAACCGAACCCGGAAACTACATGAGGTTGTTTGAGAATGTTTACAATGCAATTACACAGGGAGAAGCACTTGAAGTTACACCTGAATCAGCACTGGAAACCATTCGTATAATAGAGCTGGCTTTTGAAAGCAATCACAAAAGGCAAGTATTAGATTTAACGCAAGATTGAAAGCTAGCGGTAAGAAACAAAAAAATACGCTTAGCTTTATACATAAATTATAGTTCCCCTTGCGAGCCCGGTTAGCTAAATTTCTATCCCAACCCTACCCCTTCTATTACGAGGGTAGGCACCTGTTGACCATTACGGGCATTCTTTTTCTGATGTCCTTGTTCTTCAACTACCTTTTTGAACCCTTTATCGTAAACAGAGCCGAGCACAGAATGAATTTCTTCTGGATATGTGCACTGCATGGAGCCGTTTCATCGCTATTGTTTGGAGGTAGTTTTTACCTTCTCAGCAGGATCAAGAACATTGAGGAAAAATGGAAGATACGTGAGGAAATACTGTCACTTTTAATAATCCTTATTGCCATTGGTATTGGCCAGTTTCTTATCCGCGACATTATTTATGATAATCCGTACAATTGGTCGTGGGGATATTTTTTCGAGGAAATAAGGAATACCCTGCTAATTGGCAGTTTGTTCATTGCGCTTTTTCTACCCTACAATTACAACAGGCTATACAAACACAATCAGGCCAAAGCGCAGGCATTTGTATCTGGCTCAATTGATGCTGGAATTGCAAACAGTCCTGCCAGCTTGTTCATTCAAACGCAACTTCAAGCCGATAACTTTAACCTGGATCTAGATCGATTTCTTTTTGCCAAAGCAGAAAAAAACTATATGGAAATCTATCTGAAAAACGGGGAAACCACCGAAAAACTACTTAAACGCATAACCTTTAAAGAGCTGGAAGCTCAGCTGGCCGGCTTTGATCAATTCTGTAAAACGCATCGTTCGTATCTGGTTAACCTTTCTATGGTTAAAACTATAGCAGGCAACGCGCAGGGGTACAGGCTAACACTCAAAGAAACAGATGAAATCATCCCGGTTTCCCGTAGCATGATCCAGGAGTTTGAACGAAAAATATCCATGTATCAATAATTCGTTTTGCCATTGGTCACAAAACCTTGCGGTTTGTCCCAAAGCCATTTTTTCAACTGAATTTGCTCTTATGTTTGCCCAAAACAAACAGCTATGCGCAGATACGATTTGGATTGGCTTCGGGTAATTGTCTTCGGGCTCCTCATCTTTTACCACGTAGGAATGTTCTTTGTTCCCTGGGACTTTCACATAAAAAACAATGTAACTTATCACTGGCTGGTCTATCCCATGGCTTTCATAAACCAGTGGCGGCTGCCTATTCTGTTTGTGATATCAGGTATGGGCACGTACTATGCCCTTTCCAAAAGAACAGGCAGACAATTTGCATGGGAACGAATAAAAAGATTGTTTATACCACTGGTATTTGGAATGCTGCTAATTGTGCCTCCACAGGTATACATCGAACGAATTGCCAAAGGGCAGTTTCATGGTAATTACTTTAGCTATTGGCCCTCGGAAGCATTTCAGGGAATCTACCCGGAGGGTAATTTAAGCTGGCACCACCTGTGGTTTCTCCCCTACCTGTTGCTTTTTTCATTGGTGCTTATTCCTGCCTTTTTGTACTTAAGAAAGCACGACAACAACCGTTTGATACGCTGGGTAAAGAAGCTTGTCTCTAAACCTTTGAGTCTGTACCTGTTTATAATTCCTCTCTATTTGATTGAATCATTGGTGGAGCCCTTTTTTCCTGTAACGCATGCGCTGATCGGTGACTGGTTTGCTATTGCCAACTACATTTTTCTTTTCTTTTATGGTTTTTTACTGATCAGCGTGAAAGAAACCTTTTGGAAAACAGTAGAAACAAACAGAAGGTTGTTCCTTTATTTGGGGTTGATTGGCTTTGCCTTATGGCTTTCGGAAATAATTATATTCGAAGACTCCATTTGGCGGCATTTTACGGAAGCTTTCTTAAAGGAATTCAACCTGTGGTCGTGGATACTTACGCTTTTTGGGTACGCCTCCAGGTATCTGAACAAACCGAGCAAAACATTATCTTACGCCAACCAGGCCGTTTATCCTTTTTACATTCTTCACCAGTCGGTAATGCTCATAATAGCCTATTATCTTATGGATCTGAGCTGGGGGTTCCTTCCAAAATCGGGCGTAATGATAGTAGTAACCTTTGGCGGTTCATGGCTCATTTATGAGTTTTTTATACGAAGGATTCACCTCATTTGGCCCCTGTTCGGGCTCAAGAAAAAACTAAAAGTGCAACCACAAACCACGAATCAATGAGCGAATATATAAAGGTGTTACTGAGCCTACTATGGGGCACACTGTTTTTGGTCTGGTTGCTTTACGCTCTTTTTAGCAAGAAAGGAACAAGCTCAGAACCCTGGCACCAACGTTTGCTGTTTAACTGGATGCCTCTGTTGCTTGCTTTTTATTTACTTGGTCCTGGTGATTGGTTTGGCCATACATTGATCAGGGAAAAATTTGTGGAGCACACCAACCTGGTAGGGATAATCGGGCTTATCCCCTGCCTTCTGGGCTTTGCAATAGCCATTTGGTCTCGCCTTTTATTGGGCACAAACTGGAGTCTATCTGTGCAGAAAAAGGAAAAGCACGAGTTAATTATAAGGGGGCCGTATAAACTTGTTAGGCACCCCATTTACACAGGCTTGCTACTGATGTTTTGCGGCAATGCACTTATTGTAGGTGACTACAGGGCCATAATTGCCGTGCTTATCGTGTTTGTTTCATTCTGGTTCAAACTAAAGAAAGAAGAAAAATTGCTTACAGAAGTATTTGGCGATAACTACCGGGAATACATGCAAAAAACAAAAAGGATGATTCCCTGGCTGATCTAAGCTGCTAAAGAGTGGGTTACTCAACCTCTTGTAAGGCAATCGCAAATAACTGCTGTGGCCACAGCCACATTTAACGATTCAGCTCCACCATGCCTTGGTATGGTAATACGCTGTGTAAGCAAATTGCTCAACTCTTTAGATATACCGTGCGATTCGCTTCCCATAAGAAGCACTCCTCCCTTTGAAGGGCTAATCGTATGAACATCGGTGCCTTCCATATCTGCCCCCAGAATAGTGCCTGAAAAACCTTTGAGCATTTCCCCCAGATCTGCATAGCTCACTCTTACACGTGTGAGCGAACCCTTGCTGGCGCTCACCGTTTTAGGATTGTACGCATCCACCGAATTTTCAGAAGCAACTATTCGGTCGATTCCATACCAGTCGGCTATACGAATGATTGCACCCAGATTGCCGGGGTCGTTAATACCATCAAGCGCTATTGTCCATTTATTAGTTGGGAGACCGTCCAACTCAACTTCGGGTATGTGCACCAATGCAAGGGCTGCATTGTTGGAACTAAGCGTGCCCGCTTGTTTCAAAGCTGCATCATCAGCTATTTCAAAATGAGCTCCTGAATGCTCAATTTCCAATTTATGTTGTTGCCAAAACAACTCCGTTCCAAACACCTCGTGCACCTTCATTTCGCTGTTTAAAAACTCAAGCACAGATTTTAATCCTTCTACAAGAAACAACTTATCCTGCATTCTGTTTTTTTTTGCATGCAGCGACTTAATATATTTGATTTTTGCTTTTGATAACATTGATAAATAAGCCTTTAATCACCCGAAAACTGCCCTTAATGGCAGCACTCATTATCCTTTTGTCTGGGTGTGTTGGCACCAAACAGTTCAAAGAAGGCAAATATGTGCTTTATAAGCAAAAAACAATCACTCCAAAAAGCGTGAACCTTGAAGAATTAAGGCAGCAACTGGCACAAAAAAAGAACAGGAGATTATTGGGATTGCCAATCTTTTATTACGCTGCCATTTATAATCAGGGATTAAAAAGATACGACTCCGTAACGTACGAAAACGAAAAGAAGCAAATTGAAGAGAAATACAATGACAAGATCGAAAAGCATGCTTCGCACAAGAAAAAAGTAAATAAGCTAACCAACAAACGAAACACCAAAATAAGTAAAGTGGACAACACCCTGCGTAACGGTAATCTATTTATGCGTTGGGGTGAACCTCTCGTTTATTTTGACAGTACACTAACCGAGCTTTCCGTTAAAAACATTGACAGCTACCTTGTTTCCAAAGGATGGTTTAATGCCACCACTGATTTTAAGGTAAAATATTTTAGAAAAAGGGCTTACCTAACCTACTATGTAAAGCCCAAAACTCCTTTTATCATAGATTCCGTGTACTACGACATAAAAGATGAAAGGATCGACTCGCTGGTAGCCAACAGGGACAACAAGATTCTGGTTAAAGGTGAACAATACGACCAGTCGAAGCTTGCCAAAGAAAGAGACGAAATAGAAACCTTGTTAAAGAACAATGGACATTTCAGCTTTAGCAAACAATACATCAGGTACGAAGTTGATTCAACGCTGGGCAATCACAAAGTAGCCATCAATCTGGCAATACTTCTGCCTCCCAACGAATTAAAACACCCGTTTTACAGGATCGATTCTGTTATTTTTACAACAGACGCCACCATTCAGGGAGGCCCAAACGAAGAAAGAACTGCCTACCCGTATCAGGGAGTAACCTATAATTATTTTACTCCTCAATACTCAAAGAAAATACTGAACAGGAGAATATTTATTAAGCCGGGCCAGCTTTACAGTAAAGAGAGTACCATCTCAACCCAGCGCGAGTTGGCAAACATGGATATCTTCAAATTTGTGAACATATCGTACGATACCACCGGGGGTAAATTTATTGCCAATATTTTTAGCAGTCCTTTGCCAAAGTACCAGTTCTCATCAGAAACGGGGCTCAGTGTTACTTCGTATGGTTTGCCGGGGCCATTTATTAGTGCTTCGGTAAAAAAACGAAATATCATACACCGGCTGGGGGTACTCAGTATTGACGGGCATGTAGGTATTGAGGGTGTAGCTGCGGCTTCTAACCCTGAGAACCTGTACACCATTGAAGCAGGTGCAAATGTGGGTGTCACATTCCCGCAGTTCTTTCTCCCATTCAGCGATGAAACGAAGCTGCGCCTGGGGCTTTTTGACCCCAAAACGCAGATTAGAATTGGAGGCACCTATACAAAACGTCCTGAATTTGAACGAACGATACTAAATGGAACCAACTCCTATTCATGGACCACCAAGAATAAAAAGCAATTTAAGTTTAACCTGTTTGATATTAACCTGATACGTACCCCCTACATTTCAGATGATTACCAGAAGCGGCTTGAAGAACTGGATAGCCTGGGAAACAACCTTAAAAACTCGTTTGACGATGCGCTGGTATCAAGTTTCAGCCTAACCTATATTGATAATAAAAACTACTTTGGACAAGGTGGGGTTGGCCGCTATTTTAGTGCCTCGCTGGAACCCGGTGGTGTATTTAACAACCTTTGGACATCCACAAAATTTATCAACAGGGATTCCCTTCAGCTTTACTCATTTGTGCGTGCTTTGGTCGATTACAGGCAAATTACACCGAAAGGGCGTAAAGGAAGCCTCGCTTTTAAGGGAAGGGTTGGAATTGCAGTGCCGTATGGGGATAACGATGTGCTTCCTTATGAGAAGTACTTTTTTGGTGGCGGTAGCACCAGTATTCGAGCGTGGAAACCCAGGCGTTTGGGCCCCGGAGCCTATAACCATGTGGACGAAAGCGGTAATGTAACCTACCAATACGAACAACAGGGAGAGCTATTGATCGAGACCAGCGTTGAATACCGGCAAAAAATAATAGGGTTTCTTCAGGGAGCTGCTTTTCTGGATGCCGGAAACATTTGGACACTAAAAGAAGAAACTGCGCGACCGGGGTCTCAGTTTAAGTTTGATACATTTATACGCCAAATGGCGCTGGGAGGTGGTTTTGGTTTACGATTCGATTTCTCTTTTTTGCTTATCCGCTTAGATGCAGCGGTAAAGCTGGTTGACCCTGCCAGGCCCCTGGGCAAACGGTTTATTTTGGACAGAGGGTTTTACGACCCGCCCTTTGATAACATAAAGCAAACAGAACCCGTGGTTATTCACTTTGCCATAGGATATCCGTTCTAATTTTTTTTGAGAGCGATCTTCAATACCGTTTAACCTCCTGTATATTCACAAAATCGGGTATTGGCATGATACAGTGAATGTAACATTTTTTTACCAAAAAGTAGTAAATTGCTACCCATATTGGCTGGTTATGTGGCAAATGCCTTGTATCCAGTAGTT
>JAGQYI010000018.1 GCA_020436165.1 Cyclobacteriaceae bacterium | reverse complement strand
TTAAGAATTTCGGCTAGCTCGTTTACTTCTTTTACAGTTAGGTTAACCAACTGATCAGCGAATGCTTTTAAATCTGCCATTTTTATCAACCAATTTTTAAATGTTCAATACTAATTTTCCCTTTCAGACAAGGTTTTAACCAAGCCTGCGATTGTATGCTTACCACTCTGAAGAGCAGAAACAACATTTTTAGCAGGAGACTGAAGAAGACCAATAATTTCACCAATAAGCTCATTTTTAGATTTAAGCTCACTAAGCATTTTTAAGTTTTCTTCGCCTATGAAAAGATCTGTGTCGATGGAAGCGCCTTTTAACATAGGTTTGTCTTTCAGACTGCTAGATTTTCTGAAATCATTGATCACTTTGGCAGGAACATTACCTGCTTCTTTTGAAAAGATAATCCCAGAAAAGCCTTTTAATACATTATCGAAAAACTCTGTGTAATCCGTATCAAGTTTTTCAAGTGCCTTTTGAATAAGTGTATTCTTATACACGTGGTACTCAACTCCTTTTTCGAAGCATAGTTTTCTAAAGGCATTAACTTGAGCAACAGTTAACCCTGAGGCATCTGTAATGTAGAAATTTGAATTCTCCTCAAACTTTCCTGATAGCTCTTCAACAACTCTTACTTTTTCTTCTTTAGTCATGACTATAATCCTGAAATTGAGTTTTTATCTATTTTAAGTCCTGCACTCATAGTGCTTGACATGCTAATGCTTTTGAAATAAGTACCCTTTGCAGAAGCTGGTTTCAACTTAGCAATGGTGTGTATTACTTCTTCAGCATTTTCCTTGATCTTTTGAGGATCAAATGAAACCTTACCTATGCTCGCATGGATGATACCGGTTTTATCCACTTTAAAGTCGATTTTACCACCTTTAACATCCTGCACGGCTTTACCTACCTCTAGTGTAACAGTACCCGATTTTGGGTTAGGCATCAAACCTCTTGGTCCCAATACTCTACCCAAACGACCAACTTTAGCCATAACGGTAGGCATGGTAATAATTACATCTATATCAGTCCAACCACCTTCAATCTTTGCAATGTAATCATCCAACCCAACGTGGTCAGCTCCGGCATCTTTGGCTTCCTGCTCTTTGTCAGGAGTACAAAGTACCAAAACACGCATTTCTTTACCAGTACCGTGAGGTAGCGTAACAACGCCTCTTACCATTTGGTCTGCTTTACGAGGATCAACACCCAAGCGGATATCCAGATCCACAGATGCATCGAACTTGGTAAAAGTGATATCTTTCACAAGTTGAGCGGCATCGCTTATAGCATACTCTTTTGCAGCATCTACTTTATCCAGGACCGCTTTTTGATTTTTTGTTAACTTTCCCATCGTTTATGTCTTAATTAGCCCAAGGCGCTGTACCTGAAACTTTTATACCCATACTTCTTGCAGTACCTGCTACCATTTTCATGGCAGATTCTACTGTGAATGCATTAAGGTCAGGCATTTTTGTTTCAGCAATAACTTTTACCTGATCCCAAGTAACCGTAGCCACTTTATTTCTGTTAGGCTCAGAAGAACCTTTCTTTTTCTTGGCTGCCTCTAGCAACATTACAGGTGCCGGAGGTGTTTTAATTACAAAATCAAATGACTTATCTGCATAGATTGTTACCAATACTGGCAAGATCTGTCCTTGTTTTTCCTGTGTTCTGGCATTGAATTGCTTACAGAACTCCATAATGTTAAGACCTTTACTACCTAAAGCAGGTCCTACAGGAGGAGAAGGGTTTGCAGCACCACCTCTAATTTGTAATTTCAGATATCCACTTATCTCCTTTGCCATTTTATTTTTTAGTCTACTTTTTCTACTTGCATATAGTTAAGCTCAACCGGTGTATTTCTTCCGAAAATTTTCACCATTACATTAAGCTTTTTCTTTTCTTCAAAAACTTCTTCAACTGTACCTGTAAATCCACTGAAAGGACCGTCCATCACTTTCACAGATTCTCCTACAATGTAAGGATCGTCCAGTTTTTCTTCGTGTTCATCAACTTCCTCTACCTTACCCATTATTCGGTTGATCTCACGTTCTCTCAAAGGCACCGGAACTTTTGACGTTCCTGCTCCTTCTCCCAAAAAGCCGATCACACCAGGAATGGAGTTTACCACGTGGCTCGCTTCCCCATGGGTTAGATCCGCATTTATCAGCACATAACCTGGAAAGAAATTGCGCTCTCGCACTCTTTTCTTACCATTTCGCATTTCATATACTTTTTCAGAAGGTATAAGTACCTGAGTAATATACTCCTGAAGTTTTTCTCTCTCTACTTCCGTTTCAAGGTAGCTCTTTATCTTCTTTTCCTGCCCGCTTACTACCCTGAGCACATACCACTTTAGTTCACTCATCTTAGTCTTGTTTAAAATGCACTATAAAACCAAGACATTGCATTGTTAAACGCGTAGTCGAAAACACCAATCATTAAGGCGAAAATCACCGAAGCTACAAGTACAAGTACTGAGCTACTTTGCAAATCCTTATACTTTGGCCAAGAAACTTTGTCTCTCATTTCTACGACCGACTGCTTTATAAATGTTATCAACTTTTGCATCTAAACAGTAGTTTAATTTTTTAGCACGGGTGGAGAGACTCGAACTCCCAGCCAATGGTTTTGGAGACCACTACTCTACCAATTGAGCTACACCCGTATGGTGGCACTACCCAAATTGGGAGTGCAAAAATACCATTTTATATTTATAACACAAGTGCGTTTCAAATAAATTATGAAACGCACTTAGTTAATTTTATGTTTGAGTTAGATTACTCTAAAATTTCGGTAACCTGACCAGAACCTACTGTTCTACCACCTTCACGGATCGCAAAACGTAGTCCTTTTTCCATAGCGATAGCGTTGATCAAAGTAACTTCGATAGTTACGTTATCACCAGGCATAACCATTTCAACTCCATCAGGAAGTTTTACTTCACCTGTAACGTCTGTTGTTCTGAAGTAGAACTGAGGACGGTATTTGTTGAAGAATGGAGTGTGACGTCCACCTTCTTCTTTTGAAAGAACGTAAACCTCTGCTTTGAATTTAGCATGTGGGTTAACTGAACCAGGCTTACAGATAATCATACCACGCTTGATGTCAGTTTTTTCGATACCTCTCAATAGAAGACCTACGTTATCACCAGCTTCACCTCTGTCAAGGATTTTACGGAACATTTCCACACCAGTAACTGTAGACTTAAGTCCTTCAGCACCCATACCAATGATATCTACAGGATCACCAGAGTTGATGATACCTCTTTCAATTCTACCAGTTGCAACAGTACCACGACCAGTGATCGAGAATACGTCCTCTACAGGCATTAAGAAATCCTTGTCGATCAAACGCTCTGGAAGTGGAATGTAGTTATCTACTGCTTCCATCAATTCCATCACTTTTTCAACCCACTGAGCCTCACCGTTAAGTGCACCCAAAGCAGAACCAGCAATTACAGGAATGTCATCACCTGGGAAATCGTACTCAGAAAGCAATTCTCTGATTTCCATTTCAACAAGTTCCAACAACTCAGGGTCATCTACCAAATCCACTTTATTCATAAACACAACCAACGCAGGTACACCTACCTGACGTGATAAAAGGATGTGCTCACGAGTTTGAGGCATTGGACCATCGGTTGCAGCTACCACGATGATAGCACCATCCATTTGGGCCGCACCTGTAACCATGTTTTTCACATAGTCAGCGTGACCTGGACAGTCAACGTGTGCGTAGTGCCTGTTTTCTGTAGCATACTCAATATGAGCGGTATTAATTGTAATACCTCTTTCTTTTTCTTCAGGAGCATTGTCAATAGATGAAAAGTCTCTTGCTTCTGCAAGGCCTTTCTCTGATAATACTTTTGAAATAGCAGCGGTCAATGTAGTTTTACCGTGGTCAACGTGACCAATGGTACCTATATTAACGTGCGGTTTTGAACGATCAAAGGTTGCTTTAGCCATATTTGAAAATCCCTATTAGTTAATATTTAGTTTCACAAATTTATTAAACACCAAAAGAACAGCGTCTACTTACGACCTGTCCCAAACAGCTATTTTTCAATAGCTTTTGCAAGTTACCCTGCAATTTTCACTTTGTTGCCAATCGCAACTTATTTTAATACTTGACTGCATCAAAGATGAGCCAACCATAGAGCCAATGACGGGATTTGAACCCGTGACCCCTTCCTTACCAAGGAAGTACTCTACCCCTGAGCTACATCGGCAGTCAAGAATTGAGCGGGAGACGAGGCTCGAACCCGCGACCTACAGCTTGGAAGGCTGTCGCTCTACCAACTGAGCTACTCCCGCTTGTTTACCGAAGCTTTAGCAAAGGTGAACAAGTTCACCTAGTGCTACCTGCCTTGGCTTACACTGCTCACCTTTGCTAAAGCTTCGGTGAACACTGCCTTCCTACGTTAAAGCTTCGGAAGGCGATGTGGGGGGAGTAGGATTCGAACCTACGAAGTCATACGACAACGGATTTACAGTCCGTCCCAGTTGGCCGCTTTGGTATCCCCCCGCAATTAAGGTACATTACAAAATGAACTTCCAAACCCAGTGTTTCATGCCTTTTTTGAGGCCCCTGCCTGAATTCGGGAATGCAAAAATATGCGCTTTTTGATTTTAATCAAACAATTCAAAAAAAGATTTTAGAATACTTTAACAAATACTTAAACTTTATTCGAATCAGGCTGCTTTGGAGCTTCTTTCTCAAAGAATTTTTCCATTTCTTTTCTGGCATTTACAACCTTTGGATATGTGGGAGCCAATGAAAGCTGTCCGGGTAAATCCTGAATATGCAATGTCTGTGTTGGGAAAGCAAAATTAACTCCCAATGTATGTGCGAGCTTAAGTATCGACATAATAATCTCATGCCTAGCTTTTAATTCTTCTGCCCATGTAGGCAACTCAAAAAAGATGTAGAATTTAATATCCAACGAATGACTGTTCAGATCATTTAAATAGATATTAAAATTATCTTTCCAGGTGTTTGGGTGTTCTAAAACTATTCTTCTAAGCCCTTCAACAAACACCTCAATAAGTTCAGGTGGAGTATCGTAAGTTACTGCCAGTTGAGTGCTAAACCTTCTGTAAGCTCTAAGCCCATGGTTGTCTATCGTGGCATCTGCCAGTTTACCATTGGGTACATAAATTAACGAGTTTGAGAATGTTCGTATCCGTGTTGAACGCAATCCTACCTCCTCAACCGTACCATCTATACCTTCTGCCGATATCCACTGACCTACCTGAAAAGGTTTATCTACAAAAATCATAAGTGAACCAAAGAAGTTTTTGATAGTATCCTGAGCTGCTAAGGCAAATGCCAAACCTCCAATGGATAACGTGGCCAGGAGAGGAACTAACTTTATATTGAGGTTTGCCAATACGAAAACCGCGCCTATTACAATAACAAATGTTTTTGCTATTTTTCTAAAAAGCGGAACCAATTGGTCATCCAGAGTTGATTCGGTCTTTAGTGCGAGCTTTTCAAAATAGAGTGCTACTATATCTACTACTTTATAAGCAGCCAGTGTACCAAAAAATGGTAAGGAAGCAGAAATAGCCAGGCCTAAATAGTGCGACACTTCCAAAGGCAACTGAAGAATTGGTAAAAACATATTGACAATTGCCAGTACAACCAAAAGGCTTAATGGGCGAACAACCGGCCGTATATAGGAAGTGGCCACTTTCTTTTTACCCACCCTAAAAAGGATTCTGGTTATTACGTAATGTGTGCCCCAGCTTAACACCTTATTAAACAAGAAACCGAAAATAACCAGACTCAATATGGCAAGGTATTGCCAGAGCATGAGGCCAAGGTATTTGGTTTGATCACTCGGCAAATACTGCAAAAGCCTGTCGGAGCCAAACGGAAAAGCCCTTTCAAACAATTCAGGTATCTTTTTTGTCGTTTCCTCAGATAGGTACCATTGGTCCCCAATTTTTTGCAGGTAGAGCTCGGCAAAGCGTGGAGTAATCACATATTCATGCGCATTCATGTGAAGGGTATCCACATAATCAGGATCATTGGGTACATCAGCCACATTGATGAGAACACCCTTTCCATCAAGGAACCGTTTGAGCTGCTCGATGCGCTCGATGCGTTCTTCCTTGTGCGGTAAAAATTTATAGTAGATAACTTGCTGTGCTACATCCGGACGCCAATCTTCTTTACTGGTATATTTTGTAAATCCAATTACCAAACTTCTCGGATTTGAAAGATCAAGCTTTACCTCGGGTAGATCCTTTGTTTTGGGTTTGCTTGCAGATGTAGATGATGTTTCGTTCTTTTTACCAAATACTCCTTTGGAACCGTCATCTTCATTCTGATTATTTTCATTCTCCGAAATAACTCCAAGCCCTTTTAAAAGATCGGGCAAGTTATTAATTGTCTGCTTTGAAATAAGCCATTGGTCTCCCTGCCTGGCCAAGGATATATCTGCAACAATAACGTACGTTGAGGAACCATCAGCTGCTTTATAATTCGGATTATCCGAGATAGAATCTAATATCCACCTGAAACGTGATGCATCCAGTGCCTCTCTGATATCCTGAATATATTGCCTTCTTTTACGTGCTAAAAATATATCCTTCCCTGAAATCAGCTTTGAAGCCATACCATAATCGGCACTATCTGCAGAAGTGTACTTTTTCAAATACTTAACTGAAGCTCTGGGTGATGAGAGTTCTTCTTGAAAAGCTGTGGCTTCAATGCCAGATACAACTAAAAAAGAAACTAAGGCTATTTGCAGGGTTCCCTTCCTGAAAAGAAACTTGATCATTTTCATTAGAAATTGATTTGCTTTATCTCTATTGTGTTTGAATGAGCCAGGTAAATCTGGCAAACATTGTCGTTGCTAAAATACACCACCGAAACGGGAAAATCAGACGATAATGGTTTTGCATTTAATAACTTCCCGTACTGATCGTACAAGTAAACCGTAGAACCATTCTTAACTACAAAAAGCTTACGGTCTGCACCGAAATTATAATACTGAACAATCCTTTCTTTTGGTGTAACATAGTCTTTTTCAAAAAGCACCCCGCCTTCTTTATCCAGAACTGCCAACCTACCAAGATCGTTTCTAACGAAAACGAAATCCTTGCCCTGGCTTTCCGGTATGAGTTCAAAATTGGATTGTGCTGACTCTTTGAAAAGTTGATTCCGCGAAAGCATTTTTCCTGCCATTGTAAAATGAATCACCAGCCCGTCTTTGGAAATAGTCGTGAACTTAGAGTCTTCAAAACTATCTCCAGGTTCAAAAAACAGATTTGTAGTTAAACCTACTCCCAAATCAAGAGGGAAACCGGGAACGGGCTCTCCCCTCCTATTTGTAAGATACACCACACCTTTGCTCAAAGGCACTACAATCCTGTCCTTGCCTCTAACTCTAATGTGAAAGATATCATCTGTTAATGTTGTATTAAATGCGTTGGGGTTCCAGCCTTCCAATGAATTCCCTTCCTGATCGTACATACGCAAATTACCAAAGTAATCGCTTAGCAAAATGCGGTAGTTTTTAGACCGGTCGTAATCAATCAGGAACATTTGGTTAATTCTGTAATCCATTTTATCAGGATAGCTGGCTACATTATCTCCGTTTCTGTCAATTATATAAAGTGAACTATCCGTATGAAGCAAATACTGAAGTTTATTGTTTTTGTAGTAGTCAAGCTGGAAAACAGCATCACTCATTTTTGCACGCAATGAATCATCCCACAAAACCTCCCCATTGGCATTGAGCAACATTAGATGCTGCAGCGAATCCTGAACCAAGATTTCCCATGCCCCGTTGGCGTGATTTCGTACAACTTTGGGTTTTACAGCAATTGGATTAACCAACTGAATGGTGGTTTTATCCTTAACATTATTTTTTACAATCAAAGCAGGCTTTTGGCGATAACTAATATTGAGGTTTGCATAATACCTGTTGTCGAGATTCGAAACCTGGAAAGCTACAAGGCCAAAATTTTTAATTTGTGAAGAGTTTTGTGTCGCCCAGTTTCTTACCTCTTCATTGAAATTGTTCCTAAACAGGTTCCAGCTGTATTCCAGGTTGGTTACGTAAGTGTAATTGGCTTCGGTGAGCATATCCTTAAAAAAGGTATTCATTTGAACAGACTTGCCCCAGGTATAATCGTCTTCAATGGTTATAATCCAGTTTCTCAGAGTTTCAGCACTGTTAGCAATAATCAGGTAGTTTCCATAAATCAAATAATAGGTACTCCCAAATCCCTTAAAAGAAGAACCAAAACACTGCTCTAAAACAGATTTCTTGTCTATCAATCGTATTTCATATCCCGCATACCCTTCTACGTACAGGCTATCATTTGTTTCACTCAGTTGACTTTCTGCTATTTTATTTAAGAGATTGTACATTCCTGCATTGTCGGAAAGCTCTCCAATAAAAAGCTTGTCAGGATGTTCCGTATCAACCGACTGCAGGGTAAGTACAGCCATTTCCTTACCCATAAAATCGATAAATTTTTTGCCTGTCTCTTCATCAACTTTATCTTTCTTTTTGCCTGTTTTGATTAACTCAAGCCATTTTTGATACCAACCTGACATGTTTGATGAACCATAATGTTCAAGTACTGCGGTATTTTCAGGGATTAGGTTATTTAAATTAAACCCAACAGCCTGTTGGTCTTTAAAGGTGGTTATGAGTGAGTTTTCATTGCCTTTAAACGCAAACCCACTTGCAAGCACCCCGTTGTCGCTGAGCGATAAATCAAAAAACAGGGCCGTTGCCAAGAGTGTTGATCCATAGCTTTTATTTTTTACACTTAAAAAAGTATCCGCGAAAAGGGGCAATTCTGTTCCATTTACATACAAGTTGCCTTCATCGGTAGCAAAGCTTGGGTTACCCTTAAGCATTGGGTATTTATGCCTGAAGTTATTTTCAAATCCGGACTGGATGTTTCGCACCACATCCTCCACTAAAAAGGCCTCACTACTGATCACAAGCGTATTTTTGTGAACAATGTAAGATAGTTTGGCAGACGAACCTATCAATTCATAAATAGTTTGCGACTGATACACTCTCTGGTTCTTTTTGAGCTTGAGCTCTTTTTGAGCATTCATCAATAGATTAAGAAATGCAGTATGGCCTGTTTGTCCTAAGGGTATATAGAATATCTCACCAAAACTATTTTGAGAGGTAACATGAGCCGAAATCAATAGATTGCTGCTATTAATTATTGAGGCAAGTTGCCCATTGCCTCCACTTAGGGTATCGAGCAATTGAAGAGTTTGATTCATAGAGGCAAACTCTTTGATCTCGCCCAGGGTTTCCCATTCTTTGGAGGTTACCAACTTGTTCCAAATATCGATAGCCGATTTTGTTTCATAAACCAGGGTGGCATTGGATGGAACAAGATCCCATTCCTTAAAGGAATTCTTTCTCGAAAAATAACTGTATGTAAAGTAGGAGGCTATGATTACAATAGCTCCCACAAAAATCCATTCCGGTCTTTTCAATTGATTTGTTACTAATTAATTCTAAACGACACCAAAAATAGGACAGATGTAGCAAAGAACGAATTTTTACATAGTGCGTACAAAAGATTTGCTTAACTATTGACCGGATATTTTGCAAATACTATATTGCTAATCCAAAGAGATAATTTATATGTCTTTAAAAAAAGGCTTTTTAAGAACTAAAAATGTTGTTGCCAAGCAAAGAGTCAGTACCGGTGTTATAATTGGAGTCGGATATTCATTTGGTATTTATGCCCTCTTTTACATATTTAGAGAATCTTTTCGAATACTCATTAGCAGCGGTTTCGGATCCGGTTATTATCTTGAATTAAGTACTAAAGAAAACTTCTTCTACAACTTATTTTATGCCTCAATTGCTGTAGTGATAGGATTCTATATTACTTCAAAATTTATTTTAGAAAATTCTGTACAGTATAGACAAAGAAAATTAAAATTTATTCAAAGAAACGTGCTTAACAATCAAGCTTTTTTTACTTTGAACTTCCTTGCATTATTTGCAAGAATGACATCAATATTGGGGATATTATATTTTTCATTTTCACAACAAAATGAATTAGATTTTATTAATGATTTTCCATGGTTATTGATTTCTTTACCCATTTTACTGTTCCTAACAATATGGTCTCAGACTTTAAGGTTAGGAGTAAGAATATCTTATAAATGGCTTCTATTTGCATTCCCATCATTTTTAGCTTTAAGTATCTTATATGCTTCCCTCAATTTGATCGATTACAAAAAAATCAATAACCAATTGAGGTTAAAATATGTGGAATTAGTTTATCCATTTGAAGAACCACAAAGTAAGTCGCTCTCAAGAGTTAAGCGGTTTTCTTTAACCACTGATGTTTACATGGTATTTGATCGTTTAAAATCTGATACTCCCTTAATTTTCTGGAATGATGCAAAAAACCAAGTAAATCCAAACGAGATCAAAAAAGTTATTGAATTAGAAAAAAACAAATTATCCAATTGGGAACGAGACTATTTTATTATTAATCTACATGCCGATAAGAATACTAGGTTAAGCCAAATTAATTGGTTTAAGAATGAACTAAGAAAAGAAGGTGTACATTGTATACAGTTTTCAACAATCCCAAAGAATTCAAAGTACCCCTCTTCATATCCCTATTTCAAGTATTGGGGTATCCAAGAAACCCTGTTTCCAGTTTACTCTAGAGAATTAGTTTCACTTTTAGATTCAGCCGAAAATCTTGACCCTTCAAAATACACCATCAGATTCCCTGAATCATTGTTGTACCGTATCAATGATGTGAAAGAATATAACCGAATTGAATTTACAATAACTCCCAATTCAATGTTGCTTAACGGCAAAGAGTTTAATGCGGCTAAAATTGAACATATAATGGCAGGCTTCATTAAAAAATATTCGCCAAACTATCTGATCATTTACAGCCCTGATGATACTATAAACTATCAAAGGTATATTGAAGGCTTGGACATGATGCATTACACAGTTGATTCGTTGAGAAACAATATGGCCGATGAGTTGTTCAATACAACATTTGATGAATTAGGATGGGGCTACGAATATGATACCATTAGAGCAACATACCCAAAATATTTTCTTGAGTGGACTCCTGAAGAAAAGAGGTTGATCAAATTAATGAATAGAACAAAAACCCAATAAGATTGATTTTAACTTCATTACAACGCCTCCATTTCCCCTTTTACAAACTTCATCAATTCTTTAATGTATTCCTGACTAAAATCAAATTTGATTTGGGCTGCCTCGTATATCTCAGGTATTGTTTTAGTATACCCCAATTTTAAAGCTGCCTTATAGCCATCCAACCCTTTCTTTTTATTTTCCTTGTAGTTTTTCCAGATGGCTACTGCCCCAAGCTGCGCCATACCGTACTCGATGTAGTAAAAAGGCACTTCGTACAGGTGCAACTGCTTTTGCCACAGGTAGTCTTTATTTACTGAAAGGCCCTCCCAATCGGTTACGGAATCGGTAAAGGCATCAAATATTTGGTTCCAGGCGGCTTTGCGCTCTTCATGTGTCTGGTTTGGGTTTTCATAAATCCAATGCTGGAACTTGTCAATGGTAGCCACCCAAGGCAGGGTTTCTATCAATTGCTCCAGGTGTTCCAATTTGGCTCGTTTTAAATCTTCCTCATTACTGAAAAACTCGTCCCAGGCATCCATCGATATCAACTCCATGGACATGGAGGCCAGCTCGGCCACCTCCGAAGGTGTGCTTTTGAAATCGTTTAGCTCGAGCGGGTCGGCCAAAAAGGCATGCACCGCATGGCCTCCTTCGTGCATCAGAGTAACCATATCGCGAAGCGTAGAAGTAGCATTCATAAAAATGAATGGCACTCCTGATTCGGCCAGCGGATAGTTGTAGCCTCCGGGTGCTTTACCTTTTCTTGACACCAAATCAAGATGTCCCATTTTGTCCATTTTTTGCAGGCACTCTCCAAAATAAGGGTCAATCCGACCAAAGGCTTTAATGCTTTTTTGGAGCAGGTCATCACCCGACTCAAAAGCCTTTAATGGCTTTTTACCTTCCGGGTCAACCGCTTTATCAAATGGTCGTAAATCATCAACCTTTAACTGCTCCTTACGCTTTGCAGCCAGTTGGTTTAAAATGGGCACAACTTCATGCTGAATAGAATCGTGCATATCGAAGCAATCCTGGGCAGTGTAATCAAAACGCCCCATGGCTTTAAATTTATAATCGCGGTAATTAGCGAAGCCTGTATTTTTAGCCACTTTATCCCTAACAGCTATTAGTTTATCAAATAGCTCATCCAGTTTTTCCTTATCGGTTAGTCTTCTTGCTGAAATCAGATTGTAGACTTTCTCCCTGTGTTCTCTATCCGTGCTTTGCAGTTCAACACCTGCTTGTTGCAGGGTCAACTCTTTATCATCAAGAGTTATGGTCATGGCTCCGGAAATTTGCCCGTACCTCTGCGATTCCGTTTGCATCTCTGTGAAGAGTGGAATGTTCTCTTCTCTAAAAAGCTCTATTTCCTTCTTCACTTCCCGGATCATTATGTCATAACCTAATTGCTTTTCAACATCTTTCAAGTATTCACTTTGGACTACTTTTTTGTTGAGAGCATCTGAAAGTGGAGCTATCTTAGGTTCAATATTTTGGATGAAGTCATTGAAACGATCCCGAATCTGCTCATTCTCTGTATCGCAGGTCATTTTAATATAGCGCCAGGCCAGGTCTTCAGACACTACCGATTCCAACTCGCTTCTATCTTTGAACCATTGAACCAGTTCTACCTTACTGTTTATTTCTCTTTCGAGCAATTCATTAAAATAGGGCTTCAGCTCCTCCCAGGTAGTTACCTGAAATGATTTATCTAAAAATTTTCTTTCCATAATTTAAATAGTACTCAAGTACTGAGTAGTTAGTATTGAGAATGTTCTAACGAGTATTGGCAACATAAACTTTAAAAGTCTAACTACTCAATACTCATTACTCTAACACTAGCTTACCCAATTTCAATTTTTACATCGTCAGTAAGTGGGTGAGATACGCAAGGGAGAACGTAGCCTGCTTCTTTTTCAGCTTTCGACAATCCTTCCTCTTCATCCATTTTTACTTTACCCGAAACACATTTACCTCTGCAGGCAGTGCATAAACCACTTTGACAAGAGTAAGGTAGATCAATATCCATATCAAGTGCAGCATCTAATATGTGAGTTTTAGGATCAACCACTACCTGGTATTCCTCATCTTCGTAAATAATGGTTACGGTTTGTGTTTTTATTTCAGTATCGGTAGCTGCACCAGTTTCCTTATTTATTGTTCCGGCAACAAAACTTTCCTTAAAAATGCGATCTGCCGGTATATTTTGTTGCGCCAGAAGGGTTTCCACATTGTTCATCATACCTTCTGGTCCGCACATGATGTACGTGGTTTTATCAATACCCCAGTTCGGAATTCGCTCCAGTAAGTCGTTTAGCATTTCATGATTGAGCAAACCGGAAGGTCCCTGCCATTCCAATGGCGCATTATCTAAAATATGGATTACACGAAATCGGCCCTCATATTTTGTTTCAAGGTCTTGAAGCGCATCCTTAAAGATAATTGAATTGATGTCGCGATTGGCGTAGATAAGCGAGACTATGCTGTGAGGTTCCTGCACCATGGTAGATTTGGCATGCGACATTAATGGGGTAATTCCGCTTCCTCCACCAAACATTACAATGTGCCGTTTATTATCGGCTTTGAACTCTGTGGTAAACTGCCCCATGGGTTCCATTACCTCCATTTCTTCTCCTGCCTTTATCGTATCATTCAGGTAATTTGACATTACACCTCCCTGAACCCTTTTTACCGTCACGGCCAAATCTTTATCTATGAATGGTGAAGAACTTAACGAATATGCCCTGCGCACACTTTTCCCGTTGATATCTGCCAGCAAAGTAAGAAACTGACCTGCCTTATACTCAATTGGTGGTTCAGGTTGTTCAAAAACAATGGTGATAGCATCTGCTGTTTCTCTTACAACCTCTTTTACGGTTAGTGAATGATAGTGCTCTTTTGCTCCTTCTTTTTTCTTTTTCTTAAAAAATCCAAACGCCATTTGACAGCTTTTAATAGTTAATAATACAAGGCACAAAAGTAGTAACAAAAACCACCACTCCTGTAAGGAAAGTTAATTAATGACAACTTCCAGTTGCCAATTTTCACTACTTTTGCACCTTCCAAACACAAGCAAATGAGTAATTCAACTCCACTTACTTCTATTTCTCCCATTGATGGTCGCTACCAGACACAAACCACTGATTTGAGGCCTTATTTTTCGGAGTTCGGTTTAATAAAATACAGAGTTAGAATAGAGGTGGAGTATTTTATTGCACTTTGTGAACTTCCATTGCCTCAGCTGGCTTCTTTCGAAAAAACTACCTTTAAAAAGCTTAGAGACTTATATAAAAACTTTAGCGAGAACGATGCGCTTCGAATAAAGGAAACAGAAAAAACAACCAACCATGATGTAAAAGCAGTCGAATATTTTTTAAAGGAAGCGTTCGACAAGCTTGGGCTGGAACAATACAAAGAATTTATTCACTTTGGGCTTACCTCACAGGATATTAACAATACGTCTATCCCGCTCTCATTAAAAGAAGGGATGAAAGAAGTGTTGACCCCCATGCTGGAAGAAACCAAAAAGGCTATTGATCGCTTGGCAGAAGAATGGGCAAACATACCCATGCTAGCCAAAACTCATGGGCAGCCGGCTTCCCCAACTACCCTTGGTAAGGAAATGAAGGTGTTTAGCGCTCGTTTAAACGGGCAATTCAGTTCGCTTAAAACAATTCCTTACACAGCTAAATTTGGAGGTGCAACGGGTAATATGAATGCACATTTCGTGGCCTACCCTTCTATTGACTGGCACCAGTTTGCAGATGGTTTTGTATATAAGAACTTAGGATTGAAACGAAGCTTTCCAACTACCCAAATTGAACATTATGATAATCTTGCTGCGTTGTTCGACAACCTCAAACGCATCAATACTATCTACATAGATTTTGCGCGTGATGTATGGCAATACATATCCATGGGGTATTTCAAACAAAAGATCAAAGCCGGAGAAATCGGCTCATCTGCTATGCCCCACAAGGTTAACCCTATTGATTTTGAAAATGCCGAAGGCAATTTGGGCTTGGCCAATGCGCTTTTAGAGCACTTGTCAGCTAAACTTCCAATTTCAAGGCTGCAAAGAGATCTTACAGACTCTACAGTTCTAAGAAACATTGGTGTGCCTTTGGCACATATGGTTATTTCATTAAAATCTCTTATGAAAGGCATGAACAAGCTTGAGCTTAACAAGTATGCTATTGACGCTGACCTTGAAGACAACTGGGCTGTTGTAGCAGAAGGAATTCAGAATATTTTACGTAGAGAGGGTTTCCCAAAACCTTATGAAGCTCTTAAAGACCTAACCCGAAAAAACGAAAAAATTACCAAAGAGTCAATACGGGCATTTATTGATGGACTTGCTATTTCTGATGAAATAAAAAAGGAGTTAAAAGCCATAACTCCTTTCAATTATATCGGTAAGGTATAAAATTTAATTTGTCTGAATATCTCGCAACAACAATTGGTTGCGCTGGAAGTCGTACAAGGTTTTTTCTCTCAAGTTATAATAAGCTAACCAAAAATCACGAAGTGAACTAATGTACTCTTGTTTTGCTTTGTCTTTTGAGGCCAATGAAGCGTTCAATTCAGTAATAGTTATTTTACCTATTAAAAAAAGCTGCTTGGAAACAGTATAAGCTTTCTGTGAAATCTCGTCTGCTCTCAGTTTTGCACCCAACTGGTCTCTTAACAAATTAAAATTTCTTACCTGAGTAAGCACATCCTGATCAAAAGTAGCTTCATCTTGGATCAACTGGTACTCGACTAATTTTTGATTAGCTTCTGCTGTTTTAACACGGGCTTTTTGCCTTCCCCAATCTAATACCGGAACAGTCATTTCTAAACCAAACTGTAATCCACTTTCAGGGTTTATATAAACATCATTAATAGTTGGGCCTTCATTATTTAATCCATAAGACGCTACTAAATCCATGTTTACACCTGTAGACTGTCGCTCTCTTGCCACCTCCTGTTGAGCCTCTAGCTCTCTTCTCTTAAACCCTACCATGTCCGACTTATTTTTTCTAGCTTCTGATAGTGCAATATCTTCATCAACAGCGAAGTCAGGTATATTCTCAGGTAATACCAACCGAATGGAATCTGTATCTGAAAGACCGACAAATGATTTCAAATTGAGTAAAGCAGATTGCTGATCCACCAAGGCCTGTGAAACATCCAGCTTTGAGTTTAAAAGGTTTAATTCTAGCTGCAATAGATCATTCTCAGTTATATTACCCAAGTTAAATCTCCCTTTGGCTATCTGGTAAATCGTATCATTGCTATCTACATTTTTTCTCGCTATTTCTAAATTTATTTGCGCGAGCATTAAGTCAAAAAAACGTCTGGTCGTATTAATCGAAATTTGCTCTAATTCTTCAAAATAAGCTCTTTGAGATTCCTCATACTCCAATGGCTTGATTTTCTTATTCCACTTATATGGATTAAATTGAAAAACAGGTTGCTTCAAGCCAATCGAAACTGGACTACCTCCATACTTAGTAAAAGGCGTTTGATAATTGTCATAGCGTTGCATATTTGTATATACCGAAACTTCCCCCCCTGTTACACTTACTATTTGCTTTAACCCTAAATTCAATTGTATTGTATTGTCATGAACAGCAAAAAAATCTTGACTACCATTATATTGTTGAACTGCAGTTACTGTGTTTCTAAATGCAGGTAAAGTGCCATCCAAAACCAATTGCGGGTTATAGTCTGATTTGTATGTTTTAAATTGCCAGTATTCATTTTCCTTTCTGGTTTCCGCACTCAACCAGGCGGGTGATTTTGAACGTGCTAGTTGAACAATCTCATCAAGTGTATAAACATTGGTTTGGGCCCATGCCACTGAAACAAAAAACAGAGCACCTATTAAAATAACAATTGATTTATTCATGTCTTAATGAGGTTATAGGATCTTGTTCGGCAGCCCGTTTGGCAGGGGTAATTCCAAAGATTAATCCAACGGTAGCTGCTACTCCAAATGATAATAAAATTGAAAAAGGAGAGATAATAGTAGGTATATCTGCCACCTTAGAAACAATAAAAGCCATAACCATTCCTAAAATAACCCCTATCAATCCTCCGGACACGCTTATCATAACAGCTTCATTTAAAAACTGTAAGATAATGTCCTGCTTACGGGCACCAATAGCCAGTCTAAGACCAATTTCTTTTATCCGCTCCATCACAGATGCCAACATTATGTTCATAATTCCGATCCCTCCAACCAGCAAGGAGATACCCGCAATTGCTCCAAGTACAAAATTAAAAATACTCTTGGTGCGTTGCTGTTGCTTAAGCAACAGCTCAGGAATGGTTATTTCATAATCCACCACTCCCAGATGTTTTCTTTCAAGAAACCTGGAAAGCACCTCGGCTGTAGGATTTAGTAAATCAGTATTGTCAACCTGTATCACCAACCTATCTATTTGATGATAATTCTCCCGAGGCTTGGAGTCGTCCTCACTTGAACCATCTCCTGTTATTATTATAAAACCTCCACTTGAGGTATTTGAACCCCGAATCATAGACTCTGTTACCAGATCACGGTTCTTGTACCGCACTAAAACAGTTTGAATTGGAGTATAAACATCAAGGTTATAGTCTCTAATTCCAAGTTTGGAAATACTTGCCTGGGAAACGTATCTTTCTTCCAATACCCCTATTACCTTAAGCCAAACTCCACCCATTTTAATGGATTTTCCAATTGGGTCTTCGGTAGGGAAGAACTTTACTTTAATACTATTACCAATAATGCATACTGGTTCGCCAATTTCCATTTGATGTTCGCTGAACATTTTGCCCTCTGCAAGCTGAAAATTTGTTATAGTAAAATAATCGGGTGTAACGCCAACCAGTTTGGCAGACCTACGGAGCCCATTTTTTATAAGGTAAGTATCCAACACTATTTCAGGACTGATTCGTGTTATGTCAGGGATTACTTCCAAAATACCATTTACGTCTCGAAGGGTAAGCCCGGGTGAGAATTTTTGCTTTTCATTTTCATCCGAGTTCTCAGAAATTTTTTCTTCTGTTTGAGGTACAATGGGTGTAACAACAATGTTATTTACACCAACCAACTTTATTTGTTCCAGGATTTCCTGCTGAGCACCATTACCAATGGCAAGCATGGCAATTACAGCCGCCACACCAAATATGATACCCAAAGCAGTAAGGAATGACCTTACCTTATTTGCAAGAACGGCATCAAATGCAATATGGAAATTAGATATAAACCGGACTGAAAAAATCTCACTAGCCTTCATAGTAAACCAAATTACTTACCGGTACTGTCTGCCTTAACCTTAGGAGAGTCATTTTTATCTCCTTTTCTGTTCCACATTCCTTTTCCTCTGCCCTGACCATCTGCCGGAACCGTTATTACTCGTCCATCAGGTAAGGTAATGGTCTTTTCTTTGGGCTTGTCCTCAACAGGTTCCTGCTTCTTTATATTTCTTTTCCCGTTCAACTCTGGTAGTAACGAAATTTCAGCATCTTCATATCCATCGGGGATAGATAAGTAAAGACGATCTGCTGCTGAAACTCCTTTAAGAATAATTACATCATTCATATTATTTTCACCTATTTCCACTTCCTGTTTTTTAACAGAAAGTCCTTCCTTTTTATACACATAGGTGATAGAATCGTTTTTTGAATGAAGACATTCCAAAGGAATATAAATAACTGAGTCCTTCTGGCTGATTATAATTTTATTACTCGTAGTCATTGATGGCCGATAAAGGTCGTCTCTGCCATCAATCTGAATATCAACTTCAAATACTTTGGCATCAGAGTTGGGTCTTTGTTCACCCACATTTGCCACTTTAATTACTCTACCGGTAAGTTTTTTGTCAGGAAAAGCGTCTAATCCAACTTCAACCTTTTGACCAATTTTTATTTTTCGAACATCCACCTCGTTCACATAGGTCTTGGAAATCATTACTGAAAGATCGGGCAAAGTAGCCACTCCGGGATCCCAGGCACTTATGGCAGAGCCTTCCTTAATAGGCTTGCCATCCCAACCTTTCCGATAGATAAGCATGCCGTCCTCAGGCGCTATTATGTTAAACTCTGACATTACATTATTAAGGGCATCCAACTCTTTTTCGGCCTTACGCAAGTTGGTATTTACCTCCTGCATTTTTGCAATGTTCTGCCTCCTTTTTATATCATAATTTTCGCTTGCCTGCTTATACGCTCTTTTGCTTTTTTCAAGGTTAATTTCATTTTGTTTAATGGTGGCAGGCGGTTCAAATTTTGACTGATCAAGAATGATCTGTTTTTCTTCGATATCATACTTCAGGTTAATGAGTTCATCTCTTGCCTGGCGCATCTGCAATGCGGTGTCTAGCTTGGTTTGAGTAAATTTAGACTGCTCAGTTTCAACCTCTAATTGCGCATCTAAAAGTTTATTCATTAAATCAGACCTATCCAGAGTAGCTACCCATTCTCCTTTCCTTACTTCTGTTCCTTCTTCAACTATTTTATCGATTTTTACCTGCCCTATTCGGAATTCTCTTAAATTTCTTGGACCATAAATAACCACTGAGTTTTTGGCTTCAAGTTCCCCGGTGGTCTCCACATCTACTTGAAATTTTCCCTGATTAGCATCTACTAATATATCTGATACTCCTTTGTCTCGATTACCCTTTACAACAAAATAAACAACAAGAAGCACCAGAACAGCGGCAACAGTAATAATTACATTTCGCTTCATAACTTAATTAGCTAAACTTTGTACAAAATAAACCGATATAATACGAAGTACAATCCCGACCAAATAATAACCAAATCTTATGGATTAATCTATTTCAGCTAAAACTATTCAAAAGTTAACTTTCAAACGAAGTCCCTTACCGCTAACGTAAAATGAGGGGTATTATATGCCTCGACACTATAGTATATTAAGCGATTGCTCCTTAATTTTTTCAAGTTCCTCTTTCATTGCAACCACATGTTTCTGTATGTCAGAATCATTGGCTTTTGAGCCGATCGTATTTATCTCTCTTCCAATTTCCTGCGAAACGAAACCCAATTTTTTGCCTACTGGCTCTGTAGCATCCAGTATCTCCCGAAAATAATTCAGATGATTGGCTAAACGAACCTTTTCCTCGTTAATATCAAACTTTTCAATATAATAGATCAGTTCCTGTTCAAATCGGTTCTTATCTACCTCCACATCCAGGTTAAGGCCGGCCAACGAAGCTTTCAAACGTTCGGCCACCCGTCCTGCTCTGCCTGCATCTAGCTTTTCCACCTTTTCCAAATTATGGCTAATAGCGTTTATATAGTCCCTTAATTTTGATTCCAACTCATCACCTTCCTGCTGCCTGAATTTATCGCATTCCAGCAGAGCCTCCTCGATTATGCCAGGAATTGCCTCAAGAACACCTTCGGGTAATTCCTGGTTATTGGGAGATGCGATAACTCCCGGAGCCTGAATGGCCAATTTTAGCAATTCTCCGGCATCGGCATTTACAGATTCGGCTATACCCTTATACACTTTGTAGTACTTCTGAAACTGGTCCTTATCAATTAAGTTTTCTTCCGGAGAATCTGAAGTTACATCTACTACAACGGATATCTTTCCTCTTGTGAGCATATCCGTAATATTTTTGCGCAGCTCAATTTCCTTTGAACTGAGCTGTGAAGGTGTTCTCAGAGTTACATCAGAAAATTTGGAATTTAAAGACTTTACCTCAACAATAATTGTGTAGGAACCTACTGTAGAACTTACAGTACCAAAGCCCGTCATCGATTTTACCATAAAAAGACACTTTAGAAATCGTGCCCCAAAGTAACATAAAATTTTGCATCTCCCGTTTGATTATCCTGATAAGGAAATGCAAGATCAAACTTCATGAAATAACCAAAAATCATGCTTCTCATACCAATGCCATAACCAACCAACCAGGGGTTTTTGAAAGTTTGTATCTCAGCTTCAAAGTTTTGATCATCATTTATAACAACAACACTGATACTATTATTTTCCTTGAATGGCGAAATACCCGTCCATGAAGAGCCTACATCTAAAAATCCTACCAGCTGAAAATTCTTTATAAAGCTTGAACCTATTGGCCCAGAATATAATATATGTGCCAAAGGAATGCGAAGTTCAAAATTAGCCAGCAAAACATCTGACCCATAAAAGGTATCGTAGTCGTACCCACGCAACGATGTTACGTGCTCCAGAAAGTATAAGTCGTTGTTTTCTTTATTGGCTTCAGGTAGCCATGGGTCTGCCTGAGCATGCTGGTTCCTGAACAACCAGTTGTCCATACCTCCCAATAAATAATTATGTTGGTATCGCCCAAAGAACTTACCGTAATAGAAACGGGATGCGAACACCAGCGACCTGTAAATTTTTTGATAGTATCTAAGGTCAAGACTAACGTTATCAAAACTCCTGCTTCTGTCGTTTATGGATTCATAGTGCTTGTAATTGGCTTTGAATCTGGCTCCCTCGAGCATATTCTGACCAAGCACCAATGAGTTATCATAGATAAACTCTACATCTGCCCCCAAATAAGAATTGCCGGTATTGGCCAAAATATTAGATCCGCCCGTAGTTGAAGGTAACCTGAGATCTTGAAACCTTGTATAGGTGAAAAATGGTTTTAACGACATTCTTAACTTGGGGGTAAATGGCAGAGAAGCGCTTACTTCAAACGTACTCTTAGCGTACTTTTGAGTTATTCTGGTCTGATTATCTACAACCACATCCATGTACCAGGAGCTTCTCTCGAACCTTGCAGAATAATCTACCAGGTTTTTCAAATACTGGTATTCCGCATAAACGTCTCCACTTTTAAAATCGGTTGTTATCATTGCCCCGCTCAGAAACTTATGATTCCCAAGCATATCGTTCATCTGGGCTTCAAGAAGAATTCCGAACCCTCGTAAGGGGTCAATAACCCAAGAAGTGATAATATTATCGGCACTTACGGAAGGCTCGTATGGAAACGGCCCTTTAACTTTTGTTGAGTAGGTAATTCGTTTGTAATTGCTTAAAAAAGAACCAGTCTCCTTCTTTTTTTGAACCACATCCTTATCAAATACATAATTATCCGTATCAATCAAACCTGTTTCATCATCGTCTTTTTCAACTACTTCTTCTTTTTCTTTAACAATAGAATCGGGTTCATCTAAGGAGAGGTTTACGGAAGGAGATGTTCTTTTAATAACCAAAGGAGCTTCATTTCTTTTTTGGGCTGCCTCCAATCTTTTCAAGGAAAGGTATTTTGCCTGCTCTATTTGCTGCCTTGGAGTAAGCGGTGTAAAAAGTGATTTCTCAAAATCAAAATTGTCTTCAACAAATAATTGCTCCTTTTGATCATCAATCACTACATAAGCAAATCTTTTCTTATCATAATTTGAATCGTATAATCTGATGTTCTTTGAATAATTGGTAATCTGCACATAAAGGCTATCAGAGAGATCGTACTTAAATAAATTAGTAATTCCTTTCTGGTCACTTAAATAAAAAATCTCCCTGTCGTTTCTTGCCGATGGCTCGTAGTCTTTGCTAATGGTATTGGTAATCCTGCTTACTACATTATTTGTTGTATCCAGATTAAAGGTGAAATTATTGAAATTGTTTCCTAGTTTTTTAATTTCATCTTCATCAACTTTTAAAGTATCACTGGTTCTGTTTGAGCTGAATAAAACAGTATTGGTGCCGGGAATGAATGAAGGGTACAGATCATCAAAATAATCGTTGGTAAGCCTCCTTATTTTATTTCTGCGCACACTAAGAAGATATAGGTCTGTTTTGCCTGCTCTGTTTGCACTTAATGCAGCCAAACGGCCATTCCCCGAAAAATCAATCCAGTTTATTTTTTCCAGGTTTCTTAAAGGACTTAAAAGTTTGCTTTTTGTTTCAATATCAAAAAGTATCAATACGTATTCGCCTCTTCGGTATTCAACTATACCAAGAGTCTTATCATCCTGCCAATCCAAAAGTGGCATTTCCATATCCACCTTTTGATCATTTACCCGGTAGCCTTCGGTATATACCTTCTCCGTTTTTCCGGAGGCAATATCTTTAATGTACACCTCATGCTTTCCTTCCTGATTAACTGCATAAGCCAGCAGATCGCTCGAAGGGCTAAACGAAATTGAACTGATGTGCTTATCTGTATTTATCGTTAGTAAAGCCTTTTCAGGATCCGGGGTTACAAATGACTTATCCACCTGATTGGCCATATTGGTATAATACTCCTGCCATTCAAGCATTATTTGTTTGAATGGTACTCCTAATGTAAAAGCAATACTTTTTTCTTCGCTTCTTGTAACCCTTACAAGATTCAGTATTTGGTTAACATTGGTCTTGCCATACTTCTGTACAATGAAGTTCCACATCGATTGACCAGCAAACCGCGCGTCTTCCGTATCAAGTTTGTTTAACTTGTTAACAATACCACTTTTCATTAAATCACGAATGCGGTCGTCCATATCAACATCCCAACCTTTGGAAAGGTAAGCAATGGCTCCCTGAACAAACCATGGAGGAAGGCTCATAAGGTAAGTGTTCTGCCACATATCTGTAAGGCTACCGCCAAACAGCATATCGTTCAGAACCAGCTCAGAAATACCTGCTACTAATTCTTGCTTTAGACCAATGAGTGAGCCTGGGTTAGCCACTTCAACATATGATTTCACAAAGTTGGTTTGTCCACCTACGCGGTGCGAAGTCTGATTAACACCCACATTGCTTTGCTCCATTTCTTCTATGGAGTTATAAATAAATATCTTGGCCTTGAAATATGGGCTGTAGCCAACAATATCTGTTATTCTGTCAAACTCTTCCTCAAGATACTCTGTCGCTTGAAGAGCCGATTTTTGGCCATCTCCATAAAAGTAGACATCGAAATTTACGCTACTGTAATACTTCCACTCAAAGTCAAAGTATTGCAGGCGATTTTTACCAAATACCTCTCTTGTTTGCTGCCCGTAAGCAGCAAGTGTTGTAGCAAAAAATACAAATAATATTGACCTAAGTTTTCTCACGTAGCTTTTACTTCATATAAAACTAATTAAAAAACCTTTCTATACGTACTTCTTTGTCAGGTTCAATTCCATCGCACAACCAATTGGCAAGCTGTTCCGAGAAAAATGGAGCTAAAGATACCCCTTTTGTACCCAAACCATTAAATGCAACCAAACGTTCATCCAATTTGCTTGGCCCCAAAACCGGCCTTCTATCCGCAACTGAAGGGCGAACACCTGCTTTATGCTCCTTAACAACATAGGGTACTTTTAATAATGCTTTCAATTTACTCTCTATTTCTTCCATACCTTTTTCCGTTGGTTCCCAACTTAAATCGTTATGATCGTAATTAGAACCAACCGTATTCAAACCATTCCTTGGCATAACAAAAACCCCTCTATTATAAATTTTATTCAACTGCTCTTTAATTTCAACTTTTAGAACCTCTCCTTTTACGGGTCTGTACTTTATTTCCTTAAAGTATGGGTTTTCACTACCCTTTACCCCATCACAAAAAATAATGCGGTTTGCTTTAACGCTTCTATAAACGACAGCTTCTTCATTTAAGTTTATAGAATCGAGCGCAAATTTTTGTTCAACAAGGTGTCCACCAGCTAGCAGCCATTTTTGAACACCTTCCAGAAACGCCTCTGTATCCAAATAGCCACTTTTATCCAGTAACAATCCTCCAAAAGGATCTTCAACAATATTTTCAGCCTCTTCTTTGCTAAAAATTTTTTTTAAGAAAGGAGCAAAATGTTCTTCTGTACTTTTTCCCTGCCATTCATTTTGCTCCTCAATACTTACAAAAGGCCTGTAAATTGGCATTTCAAAAAAGAACTTGGAATTAAGTGTTTTCTCAGCTTCTCTGTAGAATTTATGTAAGTAAGGAAATAGTTCGTTCGCCCTCCATGTTAGTACCATTTTACGCCCAGTAACCGGATTTATTAACCCTCCTGCAACTCTTGAAGCACTTTTCCCTTTAGGATCGCTATAAACCAAAAAGCTTTTTCCCCTTCTTGCCAATTGCAATGCAAGGCAGCTTCCGGCAAGGCCTTGCCCAACAATTATATAATCGTATTCTTGTTTCAAGTTTTGTGTATTGGTCGTAATCAATCTAATTTGTATCAAATTTCAATATTTGTTATACATGATAACAGTTCATTCCTTTGTTTTTAATCCTTTTAGTGAAAACACGTATGTTTTGTTTGACGAAACTAAGGAGTGCGTAATTATTGATCCGGGTTGTTTTACTAAAAATGAACAAGAAGAACTTATTTCTTTTATTCAACAAAAGGAATTAACTCCCAAAATGGTATTGAATACCCACTGCCATATTGATCATGTACTAGGTAATTCTTTTGTTAAGAGTAAATATAACATCCCATTATGGATACCTAAGGAAGAAGTTTCTACTTTTAATGCGGTTCCTGCTTATGCGGAGCCTTATGGTTTTGCAGGCTACCGCCATGCCAGTGCAGAACATTTGATAGAAGAAGGTGAAGAAATCAAATTCGGCAATTCGGTGTTAAAAACCATTTATGCTCCGGGGCATTCAGCAGGACATGTAGCTTTTGTAAATAAAGAACAGAAAATTTGCGTAAGTGGCGACATTCTTTTCTACGGAAGCATTGGGCGAACCGACCTACCGGGAGGAGACTTTGAAACGTTGATAAATAGTATACACAATAAAATTTTTGTGCTAAGCGATGATACAACAGTATATTGTGGCCACGGACAATCCACAACCATTGGCCATGAAAAAGCTACGAATCCTTTTTGTGCAGTAAGTTAAATAATGATAAAGAAGCATATACCCAATACAATAACATTAGGCAATCTTGCATGTGGATGCATAGGCCTGGTAGCATGTTATAATGGCGATCTCAAAATGGCTTCTTATATGATATGGCTTGCTGCCTTTCTGGATTTCCTGGATGGGTTTATCGCCAGGTTATTGAAGGTTTCGAGCCCAATTGGTAAGGAACTGGACTCCTTAACAGACATGGTAACTTTTGGCCTGTTGCCTTCCTTCATTCTTTTTACAATGCTTAATGAGACAACTTCAAGCTTATGGCCTTATGTGGCTTTTGTTTTGGCCCTTTTTTCGGCTTTGCGACTTGCAAAGTTCAATGTAGATACGCGCCAAGCAAATGGTTTTATAGGCATGCCGACTCCTGCCGCAGCTTTTTTTGTTTCGGGTTTAGCTTTTTGGCCCAGCCAGAATATTGTATTCCACAGTTTTGAGGGATTGTTTATTATTAGTTTGCTTCTGTCACTTTTGTTAGTAGCCCCTATGCCCATGTTGGCACTCAAATTCAAAGATTTTTCTTTTAAGAACAATTTTTACAGGTATTTGGTTGTTATACTATCAGCAATTCTATTAGCGATATTAGGCTTCCGGTCATTCCCTATAATAATAATTTCATACCTGGCCTTGTCACTTTTAGCCTTGCTGGCGAATAAAACCCAACAGTAACCTACTGCATGAATAAGGCTGGTATCTTCTTCATCTCATTTGCTATGCTATGGCTTTCAGGAATAAGCAGCATGGCGCAAACGCATTCAGTTCTTTCATCAGGCGAATGGCATAAACTTGCAGTAACCGAATCTAATATATATTCAATTACCGGGGCCTACCTCCAAAACAATGGCATTTCGTTAGCTGGCATCGAGACTGAAAAAATAAGACTTTTCGGGCATCCCGGAGGGGTCTTACCTCAGCCAAATAATGTATTCAGATATTCAGACCCTGAAGAAATAGCGATATGGGTAGACGATGGAAACGATGGATCATTTGATACAAATGATAAAATTATTTTCTGGGCAGAGGGGCCTGACAAAATAGCTTATAATGAAACTGATAACCTGGTGACCTACGAAAACAATTTCTACAGCGATACGAGTTATTATTTCCTGAATTTTAATCAG
Source organism: Cyclobacteriaceae bacterium (assembly GCA_020436165.1). Lineage (GTDB taxonomy): Bacteria > Bacteroidota > Bacteroidia > Cytophagales > Cyclobacteriaceae > JAKISE01. Next base: position 5,597 of record JAGQYI010000018.1, on the reverse strand, counting down.
TCCATTGGTAAAAGGATTCAGGAAGTCGAATCAATTAACGGAAACTATCCTGTTGTTGATTCGCACACCGCCTATTTTGTTCATGAATTAGACCAAACAAATATTTTATCATCTGGCAGAGAATGGTATGGCGAAAAATTTGATAATAATTTAAACCAAACGTTTGAAACAAATATTTCAAATTGGGTTGGTGGTTCTCAAGGCAAAATAACCTCGGCTGTAATGGCTTCCTCGTTCCACCCCAGTAAGTTTACTTTAAATATTAATGGAGTTAAAGTAGGAGATCAGAACATTGATAGTATTCCAAACAGCCAATATTCAATTAAGGGACAGGAAAATATTCAGGTTTTTCCTTTTGCGCTTTCAAGTAGCGATGGAAGTAATTTGGAGGTTAATTATATATTCGAAAAACAAGGCGGATTAGGTTATCTAAATTATTTTCTTGTCCAGGTGCAGCAAAACACCTCATTTAGTGGAAAGCCACTTGCCTTATTAATTCCCCAAAAAACGGACGATATCTCAACACTTCAAATATCCAATGCTACATCCAGCATGATAGTTTGGAATACTTCCACTTTCAATAATGTTAAAGCAATAAAAGGAAGCTTAAATAATGATATTTGGAAAGCTAACATTGAATCGGATACTACCAATTGGTTTTATGCCTTTGACCCGAATTCAGAAATTCAATCTCCTGAATATTCAGGGAGAGTGCCTAACCAGGATTTACATGGGATAACCTCAGCGGAATTGCTGATTATTTCCTCTCCAGAATTTATTGCCCAGGCGAAAGACTTAGGAAATTACAAAACAAGTATAGGTATACAAACCGAAGTTGCCACAACAACACAAGTGTACAATGAATTTTCTTCAGGCAGACAGGACGTAACATCTATCCGTGATTTTGCTAAATATTTATATGAAAATTCCGGGCTCAAACAACTTTTATTGTTAGGCAAAGGCACCTACGATTATAAAAACATAATGGGAGCTAACCTTTCCTTTGTACCTATTTACGAGTCCAGAAACTCACTCGAACCCTTGAAAACTTATGGCTCTGATGATTATCTGACTTTTATGGAAGATAATGAAGGGGAATGGCAGGAAAATATTGGCTTTGATCATACGATGGATATTGGTGTTGGAAGACTGCCAGTAAAATCGGAAGAAGAAGCCCGGATCGTCATAGAGAAAATCAAGTTTTACGATAGTAAAGAAAACATTGGAAGTTGGAAGAAAAAAGTATTCTTTATTGCTGAAAATGGAGACGATAACCAACATCAAGGTGATGCTGAAAGGCTCTCCACTCTCGTTGACACAACATATAATTCATTCGATCCAAAAAAAATATATGTTGACTCCTACCCGATCAATGTATATCCTTCCGGAACAAAAGCGCCAAAAGTTAATGAGGCGATTGATCAGGCAATAAAAAATGGGACCTTTATTATAAATTACACAGGGCATGGAAATGAAGGACAATGGGCTAAATCTGTTATTTTTAATACAGATATGATTGAAGCGCTTAACAATAAATTTCTCCCTCTCTTTGTTACAGCTACTTGCGAATTTGGAAGACATGATGATGTAGACAAAATTTCAGGAGGAGAAGAACTTGTTATAAAAGAAAATGCAGGTGCTATTGGAATGATTACAACAAGCAGGCCCGTTTTTGCAACTTCAAACTATACCTTGAATCTCGCTTTTTACAATGAGGTGTTTAAAAAGCAAGATGGGGAATACAAAATGCTGGGTGATATATTCAAGGCTACCAAAAACAATAGTTTAAATGGCCCGAATAATCGCAATTTCTCTCTGCTTGCAGACCCTAGTCTTAAGTTATCCTACCCTGAAAAGAGCATACAATTAGACTCGTTAAATTCGTTTCACCTGCAATCGAGAGACACGATTAAGGCGCTTGAAAAAGTTAGATTTTCCGGCACTTTGAGAAACGCTGATGGAACCCCGGATAATCAGTTTTCGGGAAAAGTAAATATAACTGTTTACGATAGCCCTTCTGTTCTCAAAACGCTTGGAAACTTTGAAGCGCCATTTGAATACAAAGAAAGAACAAGCGCCTTGTTCGTAGGAACCTCCAACATTGACAAAGGTGAATTTTCGTTTGAGTTTGTTGTCCCATTAGACATAAACTATAAAAATAGTAATGGTAAAATATCGATGTATGCCATTTCAAATAATAGTACAGATGCAACTGGTGCGTCTGTTTCCATTTTAATGAGTGGTTCAGCCACAAATCCGCAAAAGGACACCACACCGCCACAAATTAAATTATATATGGAAGATTCCACATTTCATGACAATGATTTGGTCAGTTCAAATACGCTTTTAATAGCCGATTTGTTTGATGAAAGCGGTATAAATCTATCCAAATCTCAGGTTGGCCATCTTCTCACGTATGTTTTGGACGATCAGGAACCGGTTACAGTCAGCGATTATTTTGAATATAATCCAGGTTCGTATCAATCAGGTAAATTAATGGTTCCAATTCAAGATATAAAGCCTGGATATCATACTTTACAATTTAAAGCGTATGATGTGTATAATAATTTTTCTGAAGAAGAAATTGGCTTTAGAGTGGCACCAGATGAAGAAGCTGTGATTTCCGAATTGAGCGCATATCCCAATCCGATGCGTAATCATGTCATATTTGCATTAAAACATAATCTAAATGGTGATGAACTTTTGATTACACTCCAGGTTTTGAATCGACTAGGAGACTTGGTTTATTCAAAAGAGACGTACTATTCAGAAGCACCTTCACTCATCAATGATCTTGAATGGGATGGAAGAAACGCAACAGGTCAAAAATTAACAGAAGGAATATACCTTTTTAAGGTAATTGTTCGTTCTAGTAGTTCAGGTGCGAGCACTGCTCGCTTTGGTAAACTTATGATTATAAATTAACCAACTTTCAATATCTTTGAACCTAAATTAAAATACGTTGGCAATAAAAAAGTCATTTTTATTTCTCATATCAATTCTTCTTATTGGTAAAATGGCAAAGGCACAGCCCCCCGCTGGAGTCTTTGCTGGCCAGGATGAAAATAGAAGGGTGATAACAACTGCTGTTCCTTTTCTAAATATAACACCAGATTCACGTTCCGGGGGTATGGGCGATGTTGGTGTGGCTATTTCACCCGATGCGAACAGCACACATTGGAACCCTTCCAAATTGGCTTTCATAGATAACAAAATGGGGTTTTCCCTGTCTTATTCTCCATGGCTTGCCAAAATAGTAAACGATATGTCATTGTCTTACCTTTCCGGATATTATAAAATCACTCGTGAACAGGCAGTAGCGGTTTCAATGAGGTTTTTTGACTTGGGTCAGATATACTTTAAGGACGATAATAATAACCCTCAAGGTGATTTTCATCCTAAAGAAGTAGCTTTAGATGCGACCTACTCACGAATGCTAACTGAGGACTTTAGTCTGGGAATAACACTTCGTTATGTCAATTCTAACTTGACAGGTCATTACCAATCTTCAACCACTGAAGCCCAACCTGCCAATACAGTGGCTGCAGATATATCGGCCTATTACAAGTTGGATACCAAAATTGGTTTGCTCGCATTTGGAGGAAATATTTCAAATATTGGGGCAAAAGTAACGTACTCAAATCAAGACAATAAGGATTTTATACCAACCAATTTAAGGTTAGGGACTGCACTTACCACAGATATTGACCCTTATAATTCCATTACTTTCTCAGTGGATCTTAATAAACTTTTAGTTCCTTCTCCACCTATTTACGCAACGGATGATGATGGAGAAATACTTTATGATTCTGACAACAACCCTATTATCGAAAAAGGCAAAGATCCTAACAGAAACCTGCTAAGTGGGATTTTTGGTTCTTTTACTGATGCACCTGATGGATTTTCGGAAGAGATGCGGGAAATTATGATTTCTGCTGGTGCAGAATACTGGTATAACCAGATTTTCGCAGCTCGTTTAGGGTATTTCTATGAAAATCAATACAAAGGAAACAGGCAGTATTTTACGCTTGGTGTAGGCTTTAGATATAATGTTTTCGGATTTGATTTTGCTTACTTGGTTCCACCACAACAGGAACACCCTCTGGCCGAAACATTGAGGTTTACACTACACTTCAAATTTGAGGACGAAAGTGCTTTTGATCCCTCAGTTACAGACTAAAGTATGTTGGATAGGTCAGTAGCCCCAAAGATTTCTTTTAACTTTGAAATTCAACCACTTAAATACCAAACCCATATTCTTGGCAATTCCATTCCGGTTTACAGTATTTCCGATGAGCACCAGGAAGTAATAGGACTGCAGGTAGTATTTTCTGGTGGCAAGTCATCAGAAAGTGTTAACGGTGCGTCATATTTTGCTACTCATTTGTTAAAATCCGGAACCAAAGAGTATAACTCTAATTATATCAATGAGTTTTTTGAATTCCGTGGAGCATTTGTACAGGTTCAAAGTGGTTTAGATTCAAGTTCTTTTAGCTTATACTGCCTGTCAGAAAAATTAAAAGAAGTACTTCCTTTTTTTCTTGCCCTGTTCAATCAATGTGATTTTCCAGAAGACCAAATTGATAAACTTAAAAAGAAAAAAAACCAGGAAATAAATATCAACCTGCAAAAGTCGAGTTATTGGGCAAACAAACTTTTAAAGCAATCTCTATTTGGCAAACATGTCTACGGTCATCTTTTATCCATTGAAGATGTAGAAGTACTGGAGAGAAAGCATATTCTGAACTTTTGGGAAGGTGCACTTAGAAATATCAATTTTGTGACAATTGCAGGAAAATTTGATATTGAGTTTGTTCTCAGATTACTTGAAAATAGTTTAGAAGTTCCAGTATCAACAACCAGAACAACTCCCGAATTAAAAACCAGAGCATCCAAACAAACTAAAAAGTTAGAGTTAAGTGAACAGACCAGCTTAAAAATTGGTTTGCCAACCATTGATTTAAATCACCCTGATTATCCTTTGCTTAGTTTAGGTAATACGATTTGGGGAGGTTATTTTGGTTCACGATTAATGCAAACAATACGTGAAGAAAAAGGGTTAACCTACGGTATTCGCTCTTCGTTCTCCCATCTTCAGGAAGCATCATATCTACAAATATCAGCCGACTTAAAAAAGGGGGCAGGAGAAGAAACGATTTCTCTAATTGAATCAGAACTTAACCTACTTATCAACCAATCGGTTAATCCTGAAGAATTAAATAAAGTAAAGAGTTTCATTATTGGAGAATACAAATCAGGCACCGAGTCCATTTTTGACAAAATATCAAAAGTTAAGTTTCTCAAGGTTCATGGCCTAACAGATGACTATTTCATACAATTGTATAATAAAATTTTAGCTGCAGATTCTAAAAGAATAAAAGCGAGTGTAGAGAAGTATATAAAGCCACAATTGTTCCACACTGTTATTGTTGAATAATTAAATTCGCTCCAACCTAATGGTTAAGGACTTATAAACGAAAAAAGCCTACCACACATGTAGTAGGCTTTGATCCTGCCTTGGGCAGATAAATAAAAACTGGCAACGACTTACTCTCCCACCTGTTACGGCAGTACCATCAGCGCTGAAGGGCTTAACT
>JAGQYI010000087.1 GCA_020436165.1 Cyclobacteriaceae bacterium | reverse complement strand
ATTTATCTCTCCAAAATAGGCGAAAAAGTATTGTTTGGGAAACAAAAAAAGCAGCTACTAAAAATGTAGCTGCTTTAAAGAGCCCCCTACCGGGATCGAACCAGTGACCTACTGATTACAAGTCAGTTGCTCTACCAGCTGAGCTAAGGAGGCTTTTTTGTTGCTCCTACCTCCCGATAACTAATGGGAGAGCTAAGGAAGCTTTTCTGGTAATCTTTTAAACAAAGCAAGGTGCTCTATTTAAATGAGTGGCAAAAATAGACGGGTTCACCAATATTACCAAACCTTAATCGAGAGATTTTTAAATAAAATTTTGAGCAAATTCTAATGCCCTGATTTCCATCCATGAAGACTTAATTCCTTTTAAAGGAAAGGCTACGTGCCCTCCATGTTTGGGTACTTCCAAATACAAATTTTCATTAGTGGATGCTTCCTCGTAAGGATAGCATGACTCAGGCATAAATGGGTCATTTTGAGCGATAAGTAATAATGTTGGAATATTGATTTCGCTCAAATAATTCTTGCTTGAAGCTTTATCATAGAAATCATTCGCATCATCAAAACCATGTAATGGAGCCGTATATCTATTGTCAAATTCCGAAAACAGCTTAATATCCGCTAAGCCCTCCGTATTTATTAATTCAGGATACATGGAAGCCTTTTCAGCGATCTTGACCTTTAGTTTGCTTAAAAATCTATTCAGATAAAATGCATTACCTGACTTTTCCAATTCCCTGGCACTTCCTCCCACATCAATAGGCGCTGAAAGAGCAACAGCCGCTCTTAGTTGCATGGGCAACGGCTTAGATGCATGTATCAAATAGTTTAGCACAATGGCCCCTCCCATACTTGAACCAACCAGAACCAAGTCTTTGTAATTATTCTTTCGTAACGCATGCTCAATAGTGGTCTTTAGGTCGGATATATCTGCATGATGGTACATACGCGGCTGTTTGTTCATCTCTCCTGAGCAACTCCTCGCATTCCATGCTAAACCGTCCCACCCGTGGTCTACAAAATGCTTCACAATCCCTTTGGAGTAATGACGTTCACTGCTACCTTCTAATCCATGTAAAACGATCATCAAACGATCACTTCCATTTTCAACCCAATCCAGGTCCAGGAAATCATCATCTGGAGTTGCAATGCGCTCACGCACATAATCAACCCCGTAAACTTTCCTGAACATACTGGGAATAATTGTTGAAAGGTGTTTATTACGCAAGTAAAAGGGCGCTTTGTAAGAAGATTGTATTACAGGCATTTTACACTAGTTCTCCTCCGCAACTTGAACCGGCACCAGCTGTACACCCATAACAATGCTTGGCTGTTTTTATGGCCCTGCTATTTAAAAGCTCTTTATCAAAGTCCCTGATATGCTCAACCTTATAACACTTCATGTCCAGCATCTGGTTGAAATCACAATCGTACAGAGAACCATCCCAACCTACCGATAGGGTATTTCTGCACATTACTCCTTCAACTGCCGTAGGGTTAAAGGCATTGGAAAGCTCTTCCATGTACTTTTCATAATTCTCCGTCTGAACCAAATAGTCCAAAAATCTGCTTATGGGCATATTGGTTATGGCAAACAAACTATTAAATACAACCCCATGCTGTCTTCCTAACCTATCTTTGAAATCGCGTTCAAGTGATGACTGGCCCGGAGGCAAAAAAGCACCGCTTGGATTATACACCAGATTTAAATGCAACCCACTTCCCTCTTTTCCATAACCCACCTCATTTAGCATTTGCAAGGCCTTTATCGACTTATCAAATACGCCTTCCCCTCTTTGGGCATCCGTACGTAAACGGGAAAAATGAGGCAAAGAAGATATAATCTCCACTTTATGTTCTGCATAAAACTCGGGCAGGTAGTTGAACTTTGGATTTGACAAAATAATGGTGAGGTTGCAACGCACCATTACATAAACATTTCGTTTTCGTAACTCTTCCACAAACCACCTGAAATGTGGATTTAACTCTGGCGCACCTCCTGTAAGGTCAGCTACTTTAATATTCCCCTTATCCACTGCATCCAAACATAGCTGCATGGTTTCACGGGTCATTATTTCTTTACGATCCGGTCCGGCATCCACATGGCAATGTGCACACGTCTGATTGCACATTTTGCCCATATTCACCTGCAAGATATCCACATTGGTTGGCTGCAATGGGTCATGCCCAATATTGGCTATTCGCTCCTGAAAAGAATGAATGGTTGACTTTTCAAGCACATCTAGTTGCGCGGCTGTATTGCTATACAAATGCTTTTGCGCATTTAATGTCTTCATAGACTACATTGTAAAGTCATTCACCTTGTTCATCATTTGCACACCGTGTACAAGGCTTGCTCCACCCCGAATCGCAGCAGCAATATGAACTGCTTCCATCATTTGTTCTTCGTCTGCTCCTTTTTCCAATGAACTGCTGGTATAAGCATCAATACAATAAGGGCATTGCACGGCATGAGCTACCGCCAATGCGATCAGCGATTTCTCACGTTGCGTAAGAGCTCCTTCCTTAAAAACCTCATCGTACCATTGAAAAAACTTGTCACCTAATTCTTTTTGAAAATCCTTGATTTTACCAAACTTCTTTAGATCTTCCTCAATATAATATGGTTTACTCATTGTGTCTTTTTTTCAAATCTATATAATCAAACTAAATCAGTATGTCGTTACAACAACATTGTTCTAACAAGAGTTCTATTTTTTACATCGATGGTAGTTATTCGCACATCCATATTTTCTTCCTTTGCCACTATGCAAAAAACTTTTTGTTCAATTATTCTGGTGTTCTTGGTTTTAACAAACATTCAGGCACAAACCATACGCATTGTAGAAAAGCAAACCCAATCTCCTATTGGAAATGTAGTGGTTTTTGATGCAATTGGATACCACACGCTTACCGATGCCAATGGATATGCAGATATCTCCGGATTAGCCGGTGGGCTAATTACTTTTCAGCATGTAGGATATGAAACCTTGCTAATTCCAAAGAAAGAAATACCCAAAATTGTTGAGTTAGCGGAAACCTCACTTACCGTTGATGAAGTGGTAATCTCAGCCAATAAATGGGAAGAAGATTTGAGCGAAATACCTGTAAGTGTAATGAAGGTAACACAAGATGATATTGCACTAACCAACCCTCAAACTGCTGCTGACCTTCTGGGTCAGTCAGGAGAAGTATTTATTCAGAAAAGCCAGTTGGGGGGCGGGAGCCCCATGATCCGTGGTTTTGCTGCTAACTCAGTGCTTATTTCTATAGATGGTGTTCGCATGAACAACGCAATTTACCGGAGCGGTAACTTGCAGAATGTATTGGCTATTGACGGCCTTACAACAGAAGATGCTGAGGTTGTTTTTGGGCCCGGCTCGGTAATCTATGGTAGTGATGCCCTGGGTGGAGTTATGGATTTCCATTCCATTAATCCCCAATTTGACAATGTTTCCGGAGAAGCGTTTGGACGATTTTCATCTGCTGATATCGATAAAACAGGACATCTTAAATTCAATATTGGCAATAATCGAGTTGCATTTATGGGTGCTTTCACCTTTAGTGATTTTGATGACCTAGTAACGGGATCGAAGCGGCCCGACAAGTATCCGGATTTTGGAACCAGACCTGAATACGTTGATGTAATAAACGGTCAGGATAGTATTGTCTCAAATACTAATGTAAACAAACAAGTTTATTCGGGTTACTCTCAGTACAATGCGTTGGCTAAGTTAAAATTTAACCTGACTGATAATACGGATATAACCTATGCATTTCACTATACCAACAGTAGTGATGTTCCCCGATATGATCGTCTGATTGAATACAGAAACGATCATTTGCGATATGCGAAATGGTATTACGGCCCACAAAAATGGTTGATGCACTACCTCCAACTCAAATCGAAAAAAGAAACATCGTTTAGTTCTGAAGCAAAATTAACTATGGCCTATCAGCAGGTGGAAGAAAGCCGTCATGACAGAAGCTACCAATCCACCTCTCTAAGACACAGAGCGGAATATGTTGATGCATTTAATGTGAATGCCGATTTGTACAAAGAGTTCTACAAAAGCACCATTTATTACGGAGCCGAGTTTGTTTACAACACAGTAGAGTCTACAGGACAAGTAGAAAATACGTCAACCGGAGCATTCACCCCCACTTCTACACGTTATCCGGACGGTGGAAGTACATGGACCTCGTTAGCTGCATACGCTAGTTTAAAGTATTATTTTTCAACATCGCTTATCCTAAATGCCGGTATTAGATATAGCCAGGTTTTGCTGAAATCAAATTTTGTTGACAAAACATTCTATGATTTTCCTTATGATGAAATAAAAATAAACACCGGAGCATTTAACGGCAGTTTAGGGTTGGTTTGGAAATTGGCAAACGAATTCCAGATTAAAACAGCTTTAAGCAGTGGGTTCCGTGCACCTAATGTAGATGATGTTGGAAAAGTATTTGATTCTGAGCCAGGCAGCGTGGTAGTTCCAAATGAGGATCTGAAACCCGAATATTCGTACTCTGGCGAGCTCACAGTAACCGGAAAAATAAATTATGAACTCGAGTACAGTTTTACAGGATATTATACGCGCCTGATAGATGCGATGGTGCGCAGAGACTTCACCTTTAATGACCAGGACAGCATAATGTACGATGGAACGTTAAGCAAAGTACAAGCAATTGTAAATTCGGGCAAAGCTTACATAGCTGGAATTTCCGGAAGTATCAGGTACGAAAGAGGAGATTTTTCAGCATCTACAACACTTACCTATACCAAAGGAAGGGACTTATCGGATGATGTACCCTGGAGGTATGCACCACCTATTTTTGGCCAGACCGAAGTATCTTACACATGGAATAACTTGAAAGCCCGGATCGTACAACGTTACAACGGAGCTATTCCGTTTGATCAACTGGCACCAAGTGAGCAAAGTAAGACTTTCATTTACTCACCGGATGGAACACTTGCCTGGACAACCACTTCTACCTACTTGCAATACGTCTTTAACAAAAACCTCAGAATCAATGGAGGAGTGGAAAACATTTTTGATGTGCATTACAGGCCCTATTCCAGTGGAATTAGTGCACCAGGCAGAAATTTTATATTGAGCCTTAAAGCAGGATTGAGCAAAAAATAGCCGGCCCATTTATATTGATTTCTATCTGCAGAGAAGTTTTATTGGCTTTATATTTGTTCACAAATATATATTATGAAAATACTTTATACACTCCTGTTATTAGTTGGCTCAGTTAGTGTTTTTGCTCAAAATAATGAGCTGGATGAACGAAATGGATTTAAGAACATTAAACTCCTGAGCAAAGCAACCGATTATCTGGAGCTTAAATTTGATAAACCACAAGCAGAGCAATACAAAGCTATATATGTACGAAAGGTAGGGTACATGGAATCGATTGGAGAGATTCAGATAAAGGACTTAAAAGTATATACCTACAAAGACCTTATTTACCAAATTGATGTAGTTACCAACAAGGAACCGGAATTGTTCAAGGGCCTGGAAGCTGCATTTGGAAAAGCAAAATTTTCGGTTGTAGGAAACGAATATTTTTGGCAAGGCAATAAAGTTAAGCTTACTTTTTCAAGCATGAAGGGAGGCAAAAAGGTGATCATGTCCTACTCTACTCCGGAAATAAAAGACATCATTAAACAAGACGAACAAGCTGAGATCAAACAACTTTCAGAAGATTTTTAATTTTTTAATCCATTCAACACCATGAAGAATATTGCAGTAATTGGATCAGGAACAATGGGCAATGGCATTGCCCATGTTTTTGCCCAAAATGGGTTTAAGGTAAACCTTATTGATATTTCGGAAAAAGCACTTGAGAAAGCTTTGGCCACCATAGAAAAGAATTTGGATAGGTTGATAAGTAAGGAAAAAATTGACGAAGCTACCAAACAAGACACCTTAGCCAACCTTACTACGTTTACAGACTTAGAAGAAGGAGTTGCCAGCGCTGACCTTGTAGTGGAAGCGGCAACGGAAAACACCGAGCTTAAACTATCTATATTTAAACAAATTGATAAGGCAACTCAACCCAAGTGTATATTAGCAACCAATACCTCATCCATTTCCATCACAAAAATTGCAGCCGTTACCTCACGACCCGATAAAGTTATAGGTATGCACTTTATGAATCCCGTTCCGATCATGAAATTGGTGGAGATCATCAGGGGGTATAATACTTCAGATGAAGTTACCAAAACCATTATGGAAATGTCCAAAACTCTTGGCAAAGTTCCGGTTGAGGTAAATGATTATCCAGGGTTTGTAGCCAACCGTATTTTGATGCCTATGATAAATGAGGCCATTTATTCTCTTTACGAAGGAGTAGCAGGGGTTGAGGAAATTGATACCGTAATGAAATTAGGCATGGCGCACCCAATGGGACCTTTGCAATTGGCAGATTTTATCGGGCTGGATGTATGTTTATCTATTTTGAACGTTCTATACGATGGATTTGGTAATCCTAAATATGCTCCATGTCCATTATTGGTAAATATGGTAGAGGCTGGCCACAAAGGTGTAAAAACAGGCTCTGGTTTCTATTCATGGACCCATGGAACAAAAGATTTGATAGTAGCAGATAGTTTTAAATAATTAATGAGAATACTTTTTGTTGTTAGCCTTTTCTTAGGCTCATTTGGTTATGCATTGGCGCAGCAATCTGAGCTGCCCGAAAAAATAATTTACGATCAGGAGGTGATTGATCTGATGAATCAGGCAAAGAACCAAATGAGAGCCGGTGATTACAAAGACGCCAACAAAACTTTCAGAAAGGCACTGGCCTTAGGCAAAATATTACCAACAGATCTCTCCTATTTGTTTGCCGAAACGCTGTATGCAATTCACCAATATCAGAACAGCCTGAATTTTGTTGACAAATACATAGAGCTTGCAGGCCAGGGGGGCAATTACTACGACAAGGCAGTCGAATTAAAGAAACTATTGAATAGTGAGTTTGATAAAATAAAGGCTTGCCCCTATTGCAATTTAAGTGGTTACCGGTACGTGACTTGCGATAATTGCAATGGAACAGGAACAACCACCGAGCAGTGCTACAATTGTAAAGGTAGCGGAATTACAGTTTGTCCCAAATGCCTCGGACAAGGAGTATATGTTACATTCAATTCGTTTAGCGGCAAGCAATACCACGCGTGTGACATCTGCGATGGGAAAGGCTATGTAGAATGCCCGATCTGCCATGGGGAGAAGACTTTAACAGGTACCTGTAGTGTTTGTCTTGGCACCGGCAAGAAAGTAAGCTCTATTCTTTGCAACCATCAACCGGAACAATAAAACAATTGGTAATCATTAATTAGCAAGTTTAATATACCGCTGAAAAATCTGCCATTCATGTGCTTAAAGCTAAAAACCTTAAGCGTTCATATTGGTTTATTGAGAATTATTTGAAATTTGGTTTATTGATTTTTAAGATTTTAATAAAATTAAATCATGCAAATTAAGGCCCACATTATAACCATTGGCGATGAAATTCTCTACGGGCAAATTTTAGACACCAATGCCCAATGGATGAGCCAACAACTGGACGCGATTGGTATTAAAGTAACCCAGCGTATAACCATCGGAGATGTTAAGAGTGAAATACTGGAAACCTTAGAATATTCCGAAAAACGCGCTGACATTGTGCTTATAACGGGTGGTCTGGGCCCTACTGAAGATGACCTTACAAAACCTTGTCTTGCTGAATACTTTAAAGTTGGTATGGAGATAAATGAGCAAGCTTTGGGAGAAATCACCGAGATGTTCAGGCGTTTCAAAAAAGAACTAACACCTTTAAATCGCTTGCAGGCGAATTTGCCCTCCAACTGCACCATGATCAGTAATAGCTTGGGTACTGCACCCGGAATGTGGTTTTATGAAAACCAAACCGTATTTGTATCCATGCCGGGCGTTCCCTTTGAAATGAAGGAAATGGTTTCTACCTATATACTTCCCAAATTGCAAGAGCAGTTCGAACTCCCACGGGTATACCATAAAATAGTTAAAACAATAGGTATAGGGGAATCCTGGCTGGCTGACAAGATCAAGCCCTGGGCCGATGAATTACCTAAAGATATTGGCCTGGCTTACTTGCCAAGTTTGGGAGAAGTAAAGCTTCGCTTAACCGTTTCGGGAAAATCGAATAATCTCGAAACACGAGTTGCAGAAGAGATTGAGAAACTTAAGGTTTATGCAGGAAAGTATATCTATGGCTACGATAGTGATACCATTGAATCTGTTGTGGGCAAAATCCTTTTGGAAAGAAATGAGACTATAGCAACAGCCGAAAGCTGCACAGGCGGGTACCTTGCCCATATGATCACATCTGTGCCAGGTAGCTCCGCCTATTTTCTGGGAAGCGTTATTGCCTATTCCAATGACATTAAAATGAGCCAACTGGGTGTGCAAAAAGCAACGCTGGATGCGTATGGCGCAGTGAGTGAGCAAACAGTAATAGAAATGTCCGAAGGCATTCGCAGAAAATACGGCACTACCTATGGTATGGCTACAAGCGGCATTGCCGGACCTGATGGAGGTACCCCTGAAAAACCGGTTGGAACAGTATGGATTGCCTTTTCAGGGCCTGAGGGTACACGAACCAGATTACTTTCCCTGGCTAAAGATCGGTTGCTTAACATTCAGGCAAGTGCTAAAGCTACCTTAGCTCTCGCCTGGCAAACTTTCAGCCAAAACAGTTGAGTTATAGCCCGATTATGCTAAATTTGTCAAGAGAGAAAATAGGCCTAAATGCCTGAAAATAAGCTTTTTTGGTCTATTTAATAAAACAAAGAATATTGTTCTTTGTCAGGAATGAAAAACGATACATTCTATAACACAATCGAGAGAAACAAAAAATTAACCAAGTAAACAATGGCTTCAGTTGAGTTATTAATGCCTAAAATGGGCGAAAGCATTATGGAAGCAACCGTGCTTTCATGGCTTAAAAAAGAAGGTGATACCATAGAACAAGATGAATCTGTCTTAGAAGTAGCTACTGATAAAGTAGATACAGAGGTGCCTTCAACCCATGCGGGTGTGCTTACCCAAATACTGGCAAACGATGGCGATGTGGTTCCAGTGGGGGCCCCTATTGCTATTATCACCACCAATGGTGAAGATACAAGTGCCCCTCAGAAGGAAGCTGAGCCAGAAGTTGTAGAAGTAGCCGCTCCGGTAATGGCGGAATCGGCTGCTCCAACTCACGTTTTGGCTTCTGCATCCACCGCTTTAGCGGAACCCGTAAGTGGTCGCTTTTACTCTCCTTTGGTAATGAATATTGCCAGAGAAGAAGGCATTGACATGATGGAATTGGAACGTGTACCCGGCACAGGCAAAGAAGGCAGGGTAACCAAAAAGGATATTTTAAGCTATGTGGGTACCCGAACAAATGGAAATGGAACGCATGTAGCACCGGCTGTTGCTCCAACCCCTGCTCCAATGGTTTCTGCTCCAGCAGCTACACCTGCTCCTGCAACACAGCCAAAAGTAAAAGTATCTATTAGCGCAAACGATGAAATTATAGAAATGGATCGCATGCGCAAAATGATTGCAGGTCGTATGGTGGACTCCAAACGTATTTCGCCACACGTAACTTCATTTGTAGAAGCTGATATGACGGCCATTGTAAACTGGCGTAACAAGATCAAGAAAGAGTTTGAGGCCCGCGAAGGTGAGAAAATGACCTTCACTCCTATTATCATGGAAGCCGTGGTAAAAGCTATAAAAGATTATCCCATGGTGAACGTATCTGTGGATGGTGACAATATCATTAAACACAGAGATATAAATATTGGAATGGCTGTAGCATTGCCTTCCGGCAATTTGATTGTTCCTGTTATCCACAATGCAGACCAGTACAACCTTACCGGCCTAGCCAAAAAAATAAACGATCTGGCACGCAGGGCTCGTGAAAACAAGCTTACCCCAGATGAATTAGCAGGTGGCACCTATTCCATCTCTAATGTGGGTTCGTTTGGCAATGTAATGGGCACACCCATTATTATGCAACCACAAGTGGGTATAATGGCGTTGGGAGCTATTGTGAAGAAGCCTGCAGTAATAGAAACCCCCGAAGGCGACATGATTGGCATACGCCATAAAATGTTCCTGTCGCACTCGTACGACCACCGCGTGGTGGATGGCGCTCTGGGTGGCCAAATGGTACGCAGAGTTGCTGATTATTTAGAAAGTTTTGATGTAAATCGATCTTTATAAACAACCATTTAATTAACCGAGTAAAGCCTCAGCCATTTTGGTTGGGGCTTTTTTATGTGTAAAATTTTAATAATGAAACCTGCATTGCAATATCCTGATCTGTCCCTTTTCCACACGGTAAACAAGCCGGTGTTCCAATGTAATTCTTCTAAACCAATAACCAGAAAGATCGTGTTTTAAAGGTTCAGGAGAGCCAATGCCTGTAAAAGAATCCCTGCCTATAGCCTTCAGCAGTTCATTAATCTTTTTTAAAACCTTTTTGTCCTGCCTTTGCCAATACAAATAGTCGTCCCATGCCTGGCTCATAAATACAATTTCCATTAGTCAAGAAGTTCACGTACAGTGCCTTTCCCTTCTTTATCTTCTTTTATGGCTTGTAACAAGCGTTCTGCATTTTTGGGACTACTTAACAAATGAAATGTTTCCATCATACTTTCGTATTCTTCCTTCGAAAGCACAACAACGTCCTCTCCCTTAGAGCGTGTAACATAAAGCGGTGCACGAGTTGTCAACACCTTGTCCATAAAAGCCTTCAGATTCATTCTAAAATTCGAGTAGGTTGTTATTTCCATAGACCAAATATATTCAATCGATAATATTGTACAAAATTTTGTACAGCTATTTTATTTTTCAACCGCAACCCTCCAACTCAAAAACGAAAGTAGTAAAGTAACAATTCCGGCTCCATAGCGCTCAATATTAGTTACCGCAAAAGCATTGCCTATTGTATTAAGCACAAACAGTGCAAATAGTATCCACATGGCTACTTTGGCTGCGCTCATAAAGCGTGGCCAATTCAAATAACCTGTTCTAATAGTCACAGCGAGTATCGCCACAACAGTAACTGCAATGGAAAATAGTTCAAAATAGACAAGCTCTTCCCTGGTTTCAACCCTACCACCCCAAACCATGTTGATGGGTACAAACCCAAGCAAAACAACTATGTGAAAAAGGATCATTAAAGAAAATATAACAAGCAAAATATTGCCTGCTTGTTTAGCTGTAAGTATTCCTTTCATAGTAGTTCTATTAGCTTCTCAAAAGTACGAAACTTGCTTCTACTATTTTCATATGTATTTTAGCACATGGATTTTTTACAAATAATTATTCTGATTTTTGCGGGCCTGGCTGCAGGTTTTATCAATACGGTAGCTGGTGGGGGCTCATTGCTTACCTTGCCCGTACTTATTTTTATGGGATTGCCCCCGTCCGTAGCCAATGGAACCAATCGCATTGCCCTGGTTCTGCAAAATATTATGGGAGTGGCAGGCTTTAAAAGCAAAGGAGTTTTTGTTTTCCCATATAGTCTATGGGTAGGTCTTTCAGCGTTATTAGGAGCTATTTTAGGCGCCCATTTTTCGGTCCAGATAAAAGGAGAACTGTTTAACCAGATATTGGCTGTTGTTATGGTTGCGGTTGTACTTATAACGGTTTTTAATCCCATAAAAAATCCTGACGCAACTTTGGAGCGCCTGGGTGCAAAACATCAATGGATTGGAGTAGTTGTCTTTTTCTTTATTGGAATTTATGGGGGTTTTATTCAGGCAGGGGTTGGATTTCTTATTCTTGGTGCCCTGACATTTATAAACAAAATATCGCTGGTTAAAGCCAACAGCATTAAGGTGTTTGTTGTGCTAACCTATACTATTTCAGCGCTTGTCGTTTTTATCCTGGAAGGAAGCATTAACTGGATATATGGTCTTACACTTGCTTTAGGCAATATGGCCGGTGCATGGATTGCCAGTCGGTGGTCCGTTAAAAAAGGCGACAAGTGGATTCGCTGGTTTATGATCGTAATGGTTATAGCAATGGCTATTAAATTATGGATAAGTTCCTAACTTTATGCACTAACTAAACCCGCTTTATGAATCGTATAACGTTCTTCCTTCTATTCTTCGGCTTTACAATTTCTTCTTTTGCTCAGGACATAATTGGTGAAGAAGTGCAGCAAAATATTGCTGCCTTTGGGTACTGCATTATGCCCAACAACACCTCTATCCTAACCCTGGAAGCAGATTACGATGGTATGTATTTTACAGAAAGAGATATGGTCGACTTTTTTGAAACAGGGAGATTTAGGTTCTCTGAAGACCTGGTTGATTGGACATATTACGATTACTGGGTGCTGAACAACCGGACTGCCAAACAACCTGAAGAACATATGTTTTATAAAATGGTAGTTGATCCCACTGGAACTTATTTTGCTTTGGCAGAAGAAAATAAAGACGGATGGTCGTCAGTAATAAAAATTTTTAACAAAAGCTCTCAAACTTTTGTAACTGAGTTTGACTGTAAAACAGCAAATGGCAATATAGATTACCTTAATCAGGTACGGTTTGATGCTCAGGGGAAAAATCTTTTAATAGGCGCAAAAGAACAAGGCATTTATTCCTTCAATTTAGAAAATAAACAAATATCTGAGGTTTTTCCTCCTAATAAATATCAGTTGTATGACTATGATTATACACTTGATACGCCCATTTTAAAGGCATATGAAAAAACAAGTGATGGAGATTATGTTCTTGATCCGGATCTTTTCACGTTAAGTAATGGAATCAAGCAGGCGGTTAAACTACCTCTGCCCCTCCATTTTACAAGAATCCTAACCCCAACAGAAACCCACAAATATTATGGGATGTTCTATGAACAGGATTATGATACCTACCTTGCTCCCATAGACGATTTCAACTATCAAATAGTATACAGGAATAAAGATCTATTCAAGTTCAGAACCAGAGAGGTTCCTAAAGAGTAGTTACTTTTCTTCTACCTTGTCCCCTGCTCTAAGTGCTTTAGCCCAATTCACCAATTGTTTGGTTTGTTGTTCAGAAAGACGCGCATCTCCATGAATCCATAAATAGCTATCCAAAGGCATTTCCCCTTTTTCTACCAGCTCATCAATCTCTTTTAATTTATGATCTTTTCTTCGCTCCGAGTACACTCCCCATTCTGAGAAATTAAGTTCCTTTCTGCCTTCGTTTATGTGCTGTTTTAGCCACCACGAAACAGGAGCCACATTGCTGTACCACGGATAAACTGTTTGGTTGGAATGGCAATCGTAGCAAGATGTTTTTAGGATTGCGCCTATTTCAGAAGGCACATTTTCAACTACTAAAATATCTTCTTTGGGATCGGATTCGGGTGCTGATTTGTCTATTCGTATGAACTGAATGGCAACTAAAATAAACACTATTCCTAAAACTAATTTCTTTTTCATAACTAACTATTTTCTATTTTGTTATTCAACACTATCCTTAAAAAGCAATCTCCGAGATACACCAACTGAAATGTAAGCTCTACCTCCAGTTTGAATACCTCCGGAAATATCTACCTGTGTTTCTGAATTGATTAAATAGGTCGCTCCTGCATCAAACTGCTGAAGATCATCGTCATAGTACCCTTCTACAAATACCCCTGTCTTTTCATTAAAACCATAACCGACCGCTAATACAACATAATAATTTAGTCCTTTACCAATATTAAGCGTGCTGTTTACTTTTTCATTGATCTTTTGTGCCCATGAAACCCTAAAATCCACAAGGTTTGAAAAACCTCCAAAAGTTGCTTGCATTGATATACCAGGGTCGTAATCATTTTGCTTCAAGAAATTTACCTTTGCACCCCAGTATGTAGAATTATCAACATAATTGGTAAGCAAGCGTATTTCCCCACGTTCGGAAACAGCCAAACGAAAAAGTCCATCATATAGCAAATCGTTGTTCATGTACGTAAATCCTTGCTCGAATTGAAAAGCATTTTTAGCTATTGTATGTGATGAAGTTGAAACTGTTGGCCGTTCTGTTCCGATGGTCCCCTGTCCGAACAAATTGTAAGTATTTAACAAGAAAACACCCACTACTATAAATCGTAAAAATTGTTTTTTCATGACATAAATTAAAATTATGAACGCACAAACCTCCGAATGATTTGCAGTTTATGGGTAAGGTTATTGGTACCAGCTATATGAATACCTTGTTCGGAAATATCATCAATTCTAACTTTTCCACTCGCATGAATGATTTTATTTTCAGCAAGCAATATTCCCACATGCGTTATTTTAGTTTTAGTACCAAAAAAACAGAGGTCACCGGGAAGAGCGTCTTCAAATTTCTCCACTTTAGTGCCTTGTAAAGCCTGTTCACTTGCATCCCGATTTAAACGATACCCGGCAATTTTATAGACCATTTGAGTAAAACCGGAGCAATCAGTTCCGAAAGGCGTTTTACCACCCCATAAATAAGGAGCATTCAAATACTTGTAAGCAATTTGTTTAATGAATTCAAATCCCATGGGCACCCCCATGCTTCGCGATTCTCCATTGAATGCCAGCTGCTCATCCATACTAAACAATTCCATATTTGAGATGGGAAGTACGCTGCCAATGAGAATTTGTATGGGACTTTTATTGAATAAAAGAGTTGCTGTTGTATCGGTACTTATCTTGTAATTTACTTTGTTCAACTGATCAAAATATTCATCGGAAATGGGATAATGCTGCTTTGCATCTATCCAGCCAAGGTATTCATCATAGTGAATCTCGATCTTTAGCCATTTACCCGCGTTCATCGACTCCAAAACCGTGTAATGATCACCAAAAAGCAGCTGAGTTACCATTTCTGAGGTATCCGAAGGATACGAACGAACAGGCACCAGAGCCAGCCTACATACTCCTTTATTATCTACAGGGTCTATTTTCACAGTTTTAGTCTTTGTAAGTCACGTTTAACATCTCTTTCTTTTATTGACTCGCGCTTATCGTGCAGCTTTTTGCCCTTAGCCAAAGCAATTTCCAATTTAGCAAATCCACGGCTTGAAATGAACAACCTGACAGGAATAAGTGTCAGTCCTTTTTCAGATATTTTCCTTTCCAATTTATTTAGCTCTGCCTTATTCAATAAAAGTTTTCGTTGCCTTGTGGCGGAGTGGTTGTAAAAAGAGCCCTGCTCGTAAGGATTGATATGAATGTTGAACACATATAATTCGCCTTTATGAAACGCACAATACCCATCTTTAAGATTTACTCTCCCCTCTCGTATCGACTTTATTTCTGTTCCCTTTAATACCAGTCCGGCAACGTATTTATCCAGCAACTCAAATTCGTAAGTAGCGGATTTATTTTTAATATTTACAGAATTTGAAAATCTATTGCTTTTTGCCATGCAGTTCTAAGCTAGAAAAAATCTCTTTGATTCGGCTCTTTTTCAAAATTTTTTGTCCTGTTTTTGCAGATGCTATTAGTCTTTCATTCGATGTTACGCTTACTGCACACACAAGCTCGTTGCCGGAAACACTTTCTACAATTGCTTTGAAAGAAAGTTTTTGTCCTACAAAAGCCGGTGATTCATGCTTTATCTGTAGCATAGTACCTATTCCTTCTTCATCCTCCTCTCTAACATCCAAAACAAATAAACGGCCGGCCCATTCTATGTATTTTGCCAAAGCAAATGTACTACAAACCGGATGTACTTCTCCACTATCGAAAATAGCCTTATCCTCTTCGTTTACAGTATGCTCGAATTCTCTTTTATCCCCTATTTTTAATCTTCCTTCCATCATCTAAATTGGCATTCGAGCCAAAGGCCCTACATCCAGTCCGATAAAATCGTTTTCCATATATTTATAATAGGCTGCCATGGCTATCATCCCAGCATTATCTGTACAATA
This sequence comes from Cyclobacteriaceae bacterium, assembly GCA_020436165.1. GTDB lineage: Bacteria > Bacteroidota > Bacteroidia > Cytophagales > Cyclobacteriaceae > JAKISE01. The sequence goes on along the minus strand of JAGQYI010000087.1, from coordinate 80,872 downwards.
CTGAAAATCAGGAATATAAACATTCCATCCAAACTTTTGCTTATGCTGCTGAAGCGCACTTCTTAAACCAGAATTTGCCGATACTCCTCCGGCAATGGCAATTTCCTTTATATCGAATTGTTTAGCAGCCTTCCTGAGCTTATTCATTAGCATATCAATTAGTACTCGTTGGATACTGGCACTAAGATCATTAATATTTTCCTTAATAAATTCCGGATTACTCTCAAGCTCATCTCTAAGAAAATAAAGAATGGCTGTTTTTATGCCACTAAATGAATAGTCTAGTTCTGGCATTGCTGTTTCCGGGAAATCGAATTTGTTGGGATCACCCTCTTTAGCGTATTTATCTATTAACGGCCCACCAGGATAGGTTAATCCGAGCATCTTTGCCGCCTTATCAAATGCTTCCCCAACTGCATCATCTCTGGTTTGCCCAACCACTTCCATTGATGTTGGACTCTTAACCAACACAATTTGGGTGTGCCCCCCACTTACCGTTAAGCACAAAAAAGGGAAAGTTGGCTTGGGCTCTTCGATAAAATGAGCCAAAACATGCGCCTGCATATGATTTACTTCAATAAGAGGAATATCGAGCGCTAAAGCCATTGATTTAGCAAATGAAGTTCCGACCAGCAAAGCTCCTAAAAGACCGGGGCCGCGTGTAAATGCAATTGCACTGAGGTCCTTTGGTAAAACCCCGGCATCTTTCATTGCTTTGTTTACCACAGGAACAATGTTTTGTTGGTGAGCTCTTGAAGCAAGTTCCGGAACCACTCCGCCATATTCCTGATGAACGGATTGCGAAGCCACTACATTATTCAGAACTTTGCCATCTTTAACTATTGCAGCGGATGTTTCGTCACAAGAAGATTCAATTGCCAAAATGGTAATTGCCATAACGTTACTCTGACTATTTTTGCACATTAAGACAGCAAAGTTTATTGTTTATTCGTTTACATCTTAGTTTTCGCTCAAAAATTTGAAGGATAAAAAAAAGTTTAGACTAATTAGGGTACTGCTTCAGGTAATCCTTATACTACTGATCAACCTTGTATTGCTGCTTGGTATTCTTCAAATTTCTGCTGTTCAAACCCGCCTTGGCCGAATGCTTGCAAAGAACATAAGTCAAAAAACAGGTTTTGATATAAGTATAGGCAAGCTTGATATTCAATGGCTCGATAAACTGACACTAAAAGATGTAGCCATTATTGATCTCACAAAAAATGAAATGATCCAGGTGAATAATCTTTTGGTTGATTACAGGATTAGTTCGCTTCTTGGAGATGAAAGCATTGTTATAGATAAGGCAATTCTTGACAAGCCGATCGTTAACCTACTCGTTTCTGATAGTCTGGACCTAAATATTTCTGAGTTTATCGATAGGATAAATAAAGGTTATTCTGGCAATGGGTCTGGAAAGGCCAAGTCCTTTATTATTCGTAGCGCAATTATTCATAATGGTATTTTTTCATACAACAGAACAGATAGACCCAATATTGACAATGGTTTTGACTATTATCATTTCGGATTTGACACTATTAATGCTACAACAAAGAATTTAACTGTAGTTGCCGATACGTTTAACTTAGATATCAGAACACTTTCTGCAATAGAAAAATCGACCAAACTCCCCATTCACTCGCTTGCGTGTGATTACAGACTTAGCAAATCCCAAATGGCATTTAATGGTTTAAATGCCTCAATTGGTGGCTCAATAATAAAGGATACTCTTTCATTTTCTTATGATAGCATTTTAGACCTAAATGACTTTGTGAACAAGGTTAACATCACAGGTAAATTCGACAATCTTAAACTGGCAACTCAGGACCTCAAATACTTTACATCCTATTTCAATTCAATTAACGACACTCTTCATTTCACGGGAGTAGTGAAAGGAAAGATCAATGACTTCCGTAGTGAGAACCTAACTCTTGGATTCGGCAAAAGCAGTATTCTAAAGGGTAATGTCTATTTTGAAGGGCTTCCGGATATTCCCAATACGTTCATGGATTTGAAATTTTCGAAATCTAATATCCACAAAAATGACATTGCTCCCTATATAGCCTCTGAAGGCTTTGATAAATACAACCCCATTGATTCTGCTAAAGTAGATGGAACATTTACAGGTTATGTACATGATTTTGTTACTTATGGCAGCTTTAATACCAGTATTGGTCTCATTAAAACCGACCTTAACCTAAAAATTGGGAATGACCCTGCAGATGGAAAATACAGCGGAAGACTTGCTTTAGAAAATTTTGATCTTGGCAAAGTTGCAGGAAATGAATCATTGGTAGGAAAAACAACCCTGGAAGGCAACATAAATGGGGCCGGATTCAGCACCACCAATGCCGACTTTTTACTAAAGGGTACTATTAAGAAAATAAGAGTTGAAGATTATACCTATCGGAACATTCAAACAAATGCTCATTTTGCTTTCGGTCTATTCGATGGAAAATTAAATATTAACGATCCAAACTTACAGTTTGAGACAAGTGGCAAAATAGATCTTAGGAACAACAGGAATCAAATTCAAATGAATGGGCAGCTAAAAAAAGCTGTGTTAGATTCTCTCCATTTAAAAAGTAATCCGGCCGGAATTTCGGGCAACATTGAAATTGATGTGAAAGGGATAGCCTTGGATAGTATTGTGGGTAGTGCTCATATTTCAAATTTGTATGCTTACAACAACGATCAGGAGTTGTATGTAAATGATATAAGAATAGTTTCGGACAGAACAGAGTCAAATAGGTCTTTATCCTTTAAATCAGACAGAGTTGACCTGGATATGAATGGAGACTTTAATTTTACAAAAGCAGTAAAAGACCTTCGCAATTTATGGCTAGAGTATAAATACAACCTGCTCAATCAGGAAACAGATATTGCTCAGTTTTACAAAGGTGTTGAAAACGAGGCGCCATCAACCAATTTTACCTATGATATCAAACTATACGATATTAATCCACTTATAAATCTCTTCGTTCCTGAATTATACTTTTCTGAAGACACACATATTAACGGTAATGTTCAATCTGGAACAGCTATGGAGTTGGCCCTGAATATGGATGCCGATACCGTTAAGTATGAGGATAATTTTCTAATCAAAAATCATTTCCAGCTCCACACCTCAACTGACGTGCAAAAACGTGGTGTTGAAGCTATCATGAGTTTCAACTCATCAGATCAAGTATTGGAAAGTGGTGCAGAGCTTGAAAATCTACAAATAAGTTCTATATGGAAAAAAGACACGTTGGATTTCAAAATACATTTAAAACAAGAAGAACAATTAAATGAGAATTCCATACATGGCAGATTCGCCTTTGCAAGAGATACAACTATACTTACCATTTTACCTTCTACCTTACAGTTACTGGAAGAAAAATGGCATATTCAGGAAAATAATAAAATTGTTTTCACAAAAGACAAAGTTGAGCTTTCAAACATCAGGTTGTATAATCAAAATCAGGAATTATCAGCGGTTGGATATATAAGTAAAACAAGTAATGAACCTATTAAGGTTTATGCAAAAAACGTAAATATTGGCATTCTAAATCCGATATTACCCAATAAGCTGGAAGGAACGCTAAACGGGAATGTTCAGGTTTCTAATATTTACAGTACTCCGCTTATTGAAGCTAATTTGAAAATCGATAGCCTATTGGTTGATGGTTTCAGTTTTGGCGATATTGAAGGAAAAAGTCTGTGGAATGGTAAAAAGAAAGCATTTGACATAAGCTTCTTTGTTGTAAAGCAAAATTCCAGGTTAATAGATGTTGCAGGAACCTACAAACCTCTTGGAGATACCAATGCATTAAACCTTAAAGCTCAGCTTGTTGGAACCAACCTGCAAATAGCAGAACCTTTTACCAAAGGGTTATTTAGCAATATTCAAGGTACGGTTTCGGGAAATATGTTTATTACAGGCCCCCTATTTGCACCTGTTCTCACCGGCAATGGAAACCTAAACGATGCTTCTTTAACGATCGATTATCTTAAAGCCACCTATAATTTTAATGGGAAATGGAGTATTGGAAAGGATGTAATCAATTTATCAGATATTAATTTAAACGATAAGGATATTGGGACAGGTACACTAAACGCCCGGTTCAATCACAAAAATTTCAAAGACTTTTCGATGGATTTAAAAGCCTCCTTTTCCAACCTGATTACACTTAACACAGAGGCTAAAGACAATAACCTGTATTATGGAACAGCTGTTGGTTCCGGAGAACTTTCAATAGCCGGCCCCATTGACAATATTGTAATAACCGCCAGAGCAAGAACTGAAAAAGGAACCCGGTTCTTCATTCCACTAACTGACAGTGAGGCGGGTGTAAAACAAGAAGATTATATCACTTTTAACAGCTTTACCAAAAAAGGTAATCTGAATGACCCGGAAGATGAAAAGCCTGCCAATTTTCAACTAAGTGGTATCACTTTTAATCTCGATGTAGAGATTACTCCTGATGCTTACGCAGAAATTATTTTTGATCGTACTGCTGGCGATATAATCAGAGGTAGAGGCATTGGCAACTTAAGCCTGGGTATTGATACAAAAGGAGATTTTACAGTTATTGGAGAATACGAGTTCACCGAAGGTGCCTACAATTTTACCATGTATAACATTGTGAATAAGGAATTCACTATCAATCCGAAAAGCAAAATAATTTGGTCTGGTGATCCCTATCAGGGCGATATGGACATAAAGGCCATCTACAAGGTTAACACCAACCTTGCGCCTTTAATGACCAATTTGGATAGTACATACCAAAAGATGCCTGAAGTTAATAGAATATACCCTTCATACGTATTGCTGGATCTCGATGGCCCCTTGCTTTCTCCCGAAATAAAATTTGATATTTTAATTGAGGATTATCCCAAAACGAATGCCGATATTGATACACAGGTAAGAGCCTTTCTCAATAAAATTCATAACGATGAACAAGAGATGAACAGACAGGTATTTAGTCTTTTAGTGTTAAGAAAATTCTCATCTCCCAATTCGTTTACTGCCGGCAGTACAATAGGAAGCAGCGTTTCCGAATTTGTTTCCAACCAGTTAAGCTATTGGATTAGCCAGGTTGATGAAAACCTGACCATAGATATTGATCTAAGCCAGTTAAATGCGGAAGCGCTTCAGACATTCCAGTTGCGGGTATCATATTCTTTCCTTGACGGAAAATTGATCGTAACTCGAGATGGAGGATTCACAGACCAAAATCAGCAGGCTACATTGGCAAGTATTACAGGTGACTGGACAGTTGAATATCTTCTTTCTCAAGATGGCCGGTTAAGGGTTAAGTTGTTTAAAAGAACTAATTATGATCAAGTAACATCATCAACCAGCACCGATCAGGACCTGATAACCGGTGGATTTAGTTTGCTATATACAACTAGTTTTGATAGCATTAAAGAACTCTTCTCCAAGAACAAAAACTCCCAATCCAACGATTCTGATACGCCTGACCAAAAAAATGATGCCCTAAAGCCGGAAGATAGTTTTGAAACCCCTTAAAATTCGGTATAAATTACTATCTTGAGGCAAATTTAGGTAATGAAAGTCATTGAGATAGTTAAAACATACGCGGATTCTATAGGCGCAAAATACTCTTCATACGATGACACGAAAGCTGCTGTAATAGTTCCCATAGGTCAACACCGGCACCAGACAGTTTTAGCAGAGCTTAAGAATATAAATGGCATTCCATTTATTAGCCTTACTTCGAAAATAAGCAACAAAGAAGCTATTAAGGACGAAGATATTTATGAGCGTCAAAAGAATCTTCTTTTTGGCAAACTTGTAGTTGAAAAGGACTTTCTTGAAATAAAGGCCTACCTGGAGGATAGCATGACCCCAAGTCTGATAAAGGAGGTGTTTAATGAGCTCGCTGCTTTCGGAGATATTTACGAGAAAAAATATACCGGAAAAGATATTTTCTAATTCTTTACTTTTGCATGGCAGACCGCCTTATCGTTCCGAAGTAACTTCGGAAAGGAAAGTCCGGGCAACATAGAGCAACGCACTTCCTAACAGGAAGGTGCTGTTGAAAAACAGCAACAGAAAGTGCCGCAGAAAACAAACTACCCTGATTAACCTTGGTTTTTCAGGGAAAAGGTGAAAAGGTGGAGTAAGAGCCCACCGCATTGGTGGTGACACCAATGGCATGGTAAACCTTGCGTGTTGAAAGATCAAATAGATTCTGCCCTTTACCAACAGGTAGAGGCCAATTAGCTCGGTTGGAGCGCCTTTGTGCAAAGCAGAATGGGTAGATCGATAGACTTTGATGGTAACGTCAAAGCCAGATAAATGATAAGGGTTTCGAACATAGTTCGGAAAACAGAACCCGGCTTACAGGTCTGCTTTTTTCTTTAATTGTGTAATAAAAGAAAAATCTTGTGTTTTGAACTTCTATTAATGAGATTTACCAAAAAAATAACCTGTTTCTATGCCTTCTATTTTGATAATTGATGACGAAAAAGCAATACGTTTTGCATTGCGAGAGATTTTGGAAGACGAAAAATATCATGTAGAAGAAGCGTCTGATGGTGCTGAGGGTTTGCAAAAACTGAAAGAAAAAGAGTTTGATGCCGTTTTGTGCGATATTAAAATGCCAAAGATTGATGGCATGACCGTACTGGAAGAAGCTGCAAAAAATGAAATAGAAACTCCTTTTATTATGATTTCCGCTCATGGAACCATTGATACCGCAGTTGAAGCAACCAAAAAAGGAGCCTTTGATTTCATAGAAAAACCACCTGATCTCAATAGGGTATTATTGGCTGTTAGAAATGCAGTAGAAAGAGAAGGGTTGGTTAAAGAAACCAAAGTGCTAAAAAGAAAGGTTTCTAAATCTTCGACCATTGTGGGCCAATCAAAATCGATTAATACTGTTTTGGAAACCATTGATAAAGTTGCTCCTTCGGAAGCCAGAGTGCTTATCACTGGGCCAAACGGTTCCGGAAAAGAATTGGTAGCAAAAGCGCTCCATTCCAATAGCTCACGCAATAACAAAGCACTTGTAGAAGTAAACTGTGCCGCTATACCATCAGAACTTATCGAAAGTGAACTATTTGGCCATGAGAAAGGATCTTTTACATCTGCCGTAAAACAGCGAATTGGAAAATTTGAGCAGGCTCACGATGGAACACTATTTCTTGATGAGATTGGAGATATGAGCCTATCAGCTCAAGCTAAAGTATTAAGAGCTTTGCAAGAAAACGTAATTACACGAGTAGGTGGAGATAAAGAAATTAAAGTAAATGTTCGCGTAATAGCAGCTACCAACAAAAACTTAAAGGAAGAAATCAGCAAAGGAAATTTTCGCGAGGACTTATACCATCGACTAAGTGTAATAATTATTGATGTGCCGGGGTTGAATGACCGAAAAGATGATATCCCTTTATTGGTTGAATATTTCCTTCAACAAATAGCAGATGAGTATGGGGCTCCCGTAAAAACAATGTCCAGCGATGCCATTCTGTTGTTGCAAAAACACAATTGGACAGGCAACATAAGAGAATTACGAAACGTAGTGGAAAGGTTGGTTATATTGGGAGAAAAGGAAATAAGTAAAACAGATGTAGAGAAATATGGGCATATAGGCTAGTTTAAAGTTTAAACTAGCCTACCCACATTACGTTACCTTTTCATTACTTTGGTTTGTACAGAACCTTTTTCAGAGTAAATACTTATTACATAGATTCCTGAATCCCAATTTCCAGATTCTTTGATTTCAAGGTCCATATATCCCCTATCATCTGCAGTTTGCTTACTCAAATACTGCTCCCTGCCGTAGGTATCAACAATTCTAACGGTAATTGTTTCATTTGCATTCAATCCTGATAAACCAACAGAAACAGGAGAGTCTCCCATTGGGTTAGGATAAACACTTGCCTGGATAGAACCCGGACTATTTTCAAATTGAATAGAAATAATACCAATATCGCGAGTTGATCCGTTCAGATCAGTTTGACGCAACTTGTAGTAGGATAAACCATAAAATGGTCTTTCATCCGAAAATGAATATTCTGTTGTTTTAGTAACAGTTCCGGCTCCTGTAATGGTAGCAAATTCCTCAAAATCCTTACCATCCTTAGAGCGAAGCAAAGTATAATAATCATTGTTTGTTTCAGAAGCTGTTACCCATTTGAGTTCAACAGTGCGTTCAACTACTTCACCCGTAAAACTTATTAGTTCTATAGGCAATGCATTTGCATTAAAGGCTGAACCAAATGTAATTGGGCTTAAAGAAGTAAGCGTACTTGATGAGCGAACAGTACCTGTTGCCGTAGTGCCGGTAATAACACCTTGCCCTTCGCTTTCCCAGTTACCTCCTGTATAATGAGCAACTACAAGGTCGCCTCCTGATAAATCCGTTATATCGCTTCTAACACCATCTTCCCAGTACAAACGAACCAAAGGATCATCCGATCCGGAATTTCGAGTCAAATCCCAATATTCCGCACCACTTACATGGTTAAGAGGGCCACCATCACCACCTTGTGAAACGTTCCCTGGGTTAGGTGCTGCAGCATCAAAATATTGAGCTGTAAAGCTGTTTGTACCAGGTATTGACTCGGTACCAATTCTTGCAAAAATCAACCCATCTCCGACCGGGAAGGTGAAATCGCCAGTACCTGTTCTACGCATTGGCCCATCTATATAACTGGCAGCACTGCCACCTGACAAGGTACCGCCTGAAAGATGTAAATAATTGGTCACAGAACTTGAAATAACCCCATCAGTTAATGTCAGCGTTCCGGTAATGGTAGTTTGATTGTTCAATAAAATCTGTGGAACGGTGGAAGAGGTGTTATTGATTATTAAATTATAAAAACTCACACCACCAGCAGATGAAATCGTCTGAGTGGCAGCCCCAATGAAAGCAATTGTGCTAGTATTCGAGCTAAAGACACCCGTATTAGTAAAATCTCCAATAAGTGAAATCGTATGAGTAGAAGCAGAAGTATTAGCTCCTAAAATAAGGTCATTCTCAATATCAACATCACTTGAAATTGTAACATTACTACCCGAAGTGGTTAAGTTGTATAGAGAGGAATTTAACGAGAGTGAAATACCTGTTCCATTGTCTGCTAAAATAACTGTACCATCTCCGTGAACATAATTACCATCTGAAGAAATATCGAATATATGTGATCCGGATGTATTATTTAAGGTAACAGTATGTGTTGGATCGGTTACTTGCAATGTTCCATCAGTAACAGACAAATCACAATTGGCGGTTATGGCATCTACCGTTTGAAAAACAGCATCACCATCACCTCCATTATCACTATCAATGTATAATGAGCAAAAAGCATCACCTCCTGTTTCAATAGTAAATGTACCTGTTGGTGCAGTTAAGGTTACTCGTGTAGTAGCACTGGAAACGGCTGAATATGTACCGGTATTCGTCCAATTACCATCTACGTACAATAATCCACTTGTGTGAGTAAATGATCCTGCATTTGAAAAAGAACCGGTTAACGAAAGCGATGTAGTAGCAGGAGTGCCATCAAATTCTAATGTTGCCCCCGATTGAATTGTTAAATCCTTCGCATTTGCAACCGGCAAAGAATTAAGTATCGGATCATTAGGCATTCCAGAAGGAATTAATACATCATTCGTAGCCAATGGAACAGCATTTAAGCTCCAGTTGGTTGGATCGTTCCAATCAGCACTAGTGCTTCCGTCCCAGGTATTAAGAGAAGTATATACCCAGCGAATACGTCCATCTGAATCTCCATTTGCTGGATTATCCTCTTCAAAACCAGAACCTGCCAAAACTCCTGTTGCATCATTAAAAATGTAATTGTTAGTACCGGTAAGTCGCTTGGCATTTACTGCAGGTCCGGAATTAAAGGCAACACTGTTAATGGTAATATCACTTGCCAAATTATTTTCCAATAGTAAGTATCTTCCACCAGCGGTTCCGTTAGAGAAGCTTCCATTTGACAAATTATTTGTTGCATCCAGGGTTGCACCATTTTTAATATAAAGCCCAGTAGCATTCAAATTACTAATGGTGTAATAACGTGCATCTAATTGACCACCGGCTACAACAAATCCATATTTGCCACTTTGGCTTTTTACAGTAGCTTTATTTGCATCATCTGTTCCAACCACTTGCAGTTTACCGGATTGTAGCTGAATTGTAGAATTATTTCCCATTGACAAAGTACTATTGGCTCCGATAGTCAGAATTGCGTTTGAACCATTTATTAATAAAATATCAGATCCACTACCATCTCCCATGTTAAATGTATGTCCATTTAGATCCAATGAGCTTCGATAGATGAAAAACCCATTCTTAACCGATAGATTACCAAGTAAACTATAACTAGCAAGAGTTGTTGAATTAATTGATAAGTTATACAAAGGAGAACCTCCGGTAGAAATTGTCTTTGCCCCGGAAACGGAAGATGTCATTGATAGAAGCCCTTGCTGGGAAGTAAATGTTCCTGAATTAGCAAAACTACCCGAAACATACAACGTGTAATTGCTTGCACCTAAATCTAGAGTTGCTCCGGAACTTATATTCACATCATTATTAACGAACGTATTACTACCTAATTGGAAACTACCAGATTCAATTGTTAACTTGTAAAATGGAGAAGCACCATTATTGATTACATCAATTCCACCAGAATCACCAAAATCAACTTTACAAGTAGAAGGAGTGAAAGAACCGCTGGAACCCCGTGTCCATCCACCATTTATTTGTAAACGATCGGCTGCACCATTTGCAATGAGTATTCCATCGATAGCAATATCTCCTGAAACCTCTAAATCAGCAAATGCATCATCCGTTGAAGTGTTTATGGTCAACACGGATCCAAAGTCAATGGTTAATGTTTTTGCCTCTGCCCGAGTAACTGCCGTACCATCTGCCGTAATGATCGGTTGAATAACAGGAGTGTTGTCTATTATAACAAGATCTGTAGGAGTTGGCACCTTGTTACCTCCTAAACTTGATTCCCAGTTTCCAGCTGTGAACCAATCACTGGTGCCGGCACCAGCTGTCCATGTTAATGTTTCCGTTCCTGTCCAAATGATTAAATCACCTGGATCGTTCTCAAAACTTGAACCGGCAAAAGAGCCAACAGCATCATAAAATTCTACTGTTCCGGAGCCTGCAATTAGTTTAGATACATTTGATGCTCCACCGCCAGGATTAGCAGGAAATACAACATTTTCGATTCTTCCCGGGTTTCCTGTTAGGTCTTGATTATTCTCAATATTTAAGAGTGTTCCTCCTGAATAACCGTTCGTAAATGTTCCATCGCTAAAATTATTAGTAGCGTCAATTGTAGCACCGTTTTCTACCTTTATACCATTGGCCCCCATATACTCAAAAAGATAATAGCGAGCCTTTATGGTTCCTTGTACGCTAAAATTATACGTGTTATTTGTCCTGCGAGTAACTGTTACTGGTGAACCTGAAGTTCCGACCAATTCAATAGTACCTGTTGATGTTACAGTTAATGAACTTGAAGGCCCAAGCTTTAGGCTTCCACCTGCTCCTGCCACATAAGTGCCTGCTATATTAATTACGTCAAGGTAATCGCCAAGTTCAACAGCTTTCCCATTCGCATTGAATGTTCCTGCTGTTACATCAAACAAATTACTTACAACAAGATTATCCTGAAGAATGATTGTTCCACCAACATTAATCTTTAAATCTCTGAAAACAGAACCGTTAGAAGTAAGAAAACCTGTACCAGATGACTTAGTCATTTCGTAAATGCCAGCCGTTTCTATAACTCCTCCGATACAATTAATGTTATTGCCAACTTTTAAATTACGATTGCTGTAATAGTTTGAAAAATCTCCATTTTGAACGATTAAATCATTCTGAATAGTTACATCCACACCATTCGCTAAATATCTTGCCGCCCCTGCGGATTTATCTATTCGCAAATCATAAAAGTCTTTAGTGCCTGTAATGTCAGCTCGGATATTCTGGTAACCGGCAACAGAACCATCTAAAATAACCTGACCATTTCTGGCAATAAAGCTTCCTCCATCATTGTTGTCCCATTCGCCAGCCAACCTGATTTCATAGTTATTGGAACTTACATCAAGAGTGGATGTATTAAAATCTAAATCTCCATTTACATCTATATTACCCCCAAGAGTTTTTGTAGTTGAGTTTAACAAATAAAGTCTACCGTATTGTACTCCTCTTATAGTTTGGTCGATAGTGCCTTCATACCTTGCTAAACTAGTAGAATCAGGAGCATATGTTCCAAAACCTGAAGGGTAGTTATTTGAACCTAGAACATAAACACTAACTCCAGCCTCCGTAGTGAAAGTACCTGTACCAGAAGTATTATCAAATAAAGATGTGCCCAATCTTATGGAAGCGATTGAAGAACGAAGGGTTAAATCTCCAGATATATCTGTGTCTCCATACAAATATTTAGTATTTGTTCCACCTATATCCAAATTATTAAACTTACTGGCATTTATATACTGATCTCCTGTTCTGTTAAAAACAATAGTTCCATTACCAGAATAGGCTCCGGTTCCTGTCCAGTATTGTCCATCAAATGTGTGAATACCGTTTCCATCATCAAAAGTTCCGCTGGCAGATATAGTAACATCTCCATTCAGTAATAAAGTAGACGAACCTGCGTCTATTGTAGAATTAACCAATAGATCACCATCTACTGTAATTGTTCCTTGACATGTTTTTGTAAGAGTACCACCAATTGTCAGATTATCGAAAGTAACATCCTTTATAGTCTGATTCGTACCATCTAAAGCTACTGTTCCTGAAATAAGATTATTAAAACTACCTCCATTGTTCAATAAATCATTAGCCAAATAAGCATTGTAATTATTAGAACTAAACTCTACGATACCATTGGTAATTGTAACGGGTCCATTTATATCAATAGAAGAACCTGATATCAGATACGTTGCTGCACCTGTAAAAGAGAGACCATACATGGTAGCACTATTAGGAAGAATTGTAACAACTCCGCCAGATGCATTGAAGGTAATAGTACCATCTCCGGGTATATAAACTGCATTATTGCCAATTGTTAAACCTCCACCTACAAAAATATCGGATGTAGGGTCTCCAACGGCCAGAACACCACTAGATGTACCTTGTCCAATTATGATATCACCGATACAAACCAGATCGTTTCCAGAGTCTATCGTCAATATTCCATCGGTAATTGTAACAGCTTTGGCCTGCCCATCACCAGATGTTGCATCAATTATTGGATTATTAGCCTGTAAGCCAATAATTGCTTCTATACTGTTCGAAGGCACACCTCCTGTCCAGTTTCCAGCTACCGACCAATCAGAACTAACTGCTCCTGTCCATGTTGTTTGCGTGAGAGGAGGCCAGATAATAAGTCCTGGAGTTGTTACACCCGCCCCACTATCGTCTTCATAGTACTCCCCTGCCAAAAGTCCGTTGACTGTTCCTGCAAAAGTAATTGCACCTGTAGCTCCAGCAGACCTTCGAACATTAAAATGCACACCTTGCACTGGTGCCCCAGAATGATTAAAAGTAACATTGCTTATATCACTAAGACCAGTTGCATCTGCCTCAAAATTCAAATAAACATAGTTTCCACTACCGGAAGTACTAATGCCCGACCAGGTACCGTCTGAAAAGTTATTACTAGCCCCACTGGCAGCAACCGTAGCTCCTGACTGAATATCAAATCCATCGTCAGCAACTGTAGATATCTCATAATAACGTGCATTAACGGTCCCTCCACTAAGAATATTTACGTCAATTCGATAATTACCGGCTGATCTATCGATCCTAGCTAAACTACCACTACTTCCTACAATATTTAATGTACCATAAACATCTAGAGTAGGATCGGTATCTGATGTATCATCACTGCCATTATCGGTTGCATCAAAATAAAGCGTTGATCCGGGGCCTATAGTTAAAGTAGCACCAGAACTAATAAGATGGTACTCAGCGTCCGGATTCCCGGTATCATTATTTCCGAGCGTAAGATCAAAACCGTTTAAATCAAGAGTTGCGCCACTTCCAATTGTTAAATCTTCCTGAAAGGTTTGATCGGATAATAGTGTGTATATCCTGGAACTTGTTTGCGATTGATTAAAGGTAACATTGTAGAATTGTGACGTATTATTGAAAATTGCCTTGGCATTTCCGTCAGGACTCTCGAATGCTACAGTTGAGGTATAATCAGTAAAAATACCAGAATTATCCCAGTTACCTCTAACAACAAAACCACCGACTGTTGCCCCATTATCATTTGACATACTCAAGGTAACACCATTATCAATGGTTATGTCGTTGCCTGTAAGCTGTCCAATTACATATTTAGTTCCTGAACCGGAAAAAGTAATGTTATTCCAAACTCTATTTTTTATGATTGTTTGGCCACCTAATCTATCGTAAACAACATTAGCGCTTGATGTTATGAGTGTTTCTGTATTATCATCATTAACACTTGTAATAGCTAAATGATGAGTAAGTGTTCTGAAATTTACCGTTGCATTACTAAAAAACTCCAACTGTCCACCATCAATATTTAATCCATTGCCAGTTATTGTCTTGGTACCAGCGTTCTCAAATCGAGTAGTTTGAAATGAATGGTTAGCTCCTGGATTGATTATCTGAGGTCCGGTACCATTGAAATTTAATGTATTGGCAGTATGATTTAAGGTTCCGTTATTCGTAAAATTTGAACCAGAAAACTCGAAATCCCTACTTAAATCAACTGTAGTTCCACTTCCAACGGTAAAGTCTCCAGCTATACGATAGTAATCCTGTCCATCTGTTAAAGTTTTTGTTCCAGAACCACCTAAAATAAGATTAGCGAAATCAAGATAATCAATTGTTGTTGCATCTCCATTTCTTAATATTTGATCTCCTCCATTTAATCTAATTGTAGTTCCTAATGTGGGTGAATAATCTCTAATATCAATTATATCACCAGCCAAATTCATATTAAATCCACCATCAATTAAGGTTGCATTATCATTCATATAGAAATCTCCATCAACGTCTATATTGCCGTCTAAAGTTGCGTTGTTATCTGAATAGATATCAAGTCGACCATATACAGGGGTTGAATAAATAATTTGATCCCCATTACCATCTAAAGTCACTCTACTGGAAGTAGACAAATCATAAGTTCCGAATGCATCAGGAAAAGCTGGGAGAGGATCAAGGATGTCCCCTGTAATAACCCTGCTTGAACCAAGCATCGTAAAAGTCTCAGTACCCAAACCTGACATTGAACTACCATTCATATATAGGTTTACACCATCGTTTATAGTAACATCACCAGTAATGGCTAGATTAGCCTGCATGATTTTATTTCCACTCCCTGCCAATACCAAATTATTAAACCCGGTAATATCAGGATCCACAGCCCAGTAGTTACCAAAATGATTTAAGGTTCCTGTTCCACCAGGGGTTCCCCAATCTATTTGTGTTCCACCTGTTGGTAACGATATAGCATCCTCAAGATCAATAGTAAAATTATCAGCGGCTAGAATAACTTCGGTATCATTATAAATTATATCATCATTTACAGTAATATCCCCTAGCAGCGTTTTGGTAGGACTAAAGCCGCCCGTTGGGCGACCAATACGCAAATCGAAATAAGTAGTCACGTATATGCTTTGATCAATATCTGCATAGTAGAACACCTCTCCTGCAGAAAGATTAATTGTTCCAAATCCAGATGGGAAGTTATTGGTATCTTCCAGCCTTAACTGGCCACCCGTCTGATTAAGTGTTCCAGTTCCAGTTCCGGTAACAGTTACACCTGGGTTAATTTCTACTCTACCTATCCCACTCAAAATATTCATGTCACCATTTACTAATGCTGAAGTTTGAATTTCTTTTGTACCAGTTCCGGAAAAAAACACTGTATTGAAAGTTGTTGAAGCCGAACCTGTTATTAATTGTCCTCCACCATCAAAAATTACAGCACCACTTCCTGATTGACTGAATGCGGTAGCATCACGATTATTAACCCAATCATCTCCTACTTTCAAGACAAAATTTTGTCCATCCAGTGTGCTGGTAAATCCACTATCAAAGGTTATATCATCTAAAACTGTGGCATTGGAAGTCAGTTGTTTAGAAGCAGCATCCCTTAAATTCAAATCATAGAAAAGCCCACCATAAATAGTTTGTGTTCCAGATGTTCCTGAGAAACGAACTTCTCCTGTTCCGGGATCAAATGACCCTCCATTTGTAGCCCAATCTCCCAAAATTGTAATTCGCTTATTTCCTATTACATTGAAAGAACCATTGGAGATTAGTATATCATTATTAATTGTAATGTTATTATTAAGGTTGTATTGTGCCCCACTCGCATCAATAACTAGGTTATAAAAAGGATCTGAATTTGGGTTAAAATTGTAAATTCCTGAAGAGCCATCCAGAGTAAATGTATTATTTCCTGAAACATAAGTTCCAGAATTAGAAAAGTCTCCAGCTAGTTTAATTTCACTTGTGTTTTCCTGAGTTAAGGTTCCATCTATTATCGTCAAAAGTTCACCAACATCCAGAATTCTTCCATTTTTTACTGTCAATGTTATATCATCAGAGCCACCAGCATCAAGTATTAGTTTTAAACTCACCGCATCCACTGATAGAATATCAACTGTATAAGCCCCACCAACATTTGTATGGTCAAGAAAAACAACATCTGTACTGGTAGGAACAGCATCTGTTGACCAGTTGGTACCATCATTCCAGCTAACACCATCTCCGCCTCCATCCCAATAAATACCGGTTCCACTATAACTCCATGATATTTGATCAAAGGCATCATTGTCATTTGCTTCACCAGCTAGTGCACCCAATGCATCCTGGAAATCAGCAACTAAAGCCCCACCAAAATCTGTGGGCGCTGAAACATTATATGTAGGTCCCGAGTTAAAGATCACATCTGAAATAGTTCCTGAGAAGGCTAAATCTAATGTAATAAAGGCTGTGCCTGCTCCATTACTGAAAACACCATTTGAGAAATTGTTCACCGCATCAATACTTCCTCCCTGAATATCGAATCCATTACTTGTTGTATTGCTAATGGAATAATACTGTGCCTGAATTGAACCTCCTGTTTGTGTGTAGGCAAAATAATCTCCTACATCAGGATCAAGGGAATTAACAACTGCAGGATTGCTGGCAGTACCAACAATTTTAAATACACCCCCTGAATTTGTAATTCTTGAGTCTCTTCCAAGTCGTAATGAAGCCCCTTCATCAACTTCAAGCACTCCTCCTGTTATGTCCAAAAAGAGTGTATAGTTGGTAGGAAAGAGCACCTCGTTACCATTCAAATCCAATGTTCCGTTAGCAACGGTCAATACAGGTGTATTATTTGTCCCGGCAATAAATGAAAGCTCACTTTGAAGCTGATATATTGCACCGGATGCATCAATAAAAGTATTCCTAAAACCTGCCCCACCCGGATCTATTGTATGAGTCCCGGATGCTCCATTAAAAGTTAAAGAACCGGAATTATTATTAAAGTCGAATGTGCCTGAATTAGTAAAATCACCTGCTACAAACATGTCGTAAACGCCTACCCGCAAATACGCTGAAGGATTAATTGTAAGATTTCCTTCAACAATAAGGTCACCATATAAATCTGTTCTGCTGGTACTGGTATTTACTAATATGTTAAAGAACTGTTTTCCTGCTGAAGGAAAACCTGAAGCTCCTGTATACAATTGCGTGTAACCTCCTGTTAACTCAACGGTACCGCTTCGTGGATTAAAAATACCGGTACCAGTATTAGTCCAGTTTTCTTCAACCGATATTTTGTAATTGCTGGCACTTACATCAAGTGTCACCCCATCATCAATCTGTAAATCACCATCAAGAGTAATATTACCGGTCAATGTTTTTGTTCCAGTACCCGAAAAAATAGCGTCATGGAATGTGGAAGAGCTTATATTTTGATTTGCTCCATCAAAAGTTACTGATCTTGTATGTTGGAAGCTACCATTATTGATCCAGTTGCCTGCAACGGTGTGTGCAAGATTAGCTCCATCAAGTGTAGTGGTGGTTATGGTAACGTTACCATCTATATTCATTCCATTGTCCAGAAAAGTTTTTTCTCCAAGACCTGAAAAGCTCAAATTAGGATAAGTACCTCCAATGTAGTTTCTTATATCCTGGTCAACATTCCCATTAAAATGAATGGTAGCTCCCGGAAGAGTATAGGTTAATGAGGTTCCTGTCCGATTATTAAAATTTCTTCCAACGTACAACGTGTGGCCTTGCAAATTAAAATCACCCAGATTTTGCGCTAAATCAAAATCTCGACCAACGATTATGTCTGTTTGAGCTGTTACAAACCGAGACGCACCATTTTGTATGTAAAAATCTCCAAAAACGTTATTCGGATTAGAGGTTACGTTCTGAGAATTTTGAGTACTGCTAAAAAAAACAGCACCGGTGCTTTGACTGAAGACACCAGTTCCACTATTGATCCAATGCCCTCCTAACATGTCAATGCTGTAAATCCCTGCATTAACCGTAACACCGCTATTTATTGTAAGATTACCATTTCCTGCACCAGTTACATCACGACCCACATTTAAATCTCCTAAAAGAGTTTTAGTTCCAGAACCGCTAAAAGTCAAATTGTTAAAATCTGAAGCAGAAATGTTTTGGTTGGCACCATTAAAATTCATAGTACCTGTCATATTGTTTGTATAAGCAGTACCCATTTCCCAGTTTCCGGCAACAGAATGAGAAAAACCACCGTCCACAAAAACGGGAGTTTCGCCAACTCTGGAAAAATCACCCAAAACAGTCATATTGGCTGTGGCATTTTTATTACCATTACCTCTTATCTCAACATTACCATATGTAATACCTGGAAGGCTCTGGGTTGTACCATCAAACAAAATCGTGCTTTGAGAATTAATGGATTCTGAAAAGAACGCCATCATTGAATTAAACTCACTGGCTCCGCTTGTTCTCAATTCAACATTAGCTCCCACTGTATAACTACCAAATCCAACCATAATATTATCGTCTATGTCAACAATAAGATAGTTGGATGCACTGCCTCCGGTATTAGTTAGGGAAAAATTAGATACACTAATATTTGTTGCATCAATATTTTTTGTTCTAACTGCTGTAGGAGCAGTATTGGTAAAAGAAAGTGTAGAGAATGTATAGGTTCCCGATCCCTTATCATACATAGTTTGGTTAGCATCGGGGGCGTCAAATGTAAAAGTTCCACTTGCCTGGTTTATTGATGAGTTAGTCTCGTTATATAAATTTCCTTCAAGTGTATGATTGTAAGTCAATAGATTTAAGGTAATTCCATTATTCAGATCAAGATATCCATTGATGTCCAAAGGTCCATCTACTGTTTTTATGTATGATCCTGTATCCGTACCACTTGCTGCTCCCAATGCTAATCGTCCGTATGATATATTACCCCTGATTGTTTGATCAGCCCGGAGGTCATAATTTGCCATGGCTGTATTATCTTCAAAAACTACAGAGGCAAATCCTGTTGGAAAAATATCAGCACCTCGTAAGTAAAGAATATTACCACTATTAATTTGAAAAGCTCCTCCTGAACCTGTAACAGAGCCTTCATGCAAAACAAGATAGTTTCCATCCACAGTTAAATTACCACCAATTGTAATATCATCATCTCCATCCGAGAAACCAACATTACCACTTATAATTATATCAGCTGTGCCAAGAGTAAATGTATTATCATTTCCATCGTAAACGCTTCCACCGGTAAAAGTTATTGATCCATCAAAATTACAAGTACCTTCCTGCCTCAGTCCCTGAAAAGAATGATCACCTGAACCATTTAAAGTTGCATTCGGGTAAACTAGTGAAAGATCGTTGGCTACAATATTTCCGGTAATATTATAATTAATGGCAGCTCCCGGATTAAAATAAAGTCTATCAAATGTGGCATTAGTCCCTATTACTAAATCTTGATCCAACGATCCATTTAATGTCAGAATTCCATCGGTTGCTTTATAAACGGATCCATCATCAACTGTTAAATTGCCAGCTAATGTATGAGAATCACCAGTACTGAATGTTGTATTGTTGGTGATAAGCCAGTCTCCGTTTACAGTAACATTCCCTCCAGTTGTTATTACTCCACCCCCGCTAAATGTTAGATTGTTAAAAGTTGCATTTGTTGATATGGTCTGAACAAGAGCTGCATCAAATACTACAGTTCCAGTGCTACTAAAACCAGCTCCTGTATTTACAGTCCAATTACCTCCAACATTAATCTGATTATCATTCGCTGATAGAGCAGAACTTGCATTGAAGATTAAGTTACCCGCCAAATCTAACGTTGCAGTTCCAGCCGGCAATGTTACCGCACCACCAGAACCACCCTGTCCGATAGTAAGTGATTTAATACTAAGGTTCGAACTTGCTGCGTAATCGTCTCCATCACGAATTATAAACTCATCCAGGCCATTGGTAAAATCAGGGGTTCCTGTTCCTGTCCAGTTCGCAGCATTGTTAAAATCTGCACCAGGAGTTGCATTATTGGAGGTGTAGGTGTTTTGAGCAATTATAGGTAGTGAAAAGACAATACCCAGCCCTAAAAGAAATAGTTTTTTCATGAGAATAACTTCTTACAACTTTCTGTTTACTAACAAACTAAAGTTTTACGTTAGGATATCCAAAAATAAGTTAAATAACTTAACCTTAGTACCAAAAAATAATTAATTGTAACCTTAAATAATACCGAAAAGTAACGTTTCTATTCGAGTTCATATTCTGTTCCAGATCCCAACGTAATCAGTTCAATTCCTCTTAAATTACGTTCCAAATAGTCAAGGGCCTCATATCCCGATTCTTTAAAATGCGACCACCCTGAATAATGCACTGGAATAAATCGTTGAATGCCGAGCACATTTGCGGCTTTAATTGCTGAACTTACATTGAAAGTATACTTACCAAATCCTGTTAAATATCTAAACTGAACTGAACCCATATGAATTATGCCCGTATCAATTTCAAATCGTTGGGCAATCTCTTTTATCCCCTTGAAGTAAACGGTGTCACCGGAAATATAGAAGGCTCCTTTCTGACCTTCCCATTCCAAAATGAATCCTATAACTTTTCCTGAGAAAAATTCAGGGAGCCACCATGGATGGTGTTGAGCTGGTGTAGCTGTTATTTTTAAACCAGGTACCTTCGAGGTTTCAATTTTGATGTTCTCCCAATTATCAAGACCTACAGCATTAGACATAGTTTTTGCACCTGGTTTTGTAGTGATAATTCTGGAAACATTCTTAGCAAACTCTTTTCCCTTTTTATCAAAATTATCTTTGTGCTGATGATGGCTCAACAAGATCAAATCGATCTTCCCAATTTGTTCGATATTAAGGGCAGGTTTACTTGTTTTCTTTGAAAAACTGCCATATCCAAAATGATACCGCTTCCCCGGACTGTCTAAAACAGGATCTGTCATGATCCTGTACCCATTAATGTCGAGAATAATGCAGGCGGTATCAATATGGGTAATAGAGATCCCCAAATTACAAACCCCTTACTTCTGCTTCGTTATGTATTTTCTTTACAAGTCCTTGCAACACCTTTCCAGGTCCGCTTTCAATAAAATGAGTCGCACCGTCAGCAACCATATTCTGAACGGATTGAGTCCATCTAACTGGTGCCGTTAATTGCTTAATCAAATTTTGTTTTATTACATCAACATCAGTAGAAGGAAGCCCTGTTACGTTCTGATAAACCGGACAAATTGGTTTATTAAATTTAGTAGAATTAATTGCTTCTTCGAGTTCTGCCCTGGCTGGTTCCATTAAAGGAGAGTGAAAAGCACCACCGACCTGAAGTGGTAAAGCCCTCTTGGCACCGGCTTCTTTCATTTTTTCACAAGCTATATCAATTGACTCATTGCTTCCTGAAATAACCAACTGGCCGGGGCAATTGTAGTTCGCAGCAACCACAACTCCATCAACTTCTTCACAAACCTTTTCTACTACCTCATCATCAAGGCCCAAAATAGCCGCCATAGTTGAAGGGTTAATTTCACACGCCTTTTGCATGGCAAGAGCCCTTTTGTACACAAGACTGAGCCCATCTTCAAAGGATAATGTTTTATTAGCTACTAAAGCTGAAAACTCTCCGAGTGAATGCCCTGCAACCATATCCGGGGCAAATGTTGGGTCCATTAATGAAAGTACAACCGAATGAAGAAAAACTGCGGGCTGAGTAACCTTGGTTTGTTTTAACTCTTCTTCAGTTCCCTCAAACATTATTTTAGTTATTTCAAAGCCAAGAATTTCATTGGCTCGATCAAAAAGTTGCTTTGCAGTCGCATTGGTTTCGTACAATTCTTTTCCCATTCCTGAGAACTGGGCGCCCTGACCCGGATATACATATGCCTTCATAGTTGTCTAAGTTTTCGGCAAATATAATTCGGGATGTAATGTCAGGCAACGTTCAAAGGATAATGCGACCGGAGTACTTCTTTTCAGGAATTAAACAGTGGTCTGTTTTTCCAAACCACTTAAACCTGTTTTTGGCTATCCAGTCGTATACTTTGTCTGAAATTCTACCTGGTATTACCCGAAAGACTTGCAACACATTATATGGGAAGCCAAGAATTCCTGATATTTTGAAAAATGCTTTGCTCTTAAAATAATATCTGCCTTTGTAATAAAGTAAAACAGAGTCTATGGATATAGAAAACTGGTTCTTGAACTCAATACCAAGTTCGCTTCCTAAACCGGCAAATTTCAAAAGCTTTTTACTATCCGCTTTCAACAAAAGCTGCACTGTCCTATTGCATAGCAAACAGTCCGTATCAAAAAATACTATGGCAGACTTCTCTCTTGTTAATAAAGAATGTGCACCCATCCTTTTAGCTGTTGGAACCTGTCTTGAGGCCTTCGAAGGTCAAATTCAACATCGGCTGTGTAATAATACACCCCACTAGGTAAAAGAGTTCCCGTATTGTCTCTTCCATCCCAGTCAATAAAAATTGTATTCTCACCCCCGCTCTCGTAATTGTATATAACCCCACCCCAGCGATTGAATATTTTAAAGCTAACTGACTTTATAAATCGTGGGCAGCGAGATGCATCACCTCCTGAAAATTCGTCCAACGGACGGAAAACATCGTTTTTGCCATCACCATTAGGTGTAATGATGTTAGGCAGTTCATAGAACGGACAATTGTCATTACAAACGATATTGCTCGGAGTACTTTCGTTATTAGAACGATCCAGGGTTGTAACATAATAGCATCCCGCAAAAGAGGGCAAGCCTAAATGTAGGTAAGAAGTATCTTGAACAAAATCTATCAACTCGAACGAATCATCACCCTCACCGGTAGAAGAGAAATAAACATTATAACCCTTAATTTGGTCTTCATTATCACATCCTTCCCCGTTGGTTAAAGTTTCAGACCAAGCTATTTCGTTATAAAAATTATTAAAGTTGCATGGCTGATTACTTAAAATGGTGGAACAATCTTCAGTCAACAAAACTAATTCTGGTGCACAAGGTGGAATCGTATCATTTGGCTGTGCACAGGTAATTTGAGAAAAATTTATCTGCGGTTTATCTATATTCGGATTTCCATAAGAGCCTAATACTTCAACATAATAGCAATAAAGTATTTGTTCTTCAAGAGGTTCATTATTGAAACTACCATCATCAAAATAACTAAATCCATCTCTATTTACATTGACGCTATCAATCAGCACCAATTTGCTTAGGTCCGCACCATCAACATGACCCCTGTATATATAATGATAGGGAAAACCAGCGGTGTTATTTGACCATGGAACATTTGCAGACCAATCCAACTCAATTGAAGCAGTACCCGGTATCGGATTCGTGAAAACCGAAGATGCAGCAACAGATTGAACCACTTCCTGTCCATTATCATCAAACAGCTTAACTACATAGTGATAAGGATGTTCCATTGTGTTAAGCCCGTTATCCTGAAAGGTTGTATCAGACGAAATGCTCATTACTTTCGTAGTCACAGAACCCTCAAAACCTTCACCTCTCCATAACTCATAGCTATAAGGAGGAGGAAAAAGCACCTGATCAATTTCAAACGGTCCTCTCCAGCTTACGGTAATTTTTCCATCCGTGAGGCTTGTTTCATCAACTGTAACGTGAGTAATGGCCGGCCCGTCCGCTTTAATTAAACCGCACGTTTCATTAGAAGCGTAGCTTTCACCATTTTGAGGAGGTGGAAATACGGCTACCAACCTGTAACAGTAATCCGCATCAAAGGCTAAAAGACTGCCATGATTGTCGTCTTTGTAAGAGGATGTGGTTATTGGCACTTCATCCAGCAAAGTATATCCTGCATATTCCGGTATTCCTGTTTCGCACTCGTCAGGTAAAAGCGGATATGAGTCTACCCTACGCCAAATCTGTATTTTTTCAGCATTTGAACAGGAATAATCGTCCCATGTAAGATCTATTGTTCTATTCGCATTAACCGTACTTTGTAAGTTTTGTGGTGCGGGTGCGACAACAATAATATTTACTGTAGCATATTCCGTTAACCTAATTCCTTGAGGAGGATCATCCGTCACTTTAAATGTAACAAGGTAGGGTTGTTCCCTTACATGGTCACAAGTCGTTTCCCAATTAAAGGTTAATTTGCCAGGTTGCGGTTGATAATCAGATGGATTTGGAGTGTAGGTGGCAGGAGAATCAGGAAAATATAATACACCTGAGAAAACTTCCAGTTTTACAGGATCTCCGTCCTTATCAGTAGCGAACACGTCAAAGTTTACAGTTTCTCCTACTTCAACACATATATCATCCGGAACATCTAACTCTGGTCTGTTATTATCACAATCATCCACAATAATTTGCATATCCCTGACAACCGAACCAACCAGATAATAAATGCCATCAACCTTTCTATATTCCTTAACAATAAATGCAAAATTGTATTCTCCAGTAATACCAGGTGAGTTCCAAACAATATCACCTGTAATAGGATCGATAGAAAGCGTTGCGGGCAAATTAGTGGTACCCTCCTGAAATCCACCAAATTCAGGATCATTTACTACTCTGTAGTTATCAACAGGTGTATCCTTTGCTTTACGAGGAGTAACAAAAGCGAAAGCAAGACTATCTCCATCTCTGTCAAATGCTCCCGGGTTGTGGTAAAAAGCCACACCAGAGCATCCATAGTCTACCGGGGGAACCAACATTTCTGGCAAATGCAGGTTGCAACCCAAAGTAGCATCTATGCGTACCATTGTTTCCACATAAAACGGAGTCTCAACAGAATTGTTCATATTCACAATTCCATCGTTCCTGTTCGATTCAGTATATCCTATTATATAAAACCCATTACCACTGTAAGTATGCTCTACCCGAAACCTTGTAATTCCCACTCCATTCCCTCCTTCAATTGGTTGCTCGTCAATTAGAATTGTTACCCTGGGGTCTTCACGAATATTTATTATTTTTTCACTACCATCGCCAAAATCCAAAGTTCCTCCTCCAAAAGTTACCTGTCCACCTATAAGATCAACATATCCTGTAACATAAATAACAAAAGTTTTACTTTGGCAATTCACTCTTTCTACCGTAATCTCCCCTGCACGAATATGTGTAGCTTGAACCGAAAAACCGGCTAAGGTTAGTAAAATAGCAAAAAATAAAGTCTTAAATCTTTGAAGCATTAACCTACCTTTTATCAGCCATTAAATATATAACCAAATACGTACCTATTAACCTTTAAATTCCAAAAATAGTTACACATTACCTTAGATTTTCTTTTACAACGTAAAATGAATCCGACTTATGCTAGTTTTGTAACATACCAACCTCATTTTTTAATACCTTGACCGAACCTTTTATTTCGTACCATTGGAATGATGATTTCGATTCGCTCAAAATTGGGCAAGACCATATTTATATTAGAAACAATAGGAAATTTTATCATTTCCAAATCGCTGAGATAATATCGGCTGAATTAGTAACAAAAAAGAAATTGGCCCCCTTAATAGCGGGCGCTGTTATATCAAGTCTGGCTACAGTAAATATTATCCTTGAAGGAGCAAGTATGTATATAATTGCCTTGCTTTTTGTCGGTTTATTGATCTTGTACTTTGGACTTACAGATTACTGGGTAGTTAAAATAGTTAATCCTAGGGAATCTGCTTTAATTTGGATCAACAAAAATAAAACACCTCATTTCCCGGAAAAAATTTTCAATTTCATTCATTACCGAATTAAACAAGGTGATTTTCCACCATTTTACTGCCAAGTAGAGAAATCTGAACTACAGAAGTTTTTAGAAGAAAAAAATGAATCTGAGCCTGGTTTTGCTCATGTAAACTATTCGTTACTTCCACCTAAGCCATTGAAAAACAACGTAATACTAAAGGTTAGTATCACTGAGTTATCCAAACCTATTGTGTTCAATTCAGAATCGGGGTACATTGCCTATGGAGAATACAAAATAAATGGTTCGGCTATTATGGGTATGGAGCTATAGGTAAGAATGAATAATTTAAAATTATATTTGGGTACTATAGTTGGACTACATGGAGGAGAAATTTAATAATACAACCCATTTTAAGCCGATAATTCCAGAGCATAATGAGTGGCCGGTAGTTAAGCTAAGCAAGCAACGACAGGAATTTATCGAGCGGGTTTCCAAAGAAAGCATAAGCTCTATAAAAAGAATAAAGAATACTGAAGCCAGTTTAATAGAAGAGCTTGAGAGGACCCGTTACAAAGAGAAACTTAGAATACAAAAGGCTCCCTGGAGCGTTGATCCTGATGATGACTATGATTTTTGGAAAGATGTAAAAAAACAACTTTTAGCCATATCCAGCCAACCAGGAGGGGCAACAAAAACAGCCGATGAAATTCTAAAAACAATTACCGACCGATATGCAAATGAGATAGCGGGTAATTTTAAGCACTCTTCTTATCGATTTGCACGAAGTATTGCCACGTTTGGGTTTGCCAGGTTACTAAATGCAGCTCATACAGGAAGATTCTCGGGTTTATTTAGGGCGCAGCGCACATTACGAGACAAGATTAGAATTAGGGGAAACCTGGACCACCTTCGCGAGCTGGCAAAAAACGGAACTATTGTAATGGTTCCTACACATTTCAGCAATCTGGATTCGGTTCTCATCGGTTGGGTAATTCATGAACTTGGACTACCTCCTTTTATATACGGTGCCGGTCTTAATCTTTTTAACATCAGAGTATTTGCTTATTTTATGAATAGCTTGGGTGCATATAAAGTAGACAGGAGAAAGAAAAATCTTGTTTATCTGGAAACACTCAAAATGTACTCTAACCTGGCCATTCAGGATGGTTGCCATAGTCTGTTCTTCCCGGGAGGCACACGTTCTAGGTCCGGTTCTATTGAGAAAGAACTAAAGCGTGGTTTATTAGGAACCGCAATACAGGCACAACTTGCTAATTTTAAGAATAACAACGATAGCAAAATATTTGTTGTACCGGTTGTACTGAATTACAACTTCGTTTTAGAAGCTCCTTCATTAATTGATCAATTTCTGAAGCAAAAAGGGCAAGAAAGGTATTATACTGAAAACGATGAATACTCTACTTCCTATAAAATAGTTAAGTTTCTTTTCAAGTTCTTTACCAAACAATCAGACATATCAGTAACTATTGGCCGTTCGATGGACCTGTTTGGAAACTACGTAGATGATGAGGGACATAGCATCGGCAAAAACGATAAGTATATTTCCACCAGAGACTATTTTATGCGAAATGGAAAGTTTGTGGATGACCATCAACGAGATGAGGAATATACCATAAATTTAAGCAGAAGAATAGTTGAAGAGTTTCACAAAAACAACGAAGTTCTGCCCAGCCACTTAATTGCTTTTGTTGGTTTCAGGTTACTTAGGAAAAAATTTCCCGACCTCGATCTTTTCAATTTCCTTAGATTGCCTGAAGATGAATTATTGCTTGACTATGGTGAATTTAGCCGTGAAGTAGAAAAACTTAAAAATATAATTTTTGAAGAGGAAGCAGCTGGAAATATTCTTACCAGTCCCGGACTTCATAAATCAACCGATGACCTCATTAAACAGGGTTTAAAAAATTTAGGTATTTTCCATGCACATCTTCCGCTTATTCGAAATGAAGTTGGGGATATTGAGACTCAAAGCCTCAATTTGCTTTATTATTATCACAATCGTTTGATAGGCTATAATTTCGAAGAGCATGTCGGGTAAAGTAGTAGGCGTAATCGGAGCAGGTAGTTTTGGAACTGTGGTGGCCAATTTATTGGCTCAAAACGCCAAAGTGAAATTGTATGCACGCAGTTCTGAAAAAATCACAAATATGCGTGAAACCAGAACCAACTCTGGTTATGAACTGCATGAAAATATTGAGATATGCGATGATCTTGAACGGATAGCAGGCGAATGCGAGACCATATTTCCGGTAGTTCCTTCTTCCGGCTTCAGGAAAATGATGAGGGACCTGGCTCCCTACATTCACCCGTACCACACTTTAATACACGGAACGAAAGGCTTGGATGTATCCCTTCCTGAAGGGATGACCATTGATCATCCGGATGCAGAATTTACTCGTGAAAATGTAAAGACCATGAGTGAGGTAATTCGGGACGAGAGCGTTGTGGTGCGTATTGGATGCTTGGCGGGCCCCAACCTTGCAAAGGAAATCGGGAACCATCAACCAGCTGCAACTGTGGTGGCAAGCTCCTTCGATTCCGTAATTAAAGAAGGACAGCAATTGTTACGAAGCGATTATTTTCAGGTATACGGCAACAAAGATTTAATTGGCATAGAGTTAACGGGTGTTTTAAAAAACATAATTGCTTTGGCATCGGGTGCTTTGAGCGGATTAGGCTTTGGTGAAAACGCCCGGGCTATGCTTATTAGCCGTGGATTGGTTGAGATGATTTATCTGGGAAAAGCCCTTGGGGGCAACTTGCAGGCATTTATTGGCCTTGCAGGTGTGGGTGATCTTGTTGCTACCAGTTCATCAAAGTACAGCCGCAACTTTACGGTGGGAAACCGACTTGCCCAGGGAGAAAAGCTTAGCGATATTATTGAATCTATGAACGAAGTAGCGGAAGGTGTAAACACAATTAAAATTGTGAAGAAGTTTGCAGAACACTACGGATTCAGAGCACCTATAACAGAAACCCTCTACAAGGTTCTAACCGGCAGTATGACCGTTAAGGATGCCCTCACCTACCTGATGAAAATTCCATTGAATGTGGATATTGATTTCATTTAACCTACTGCATTGCAGCAAGTCGTTTTAGCAAAGGCGGGTGCGAATAATGAAAAAATACATAAGCCGGATGCGGCTGCAAATTGCTTAGGTTATCAACCGATAGTTTTTTCAAAGCAACAGGCAAGTCATTCTTATTAGTTGTTTCTACCGCGTAGTTATCAGCCTCAAACTCATTTTTACGGCTTATTACATTCGAAATAATGCCTGTTACAAACGAAATAGGTGAATATAACATAGCAAATGCAATAAGATTTACATGCAATTGCAAACTATTTGCGCCTAACGCCAAGGAAAGTTTCTCGCTGAAAATGAGTAATGACATGATAAACAGCATCACTCCTGTCTGCAAAATAGAAGACACTAGACTCTGAATAATATGTTTTTTCTTATAATGCCCTACCTCATGTGCAAATACAGCCACTAATTCTTCTGTTGTGTGGTTCTCAATAAGCGTATCATACAAAACCACTTTTTTCTTCTTACCAAACCCTGAAAAAAATGCGTTGGCCTTACTTGAACGCTTTGAACCATCAATTACAAAAATATTGGTAAGGGGAAATCCAACCTTAGTACTATACGACTCTATTGCTGTTCGTAAATCTCCTTCTCCTAAAGGAGTTAACTTATTAAATAAAGGCATTATAAGCGTAGTATAGAACATATTCATAAATAAAGTAAACAGAGTAATGGCAATCCAAAATACCCACCAGAATTGGATTCCTAAACTGGTAATCAGAAGCAATAACAGGTAGAGAAGTCCTCCCCCTAAAAGAGCCCCAATCAAATACCCTTTCAGTTTGTCAGTAACGAATATCTTAGGAGTCGATTTGTTGAAACCAAAACGTTCTTCGATCACAAAGGTGCCATACCACTGAAAAGGCATACTCAAAATATCGGAAGCCACATAGAGCACACCAAAGAAAACCATAGCCCTGGCAATTTCATTTGCAAAAAAAGGTTGAAGCAAACTATCCAGCCATCCAAATCCTCCGAGGGCTAAGAAAAGAAAGGAGGCCAGGAAACTAATTCCTCCTGATACAAACCCAAAACGGGTTTGAACCCGTTGGTACTCCATAGATTTTTCATACTTTTCGGTCTCATAGATTCCCTCTGCCTCTTTGGGCAATGGATTCCTTCCATACTTTAAATTCACAATATCCAGTACAAGTTCGAAAATGTAATTAGCAACGGAAATAATAAGTATGATATATAATATAGCTTTCGGGTTCATTTTAAGTTTATTTGGCTGCAAATCTAGCAAGCGAATATGATACGCTCAAAAATTGTTTAGCATTGTACAAATCGGCTATTTTAGCATTATGAGAAAAATCCTCCCAATGATTGGCATTCTATTTTTTGCACTGGTTCTTTCAACTCCGGGCCAGGCACAATCACCATTGAAAATTGCCAAGCTGCAATATCACGGAGGAGGCGACTGGTATGCGAACAAAACTGCTCTTCCCAACCTTATAAACTTCTGCAATAAGAATCTTCATACTCAAATTAACCCTGAAGACGATGTAGTAGATGTTGGAAGCGAGTTCTTATTTACATACCCCTATGTTTATATGACTGGGCATGGTAACGTGGTTTTTTCGGATGAAGAAGCTGAAAATCTGAGAAATTATCTGATAGCCGGTGGCTTTTTGCATATTGATGATAACTACGGTTTAGATAAATTCATTCGGCTGGAAATGAAAAAAGTATTTCCTGAACTTGACTTTGTAGAAATTCCGTTTAATCATCCCATTTATCATCAGAAATATGAATTCACTAACGGCCTTCCTAAAATACACGAGCATGATGGCAAACCGGCTCAGGGATTTGGACTTATTTATCATGGCAGGCTTGTATGCTTTTACGACTACCAGTGTGATCTGGGCAATGGATGGGAGGACCAATTTATTTACAATGACCCCGAAGAACTGCGGCAAAAAGCATTGCAGATGGGTGCCAACATTATTAGCTTCTGTTTTACGCAAGAGTAAACTCTTGTAGTTAAAATCACAGAATTACTCGATAAAATAACCCTACTTCGCATCTGTGAAACTCACAGAAAAAATATCGAATCATAATTTCAAAGCCTTTTTGTGGCACCTGGCATTTTTGTCGTTTGCTCAAAATTTTATCGATATAGATACCATTATTCCTGCCATGCTTATAGATGCAGGAGGAACCTCATTTCACATAGGAATTATGACCACCATAATGCTTGGCGGTGCGAGCATGACACAACTACTTTTTGCCCCGCTTATAAGTAGTAAGCCTTACAAAAAAGGACTGCTGATTTTTGGAATAGAATTCAGAATTGCATCGTTGCTGATGCTAGGAACAATCTTATATTTCTCAAATCACATTCCCGGGGATTACATCATATTCCTTATTTTCATTCTTATAGCGATGTTTTCAATTGGTGGTGCATTTGCCAATATCAGTTATACGGATATTTTCGGAAAATCACTTCTAACAAGCTCCAGGAAGCCTTTCTTTTCAATTAAACAGGTAGTTAGCGGCATCATTGTTTTTATCTCTGCCTTGGTTGCTAAAAAGGTGCTTACCACAGCTGAATACCCAATAAACTACGCTTATATGTTGTTTATCGGATTTGCATCTCTTTCAATAGCTTCACTCGGTTTCTTTAAATTGAAGGAAACAGAACCTTCAAAATTAGAAATAAAGAGTCTGCCCAATTTTATAAACCTTATCAGGAAAGAGTTAAGAGAAAACAAAAAACTTGCTTACTTTCTTGGTTTTATAAATACTGCAGGTGTAAGCATTGCTTTTTTACCTTTCGCGTTGCTTTACGCCAAAACAGTAATTGGTATCCACAGTTCTGAAACAGGAAATTTCCTGCTTTTCAAGGTTTTGGGGGTAGTTTTAACTGGCCTCATTCTTTATCTTATAGCTGGAAAATTCAGATACAAATACCTCCTTTATCTAAATCTGGCACTTGCACTCATTCTACCATTACTACTTATTTTTCCAATTGAAATACATTTTTTCTCAGCAGTTTTTGTGATTGGTGGAATTGTGTTTGCAATTTATAATGTTACCATGAATGGCATTTTACTTGAAGTTTCCACAACTGAAAACAGAGCATTGTACATGGGAATTATAGGAGCAGGAAATCTGCTGCCGGCACTATTTCCAATTTTAAGCGGAGCAATCATAAGCACTTTCGGTTTTACTCCATTTATCGTTCTGTTTGTCGTAATTATTTCGTCATCAGCCTACTTCATCTACAAATTAGACTGTATAAATTAAGCAGATGAGTTGTTATAGCCTGCTACCTTCTTTGAATACTCCGCTATTGTGGCTATTTTGCACGCTTTGTTTTACGGCCCATTTCATTAATCATGGCTTCAAGAGGTAGTTTTAGTAGTAAAATAGGATTTATAGCAGCAGCCGCAGGTTCTGCAGTAGGACTTGGTAATATTTGGAGATTTCCTTACGAGGCAGGTGAAAATGGAGGAGCTGCATTCCTGTTAATATATCTTATCTGTATTTTTCTTATCGGGTTCCCTGTAATGGTTGGCGAAATTTCTATTGGAAGAAGCACACAGTTAAATGCTTTTGGCGCTTATAAACAACTTGGTGGAAAAAAATGGGGATACCTTGGCTATTGGGGCATTTTGTCTGCCATCATGTTTTTGTCCGTATACAATGTGGTTGCAGGATGGGCATTCGCTTATTTTATCCAAATGGTTGATGGGAAAATAATGCATATCACTGATTTCGGTACTCATTTCAGTGAGCAAATATCTGATGTAAGCGATTTGTTTTTCTACTCATTGGGCTTTATGTTTTTAACGGCATTTATTGTTGCCAGAGGAATTAAGAAAGGAGTTGAATCCGCTTCAAAAATTCTTATGCCGGCCTTATTTATTATGCTGCTGGCACTTATTGCATACAGTTTTACATTAGACAACGCACTTGAAGGTATAGAATATTACCTTATACCTGACCTAAGCAAAATAAATCTGGAAACTGTTTACAATGCTCTTGGACAAGCATTCTTCTCCCTTTCGCTAGGAATGGCGGCCTTAATTACCTATGGTTCTTATATGGGTAAACAGGAGAATATTGTTAATTCCGCTGCTTGGGTAACATCTGCCGACACTGCGGTGGCATTCCTTGCTGGCCTTTTAATTTTCCCTCTCGTTTTCTCACAGGGTATATCACCCAGTGAAGGCCCCGGTTTGGTATTCGTAGTTTTGCCCGGAATATTTGCCAGTCTTGGTGCCATTGGGCCCTGGGTTGGTGCTGTATTCTTTCTCTTATTGTGCTTTGCTGCACTTACCTCAACTATTTCATTGCTCGAAATACCCGTAACTTATTTGGTTGATGAAAAGGGCTATTCCAGAATAAAAGTAGTTATAGTAACATCTATCATCATATTTATTGTTGGTATCCCTAGCATGCTTTCGCAGGGTGCGGTGGATTTCTTTACCAACTTCACTTTTTATGAAGGAAAGGTTAAAACCATTTTTGATGTGGTATTTGACATTTTCAGCGATGTAGGCCTACCACTTGGCGGTTTCCTCATGTCAATTTTCATTGTTAAAAGATGGAAAATAAATAACTTTCATGAAGAACTTGCAAAAGGAAACCCATCCTACAAAGGATCTTTTATGGAGAAGTACCTTAAGTTTTCAATATCCTATTTCGCACCAATTTTTCTGGGGGCCATATTTGTACTGACAGTACTTCAGAAGTTCTTTGGGATCAAGCTAATTTAAATTCCGTTAAAACAGAGAAGTACCCTTATAAACTCTGGAGTTTTCCAATGAAACTATATAACCTTGAAATGAAAGGCGATCCCCAAAGCTGCCATTCATATCAACCCGCGCGCTTCCATCAGAAGATACCCGGAATATCATTGTTACCGCTCCCCCAACATTTTGGCGAACTGTTGCATTTATAGTAAAGCCTAAGCCCTTTTTGTTTTCTTTTACTTCCATTTTGGAAATGGTACCATCCAGAGTTACTCCTCCAATTCCATTCCATCCAATAAGACCATCAAATGCTAATTGTATGGTTGAGTTTTCGCCATCAAATCCCACAAAATTTGTGGTGGAATTTAATTGATAACTAGAACCAGACTTACTATAGAGTGTATTTGCTTCCAATACAAACTTTTTGGTCTTTACAAGTTCCAAAAGCCGTGCATTATTTGCTTTTGCCTCTTCTTGCTGCACAGCCCTTTTCTCAGCCTTTTCTTTTTTCTTGGCATCTCTTTGTTCCTGAAATGACTGTGCATTTGAGGTTACGACTACAAAACTTAAAACAAGCACTAGAAAAATTGAAAGACGTTTCATTTGCTAACTATTTAATGTTAAATTTTCTATTTTATCAAATATACCCGATACAAAGCAGGAACAAATGAAACAGTTAGTAGTATTAACAGGTGCTGGAATAAGTGCTGAAAGTGGCATTGCCACTTTTCGTGATTCAGGTGGGCTTTGGGAAGGATACGATGTTACAGAAGTGGCAACTCCGGAGGCATGGGAAAGGGACCCTAAACTTGTACTCGATTTTTACAATATGCGAAGGAAGGCAGTGCTCGATACCGTTCCAAACGAAGCACACAAGGCCCTGGTACAGCTTGAAAAGCACTTTACTGTGAGCGTTATTACCCAAAACATTGACAATTTGCACGAAAGAGCCGGATCATCAAATGTTTTACACTTACATGGTGAAATTCTAAAATCTCGAAGTAGCAAAAACCCATCTCTAATTTATGATATCAATGGAGCGGAATTAAACATTGGGGATACCTGTGAGCTTGGCTCTCAGCTAAGGCCCCATATTGTTTGGTTTGGTGAAGATGTTCCTAAAATGCTTGATGCGGTAGAAATCGTTCAAAGGGCAGATATTTTCGTTGTAATTGGCACATCAATGGTGGTGTACCCGGCAGCAGGCCTAATTCACTATACAAATCCGGGAATCCCTATTTACGTGATAGACCCGGGCAATCCTGATGTGAACCAAAGTCGCGTTCATTTTATAAATGAAAAAGCAACTACAGGTACTCAAAAACTGGTTCAATTACTCACTAACCTCTGATATTTGGAAAAACAGTTCCCAGAACCTGGAACAAAAATAATGCAGGATGTTCTGAGCCCCTCATTCTGCACATAACCAAAGCACCATAAAGAGTCGACAAAAAAACTTCACTTAGCTGGCGTGAATTAGCACTTAAAGTAGATTGCTTTTTAAAGACAACATCCAGCATATGTTGTTCAATAAGCTCGTCAAGAGAAATGAGCTCATACTCATTTGATTTCGTCTCAGGAAAGAACAAAGCTCGCTCTGCTGGCTTTACTCGCATAGGGCTAATGTAATCCAATGAGTGTGTAAAATAGTTGATAACTCCCAAGATCAGCGAAGGCCTTTGTAAGTACTCATTTGCAAATTGCTGTACAACTAAATTCAAAGCCAACATTCCCTCCTTTTTTTTCTCGTTGAGTTGAATAATTATTTTTAAGGTGAGAATACTTCGGTAGTACAAAAGCAAGTCTTCCTTTCGTGTAAAATATTTAAAGAAAGTAACCTTGCTTATACCTATATGCCTGCAAATATCAACAACCTGAATATCTTCAAAATTCTTGCTTTTGCTCTCATTTAGTACATATTCAAGTGCTTCAAATTTAGTTTTAGCTGCATTTAATTCACGTTTCGTTGGCATAATCTTTACTTAGGTTAACAAATATACTATTTTCAATTAACAAGATTTTATGTAGTTTCATAGCAAAATTATGCGCGATGAAAAACCGTATTAAAACACTACTTCTGGCATTGCTAATAATCAGCTGCTCAAAGCCGGGTAAATTAGAAACACAGCATGTACTTGGCACCATAGGCGAAAGGGCAATGGTAGTTAGTGCTCATCCTCTGGCATCAAAAGTTGGTTCCGAAATTTTAAAGAAAGGAGGAAACGCTGTAGATGCAGCCGTTGCAGTTCAGTTTGCGCTTGCAGTGGTATACCCCAATGCTGGCAATATTGGTGGAGGTGGTTTTTTGGTTTATAGAAGTAAAGATGGCGCTGTCGATGCCCTGGATTTTAGGGAAATGGCTCCTCAACTTGCAAACAGGGATATGTATCTTGATTCTGCTGGAAATGTTATCAATAACCTTAGCTTAAGAGGGCATTTAGCCAGTGGTGTACCCGGCTCGGTAGACGGAATGGTAGAAGCGCACAAAAAGTATGGCACTCTTCCCTGGAGTGAGCTTATTCAGCCTGCAATTAACCTTGCCGAAAAGGGACATATTATCACTGAAATGGAGGCGAAAGGTTTGAATAATGTTCAAAAGTCGTTGTTAGAAAACTGTACTGTTCCACCCACCAACTTTAGTAAAGAATGGGTTAAAGGAGATACAATTTATCATAAAGACCTGGCTAAAACCCTGGAACGCATTCGCGATAATGAAAGAGCTGGTTTCTATGAAGGCGAAACAGCTGAACTTATCATAGAAGAGATGAAAAGAGGTAATGGTATTATTACCCAGGAAGACCTTAATAAGTACCATTCTGTTTGGAGAACGCCAATTAGTGGGATGTACCGGGGCTATAAGTTAATTACGATGCCACCACCATCAAGTGGAGGAGTTGCTTTAATTCAACTTTTGGAAAGTGTTGAACCTTTTGACCTAAGTTCAATGAGTCATAACAAAGCTACCTATGTTCATTTATTAACCGAGGCCGAGCGCAGAGTATATGCTGACAGGGCTGAATACCTAGGAGATCCTGATTACTACAATGTACCTGTAAAAGGTTTGTTAAATCCGGAATATAATCGGGAAAGAATGGAATCATTCAATCCTGAAAAAGCAACGCCATCAGATAGTATTGGACATGGCCAACCAATGTTGGAGCATAATGAAACGACACATTTTTCAATTGTAGATGAGCAAGGCAATGCTGTTTCCTTGACCACAACACTGAATGGTTCTTATGGCTGCCGTGTGATTGTTGGCCACGCAGGTTTTTTGCTTAACAATGAAATGGACGATTTCAGCGTAAAACCAGGAGTGCCTAATATGTTTGGTTTGGTAGGTGGCAAAGCCAATGAAATTGCTCCGGGTAAACGCATGCTTTCTTCAATGACACCAACCATTGTAGAAAAAGATGGACAATTGAAATTAGTCGTTGGAACACCAGGAGGTTCAACTATTATAACTTCTGTCTTTCAAACCGTTCTTAATGTTATTGATTTTGACATGACCATGCAGGAAGCGGTTGATGCCAAAAGAGTGCACAGCCAATGGTTGCCAGATGTAATAATGTATGAAAAAGATGCATTAACAGAAGAAACCAGTAAAAAGTTGGAAGAAATGGGACATAAATTACTTGATAAAGGGAACATTGGACGTGTAGATGCTGTTAAAGTACTTGAAAATAAAAAACTGGAAGGAGGAGCTGATCCTCGCGGAGACGACTTTGCTTCCGGTTACTAACAAAAAAACTAAACAAACAACTTACATATTATGAAGAAAACCCTAGTTACAACTATTATGGCTGCCATTTGCTATGCAGCAAGTGCGCAAATAACTGTACCTCAGCCAAGCCCACAGGGAAGCACCTATTCGAAAGTAGGGCTTACCGATATTACAATTGATTACTCCAGACCTAAAATGAAAGGAAGAAAGATTTTTGGGGAAGGAGACAAATTTCTTGTGCCATTTGGCAAGCTCTGGAGAACAGGTGCCAACAGTGGAACGATCCTAAAAACATCTACAGATATGATGGTCGAAGGTAAGCCTCTTCCTGCCGGAGAATATATGCTGCTTACGATACCTGGCAAAGATTCCTGGACGATCGTATTTTACAAGGACAAGAGTATTGGTGGAAATATGAACGCATACAAAGAGGCGGATGAGCAACTAAGAGTTAGTGTAAAGCCAGGTCATTTAACCGAACCGGTCGAAACATTAACCTTCAACATTTCCGATATAAGTGAAGATAATACGAAAGCAGCTATAGAGTTGGCCTGGGAAAACACTTCAGTAAAAACCGGTGTCGAAGTAAATTTTGATGAAATGGTAATGAAGCAGATAAAGGAGAACACTGAAGTAAATGAAAGAAACTATTTAGCTGCTGCTGACTATTACCTTAACACAAACCGGGATTTGGAGCAGGCATTGGCCTGGATGAATATTTATCTTGAAAAGCATCCGAAAGAATTTTGGAACGTGCACACCAAAGCCCAGATTCTGGCTAAGCTGGGTCGTAAGAAAGAAGCAAAAGAAGCTGCTGAAAGCTCAATTGAATTGGCTAAAGCAAGTCAAGGAGGAGATTTTGGATACATAAAACGAAATGAAGACTTAATAAAATCGCTATAAAATGAAAGAAACACTTTTAACTATTTGTTTGGCTGCCATCGTAAGCTTTGGAGCTTGGGCACAAAAAGTACAGCCCAGTCCTGCATCCACCTTAAAACAGACTGTTGGAACAACAGACATTACTATTGTTTACCATAGGCCTGGGTTAAAGGGCAGATCACTTGAAACCTTAATTCCTGCTGATAAAGTTTGGAGAACCGGTGCAAATGAAGCTACAGAAATAACCTTTTCTAAGGATGTAAAAATAGGGGGCAATGACCTGAAAGCCGGCACCTACAGCTTATACACCATCCCAGGAGATGAGTGGACTCTTATCATTAATAGCAAATTATCCTGGGGTACTCAATACGATAAAAGTAAGGATGTGCTTCGGTTTATGGCAAAACCAATGACAGTGTCCGAAAGCACCGAAACGTTTACAATCGATGTTTCAGATATAAGTAAAGATGGAACAAAGGCAAACCTTGAGCTTAGCTGGGGTAATGTAGTAGTAAAAGCACCAATTGAAGTAACTCTGTAATTTCTTAATCAACCAATAGCTTAAGCAAGACCTTGGGAAAATTTCCCAAGGTCTTTTTTTATATCAAAATCAAAGTAGATTTTTAGAGAGAGAAAAATAGTTTATTTTTAACCTCCTAATAACCAAAACTTTACTACTATGATCTCATTAACTTCACTATGGTTGCCAATTCTTGTATCGGCTGTTTTCGTATTCATTCTTAGTTCGCTTTTACACATGCTCCTCACCTACCATAACTCTGACTTCAAGGGTTTGCAAAAAGAAAAGGAAGTAATGGACGCACTAAGACCACTGGACTTACCCGAAGGAGAATATGTTTTCCCTTTTGCAAAAGACAATAAGGAACGCCAAACAGATGAATACAAGGAAAAACTTAACAAAGGTCCTGTTGCTTTTATTAACATTTTCCCTAATGGGCAAATATCAATGGGAGCTAGCCTAATTCAATGGTTCCTGTATTCACTATTGGTCGGACTGTTCTCAGGTTATGTTGCTGCTGAAGCCCTTATTACAAATTCAGACTATCTTTCTGTATTCAGATTTGTAGGCACAACTGCCTTTATGGGCTATTCCTTTGCACTATTGCAAAATTCAATCTGGTATAAGCGGCCATGGTCTACCACTCTAAAATCTGTTTTTGATGGCTTAATTTATGCCCTGGTAACAGCAGGAACCTTTGGATGGCTCTGGCCTTAATCTGCACTGCTTATTTAAATGTTAGTTTGAATATGAGTAAGAGGCTCGCAAGAAAAAAGATGATTGAGTTAGCAATAATTACGGGCCATAACATCAGGGAAACGCCATAAACCAGCCAAATTACCGTACTTGTTACCACAATTAGTATCATGGCTAAGCTGAGGTCCCCAACGCTTTTACTTTGCCATGCTTTGTAAACCTGTGGCACGAAAGTAACGCTACTTAAAAACGCGCCTGTATGGCCTGCAATTTCTATCCAGTTCATATACCTAGTTTTTATACTAAAATAGACTCTTTCAATGTAAGCTACAATTATGACACTCTTTGGAGGAAATACATTTTTAATTGTTAATTTAACTCGATGACTCTCATTCCGGATTTTTTTTCAGAAAAGAACAGCATTACAGATGCACTGGAACTAAAAGTGTATGAAAATAATGCTGGGGGTTTCAAAAGAAGCATTAGGGCTGTCGTCTATCCGTCTTCACATGAAGAAGTAGAAAAAACAATTCAATGGGCCAACGAAAATAAGGTTGCCTTATACCCCATAAGCACTGGCAAAAATTGGGGAATGGGCTCAAAGGTTCCCGTTATCAACGATTGTATAGTGGTCAATTTTAGCAAAATGAACCGCATAATCGAAATTAATGCCGACCATGATTATGCTGTAATCGAACCAGGCGTTACGCAACAACAGCTTTACTCCTACCTCCAAAAGAATGATTTGCCTTATATATTTAATGTTACAGGTTCCAGTGCGCACACAAGTATCATAGGCAATAGCCTTGAACGTGGTGTCGGGTATTTTTCTTCACGGGTAGAAAACCTGAGAGCATTGAAAGTTGTTATGGGCAATGGAAAGACCATTCAAACGGGATTTGCACATTATGAAAATGCCAGGACAAAAGGGGTTTACTCTTATGGAGTTGGACCAGATATTACAGGTCTATTTTTTCAGTCGAATTACGGCATTGTAACACAAGCCACCTTTGACCTTATTCCCAAAAGGGAAATTCATGCAATTTTAATGTGTGGTCTTACCGATGAAAAAAACTATGAAAACTATATTAATGAACTCGCGCAGTTACGAAAACAGGAAATAATTACCACTGCATTTCATATTGCAAACAGGAACAGGTCTGCCATTGCCTTACTACCACATGTAGAGTCTTATTTTAAAAATCAGCTGGGGATGAACGCAGATCAGGCCAAAAGAGAATCTGCAGCTTTTCACTCAAGAATTACTAAAGACACCTGGAGCGCTTTTGGAGGAGTTATGGGATCCAGAAAGGAAGTGCGACTCGCAAAAAAGACAATCAAAAGGAAAATGAAAAAGTATGGAAAAGTTATGTTTCTTACACAGAAAAAGATTTCCCGCCTTCAACGTGTCGTACAGCTATTCTCTTTTTTGCCCTACTTCAAAAAACTAAAAGCATTTACTGTGGCTATGGAGGCTGCTTTTTCCTATAGCCAGGGAATTCCTTCTGATATGGCCCTTGACAGCGTTTATTGGCCTGTAAATGAACCAATACCTCCGAATAGTGCAGAAGATATGGATAGCACCGATGCGGGCTTGTTATTTAGTCTTCCTATTTTGCCTCTAAATGGAAGCTCCCTTAAAAAAGCTGCTCAAGCCACAGTTGAAATTTTTAGAAATTATGGGTTCGAAGCTTATATTACTTTCAACATAATAGACTCTAAGAGCATAGAGTCGGTAATTAACCTCGCTTTTAAAAAGAGCGATTTAGATACATTTGAAAAAGCAAAAAAAGCTATAGATGAGCTTAATGCGTACTTTATGAAGGAAGGTTTTATACTTTATAGAACCGATATTGACAGAATGGGCCAGGTAATCGGGAAAAATGATTCCTTTTGGGTAACCATTAAAGAGTTAAAGACAATTTTCGATCCCAACGGAATTATTTCACCTGGCAGGTACAATATGATCTAATGCATGTTCTTTTAGAAATTCTTCACTTTCAACTAAAGCATCCGATAAACCTGTAGTACAATCCTTTCTCATTAATTGAGTAGGATATCTTTCATCAGGATATAAAAAAACCGTTTGACCATCAATACTTTGTACATCAAACCCTAATTTTTCGGTTATAGGTCGTGAGTAATTATTCGCAAATGCAAAAGCATATTTGATCCCCAATTTTCCGGATAAGGTAATTCCCAGTTTTGTCATGTACTCAGGAATATGCATCTTTCGGAATTTTGGATCAACCCATAACCCGGAAAATTCACACACGCCACCTGAATACCGATGAGTAGAGACAAATTTCTTAACCTCCGGCATAGTATTGCCTAAGGCAGCTTCAAACGGTAACAGGTACTTTTGCGATGAAACTTCTAATCGCATCCCTCCTATCATCTCGCCTGAAATATTATCATACACAGCAATCATGTATACGTTAGGTAGGTATTTCCACCGTGCTTTTGCAGATGAAATACCGTCTACTCCATAACTTTTAAGCACACGCTTATGCTTGATAGAAAATTCGTGAGCAATATCATATCTGTCAATTGCACGCGCAATTTGAACGCTAAACTTACCTAGCATTTCAGTTTGGTTTAAAAAGGTTAGTTAAATTTTTGTTAGATGGTGGTTAACAAAAGGAACTTGAAAGGACAATCACAGCCTTAAAAAATGAATTATTCTAATACCATTCTCAAGAAAAAATAATTGTTAAAAAAATCAATCAAGCAAAGGCGTTGAATTACAACAAGTTGCAAAAGAAGTATTTGTTTTAGAAATAAACAAATAGAATATAACTATTCATAGTAGCGAAGTATTCCAAAATTAGGTAATCTTTGCTTCGGTTATTCTATTTATGTATTATAGCATTAATGAGTGCTTTTTGCTAGGATAAAAAAAACGCATACAACTTAATTTTTACGTATATTTAGTTATACTCATAAAGTCTTGAAAAAAACAAGTCAACAAAATATCAAAGTCCCTAATTACGAAAATCTGATAGATTTATCAGATGAGATTCATTTAATACTTGATTTTGAAACTGGTATAGTTAAAGCAAATTCAATTTTCATAAATTCTTTAGGATATAAAGAAAATGAGTTAGAGAAAATTGGTTTTAGAGAGCTTGTATCCGAGAAAAAACAATTTGATAAAGTTTGGAGCACTTTAACAAAAATTTCTTGTAAAAAATTGCTTGAGGTTGGTTTAAAGACTAAAAAAAGATCGGTAAAATACTACTATTGGAGATTACTTTCTGATGTTACTGCAAAATTTGTATACGTTGTTGGTAACGAAATTACTGACTCTTCACTACTCGAACACAGTAAGCTATCCAAAGCTCTGGAATTTTTAGGGGTAGAGTTAAGCCAGAAAGGGCCGGAAGAATCGGTCTCTGTGATGCAGGATATACAGAGGATCCTTTCTGAAAAAGTAGATAAATTTAAACTAATAAGTGAAAATGTTAGTGATTTGGTTTGTTTGCATGAGCCCATACATGCGAAGTACCTTTATTGCTCTCCTTCAGTTACAGAAGTAACCGGATATCAGCCCGAGGATTTAATTGGCAAATCTCCGTACGATTTCTTTCACCCTGATGTAATAAAACAATTACAGGAAGACCATGCACGAAGCCAGCACGGTGACGAACCTGCCGGCCCGCCACCTAAAATGGAGTTTCTGTTTCGATCGAAAGATAGAGGATATAGATGGATAGAGTCTCATAGCAGACCAATTTTTGATGACGAGGGTAACGTAATCCTAATCTTGAGCACTTCCAGAGATATTACTGATAAAAAAGAAGCTGAACAGGAAAAAGAAAAATTCTTTAACTACTACAGAATTCTTGGAAACAATATACCCAATGGTGCGATCTTCCTCATTGATACAGACTACAGATTTATCATTGCTGAAGGAGAAGAGTTTGAAAAACTTGAAAGATCGGAAGATTATTATGTAGGTAAGACAATATTTGAGGTTTATGCAAAAAACAGACTTGAATATTTACAGCCTTATTTTGAAAAAGTAATTGAAAAGGGTGAAAGTGTTGAATTTGAATATCCGTTTAAAGGTCAACATTATGTTTTCAGAGGAGCAGCTGGAAAAGATGCCAAAGGCAACATAATAGCCGGTATATTTCTTACACAAAACATAACACAAACCAAATTATTTGAGCAACAACTTCAGGAAACTATTTATCAGCTTGACTTTCAGAAATCAGCGCTTGATGTTGCCGGGTTGGTATCCGAGACAAATGAATTGGGTATTATAACATATGTAAATAAGAAGTTTTGCGATACAAGTAAGTATAAAGAGGCCCAATTGCTTTCCAAACATTTCAGTATTCTCAATTCAGAATATCATAATAAAGAATATTTTGATGAACTCTGGAAAACCATATCTTCAGGAAACGTGTGGCATGGAGAATTGCAGAATAAAGCAAAAGACGGGTCTTACTTTTGGACAGATACCTGGATAATTCCTTTCAAAGATGTAAATGGCGAAATAGTAAAGCATGTTTTTATCCAACTCGACATTACACAGCGTAAACAATTTCAGGAAAGTTTAAAAATCAAGAACTATGAGTTAGATTCATTTGCTTATCATGCCTCCCATGATTTGAGGGCTCCCCTATCTTCTATACTGGGCCTTACCCATATTATTTTGATGGAAGAAGACCTTAATACAATCAAGGATATGGTTCGAATGATTGAACAAAGTGTGCATAAGCAGGATATTTTTATAAAATCGATTTTGGCGTATTCTCAAAATGAGAACCTTGAGGTAGTAAATATGCCTATAAATTTTAAAGGGCTAATTAATAGCGCCAAACAGGAACTGAAATACCTTGAAAATTGGAAAAAGGTTAGAATTGAGAGCGATATAATTGAAAGAGCTTCTTTTTATTCAGATACATTAAGAATA
This sequence comes from Cyclobacteriaceae bacterium, assembly GCA_020436165.1. Lineage (GTDB taxonomy): Bacteria > Bacteroidota > Bacteroidia > Cytophagales > Cyclobacteriaceae > JAKISE01. The sequence goes on along the minus strand of JAGQYI010000087.1, from coordinate 36,159 downwards.
AGTATTATCCTCAAAAATCTTATTGGCAATGCAATTAAATATGCAGACCCAGGTAAAAGCGATAAGTACCTATCTATTGAAATAACTACCAATAAAGACGGTGTCAGGATGATCTTTACTGATAACGGGATTGGTATAAAGGATGAATTTAAAGAACGAATTTTTGAAATGTTCTACAGAGGCAATGAAATATCCGATGGAAGCGGACTTGGCCTGTATATCGTAAACGAAACAATTGGAAAACTGAATGGCAATATTGATATAGAAAGTGAAGTGGGCAAAGGAACCACAATAACCATTTACCTGCCAAGCATAAAAAAAGCCTGATAAACAGGCTTTTTTTACATATTCAATTTTTTTGATTTTAATCTAACTCTACTCTTGCCTCAACTGACATATACACGGTAAACTCAAATGTAGCTGGTTCTGTAAGATTGGTAAGCTCACCGCTGGCATCAATTTTTACAGGATTACCACCCAAATAAGCATCACGCACAGCTACTATTATATCATCTGTCAAAGGTATTTCTACCTCTTGTCCCGAAACTGCTAATTGACCAAAGTTAATATTAGAAACAGATACTGTTGATCCTATCTGTGTGCCTAAAGAAGAAAAAGAAAATTGGCCACTGCCTGTTGAATTAGAAGGACCATTATAAGAATCTACAATAAAGCTTAGCTTATTTATTTTGTAGTCACTTATTTTATCAATATTCTCTTTTATTGTCTCATCATCAGTTGCAGCAAATTCAACTGAACCCACAAAGTCAGGATCATTTTGGTCTACTGTTACATTAAATGATTCACTAAATGTGCTACCTGCCGTAAAATGATCAAACTTTTCAAGAAAATCGCAACTAGCCAGTATAACTAATGGAATAATGGCCACAAGGTAAAGGGGAAGTTTCTTCATTGTATAGTTTTTTTTGTGTATATAGCTTTAGTAATTAATAGGTAACCTTTACGTTTCCTGATTATAAAATTACCGATTGATAAAATCATATACAAATGAAAAAGCCTCCTGATTTAGGAGGCTTTTTTATTATAACTCTTTTTTGCAGAGATAAAAATCTATTTTTTCACAAGATGTATCATCCAGTCGTTGCTGCATTTCATCTAATGTTTTTGGTGGAGGAACAATCACTTTGTCCCCTTTTCTCCAGTTAAGAGGCATTGCAACTCCATTAGCATCAGCTGTTTGTAGCGCTTCCAATACTCTTAAGATTTCGTCCATATTTCTACCCACGTTCAATGGATAGTACATAATCAAACGGATTTTTTTCTTAGGGTCAATAAAGAAAACCGCACGTACTGCTGCTGTTTCGCTTTCGTTTGGTTGCAGCATGCCATAGAGTTTGGATACTTTCATATCCAAATCAGCGATGATTGGGAAATCAAAGTAAACTCCGGTCCTTTCCCTTACATTGTTAACCCATGCCAAGTGCGCATGAATACTATCAATACTCAAACCCATAAGTTCTGTATTGAGCGCATCAAATTCTGCCTTTCTTTCAGCAAAACCGCTCATCTCGGTTGTACAAACAGGAGTAAAGTCAGCTGGGTGGGAGAACATAACTACCCATTTGCCTTTAGCATAGTCTGAAAACTTGATTGTACCTTTTGTTGTAACAGCCGTAAAATCAGGAGCCTGGTCACCGATTAGAGGCATTTTAAAAACTTGTTCTTCTTCCATAACTTTAAAAAATTTACATTGCAAATTTCGTTTTGAATTGACTTAGAATCAAATAAATAATACTAATCTCATCATCAATAAACTTGATATTAACCCAATATATGACGGCCTAAAGCCCTTCCTAAAAAGCGAACCTTCTCTTTAAATGGAAACCGTTTTAAATTAACCTTTACCACCCCTTTCGTAAGCATGGTCTTTTGTGAGTAATCAATTTTTATATCTACCATAACATGTTTCCCTGAAGCGGCCAGATCAAGAGCTTTTGTAATAACAGAATCTATATTGTGGTCATTCTCAAGTAATAAATATTCGGCTCCTGTTGCCAGCGCTACTCCTTCAAAATTAGCTTTGCCAATTATTGAACAAGTTTTGCGGTTTAAAGGTATTTTCTGAAACTGTGATATTTGCCCAAGCTCACCATCATTGAAAATAAAGAATATTACCGGCACCCGGTAAGCTGCCGCTGTTATGGCTTCCAGGCCTGTCATTTGAAAAGCGCCATCTCCAACTATTCCTACAACCTGCTTTTGCGGATTGGCCATTTTAGCCGCAATTGTGGCAGGAACACAATACCCCATACAATTAAAATCAGTAGGTGAAATAAAATGACGTGGCTTAAATACCTGGAATAACTCGGAAGCTAAAAATGTATGTTTTCCATCATCCACTACCATTATTGCATCTTCCTGCAAATGCGAACGCAAAGAAGTGAAGAAGTGCCCCGGTGAAACAATGTTTTCCTTCTTTTTCTTCAACCAGTTCTTCAGATATTTTTCATTCTCATCCTTAATCTTCTTACCTGCTTCAGAAATTGATCTTGATGCAGAAAATTCTAATTTTTTAAGTCCTTCAAGTAGCAGCCTAAGTGCCTGTTTTGCATCTGCCTGAATAGTAACTTCTGCAGAAAAATTCTTATTAAAGACCTCGGGATTAATATCGATGTGAATCAAGTTTTGGGGCGGTTCAAGCCCGTAGCTTCCGGTTGCTATTTCTCCAAACCGGGTGCCCACTGCTAAAAGAACATCATGTTTTTCCAAAGCCCACTGAGCAGATGGTTTTGAAGAGGCACCCAATCCTACACTTGTATAAAGAGGATGGTTGTTGGGAAAGGCACTTTTACCTTGCAAAGTGGTAGAAACTGGAGCTGCTAAAAGTTCAGCCAGTTCAATGGTTTCTTTTGTAGCATCAACCGCTCCCCAACCCACAAACAACATTGGGTTTACAGCGTTTTTCAAAAGCTTTACAGCTTTGTCAATAGATGTTTGATCAATGGTTTGCGACCTATTTACTGCATTATAAGTGGGTAGGTTTTCAACTTCTCCTGTAAACAATTGAAGGTTTACCGGTAGCTCTATAAATACAGGTCCCGGTTCATCACTTGTCGCAATATCGTATGCTTTAAAAATGGTTGAGATTACATCTTCATGCTTTTCAATTAAGAACTGGGCCTTTGTAATACTTTTGGCCAGCGCCATTTGATCGAACTGATGCAACTGATACGATTTGCCCGAAGCACGGTGCGTTCCTCCGGCCAAAATAAGCATAGGTATTCCGTCCAAAAAGGCTTCGCCTATTCCGCTCATGGCATGCGTTAAACCAGCAGCCGGCACAATAGTTAATACGCCTATGCTATCGGAAGTGCGCGATATGGCATCTGCCATAAAGGAACCCCCTCCTTCGTGCGTTACTAAAACAGGTGTAATTTGTTCCGATTTATTCATAGCATCATACAACTCGGTTGTATGCGTTCCTGGAATTCCGAAAGTAAATTTTACACCTATTTGCTCAAGTGCATAAACCGCTAATTGCGCTCCTGTTCTTCTCATTCTATTAATTTTTTACCTGCAATTGAATATGCCGCCACTCTGCCTGTTAAAACACATCCTCCTAAAAATGTACCTTCCAAAGTACCTAAGCCATGCATTCCTCCTCCTCCAAATCCGGCTACCTCACCAGCGGCAAACAGTCCTTCAATTGGTTTTCCATTAGTACCCATTACCTGGCAATCGAGGTTGGTCTGAATTCCTCCCAATGTTTTCCGTGATAAAATAAATTCCCGAATGGCCATTAGTTTGCCTGCCTTAGGATCTGCTATTTTTTGAAATTTTGATGTTCTTACTTTATCACCGCGATATCGCCTTGCATGAGCTATCCTGCGTAGCTGCTCATCATTGAAATAGTTTTTACCTCGATCTATCTGTGCATCATAATTCTGAATAGCCTCCCTAACATGCTCAAGCTTCACCTCTGAGGTGCCTGCAATTGCGTTCATTTTGTCAACCAGTTCCTCTATGGTATCTGCCACCACAAAATCTTCACAATTATCAAGCATATCGTGCACAAGTTCCTTGTTGCCAAAAAGTATGGTTTTTATAAATCCTAGCCAGCTTTTTTCCCGCATGGCTTTGTTGGATTCCGAACCGGAAATAGCAAACTCTTTATAGGCAATTTTCATATTTAAAACCTGCCAGCTATACTTCTTCTCCTGCTTGCAAATCTGTTCTACACAATAGCGGGTATCATAGGCGGTAATTAACGGCATAGGGCCAAAGCGCCTACCAGTGTAATCCAACCACAAAGCCGATTTAGGAGGCACCAGGCTCAAACCGTGGCCTTGCCTTAAAGGGCGAGGATGATGCACACCGGCTGCGTACGGCCAATTCTTATCCAAATGTGTAATTACACCTTCTTTGTTTTCAACTGCATCGTGTAAGTCACCTAAGGCATATTTGTGGGCACCATTCAGGATTGTTTCAGGTGGCTTGCCCCATGGTTTATACCAGTTTTTCCGAACACGCTCCATATTACCTCCCATTCCACCGGCAGCCACTATGGTGTGCTCAGCTTTTGCTTCAAATACGGTATTTGAAACTTCATCTATTCCGGTAACACCAATTATCTTACCACCCTCCTCAATCAGCACCTCCACCTTGTGCTCAAATACGATCTTTAAATTCGATTTGGCTTTCGGATGATTCAGTAGTTTTTGAACAAGCACATTGGTAAGTTCCGACCCGGTACCCCATACCATATGAAATCTTGGGTAGGAGTTTCCTGGCTTAAAGAGCCCCCGTTCCACCCAATGCACAACAGGAAAAAAACCAACTCCGTTTGATTTCAACCATTCATAAACCTGAGAAGTGCAATTATAAACGTAGGTTTTTGCCCAGGCTTTTGGCAACACATCTGTTTCATCAAACTGTGCAACTGAGCACCAATCTCTGAACGCTAATTCGGGTGTATCCCTTATGCCTGCCCTACGCTGCTGAGGCGTATCCACAAAAAACATTCCTCCGAACGACTCTTTGGCAAGGCCACCCAGATTTTGCTCGGTATCCCTGTCAATAATTAATACCTCCTTATCGAAATTGAGAAGTTCAATTGCTGCAGTAATGCCGGCAATACCACCGCCTACAATAACTACATCTGACTGGTATGATAAAGCCATATAAATTACGATTTGAACCTATTAAAGGTACAAAAAATAATTCCTTACTTTAATGTTTTAAGCTAATAGCTAAGTGTCTCTCCAGGTTCTGATAACCTATCTCGAACATAAGACTCCAGCTTTCCTTTTTGGCTTAGTCTTACGTACTTATCCAATGTGGTATTTCTTAATGAAGGGTCAAGCAGATTGAGCTCTTTATAAACTCTTACCATACCCTCTACTCCCCGCGTGCATGCCTTTGCTTCATCCGGATTATCCTGATGTTCGATAAGATAAATAGATTTCCCAAAAAGATATGTCACCTTAAATTTCTCAGCGTATTTAAACTTTTTGTTATTCATAAGACTTTCCAGAAATACACCATCCAAAACCACCTTTAAATAGGGAACATTGGTAAGCCATTTAATAATGTATTCCGAAAGTGCTTTAGTATCGTTTTGTTCGGTGGCAATAGGGTTGTTTTCAAGCCAAACAATGTTTTTGGCAATGTTTGGTTCCTCGGCCTTATAATCATCGATAGTTTTCCAGGAGGTATTACCAACAGTTTGAGCAATAGAATAGAAACTAAAATGAACAAAAAAAAGAGCAATTACTGTTACACGCATTTAATAGAGGTTTCTACTAAAATGAAAAATAATCTATGAAATTCAAACTTAATCTCTAATCAAACCCTGAGGAAAAGAAACAACACTTTCAGTTCCATCCTTTCCAACAGCAGCCACTCCAAATAGGTAATTATCTATTACTATATTTTTCAAAGTATAATGGTCAACATTCCCAACGTAAATCGAATGCTGCCATTGAGGGGCAGTGGTTTCCCTCCAATAGATTTTGTACCCCAACAACCATATTTCATCTGATTTTGTCCATTTCAGATGTGTGTCAGGACTTACCATACCTCCAATCAAAACATCTTGAGGCTGTTCTGGTGCCCATGCCAAGGCGGCAAGTGTAACAGCATTTACACGAGTTAGTTTGGCCGCGTAATCAAAATTAACTCCACTCAAAACATCACCATACTCAATTCCATTCTCCTGTCTAATGTCTTGATGCTGCCTGTTATAATTTTCATGCGTTTCCATAATTCTAACACCGGCATATCCCATATCGTTAAATGGCTTGTGGTGCCCTCCGCGACCAAATCTGTCCAATCGGTAAACCATCATTGGTTTTACATCCGTTAAATATTTATTTGATGTAGCATCAACATAGCGGGCCAACTGGCGCGATACGCCATCTATTTCTCCACCAAAATATCTTCTTCTCTTTCGTGTTTCTTCAGTTTCAGTAACCGGAGTTGGCTCAGAGAATATCCTAAAAGACTCGTTATCAATAACTCCATCAACACCTTCAATATTACCGATCATATCGTTGTTTAAAACACCGATTAAATCCCAACCCTCTTCTTTGGCTTTAGCTGCAAGGTGCATACCTCCAAACAAGCCCTGCTCCTCACCCGAAAGTCCGGCAAAAACAATATTGGCATGAAAGGAATAATGCGAAAGTACCCTTGCACATTCTATTACCCCGGCCATTCCGGAGGCATTGTCATTTGCACCTGGTGCATCGGTTGTATCATCTGTGGCGTCTGAAGCTCTTGAATCAATATCTCCGGAAACAATTATATATCTATTGGTTGCAGGCACTGCTTTTTGAATCGCTAAAACATTAACGATCCAGGTATCTGTTTTTATTCTGCTTTTCGCATCTCCTTTTACCAACGTTCGTTGATATTGAACGTCCAGACAATCGTTGCATTCACCGGAAATATTCATAAACTCCTGGTAAATCCATCTCCTTGCTGCCCCAATACCTCTGGTAGAAGACACAGTATCTGAAAGCGTATTTCTTGTTCCAAAACTCACAAGCTTTTCAACACTCTTCTTTATGCTGTCAGCCGAAACCTCTGATGCAATTTTATAAATATCCTGATTGAAGTCTGCTGGAACTCTCTGTTGCCCATTTACAAAAAACGGTAGCAACAAAAAGAGTGAAAAAAATCTAGCCATTTTTATTTAGCAATTTACGCCAATTTTCAGGAATACGCTTAGACAAAATAGGTAATTATACGCATAGGAATATTTGATTAGTCTCACAATTTTGGTACTATTATTTAGACAATATGCTAAATCGGCTTTTTCTTGACAAATGGAATATTGAAGGTCTCGAAGATCTGGACTATGCAGGTTACCTGAAGAAAAAAAGAGAAACCCTGTTCTCTCAACTTTGTCTTTTGGGTGCTCTTGCAGCTGTAACCCAGGGAGCCTACGACCTATATGATGGATTTCCCAAGGTAATGTCCATTGACCTGGGCTTTGCTTTTATTCTATTCCTCGGACACTACTTAAACCGAAAGGGTAAATATTATGTGGCAGCGCTGCTTATTTTTCTTTCCAGCAACCTCATTTTGTTCAGCTTTGCCGCCATTGTACCAAAAGGAGTTGGAATCTATCTTTTGTATTTCCCTTTAATTGCTTTTTCGTTCATTTCTTATGATTACCACCGAAGATACTTATCATTTGGTTTCACCATTCTATCAATAGCTTTAAATGGAATTTTGTTACTAACAGATTTTCAACCATTTGGTACCATAAATCTTCAGCCAACAGATCCTGCAATACCTTTTGGCATTAATTTACTCGTATCAATTCTTCTGCTTAGCCTTGGAATTAATTTTTTAATTAAAATAAATTTTAGTTGGGAGCAGGTACTTCTTGACCAACAAAAGGAAACAAAACGCCTTTCAGAAGAATTAGTTAAAAAAAATACATCACTTGAAAAGACCAATCGGGAATTAGACAGTTTCGTTTATAGCACTTCACATGATCTTCGGGCTCCTCTTTCGTCTATATTAGGGCTAATTAACCTTACAGAGCTTGAAAGTGAAAAGCCATCTGAAACCATGAAGAACTACCTTGAAATGATAAAAGAAAGAGTAAACGGATTGGATGATTTCATTCAAGATGTTATAGATTATTCTAGAAATTCCAGAACAGATTTAGTAGTTGATGATGTTGATCTTGAGAAACTGTTTGATAAAGTTCTGCTTACTAATCGATTTCTTGTTAATACAGGAAAAGTTGAAATTTCAACCAAAATAGATGTCCGCAATAAGGTTAAATTAGATAAAAGCAGGTTTTTTAGGGTACTGAATAATTTAGTATCAAATGCGATAAAATATAGTGATCTAAGTAAGGAAAAATCTTTTGTACATATTTATGCCTCTAAGGAGGCCAATAAGCTTATAATTAAGATAGAAGATAATGGCATTGGAATAGAAGAAAAGAACGTAGAAAAAGTTTTTGATATGTTCTTCAGGGCCACAGAAAAGGCTGATGGTTCCGGATTGGGACTTTACATTGCCAAAGAAATGATCAGCAAAATGAATGGATCGTTAGAACTTGAAAGCAAAATAAATATTGGCTCAACTTTTATAATCAAGTTACCAGTTTAAACGTAAAGCGTTACTAATATTTTGTACTGGCATAAGTGCCTACATTTATTAGTTTTGCATGATGAACGTACCTAGCATTGAATTATTTGGATTACATATTACCGAACCGTTTACCTGGATCACAAATTGGTTAGTAGCGGCATTTTGTTTCGGATTTGGTCATTTACTTTTTCGCAATAAGTTAGCAGACGCTACTCAGAAGTTTTGGGCACTTTTTTTCTTTTTTATTGCTCTAGCATCATTAACCGGTGGCACCGCACATGGGTTCATTACTTACGTTGGGCCCAAATTTCATTATGCAGCATGGATACTTACAGGCATAGCAATTTTTTCAGCAGAAATGGCGGCTTTACAACTTGTGGAAAATGATAAAATAAAACAAGTCCTGAGATTCATTATTTATGCTCAACTAATGATAATGGTGGCCTCGGTCATGTTTTACCATAATTTCAATAGCGTACGCATTAATTCTGCAATTGGACTTGTAGGAATTGTTATGCCCATTTCATTTGTGCATTATAGAAATTATAAAGACAGAAGAAGCGCCATAATTATGCTTGGCATTTTAGCAAACATGATTCCAGGAACAGTACATGCATTTAAAATATCGCTTAACGAGTGGTTCAATTACAACGATATAAGCCATGTACTAATGATAGGCTGTTTTTATATTCTTTACAGAGGAGCCGGGAAAAATGCAGCTTTAGAGCTCGCAAAAAAGCTTAGCAAAGCTGCTGCATAGTTATTTTACTCCTCTGGCATTACAATCCACAAAACTATATAAACCAGAATACCGGGAAAAGCTACAGAAAAAATACTAACCAATACATACAGTAGCCGCACTATAGCCGGGTCCCATCCCAAGTATTTAGCTATTCCTCCACACACACCTGCTATAATTTTATCGTTGACAGTTCTTACTAATTTACGTTCCATTTTTATAAACAATTATCCGGTTCTTACTTCAACAATTTCATGCCAAAATCATTATCGCTTTAATTTACTTATTTAGAGCATAATTCAAAATAGGTTGTGTCCGAATTTGAGCATCACATCTAAAAAATGAACATTGGTTGTTGCTTCAACACCATCTACGTATAAATACGTAGACCTCCTAGAATATTTTACCTAGTATGTGATTAACACAAGCAATCTACTTTTGTGCCAGATGGTTTTGGTTAATGAAAAGAATTACCGGCATAAGGCCGGTTTTTCTTTTTTATACCTACTTCAAAATTTCAAGCTTAAAAATTGCACCTGCCATATCAGGCTTATTGGAAACAGATATTTTACCCTGCAACTTCTCAACCAAACGTCTTGTTATCAATAGTCCAAACCCTCCAGATACTTTGTCTTTTTCATTTTCACTGGCTTTGTAACCTGCAAAAAGCCTTTTCATGTGATCATCGCTAATCCCCGGCCCCTCATCTTCAATCAATATTTCAACCGTTGAATTTTTCTCAATAATTTTTATATCAACCTTACTTCCTTCTTTCGTAAACTTAATCGCATTTGAAACAAGATTTGAAAGAATCTGTCTTAGATACTGGTTATCTGTGTTAATGCTCAAATCGGCATTAGAGTAGTTCACTTTTACATCAACCTTACGCGTTTCAGCAAATGGCTCATGGAGTTTAACAACTTTATCTACCACTTTAAAAACATTTGTTGGCGTAAGGGCCATTTCCTTTAATTCGGCTTCTATTTTATGCACATCCAGCATATTATTCACCATTCCAATGCCATCAGAAACTACCTTTCTGATCAAATCCAGGTACTTTATCTGCTCATCAGTAAGCTTATCTTTTTTAAGATACACCAGTTCCACCAATCCTTGAATATTTCCAAGTGGAGTCTTAAGATCATGCGCTACCACTGAAAGCACATTATTCTTTTCAAGGTTCATTTCCTCCAGGCTATCGTTGATAAAGGCAAGCTCGTTGTTCTTTTCCGCAATTTCGTTTTTCTGCTTATCAATTATTGAATACTGGTGTTTTAGCTCTCGGTGAGATTTAACCACATATATTAGCCCGAACATTATGACAAAAGCAAACGCAATCAACAGTATAACAACAATGCGCATGTGGCTCAAATCTTCAAGATATTCTGCTTCAGTTTCACCTTGTGCAAAACTGTAAGAGAAATTGAGAATAACAATTGCTGTAAGCAAGTACAGCCTATTTAAAGATCGAGCAAAGTGAAATTTACCCATTATAACAATTTGGTTAGTTGGTGTTTAAAATTATGCAATTATTAGTGGATTAAAAATCCATTCTAATTTTATTTACCATAGCCGCTTTAATGCAACAATTCGGTGTCCTCATTTATAGTTAAATACTATCTTTGTCGCCTTTAAGTTACATACTAGTATTGAATGAATAATTTTATTGAAGAGCTGAGATGGAGAGGCATGATCCATGACATAATGCCTGGAACTGAAGAGGAGTTTAAGAAAGGAATGATATCGGCTTATATCGGGTTTGATCCGACCGCTGATTCCCTTCATGTGGGAAGTTTGGTCCAGATAATGACACTTGTCCATTTGCAAAAATGTGGACACAAACCTCTTGCTTTAGTTGGAGGGGCAACTGGTATGGTAGGCGACCCATCCGGTAAGTCCCAGGAGCGAAATCTTCTTTCAGAAGATGTGCTTCAGCATAACTTAAAAGGGGTAAGAAAACAGTTAGAGCAATTCCTTGATTTCGAATCTGGAGAGAACAAAGCTGAGATAGTAAACAACTACGATTGGTTTAAAGAAATGGGCTTTCTTGAATTTATACGTGATGTTGGCAAGCATATTACCGTAAATTACATGATGGCCAAAGACTCTGTTAAATCAAGGCTGGAAACGGGTATGTCATTCACAGAGTTTTCGTATCAATTGGTTCAGGGATATGATTTTTGGTGGCTCTACACTAACAAGAACTGCAAAGTTCAGCTGGGTGGCTCTGACCAATGGGGCAATATAGTTACAGGTACTGAGCTTATCAGAAGGAAATCCGGAGGAGAAGCTTTTGCTGTAACCACTCCTCTAATTAAAAAAGCAGATGGTACTAAATTTGGAAAAACGGAAGGAGGAAATGTTTGGCTGGATAGGGAAAAGACATCCCCATATAAGTTTTATCAATATTGGCTAAATGCTTCTGATGAAGACTCTGCCAACTACATCAGAATCTTCACGTTACTAAGTAAAGAAGAAATAGAAACGCTTGAAAAAGAGCATAGTGAAGCTCCGCATCTACGGATTCTACAAAAAGCACTGGCTACTGATATTACCGTTAGGGTTCATTCCAAGGAAGATCTGGAAATGGCCGAAAAGGCATCGAGTATCCTATTCGGCAAATCGACAACGGAAGACTTACAATCGTTAGATGAAAGTACTTTACTTTCTGTTTTTGAAGGGGTTCCTCAAACCACCATTAAAAAAAGTGCTTTGGATTGTAGTTTAGTTGATTTTGTATCTGAAGTAACCAATGATATAATATTTACTTCTAAAGGTGAAGCTAGAAGAATGCTTAAAGGTGGTGGTGTAAGTATTAATAAGTCAAAAATTGGTGCGCAGCAATCGGAAGAGAAACTTAAAGTCGATCTTTTGCAAGACAAATATATACTGGTACAAAAGGGTAAGAAGAATTACTATCTTGTGCTGGTAGAATAAAAAAAGGCCTGAAGTTTCAGGCCTTTTTTTATATATTTTGGGCATCTTATTTTTTCAACCAGATACCAACTGAAAGAGTAAAAGCATTATTCTTAAGATCATAATTTACCAAATCTTTATTAATATCTTTTACACCAATATTGTAACGCAAGGCTGCATTAAGTGGTCCTAAATCAAGTCCAGCACCAAAAACTATCTGTAAGTCAGAGCTTTCTAATTGATCCTTAATATCAACATTTTCACCATCTTTTGCTCCCGTTAAGAATCCGAATTGAGGACCTGCCTGAATATTCAAAACCTTGAGTATGTATACTTTTGCTACAACAGGAACTTGTATGTAAGTACTTTTAATTTCCTGTAACGCCTGACTACCATCGAACTTAGTTCCATTTTGAGTGTAAAGCGCATCTGCTTGAATTCCTATTATAGGTAACTTGATTTCAGCCATTAATCCACCGTGCCAGGCAGTAAGATTTTGAGCCTGAACATTAGGATCTGTAGAAGAAAATTTGGAGAAGTTGGCTCCTGCCTTAATTCCAAACTTAAATTGTGCCTGGGCAGAGAGGGATCCTACCAATAGCACAGCAACTAATACTACGTAGATTTTTTTCATAATTTTACTGATTTGATTTCTATGTTATACATTCAAATAAACGCAATAAAAACGATTAAACCGCATTTTATTGTGCTTCAATTTGCTCCTTCATACGTTCAAAATGCTCCATTGTAACCCCTAGTTCCGGATATTTACCCCTAATTTTCGAGAAGAAACTGATAATGTTTTTAAAGTCATCTTTTGCATTGTTGGTCGCGAACATAGGACCATTGATTACAATTGTTTTTCTACTATAATCAAAGCCTACTAAAAAAATAGGAAGATTGGCTTTTCTGGCTATGTAGTAAAAGCCGGTTTTTATACGATCCACTTTTGCACGGGTGCCTTCAGGGGCAAGGGCAATAGAAAACTCTTGCTTGGAATCAAATAGAGCCACAACAGCATCTACCAGATTATTATGCCGGGTTCTGTCAACCGGGTAACCGCCTAAAGCTCTGAAGATAAAACCATGTGGAAAACGAAATAACTGGCTTTTTCCTAAATATTTGGTTTTTGTAAGTTTAAGTGCGCTTCTGGCCATTACTCCAATAACAAAGTCCAGATTGGTGGTATGTGGGGCAACAATAACAATAAACTTAGGAGGCCTGGGTTCGAAACTTCCTTCAAACTTCCAACCCATGTTCTTAAGTAAGTAACTATACAGGTACCTCAACATAACCAACTAAGATACCTAATTCGTAGAACTTATTAAAGTACTCCCTGGTCAGGGTATTTAGCTGTTTTATCACGATAAAAGTCCATTATTTTTTCAAGATCTTCTTCGTAATTACCCGATGGAATTATTACAGGACCTAAACCGGCATGTTTTTTTGCATAATCAAGATAGCCTAAAATGATAGGTACATTAGCTCCTTCAGCTACTCTGTAAAATCCTGTTTTCCAACGAGGTGCATGCTTGCGGGTTCCTTCAGGTGTTATCATCATTATCAATTGATCACGTTCATTGACGAGATCAACCATCGCATCAACCATACTTTTCTTCCTTTTGAGACCTCCTTCCTTTGGGTTTCTATCAATAGCAATGGCACCCAGCTGACGTGCAAACCACCCAAATACAGGGAAATTGACGACCTCTTTCTTAATAGTTACTTTCATAGGCACACCCATGATGAAAAAAGCGGCCCTGGCATACAAAAAATCCCAATAACTTGTGTGAGGAGCGGCAATAATCACCCCTTTTTTCATGTCGTCAGGCATCTCACCGATTATTTTCCAACCGGTTACCCAAAAAATAAATTTTGATAATGTTTTCAGCATACTAGAAAAGTCTGTCAATTAATTCATCGCTCGCACGATTTGGCATCGTAATCCTAATGTTTTCGGATCGCTCCATTTCACGTGTAGCCGTAAACTCTGCCCCACTGTTTCTGGCCCAACTTCTACGTGCAATACCATTATTTACATCGTAAAAAAGCATGTTTTCAAGCTTTCTATCCGCATCTTTCGTTCCATCCAATACTAGCCCAAAACCACCATTAATCACTTCGCCCCAGCCTACTCCACCACCATTATGAATAGACACCCAGGAAGCTCCTCGAAAGGAATCGCCAATCACGTTATGAATGGCCATATCTGCCGTAAATTGTGACCCATCGTAAATATTAGCCGTTTCCCGGAAAGGTGAGTCCGTTCCTGATACATCGTGGTGGTCACGACCCAGAACTACCGGTGCAGAAAGGCGACCATCTGCAATGGCTTTGTTAAAAGCCCTCGCAATTTTAATCCTTCCTTCGGCATCGGCATATAAAATGCGCGCCTGTGAGCCAACTACCAATTTATTCTTTTGCGCCCCTTTAATCCACTGAATATTATCGGCCATTTGCTGTTGTATTTCTTCAGGGGAATTCTTCATTATTTCTTCCAGAACTTCAGAAGCTAATTGGTCCGTTAATGCAAGATCTTCCGGTTTACCGCTGGTGCAAACCCAACGGAATGGCCCAAAGCCATAATCGAAGCACATGGGCCCCATGATGTCTTGTACGTAAGACGGATATTTGAAATCGATTCCATTAGCAGCCATTATATCTGCCCCAGCGCGAGATGCCTCTAAAAGGAATGCATTCCCATAATCAAAGAAATAAGTTCCTCGAGCAGTGTGCTTATTGATAGCAGCCGCATGGCGAACCAATGTCCTTTGAACTTCCTTTTTGAATCGTTCAGGGTCATTGGCCATCATCTCATTCGATTCTTGAAATGAATGGCTTGCGGGATAATATCCTCCTGCCCAAGGATTATGTAAGGAGGTTTGGTCAGAGCCGAGATCTATAAAAACATCTTCCTCATCAAACTTCTCCCAAACATCAACGATATTGCCCTGATAGGCTATTGATACAACTTCTTTGTTTTCTTTAGCTCTTTTTACTCTACCAACCAATTCATCTAAATCAGTTATTTTCTCATCTACCCAGCCTTGGGTGTGGCGCGTATGCGTAGCCTTTGGGTTTACTTCTGCTATAACGGAAATGCAACCTGCAATATTCCCAGCCTTGGGCTGAGCCCCGCTCATACCTCCTAATCCTGCACTTACAAAGAGTTTTCCTACCAAATCTTCACCACTTTTAGCTATTATTCTGCCAGCATTTAAAAGAGTGATTGTTGTTCCATGTACAATTCCTTGTGGACCAATGTACATATACGAACCGGCCGTCATTTGACCATATTGGGTAACTCCCAAGGCATTAAATCGCTCCCAGTCATCTTGTTTTGAGTAATTGGGGATCATCATTCCATTTGTAACAACAACACGTGGCGCTTCTTTGCCTGACGGCAGTAAACCCAGCGGATGACCAGAATACATGTGCAGCGTTTGCTCATCGTTCATGGTTGCCAAGTATTGCATGGTAAGTAAATATTGTGCCCAGTTTTGGAATACCGCTCCATTACCACCATAGGTAATTAATTCATGTGGGTGCTGCGCAACGGCAGGATTCAAATTGTTTTGAATCATTACCATAATGGCTCCGGCATGGCGAGATTTATGCGGATATTCATCAATCGGCCGTGCATACATATCGTAATCAGGGCGAAAACGATACATATAAATTCGTCCGTATGTCTTCAGCTCTTCTGCAAACTCAGACGCTAAGACATTATGAAATTTTTCAGGAAAATATCTCAACGCATTTCTTACTGCAAGCTTCTTCTCTTCTTTTGTGAGAATATCCCTCCTCCTGGGAGCGTGATTTACATTGGGGTCGTATGGTTTAGGTTTTGGTAATTCGGTTGGGATTCCTTGAAGAATTATTTCCTTAAAATTCATTCCTAAGTTGTTTTTAACTGGTCTTCAAAAGTAGCAATGTTTTGCTTGGTGTACTTGTAACCAGCTTCAAATATTTCCCTTGCTTTGGATAAATCAAACCCACTAAAATGAATCAATTCAGGTGGTTCGATAACTAAATGCGCCATTGCTTTACTTGTTAAAGTATTACCGTTAATAGCCAAAATGCCACTTCGTTCCATGACGTCTTTAAAAGACTTGATTTTTCTACTTTCTCCTATAGGGTTACAACTTGAAGCCATTACGAATCTGGCATGTTCGATAATGCCCTCGACAGGAAGGTTATTCAAAACTCCTCCATCTACAAACCGCTTTCCATCAATTTCTATTGGGTTAAACAATACCGGAAGACAGGAAGATGCTAAAATAGGTTTAATCAATTCTCCCTTACTGAAATAGTAAGTTCGACCATCTTCAAGTTCAGTAGCAGCTATTTCTAGAGGAAGTTTCAAATCTTCAAATGAAGCGGGTAAATGTTGCTGCAACACTTTAGCCAATTTATCCATGCTAAGCAAACCTTTCCAGCTAAACGCAGGTTTGAAAATGGAAAGCATATTCGTCTTTATAATTACTTCCAGTGTTTCATCAGGAGAAAACCCTGAACAGTAAAATCCACCAACAATTGATCCGGCACTAGCACCGGAAACAATTCCAGGAAAAATGTCATGTTCATTTAGCGCTTTTAGTACACCAAGGTGGGAAATACCTCTTGCTCCTCCTCCACTAAGTGCTATACCGATCATATCTCACTAAAAGGAAAAACCTGATCGACACGCACTCCCTTCTCTGTATGTTTCACTGTGCAACATTCGTTTACGGGATCGTGCTGAAAAACAAGGATATATTTATTATCAGCTGCTTCCTTCAGCAATTTGGCTTTCTCTTCCATTGTTAATAAAGGGCGTGTATCGTACCCCATAACATAGGGCAACGGTATATGCCCAACGGATGGCAGCAAATCAGCTACAAAAACCAGAGTTTTACCCTTGTACTTCAATTTGGGTAACATTTGCTTGTCTGTATGGCCATCAACAAAAATAATATCAAAGGGTAGCCGGTTTTCTTCTTCCATACCAACGAATTGTAGCTGCCCTGACTCCTGCATAGGCAGGATATTCTCAGCAAGAAACGATGCTTTTTCACGTGGATTAGGCTCCGTAGCCCATTTCCAATGGTCGTGGTTGGACCAATAGATGGCATTTTCAAAAGTGGGGACCAACGTATCTCCTTCTCTTTTTACTCCTCCTCCACAGTGATCGAAATGCAAATGCGTTAAAAATGCATCAGTAATTTCGTTATAACCTAGGTCAGATTTTTTGAGACCCCTATCCAATGAGTCATCACCATGCAGGTAATAAAAGCTAAAGAATTTATCAGATTGCTTATCTCCTATTCCATTATCCACAATAATTGATCTATTGCCCTCTTTAATAATAAGCGAGCGCATAGCCCAAGTGCAAAGGTTGTTTTCATCTGGCGGATTGGTACGCGACCACAACGATTTGGGAACAACTCCAAACATGGCCCCTCCATCCAGTTTAAAATATCCTGTATTAATTAACTCTATCTCCACTTTTAATTTTTTATGTAATATCCCAGTCCGAAAAAGACATGAACATCTTTTAAATACTGATCTTTCCCAATACCCAATTCAATCGGCCCGATTAATGAGTTGTATGAAAATTTACCACTAAAACCCAAGCGTCTGGGGTAAGCTCCGATGTCTTTGGTAAAAACAGCCGTATCAATCCACTTCATAGGATATTCGCTTTCCAGATAATCGGAACGTAACGTTACATACATATTTTTTTTCAGCTCATACTGTAACCCAACCGAGGCTGTTGCATAGTTAAGTACTTCAAAGCGCTTTTGAGGAGTTGCTTCATACCCGTTTACAAACAATCCGTAAGGCCTTGCCCCTCCGATTAAAGTCTCATACAAAATATCTCCCAAATTAGCTGAGATGTTGCTAGAGGTCATTGTCATACCGAAATTAGCTAATAAAGCAAACTTATCATTTAATGGAATAGCAGATTTAAAGTAATATCTTCCCATCAATAATGGATCATCATTAGTTACAATAGGATCATCAACTAATGTGTTACTTTTAAATTCAAACCTAGAATTTCTAGTGAAGATATAATCCACCATTAAATTAGAAGAAAAGCCTCTTGTTGGGAAAAACTGCTTGTTCAATGTATTGATTACATAATAAAACTGTCCTCCCCAATCTTTGACACTCAACTCTTTGAATGAAATGTTGTTACCAAAAAACTCAATAGAATCCAACACCAACGGAGCTGCTCTATTCTTGATGTACTGAATTTTTACCCCAATCGTTGAGTTACTTTTGTAGGTTCCCTGAAAGCTAAGAGAAGGATTAAATATATCTTGTTTTAAAAGATTGCTTATATCTCGGCTAGTGGATGCGTCCTCTGTTGTTTCAACCAAATAGCCCGGTAGCTCGGTTCTAAGCCAATTGGCATTGAGTACAGCTGCAAAATTTTGTCTTCTACCCAAATATTTAAAATAATTAATTTGAGCACTAGGATTTTCTGCCAAATCACCTTCAAGAATTAGTCTGGAACTTGGCAGTACCAAATTTCTAAAAGTGAAGTTTACATTTATCCCCGCTTTGTTATCTGTATCGTAATGCAAACCCAGCTTAATACTACCTGGAGGAGCCTCTGTTACCTGAATTTTAAGGGTTTGTGTATCGGCATCAATTTCGTAGAATATTTTTGAAAAGTAAAGAGTGCCAAACAACAAGTTAAGTCGTTCTTCCAGTTCATCCACATCGATCACTTCATCCGGTTTAATTCTTAACTTACCCAAAATAAGGTCATCAGCTACTCGCTCGTTACCCTCTATTTCTATGTGCTTAAATGTATACTTATTAGAAATGGGTAATTTTTGGGGCACTTTAACAGGCCCATATTGATTGAGCGAATCGGCAAGTTTTTTAAAGACGGGTAGAAATTCCTGGCCTGATATTTCACCTTCTTTAATTATACCGGGTCCTGACCAAAAACTGGCGGTGGAATAGTTACTCATATCAGGTGTAATATAAATATCCACTAGCTTGGTTTGCTCCTGGGTATCTTTTGCACTTGCTACAAAAGCACTCTGCGCCAAAACAGCCACCATACTGTTTAATTCTTCTTTTTTCTCAAGGTCGGTACTTACCGAAACCCCAATAACAATATCGGCTCCCATATCGCGCACTTGCTGAACAGGGAAATTACGTACCAAGCCACCATCTACCAGTAATTTATTGTCAATTAAAACAGGGGTAAAAATGGTAGGGATGGCCATAGAGGCCCGCATAGCCTGTGGTAAAGACCCATGATCGAGCACGACTAAATTACCCGTTTCTACATCGGCCCCCATGCATTCGAATGGAATGGGCAGTTTATGAAAATCAGAAACTCCGTGAGCCGATCTTGTCAAGCGATTTAGCAAAAGTGTAAGTTCCTGTCCATCAATAACCCCTTGAGGCAAACCTACTTTCCCATCACGAATGGGAAGCTCAGTTATAAACCTTCCATAATAGGGCTTTTCTTCAATGGCAATTTTGTTTAGAGGAACCTCATTGGTTAATATTTGGTCCCAATTGATGTTGAGGCCTATTTCTTTAATCTCATCAGCTGAATATCCAACCGCGTAGAGTGCCCCTATAATGCTTCCCATACTGGTACCGGTAATGTAATCCGGATATAATCCGGCTTCTTCCATGGCTTTAATAACACCAATATGTGCTAAACCTTTTGCACCACCTCCACTTAAAACCAATCCGACTTTTGGTCTCTTTTGATTGGGTTGCTCCTGCGCCACAGCAATTAAGCTAACAAATAGAAAAAATAAGCTGAGAGATAAAAAAAGAAGTTTCTTCATACATATATGGTTTGGTTTGTAGTATTACTCCTTCACTACCCCCATACTTGTAAATTTATCAATTCTATCATTTAAAAGCTTTTTTGTAGCTATTTCTTCCAACTCCTTATGACCATCGATAATGGCCTTTTTCACTGCGCTTATGGATGCTTTAAAATCGGTATGTGCTCCTCCAAGTGGCTCTTTGATAACACCATCAATAAGTTTAAGATCCAGCATATCCTGAGCCGTAAGTTTAAGTGCCTCTGCTGCCTGCTCTTTAAAATTCCAGCTTCTCCACAAAATAGATGAACACGATTCAGGTGAAATAACCGAATACCAGGTATTCTCCATCATAAGCACCCGATCACCTATTCCTATACCTAATGCCCCCCCGGAAGCTCCTTCGCCAATAATAATGTTCATTATAGGCACCTTTATTTTAAACATCTCTTCAAGGTTGCGGGCTATGGCTTCTCCCTGTCCTCTTTCTTCTGCCTCCAAGCCAGGATAAGCTCCCGGAGTATCAATGAAAGTAACAATTGGAACTTCAAACTTTTCTGCCATTCGCATTAAACGCAAGGCTTTTCTGTATCCTTCAGGATTGGCCATTCCAAAATTGCGCATTTGGCGCTGTTTGGTATTTCTTCCTTTTTGCTGACCAATCAGCATAAATGTTTTGCCGTTGATATCACCCAAACCTCCTACCATAGCCGGATCGTCTCGTACCGCCCTATCTCCATGCAGTTCAATAAAATCGGAGGTCATTCCATAAATATAATCCAGGGTATAAGGTCTTTCAGGATGACGGGAAAGCTGCACCCTTTGCCAGGCGGTAAGGTTCTTGAAGGTATCCTTTTTCAGCTTATGTATTTTATTTTCCAATGTTTTAATTGCTTCTTCAACGCCCGCATCGCGGTCTTTAGCCAGCTCTTTCATACCTGCCAGCTTTTCTTCCAATTCAATTATAGGCTTTTCAAATTCCAAATGCATGATTCGTTTATTAAAGATACAAAAATATGGTCTCCATTATTTTTATGGATACATAAAATACTATTTTCTCAAATACTTGCGATGCAAACTTGAATCAGAAAAAAGTTTTAAGAAAATACTCTGTCAACTTTTCAAAATATTTAAGCATGTGTATTGGAATTAATAAAGTGTGCGCCTACTTTTGCAGCACCTTAAACGGAAGGTCTGGTAGTTCTCCCGATAGTTATCGGGAGGTTATAATACCAAAGTAAAATGGTCTGGTAGTTCAGCTGGTTAGAATGCCTGCCTGTCACGCAGGAGGTCGCGGGTTCGAGTCCCGTCCAGACCGCAAAAGCCTCATCAATCGATGGGGCTTTTTTATGCCCCATTTGTTTTTACAGCTTCTATCAAAAATCGTATATTGAGTTATCAATTGGTCTAAAACTCAAAACGCAACAACATGAAAACAAAAATCTATTTGACATTATCGGTTTTATTTCTTTCACTGGCTTCTGTTGCGCAAAGCTTCGACAAAGCCAAATTAGATAGCTACTTTGATGCGCTGGAAGCCAACGATAAATTCATGGGTAGTGTGGCTGTCTCTAAAAATGGCAAAGTCATCTATACTAAATCCGTTGGATACGCAAGTCTTAAAGATAGCATAAAGGCAAATGTCAATTCCAAATACCGAATAGGCTCTATAACAAAAACTTTTACAACTGTTTTGGCTTTAAAGGCCAAAGAAGCTGGCAAACTGAATCTGGATAAAACCATTGAAAACTATTTCCCAACCATCCCCAATGCGGATAAAATTACAATCAGACAATTGCTTACCCATAGAAGCGGTATTCATAATTTCACTGACGACAAAGAGTATTTATTTTGGAACACCAAACCAAAAACAGAAAAAGAACTTGTTGAGCTAATAGCAAATGGAGGCAGTGATTTTGAGCCCGACAGCAAAGCTCAATACAGCAACTCAAACTTTGTGTTGCTAACTTTTATTCTTCAGGACATCTACAAAAGCTCCTATGAAAAGCTTATAAGCAAATACATAACCAAACCCCTTGCTTTAAAAAACACATATGTGAGTGGTAAAATAGATGTGATGAATAACGAGTGTCAATCTTACAATTTCAATGGTTCATGGGTACTCTCTACCGAAACAGATGCATCCATTCCATTAGGGGCCGGCTCACTTATTTCGACCCCAACTGATCTGGTAAAATTCAGTGATGCGCTTTTTAGTGGAAAGCTTTTGCAAAAAGAAAATCTCAAATTGATGCAGGCCATTAAAGATAACTATGGAATGGGCCTGTTTCCGTTTCCATTTTACAATAAAACAGGATTTGGCCATACCGGTGGAATTGACGCTTTTTCTTCAATTTTCGTTCATTTCTCAGATGGTGAAGTATCCTATGCAATGACCTCAAATGGTTCTAACTATAACACCAACGATATCTCAATAGCTGCTCTAAGCGCAGTGTATAACAAGCCCTACACAATTCCCGTATTTACAAGCTATGAAGTATCCTCAAAGGATTTGGATAAGTATGTTGGCTCCTACGCATCTGCTCAACTTCCCATTAAGATTACAATTTCTAAGGACTTATCAGGTCTTAAGGCCCAGGCCAGTGGCCAGGCTGCCTTTTCCTTGGAAGCTTCAGAAAAAGATATTTTCAAATTTGACAGAGCAGGAATTATTCTTGAATTTAATCCTGAAGAAAAGACCATGATTTTAAAACAAGGCGGTGGAGTATTTACCTTCACAAAAGAATAAGCTAATGCCAAATTGCTTTGCTTATTTTAAGAAAACTTACCCTTAATAGTTTTAGATTTACTCCCTAAATACAAAACTATAATTCATGAAATCTATCAAGTCAGCCTTGCTTTTAAGTGCGATTTTTGTTTTTTCAGTTTCTTATGCACAGGATAAGCCTGCCTATATTCTCTACAATAAAGAGGGCAAAGAGGTGAAATACAGTAAACTGGAAAAAGCGCTGGATGGGAAAAACGTAATTCTGTTCGGAGAACACCACGATAGCCCTATTTCGCACTGGTTGGAGCTTCAGCTTACCAAATCATTATTTGCCGTTGATTCTAATATGGTGTTGGGAGCCGAAATGTTTGAGGCAGACGATCAGGTTATTCTGAATGAATACCTTGACGATAAGATAGATGATAAATTGCTGGATTCAGAAGCCAAACTATGGAAGAATTATGAAACGGATTATGAACCATTGGTACTTTTTGCCAAAGAACACCACCTCCCATTTGTGGCAACCAATATTCCCAGAAGGTATGCACGCATGGTGTCCAAAAGAGGTTTGGAAACCCTCGATAGCATTGCCCCAAAAGCCAAAGAATGGATAGCTCCCCTACCTATTGAAGTGGACCTGAACTTGCCCGGGTATAAAAACATGATCGAAACAATGGGCAGCCACATGCCAGGCAATGTTGAAAACATGGCCAGAGCGCAGGCATCTAAAGACGCTACAATGGCTTATTTTATCTTAAAAAATTTGGGTGAAGGCCCCTTTATACATTTTAATGGTGCGTATCATTCCAATAATTATGATGGAATCAATTATTACCTATTAAAAGGGAAACCTGACATTCACATATTAACCATTTCAACAGTTAAGCAAGATAACATCAATTCACTAGAGGAAGAAAATGTAGGCATTGCCGACTTCATTATTTGCTACCCAAGTGATATGACAACTACCTACTAATTGAGATTATTTGGTAATTTTAGCTTAGCTAACTGATCAAAACCATTGCACTTATGCAAATAATTGCGGAGAATAAGCAAGCCGTTTTTAAATACGACCCCAATAGAAAACTATTATTGAGTACCTATAAGGGCATATTCAATTATGACCTTGCTAAGGAAAGCTATAACCAGATCGAAGGCGTTGAAGTTGTAGGAAAAATTGCGGATGTGCGAAAATTGAATGGCTCGTTTATGAAACTTATGAGCGAATTCAGAGAAAAATATCCCATCTTAAAAAAACAAGGCCTTGCTGCTGAAGCGTTTGTTATCTCTGATGACCTTATGATAAATAATCTTGTTGAAAAACTCAGAGCCCAGCTAAAAAGTATTGGCATAGAAACCTATGCTTGCCAAACAATTGAAGAGGCCGAAAGCTGGATCCAAACGTATTTGAGTTTGGAAAATATCGAATAAAACAACGCTTGTTTTCTAGTACTTCTCCACTCTTACATACTCAATGTCATTGCCCAACATATGTGCAAAATCATCCATAAGCTTAAAGTCCCTGTTTAAGTTCAGGAACGTACTAAACGTAATCTCATATTTATTTTGGTTCTCTCCATAAATAGTTCTTCCGAAAATAATGACTTCCCCATTAGTAACCTTAAAATAGTATTCCACTTCTTCTTTTCTTGTACTTTGCAGATAGCCTATTTCAGGTATAGATTCCCTTATCCCAAAGTTTTTGCTGGCCAGCATTTCTGCTATTGAGCTAAGGGTCTCTATATCGTTTTGATGTTCACTTACTTTTACCCGTATCTGGTTACACCTTGAAAACGGCTTTTTGCTTACCTTTTGAGCAGCTAATTGAAGTGAAAAAAATGCAAAAAATACGAAGGGTAAAATGATGGTCTTTTTCATGGCTTCCGGCTTATTTGATCCTTCTCACAGAAGAACAATTTCCCTGCCAAAAAAGCCTTTTTACAACAGGATATTGAATTTACTCAGATTTAACCGGTCTGTAATAGAACCTGAAACCACCTTCTTCCTTTAGCAGCTGAAGATCGGGCCTTTGAGGCAAATAGGTATCTGTGATTTTAGAAATGATGTAAACAGGCTTATCGATTTCACCTGTTATCAACCAGTTTTTATCTGCACGTTTCTCAAGATTATTGTCGGGCTGGCGGAAATAAAAATAAGGTGCATAACTATGAAAACCGGAGGTGATAACGTACACATCTTCGCCTTGCTTGGAAATCAGAAAATCTACCAAAGAGCCCTGTGTATGTTGCTCAATTTTGGGTAATACAAAAATGGAATATAATAGCAAGGTTAGCCCAACCCCGAACCCCATCGCGCCAATAGATCTAAGGATTTTATTTCTAAACAGACCAATTGCACTTACAATGACCACCACAATAAAAAACAACCCTATAAGAAACTCATAACCACTCCAGTTAACAGGCTTCATCAATCCGACAACAGCAAATGGATCGTTGATATAAGGCTTAATTGCACCGATAAAGTAGACAACTAGAGGCAAAGCCGTTAACAGAATACCGAAAATAATCCCCAAAATCAAATAGGTCCATACAATTCCCTTCGGTATTGGTTGGTCATTCACCAATTTGCGATCAATGTACAGTGTTGCCAAAAACGAAAGCGGCAAATAAGCCATAGAAGAATAATGAACAATCTTGGTAGTTACAATGGTGAACAATATCATTACTACCCAGAAAAGCGTCATCATCCATTTGGCCATTAAGTTATCATGAGTGGTTTTCTTATTGAAGCTGCCCAAGGCAAGCACAGACATTGGAAAACAACCAAGGAAGACCACTACAAAATGATAATAAATAGGCTGCTCATGTCCGGCAACAGGTTGGCTAAACAACTCAATCTGGTATTTTATAAACTCAACCAAAAACCACGGTCCGTGCTCAATTAATTCAGCCCCATACCAGGCAAAAGTTACCACAAAGGTGGCCAATGCAAACACAAGCACATCTTTTAGTCGTGGCCATTTCTTAAATCGATAAACAACTAAAACCACTAAAAAAGTTAGCAGTAAGAGTAGGAAGCCCACCGGTCCTTTGGTAATAACTGCCAGACCAATCAATGCACCGGAAATTGCTGAGTTGCGCAATTTGTTTTCGTCTTTATGAAAAGCGAGCATTAAAAAATAAATGGCAGTAAAAATGAAGTAGTTGAAAACAGGATCGATAATACCCGATTTGAAATACATATGAGGTAAAATAGAACCAAAGAAAAGCAACGCCCAAATAAGCCCAAAACGACTGTTTCTCTCTTTTTTACCAATAAAATAGAGGGTCAACAAGGTGATGATTCCGAAAACTGCATTAGGAAAACGTGCGGCAAATTCATTTACTCCAAATAGCTTCATAGAAGCTGCCTGTAACCAGAAAAAGAAAGGTGGCTTTTCCCAAAAAGGAAGAAAACCCACACGCACACGAAAATAATCCCCGGTAACCAGCATTTCTCTGGCCGATTCGGCAAAATTGATCTCGTCCCAATCAAACAAATGAGTTTTACCAAGAAATGGCAAAAAGAAAATTACCCCGGCAAGGGCAATAAGATAGGGATAGTATTTTTCAGGAATCCTTTTCACTTTTTCGATAGTAAGCCTTTATCACCAAATTTTCTTTTTAGAGGTTCGTCCAACCACGCATAAATGAGCAAACAACTAAGTACACCTAATATAGATCCGAAATACACATCAACTGGGAAATGTTGGCCCAAATAAACACGTGAATAGCCAACAAGCATTGCAACAATGGCATACAACCAACCATTTCTCCTACTGTTAAATGCCATAGTAAGAAATAAAGCCAATGCAAATGCTGTTGTTGTATGCCCCGAAGGAAAGCTGTTGCCCGTATGCAACGTTATTCCATTTATAACATGCATTCGCTCATCAGTGCCAAAAACCCCAAAAGGTCTTAAAAAAGATCTGAACAACGTATGCTTAAGTGATTGGGCTAGCAGTGAAGAAATAAGAAAAATAACAAGGCCAATAATAGACAGTCGGTATTTATAAACGGCCAAGGCAAGTGTAACAAGAACAAAAAAGAGCCCATCTCCCAATTGTGTTACTCCTTTAAAAAAGCT
Source organism: Cyclobacteriaceae bacterium (assembly GCA_020436165.1). Classification (GTDB taxonomy): domain Bacteria; phylum Bacteroidota; class Bacteroidia; order Cytophagales; family Cyclobacteriaceae; genus JAKISE01. The sequence goes on along the minus strand of JAGQYI010000087.1, from coordinate 9,323 downwards.
GTCGGCCCATGATGCATAATTCCCGTTAATTAAAAAGAAACTTTCTTCCTTTGAATACACAAGTAAAGCAACACCTCCAGCCACTAAAAAAAGTAGATACAAGTAGAAAAAAGACTTGTATTCAATCAATACATTTTTGATGTAACTCATCATTTGGAGCTACGAAACAACCTTTTAAAGAAATAGTTAACAGAAACGCCAAGTACTCCCAAGCCGTATTTACTACTTCTTACAAAATTAATGGAAGACGCCTCATCAAAGTATTTGGTTGGGCAGGTGATTTCAGCCACTTCAAATCCTTTATACAGAATCTCTGCCAGAAATTGATTATCAAAAATAAAATCATCGGAATACGTATTGTAATCAATTGATTCAAGTACTTCTCGCGTGTAGGCTCTGTATCCTGTATGGTATTCCGATAATTTTTGGTTCATCAACAAATTCTGAGAAAGAGTAAGAAAGCGATTTGCCACGTATTTGTAAAGTGGCATTCCACCTTTTAAAGCGCCCTTCCCCAAAATTCTGGAAGCAATTACTACAGGGTACACATCATTTGCCATTAGATACACCATAGACTGTATCAGTTTTGGTGTATACTGATAGTCAGGGTGCAGCATAATGATTATATCGGCTCCAATTTCCAACGCTTTGTTGTAACAGGATTTTTGATTTCCTCCATACCCCTTGTTGGTATCATGTTCCACAATATGATGGATGCCCAACTCCTTTGCTACTTTTACGGTATCGTCTGTGCTTCTGTCATCCGTTAAAATAACCTCATCTACTAAATCAAAGGGAATTTCATCCCAAGTTTGCTTAAGCGTTTGTCCTGCATTATATGCAGGCATTATAACAACAACCTTTTTATTATCTACCATAAAAACCAATAAAGCCGCAAATATAAGAGTATCCTGCTGGCATTGGTAAATTAGTCAGAATCAATTCTCATTTAAAGCCTAGAAATTCCTCCTTTTAAAAGGGTCTTGTATCTTTGCTTGCTAACATAACTAAAACCGTCATTTTACTGTTTCATGGAACTTTTTCTTCAGCCCGAAACCTATGTTGCCTTATTCACACTAATCGTTCTTGAGATCGTTTTAGGTGTAGATAACATCATATTTATTTCAATTGTTACTAATAAACTACCAACTAACTGGCAAAAAAGGGCTCGAATAACCGGCCTGACACTTGCCATGGCATTTCGTATTTTCCTGCTACTTATAATTACCTGGCTTATCGGGTTCACAAAACCTTTGTTTGCAATTGGAAATTTTGACTTTAGCGGGCGTGACCTCATACTGCTCATAGGAGGATTGTTTCTTATTGCAAAAAGCACCTCTGAAATAAGCAGTAAAATGGAGGGCAATGTTGTAAAAGAGCATAAAAGCAACATAAATAACTTCTTTATGGCTATTCTGCAGATAATAATGCTTGACCTTATTTTTTCTTTTGATTCCATTTTAACTGCAATTGGTCTGACAGAACATGTTATTTTAATGATAATAGCTGTAATTGTAGCTGTAGTTATCATGATGATTTTTGCAGAAAAAATAAGCAATATCATTAAGAAACACCCTTCTCTTGAGGTGCTTGCACTTTCATTTTTAATACTTATCGGATTTACCCTTGTGCTTGACGCAGTGCACAGACATGTTCCTAAAGGATATGTGTATTCTGCTGTGGCCTTTTCACTTTTAGTTCAGCTACTTTTAATACGTATTAAGAAAAACACGAAAACAGAACCTGTTCACTTAAAGAGCAGAATGGAAGAAAACTAGGTTGATCTTTTGATGCCTGAAAACCAGGTGTAAATAATAGCCATAGGAAATAGCAGGTAAAAAAGCATAGCAAATACTTCGTTAATACCATTGTGGCTAAACATGGCCCAAAGGCCAAGAGGTAGTGTAACAAAAGTACTCAAAGCCAGCACCTTGTCGTAATATCTTCCGGTTGTAATCAGGAACCTCCCCACAGCTATAAAGGAAAGAGAAAGCCCCAACCATTTGATCCAGGTAGAAATTTTAAGCACAATAATGTTCACAGCCATTCCATCAAATGCATTAAACAGTTCCATATTTTCCATGGCGTCTGCCAGTAAAACCAACAACGGAAGCAGTGACAACCATTTATATTGCTCCAGCCGGGTTATTCTGTAGATTGCATTTAATACCAGAATCAGGAAGGAATTGTAAACAAGCAAAAACAACATATCAATTTGAGTTGACACTTTCAGACTATGCACCAATTCAGACGAAAAGCTTTCCATCATAGCCGAAATCTCATTAGTTCCTGAAGCAAACTCAAGGGCCAGAATAGGGTTTTTGAATCCGTCAGGCAGCCATATTCCGTCTATGCTCGCTGACCTTCCAATCACCAGCATCCACACACTTACGCCAATAAGGAGTATTCCTGTAAAGGATGCATTACGAAAAACATTATTCTTAATCATAGGTATCTATTGCTCGTTCTTTTGCTGCATGCACAAAAAGAATATTCCCTATTCCTTCATAACCTGTAAAAAATTCATCCCCTTGTTGTTTTAGCCGTTCGTATCCAAAACCCAGAACAATGAGGTCGTCATCCTTAGATTTCTGAACCACAACATCTCGAACACTCACATCTTCCAACTGTTCAATTAATTCTATGTTATGGGGTGAAACAGGCAGTCGGCCGACTTTTATCATTTCCTTCAAATTCTTCTCATATTCTGATATGTCATGTTCAGGAAATATGGCTGTTATTTTGAGTATTCCCTTTTTCCAATCGGGGTGTCCCAGAATAATATACCCCAGCAATATCATAAGACCCGCATTATCTAAGTCATTGGGTGTTATCCAAATATGAATCGAATTCATAATTCCAAAATTCTTCTGAGTTGATGAAAGCACACAAACATCATAATCTGTTGCCTTTACCAAAGAAAGATTCTGAATAACTGCCGGTAAAAAATCAGGAGAGTCTCTTGAATACTCAAAAAGGATGGTATTAGTCTCCTTTCCAGATACGCTCGGCAACTGGATTGCCTGCGCAACCGCACTGGTAAATGAAGGAGAAATGAGTGTATCCAGAAACACATTGCTTCCGCTAACACCAGATAATTTAATCAATCGGCTGAGCGTTTCCCGCGCTTCCCGGTTGGTTTCTTTAGAAAGGTATCCTTCAATGTAATGAAGATAGGTACCGAAACCTGACCTGTGCGATATCCAGCGCATCAAAGTGAACGCGGTTGGTCGTTTGAAGAAATCCGGAGATATACAAATAACGGAGGGTCGCCAGTTATCATTATCCTTATCAGTAGCTTGAATGAATACCTGCAATTTTCGGTTAATTTGGAAGATAACCCCCTGAAATACTTTGGCTACCCCCGTAAATCGTTGCCGTGTGTTGGCCACCATAAAATACAGGATAACCATTACTATGATGGAAAGAACCGCATAACCGGGGTGCATTTTGAACATTAAATAGTTGGTAAGCAGAAAGCCCATAAGCGAAATGTACCATTTCGATTTAAAGTCTGGCCGGTATGCAGGATCGGAAGCAAAATGCTGAAGGAACGAAATAACGCAAATGGCACCATAGGTAACCATGAAAAACATAGAGATAACGCTTGCCACGCTATCCACACTACCCATTGCAATAAAAACAGCGGCAATAACCACTGTAAGCAAAGTGGCATTAAAAGGCTCACTGTTGCTTCCTCTTTCTTTGGAAAGCCATTTGTTCAATGCTTTGGAAGGAAAGACCTTATCAGCGGAAAGAGCTTGCAACGTTCTTGGAGCAACCATTATGCTTCCCAAAGCAGAAGATACGGTTGCAGCTGCCAGTCCAATGGGAATAATTGGTCCCCATGCAGCAATTCTTTGCATGACCAATTGGTCGGAATTCAGATCCTCAGGAGTGGCAGAAACCGCCAGTTTGTAAGCTATAAAGGCATAAATAACTAAACCGGTAATAGTAGCAGCAAGCGTACCAATGGGTATAGAACGCTGTGGGTTTTTCAAATCGCCAGATAACCCCACTCCAGCTGTCATACCGGTAAAGGCCGGAAAACAAATTGCAAAAACCTTAAAAAAACCATCAGGATCTTTCACAGTAGAGAAAAAGCTAAATCCACCTTCAGGAACAGTGTCTACTGGATTTCCCAGGAAAAAACTAATTAGTGAAAGAAAGAGTGTAGCAACTACCACATACAAGGTTGTAACTCCCAGGTTAGCACCTTTAGTAAGCATTAAAACTCCCACAATTACCAGCGCAGGCATGCTTATTAACCGCTTATCTGCAATAACTATGTGGTAATGCGACTGCAACCAGCTTAACAATGGATCAAAAGCTTCTGCAAAAGCAATTAAATAAAAAGCAACGCTTATTGCCTGAGATAAATAAAGCGCTATACCAATGGAAGCACCAATATTTATTCCAAACGAGCGCGACATAATATAATACTCACCTCCACCCCGAACACGCTGATTGGTGGCTATTTCAGCAATAGCCATTCCAGTGGGTATTGTTACCATATGTCCAAAAAGGATGATAAGCAATGTGCCTGCAAAACCTACATTACCCACGGCATAACCAAAGCGAAGGAACATAATGGCTCCAAGTATGGTTGAGATTGCAGTAAAATAAACAGGAGCAGTACCAAATTTAGCTTTTGCATTTGCCAGTTCACGCATGGTTTAAAAATCTGTCTCTGGTTCTATATTTTATAATATTCCTAATTATTTTTAAAAGATAATGAAAAGGATCAAAGAACTTTACAAAAACTACAAAAACTACATTCGGGTGGATTTGGTAATGTATATTGTAATGGTCGTTATCATTATAGTTTATTTTTTAATATCAACTATATACTACTAAAAATCAGTAATTTAGGATTTTTAAGTAAAGTTATTATTTATTTTAAAATGTAAAAGTTAATTGGAGAAATTATGGAGCATGAAAATTACAAATGCCCAAAATGCGGAAACAAAACTTTTGAAGTAGATGAATTTAGAGCTACTGGTGGAATATGGACAAAGCTTCTTGATATCCAAAACAAAAGATTTACCACGGTAAGCTGCAGTAAATGTCATTTTACCGAAATATATAAAACCAATAGTAGTGCAATAGGCAATATTTTTGACTTTTTTACCAGCTAGCAATTTTGAACAACGTAATTCTTGTAGACCCCTCGGATAAGCAAATTGGTATTTCCGAAAAGCTCGAAGCGCACAAAAAAGGACTTCTGCATCGCGCCTTTTCTGTTTTCTTATTCAACAACCAAAACCAGTTGTTACTGCAAAGAAGAGCTGAGGAAAAATACCATTCAGCCGGACTTTGGACAAATACTTGTTGCAGTCATCCGTCACCGGGAGAATTTCTAATAAAGTCGGCTCAGAATCGTTTGAAGGAAGAAATGGGAATCTCAACAAGTCTTACTCCCCTTTTTTCATTTATCTACAGAGCAGAATTTGATAATGGACTAATTGAACACGAACTGGACCATGTTTTCATTGGCACTTTCAACGCAGCACCACTTCCAAATCCCAATGAAGTTGGCGAGTGGAAGTATGCCTCTATTGAAGAAATAAAAAAAGAAATTGAGCAAGACCCTGAAAGCTACACCTTTTGGTTTAAATTGATTTACGAACGTGTTTTCAACTACATTTCCAATAACAAAAAGTAAAGTATTTGCTCAAGTACTCTTCTTAGTAAACTCCTCCTATTTCAGACAAAAACACCTATTTTTGCGCCTTAATTTGTAGCCAAAAAGTCAAATGTCTGAGTACAACTTTAGAGAAATAGAGCCCAAGTGGCAGGAGATCTGGAATAAAAGTGAAATCTACAAAGCGAGGATTGATAAGAAACGGCCAAAGTTCTACTCTTTGGATATGTTTCCTTACCCTTCCGGTTCAGGTTTACATGTTGGTCATCCACTTGGCTATATTGCTTCAGATATTGTTTCTCGATTCAAGAGACTTCAAGGTTATAATGTGTTGCATCCAATGGGCTTTGATGCCTTCGGTTTGCCCGCAGAGCAATATGCCATTCAAACTGGTCAGCACCCTGCAATAACAACCGAGCAAAATATAGCCCGCTATAAAGAGCAATTTCAGAATATTGGATTCTCATTCGACTGGAGTACCGAAGTACAAACCTGCGACCCTGATTTTTACAAATGGACACAATGGATAACCATTGAACTTTTCAATGCCTGGTACGATTTTAAACAATGCAAAGCACGGCCTATTTCAGAACTTGCTGAAATCCTTGCAAAAGAAGGAAATGGCAATTTATCTGCAGCTTGTAATGATGGTACTCCAACTATTCACGAAGGCACCTGGAAAGCGTACTCAGAAAAAGAAAAATCAGACTTTCTCCTGAATTATCGTTTGGCATACCGAGCCGATACCACTGTAAACTGGTGCCCTGCGTTAGGAACTGTATTATCAAACGATGAGGTAAAAGACGGTTTTTCTGAACGGGGCGGTCATCCGGTGGAGCGTAAGATAATGCCTCAGTGGAACCTGCGTATTTCTGCTTATGCTGACAGGCTTTTGAGCGGACTTGACAAAATCGATTGGCCGGAACCCATGAAGGAAATGCAGAGAAACTGGATTGGCAAATCCATTGGTGCTGAGTTCTACTTCAAGGTTGAAAACAGCAAAGAACGAATTCATGTATTCACTACCCGAATTGATACCATTTACGGGGTTGATTTTGTAAGCATAGCTCCTGAAAGCGATCTGGTTGAAGCATTAACTACCGATGAGCACCGGGCTGAAGTTGAAAAATATGTTGAGGTGGCTCGCAATCGTTCGGAGCGGGAACGAATGAGTGAAGTTAAAAAGGTTTCGGGAGTTTTTACGGGTAGCTACGCTATTCATCCATTCTCTGGCCAAAAAGTGCCGATTTGGATTGCTGACTACGTGTTGGCAGGCTATGGAACCGGAGCCGTAATGGCGGTACCTGCTGGAGATCAGAGGGATTATCTGTTTGCCAAACATTTTAACTTACCTATTACTCCCATAATTGAGGGAGCCAATATAGAAGAAGAAGCCGACCCTACAAAAGATGGAATAATGATTAACTCAGGCTTTATGAACGGTTTGGGTTATGAAGAAGCAACCAAGGCTGCTATTAATAAATTACGCGAATTAGGCATTGGGAATGCTAAAATACAATACCGCATGCGCGATGCCATTTATGCTCGTCAGCGCTATTGGGGTGAACCTTTTCCTGTTTATTATAAGGATGGAATACCCACTCCCCTTCCTTTTGACGACCTCCCTTTAAAACTACCTTCTATCGATGAGTACAAACCCACTGAAACAGGTGAGCCACCTTTGGGAAGAGCTAAAGATTGGAAGTACAAAGGAAAATATGAGTACGAATTAAGCACTATGCCTGGCTGGGCCGGTTCAAGTTGGTACTTCTTCCGGTATATGGATGCTAAAAACCCGGATGAGTTTGTTAGTAAAGAAGCTCAAGAGTACTGGACAGATGTAGATTTGTATATTGGTGGTTCTGAACACGCCACCGGGCACTTATTGTACAGTCGTTTTTGGACAAAATTCCTCTTCGACATGGGCTATGTAACAGTAGATGAACCCTTCAAAAAACTGGTAAACCAGGGAATGATACAAGGTCGCTCCAACTTTGTGTATGCCGCCAGAACTTCTTTCCATAATGTACATCCGGATTACAAGCACATTGCCTTGCCTGAAATATACATTTCTAAGAACCTGAGAGATCAAATGCTCGATCATCATAAGCATATTGAAACGTATGAATACATCGAAAGCATTGTTGATTACCAACTTGACAAACTGAATAAGCAGTATCCCGGATTGAACTTAACCATTGAAAATCTCGATTTAAAAGCTATCTCCGCTATTCACGTTGATGTTTCGCTGGTTAGAAACGATATATTGGATATGGAAGCATTTAAGCAATGGAGACCAAATTTGAAGGATGCTATCATTATTCCTGAGCGCACAGGGGAATACATCTGTGGATGGGAGATTGAGAAAATGTCCAAATCCAAGTATAATGTGGTTAACCCGGACGACATGATCGAGCAGTACGGTGCGGATACGCTTCGCTTGTACGAAATGTTCCTTGGCCCTATCGAACAATTCAAACCATGGAACACCAATGGCGTAGATGGAGTTTATAAGTTTCTTAAAAAGTTCTGGAACTTATTCCATAAAGATGGAGAATTTGTAGTTTCAGATGCGCAAGCATCAGCTGATTCTCTAAAGTCGCTGCACAAAACCATTAAAAAGGTGCATGAAGATATTGAGAACCTCTCTTTGAACACATCGGTTAGTGCCTTCATGATTTGTGTAAATGAGTTGACGGCTCAAAAATGTAATAACCGAAAGGTGCTCGAAGAGCTGACCATCATCCTCTCTCCTTTTGCGCCTCATATTACGGAGGAAATTTGGCATAAGCTGGGACACAAGGGCTCCATTAACAAAGCAAGCTACCCTGTATACAATGAGGAGTATTTGAAAGAAGCCGACTTTGATTACCCTATAATGGTGAATGGTAAAATGCGCGCTAAAATAACTTTTGGAATGGATGTACCCAAAGACCAGATTGAAGCTGAAGTGCTGGCCAATGAAACCGTATTAAAGTGGACAGAAGGTAAAACGCCAAAAAAAGTAATTGTTGTTCCGAAGAAGATTGTGAACGTAGTGGTTTAGGTCTAATCAAGTAGTTACCTCGTCAAATGCTTTTTGTAACTTTTTATCCAAAGTCCAAAGAGCAAGTTTGTTGTCCAGGCAGGTTGCTAACAAATAGCAATCGATTAATCCAACCCCGCTTGCATACAATTTGTGCTTATTCGATAACTGACCGGCTTTAATAAACAAGCCCTCTTCCTCCACCTTAGGCAAACTTGACCACAAGATTTGAAGAATCTCCCATTCTCGCTTGTTCTTTACCCCCTGAAAAAGTTCACCAAAAACAGCCGAAACAGTAAACACATCATTTCTTTTCAGATATTTCTTCAAAATATCCCCCAAATCAGGATCATCATTTTTTAAGAAAGAAATCCAAACTGATGTATCAACCAAAATCATCTGTTACGATTGATTTGACGAATGCCATACGCAGTAAAATCTTCATTAAATTGCATAGGTTCCTTTTCAATCTGTTCTAAGGTTTTATCCAGGCGTCTGGAGTTTAAGTAAAATTTCAATGCAATAACTAAACTCTCCGTGATGTTTTTACCTCCTGAAACTTTCTTTACTTCTTTTACTAATTCGTCTGGTATTAAAGCTGTAACTTTCATTATCGTATTTAATATACGACAAACATACGATGCTATATACGAT
>JAGQYI010000086.1 GCA_020436165.1 Cyclobacteriaceae bacterium | reverse complement strand
TACCTTAATCCTGTCAAGCTTTGTGGGTGAAACCTTTCGTCTTAACCCCTGCTTTCTACAAAAGCGAGTGCAAAAATAGAAACTTTATTCTTTACAACAACACCTATGAGAAACTTTTTTTTATTTTTTGTCTCAAACTACCCCTCTCTTCCCATCTAACACTCAAACCCCTTCACATCCGAAAGGGTCGCAAAGATAATGTATACTAAGCCCCCTTAGCAAACTTTATTAAAAATAAATTTATTGAATTTTGGTAAGTGGTTGTTGTTTACCTAATTAAAGTTTGAGAACGGTCAGGACCCATTGAAACAATTGATATCGGTACACCTACTTCTGTCTCTATAAACTTAATATATGATTGCAAGTTTTCTGATAAATCCTCGTACTTACCAGAAGCAGGCATTGAATCATTCCAGCCTGGTAACTCTGTATAAATAGGCTCAACACTTTCATTAACTAAGTCGTATGGGAGTTTATTTGTTGTGGTTCCATCTGAAAGTCGATATCCAGTACAAACATTCACTTTGTCGAAAGACATTAGTACATCTGCCTTCATCATAAATAACTGTGTAACACCATTTATCATTACCGCATATTTAAGTGCAGGCAGATCTAACCAACCACACCTACGAGGTCTACCCGTAGTTGCACCAAACTCATGACCTTCTTTTCTTAGACGCTCACCAGTCTCATCAAATAGCTCTGTAGGAAATGGGCCACTACCAACTCGTGTGCAATACGCTTTGAACACTCCCATTACTTCTCCGATTTTTGATGGAGCCACTCCTAAACCACTGCATGCTCCCGCCACCATTGTATTTGAACTGGTTACAAATGGATAAGAACCAAAATCAACATCCAATAGTGAACCCTGGGCCCCTTCAGCTAAAACATTTGATCCATCTTCAAGCTCCGCATTTATAAAATACTCTCCGTCTACAAGATTCAATGTTTTCAAATAATTGATGGCTTCTATAAAGGCAGGCTCCAATTCCTTGAGTTGGTTTCTCCCTTCTTCATCAAGCTCTGCAATGTGTTTTGATTTAAGTTTCTCATACCTTTCAGAAAAATCACTCATAAGAGTATCTCCAACCCGAAGTCCCTGACGCCCGATCTTATCCTGATACGTTGGACCTATTCCTTTTAGGGTAGAACCAATTTTAGAATTACCTTTTAATTTCTCCTGATGGGCATCAAGCAATCTATGAGTGGGCAGAATAAGTTGTGTTTTTTTAGAAACAAATAAGTTTTTGGTTGCTTCAATACCCAACTTTTTCAAATCCTCTATTTCCTTTTTAAAGATAACTGGGTCCAGCACCACGCCATTGCCAACTATATTTTTAATATCATCTCTAAAAATTCCTGAAGGAATTTGATGCAAGACATGTTTTATATTATCAAATTCTAAGGTATGACCTGCATTGGGGCCACCCTGAAATCTTGCAACTACTTTGTATTTGGACGCCAGGTAATCAACAACTTTTCCTTTTCCTTCATCTCCCCACTGAAGGCCTAACAATACATCTACTTTCATGCTTAGTAATTCTATTAGGTATTAAAAATTATTTGGTTTCTTGTTGGTCAATCAATGACTCCAACTCGTTTATGAATTGAAGAGACTCTTCAACCGAGTTCTTCACGGTAAAAATTGAATTAAGTTTCGTTATAACAAGCAGGCTTTTCACCTTTTCGGATATAGAAGCAAGCACAAGTTCTCCTTCCTTATTTCGAACAGAAGTAAGAACGGTAAGCAATACATTTATACCGGCACTATTAATATAATTTACCTCTGCCAGATCAAGAATAATATTACGATTATCCACATTTAGATTTTCCTCCACCGCAGCAATCAAATCTTTTGAATCGTACATTGAGGTAATGTCTTCTGATATGGAAACAACTGTTGCCTTGCCTGCTATTTTTATTTTGAATTTCATTTTTTGGGTTGATGTTTGAGTTTAACCTGGCAATCGCCACAAATGCCATATAGGTTTAACGAATGATGCAGAATTTCGAAATTCAGAAGCTCACCTACCATTGTTTGGATGTTGTGAATTCGAGGATCGCAAAACTCAACTACTTTATGGCATTCTGTACAGATCAAATGGTCGTGCTGCTTAAATCCATAGGATTTCTCATATTGAGCCAAATTCCGCCCGAACTGATGCTTACTCACCAAATCGCATTCCACCAATAAATCAAGCGTATTGTAAACAGTAGCCCTACTTACTCTGTAGTTTTTATTTTTCATGTTGATATAAAGAGACTCCACATCAAAATGACCATCTACCGTATAAATCTCTTCCAATATGGCATATCGTTCGGGGGTTTTTCGAAGCCTTTTGTTCTCAAGATAAGCCGTAAAGATCTTTGTTACTTCTTCAAAAATCTGTTGGTTGAGCGCCATAATCTAGTACATTCTTTAAAGCACAAATATGAGGAATATTTATAATTTACCGGGGGTTTTATTTGTCTTTGATTCTGTTAACTTTCACAACACCTTCAACATTCTCCAGCTTTTTCACCAACTCACCCAAGTGCTTTTTATCGTTTATGTAGAGCACGATTTTCCCTTCAAAAATTCCTGTGTCCGTATCAACTGTAATTGACTTCATGTTCACCTTTAGCTCACTGGAAATAATTTTGGTTACGTCATTTATAAGGCCTACCCTATCCGTTCCAATAATTTCCAGGGTAGTTTCAAAGGACTCCCTTTTGTCGGATGCCCACTTTGCTTTTAAAACCCGATGCCCATGCTTGGAAAGCAATTCCGGTGCATTGGGGCAATTGGTTCTGTGTATTTTAATACCTTCATTAATTGTCACAAAACCAAAAACATCATCGCCCGGAATGGGACTACAACACGTAGCAAATTTATAGTCTACCAGATTCAGGTCCTGGCCAAGGAACAAGATACTGTCATCTCTACCTGTCTTTTCTGTAATTAGTTTGCCGAGTTCTCTTGCATCTGTAAAATTGCTTGGCCTTGTAGAAATCTTTTTCTTTTCTGAGGCATCCTTAAACTTCTTGAGCTCTTTAGGCTCGATTATACCCTTGCCTACCCTGTAGAGAAAATCAGTAACCTGGGTTAAGCCGAAAAACCTTGTGAGTTGGTTATAGGTATCAGACTTTACATCAATTTTTAGTTGTTTAAGCTTTCTTTGAACTATCTCCTTACCATCTTCAGCAATCAGCCTGATCTCATCTCTAAGCCCGTTTTTAATTCCAGATCGTGCCTTGGATGTTACCGCAAAACGCAACCAATCCTCACTGGGTTTTTGCTTGTTAGAGGTTAGTATCTCAACCTGATCTCCGTTCTGGAGTACGTAGTTTAAAGGAACCAGTCGTTGGTTAACCTTTGCCCCCAGGCATTTTAAACCAATTTGTGTGTGAATATCAAAAGCAAAATCTAGCGTGGTTGCGCCATACTGAAGTGTTTTCAGGTCTCCCTTAGGAGTGAACACAAAAACCTCATCCTGGTATAGGTTTGTTTTGAACTCATCAACAAACTCAGCCGCATTGGAACTGATGCTCTCAAGCAATTCCCGCACCTGCGAAATCCAGTGCTCCAAACCACTCTCCTTTTTGTTTGCACTGTCTTTGTATTTCCAATGAGCTGCATACCCTTTTTCAGCAATATCGTCCATGCGTTGGGTACGTATCTGCACTTCCACCCACTTACCCGTACGGCTCATTACTGTTGTATGCAGCGATTCGTACCCGTTGGCTTTGGGGGTGCTTACCCAATCGCGCAATCTGTCAGGATTAGGCTTATAAAAATCAGTAACAATAGAATACACGTGCCAGCAGACCGCCTTTTCCTGATCTTCAGGTACATCTACAATTACACGAATAGCAAAAAGATCGAACACCTCTTCAAAAGGGATGTTCTGCTTTTTCATTTTTTCCCAAATGGAGTGAACCGATTTTACCCTTCCCTTAATAGTGAACTCAAAATCCTGGTTGGAAAGCTCTTGTTGAATAGGCCTGATAAACCTTCGAATGAACCTGTCCCTGGCTTCCTTCGTACTCTTAATGTTGTCAACAATCGATTGGTAAACCTCTTCATTTGTGTACTTCAAATGAAGGTCCTCCATTTCAGTTTTAATGGCGTAAAGGCCCAATCTGTGTGCTAGAGGCGCGTAGATAAAAATGGTTTCAGAGGCTATCTTCAGCTGCTTATGACGAGGCATGCTACCCAATGTGCGCATGTTGTGCAGCCTGTCTGCCAGCTTTACCAATATAACCCGAACATCCTGCGAAAGGGTGAGTAGCATTTTTCGAAAATTCTCTGCCTGACCAGATTCATGCTTGCTTCCAACTCCGGAAATCTTGGTAAGTCCATCGATTATTTGCGCTACCTTTTTACCAAACTCACGTTCAATGTCCTGTACTTCATAGTCGGTATCTTCCACTACATCGTGAAGCAAGGCAGCAATTATGGAAGTGGTGCCAAGCCCAATTTCCTCAACACAAATTTGTGCAACAGCAAGCGGATGGTAAATGTAGGGTTCGCCCGATTTTCTCCGAATACCTGCATGAGCCTCCAATGCGAGGTTAAAAGCCTTTCGGATCAGCTTGGAATCATCATCTTTAAGAAAAGGCTTCGCATACCGAAGTAATTTCCGATACCTCCTGATTAACTCTTTACTTTCCTGATCTATCTGTACTGTTTCCATAAAATCCCAACCATGCAAAGGTTACCACTTTTTGCTCATAATTTTCATTTCTTTATTGCCAATATTTAAAAAACTTAGTTTCTTTGCACTCCATTTGCGGATGTGGCGAAACTGGTAGACGCACTAGACTTAGGATCTAGCGCCTTCGGGCGTGGGGGTTCGACTCCCTTCATCCGCACCAAATACCCCTCGGTCACGATAATACCAGCTATCGAGATTGGGGGTTTTTAGTTTTAACGCTATTAAACAATTTCGTTTTGGAAATAACATTAAACAAAAAAAGCTCCACTGAAGCTACAATTAAAATTAGCCTAAAGGAAGCTGATTATCAACCCAAGGTTGAACAAAAAGTAAAAGAATACTCAAAAAAGGCGGACATTAAAGGCTTTAGAAAAGGTCACGTTCCAACAGGTATTATCAAGAACCTCTATGGCAAGTCGATTTTGGTTGACGAGATCAACCACATGATATCTCATGGATTGAACGACTATATTAATGAGAACAAGCTGAATATTATTGGTGAGCCACTACCCAACAGGGAACAAACCAAAACCATTGATTGGGAAACACAAAGTGATTTTGACTTTGAATACAATATTGGTTTGGTTGATGAGTTTGAACTTGACCTTACTAAAAAACAAAAGATCAACAAGTACGAAATAAAAGTTGATAAAAAGGTAATTGACAAAACCGTAAACAATCTCAAGGAACAATACGGTGACATGACCAATCCCGAAGTAAGCGAAGAGGGCGATTCTTTGTATGGTTCTTTTACTCAAGCCGAAACCGAGCTTAGTTCTAACGGTGTTGTTGAATTAAAGGAGTTAGGTAAAAAAGAAGGAAAGAAATTTGTCGGGCTTAAAAAAGGAGACAAAGTTTCGTTCGATCCGCATAAAGTGCTTTCTTCAGATGCCGCTATTGCACAAGTTATGGGCATTGAGGTTGACAAAGCAAAAGAGATAAAAGGGGAAGTTGAGTTTGAGGTAATTAATGTAAACCGCAAAACTCCTGCTGTAATCAATCAGGCATTTTTCGATAAACTCTTTGGAAAAGATGTAGTGAAAGAGGAGAAAGATTTTATGGCCAAAGTAGAAGACTCTATTACTAAAAACTACGCTAAAGAGTCCGAATACCTTTTAGAGCGCGACATCAGAGACCACTTTGTAGAGAAAGTAAAAATCGAGACTCCTGATGAGTTCCTTAAAGAATGGCTATTGATCTCCAACGAAGGCAAATTTAGCAAAGAGCAAATTGAGGCTGAATTCGATTTGTATTTGAAAGAGCTTAAATGGAGCATGATTCGTAACAAAATTGCTGAAATGGCCAAGATCGAAGTAAAGAATGATGAGATCAAAGCAAAGGCAATTGAGTCGCTGGCCGAACAATTTGGCGGCCCAGCCATTTTGGAACAACTAGGTGATAAAATGGACGAATTTGCCGATAGCTACTTAAAAGCAAATAATGGCGAAAACTACACTACGGTTTACAACCAGGTTGCCACAAGCAAAGTGTATCAGTATGTGATTGACAATGTAACTATAAACGATAAAAAGGTTTCACTTGATGAGTTCAGGAAACTTACATCAAAATAATTAATTCACAGATTTAAGAGTTATCAAAAGAGGCTTTCGGGCCTCTTTTTTTGTTATCGGTAGTTTCTTAACAATATAAATTCGTTGCCACACGTCTCTCAACAGGAATCTTCTTCCAATAACTTTTGTTTTCAATCAGAAAATAATTGAAACTGGAGCGCAAAGCCCGCTAAAAGTTTTAATATTGAAATACTAAAATGATATACACATGGATAGCAAAGAATTTAGAAAATACGCAATTCACAATCAGGGAGTAAGCGGTACTTCTATTGATAGATACGGACATTATGTTGAGAGCATGACACGCTCGGTTATCGAGGAACGCCCCGGCAACTTCAGGGAGATAGACGTATTCAGCCGTTTGATCTCCGACAGGATCATTTTTCTCGGAATGGCTATTGACGATCATATAGCCAACATTATCACCGCACAGTTGTTGTTCCTGGAATCAACCGATCCTACCAAGGATATTATTATGTACGTTAACAGCCCGGGAGGCTCTGTATATGCTGGCCTAGGTATTTATGATACTATGCAATACGTTCGTCCGGATGTAGCTACTATTTGTACCGGCCTGGCCGCTTCAATGGGTGCGGTTTTATTAGCTGCAGGTCATTCAGGGAAACGCTCAGCACTTCCCCACTCTCGCATTATGATCCACCAACCTTTAGGCGGTGCTCAAGGTCAGGCTGCGGATATGGAAATTTCGTTGAAGCAAATTCTTGAAGTAAAGAAAGACTTGTATGAGATACTGGCCAAGCATAGTGGCAAAACCTTCAAGCAAATTGAAAAGGATTCGGATCGTGATTACTGGATGCGTGCCGAAGAAGCCAAAAAATATGGTTTGGTAGACGAGGTGCTTCAAAGAAATAATTAATTAAGTTAATTACCTGCAAAAATGCCGCAGGTCATCAATAAGGGTAAGTTGGTTCAGCAAACAATTTACCCTTATTTCATTATCTTTGCTTATCATACCAAATTTTAACTAGAATGGCCGAGGTTACTTGTTCGTTTTGTGGACGAAGTAAAAAAGACGTAGATCTGATGATATCCGGAATACATGCGCACATTTGCGATAAATGTATTACCCAGGCTCAGCAAATTTTAACGGAAGAAAGTAAGACTGAAACGGAGTCGGTTCCCCAGTTTAACCTGGTGAAACCAGCAGATATGAAAAAATACCTGGATGAGTACGTCATCGGCCAGGACGAAGCAAAGAAATACATGTCGGTAGCGGTGTACAACCACTACAAACGGTTGATGCAAAAACGTTCCGATGACGATATTTTTATTGAGAAATCTAACATCTTGATGGTTGGTGAAACCGGTACCGGTAAAACCTACATGGCACGTACCCTTGCCAAAATTCTTCAGGTACCCTTCTGTATTGCCGATGCTACCGTTTTAACCGAAGCGGGCTATGTAGGAGAAGATGTAGAAAGTATTTTAACACGTTTGCTGCAAGCAGCTAACTACGATGTGGAAGCAGCCGAACGTGGTATCGTATATATTGACGAGGTAGATAAAATTGCCCGTAAATCGGATAACCCCTCTATTACCCGCGATGTAAGTGGCGAAGGTGTACAGCAAGCCTTGCTTAAATTATTGGAAGGTACTTCTGTAAATGTGCCACCACAAGGCGGACGTAAGCACCCTGACCAGAAAATGATTTCGGTGAACACCGAAAATATCCTGTTTATTTGTGGTGGCGCTTTTGATGGCATTACCAAAAAAATAGCCAAGCGTATCAATACACGTCCTTTGGGCTTTGGCAATGTAAACCATTACGAAGATATTCATGAAGAAGATCTGCTTTCGTACATCAATGCACAGGATTTAAAGAGTTTTGGGCTTATTCCTGAATTAATAGGTAGGCTTCCAGTGCTTACTCACTTAGACCCTCTAAGCAGAGAAGTGCTTAAACGCATTTTGACAGAACCTAAAAATGCATTGGTTAAACAATACCAGAAGCTGTTTGAAATGGAAGGCATTCGCCTTGAATTCAAGCCTTCTGCGCTCGACTTTATTGTGGACAAAGCAGTAGAGTTTAAACTGGGAGCCCGTGGACTGCGTTCTATTTGCGAAGCCATTGTTACCGATGCCATGTTCGAGCTTCCTTCCGAAGAAAATGTGGACAAACTGGTGATTACTAAAGACTACGCAGAGAAGAAAATCAGCAAGTCGAAGTATAGCAATCTAAAAGTAGCATAACCCAAGCAGTACTTTCCCGTAATTAAACAAAGCAAATTACTTTGTTCATTCTATTGAATGAATAAAATAGATAACCGGGATTGAATGAACTTACATAAAAAAGAATTTAAGTGGGCAGCAATATTCTTTGCAGCTACCCTTGCATGGATGTTTTTTGAAAAAACAATGGGATGGCACAGCGAGAACATCGAATCTCACGCTACCTACTCCCTTATTTATGATATTCTATTTATTGCCATATTTACACTCGCATTTGTCGATAAAAGAAAGAGTATTAAACCAGAATCCTTTCCCTTCAAAAAGGCCTTAAAGTTTGGGATTCTATTAACAATTTTAGTCACTCTTATTAGCCCAATTGTTCAAACTGTTACTCATAAATTTATCTCTCCTGAGTTCTTTCCCAATATTATTGAGTTAGCTGTTTCCAACAATATTTTGACACAAGAAGAAGCACTAGCCAAATTTAATCTTAGAAATTATATCCTTGAAAATTTGATTGGGACCTTTTTATTTGGGTTAGCGCTATCGCTTGTATTATCTGCAATATTTAAAAAGAACAAACAATAGTTCTATCTCATTTGCTCAATTGCAGCATCCACAGTTTCCACAGGCAACTGACAGGTTTTATTACGGCACACGTAAATCATGGTTTTACCTTCCACCAGTTTCATTTTAAGTAACTCAAGGTTTCCTTCCTTCGTGCCTCCCAGCAATAAACAATTGGGCACATATTCTTTGGCAAGTATGGTGCGAAGTTGTTCTGCTTCATCTCCCACAATAGCTACTTCGTAAGGTTCCTGCAATAATTTTCTATACAGTGCAAGCCAGTTGTAATAAAAAGCGGCATGCTGTACCAAGTACGGCTCGGCAGAAGTAAGCATGGTACGCGCATGCTCAAGATATTCTTCATTATATAAATAATGACCTAAGGCAAACAAATTAAGCGCCATGGTAGAATTACCTGAAGGAATCACATTATCCTCAATGGGCGTTTTAGCTACATATAGTTGCTTATCACTCACAGATTTGTAGCGGAACAATCCACTCCCCTGATCAAAGAAATTTTTAAAACTTGTTTCTGTTAACGTATTTGCTCTTGTAAGCCACTCTTCGTCAAATGTTATCTGGTACAATTTAATATACGCCTGAATGGTGGCAGCATAGTCGTCTATAAACCCGTTAATATTCACCTTCCCTTGCTTGTAATTCCGATGCAGGCTCTCTCCATCCCACAGGGTATTCCAGATAAAACTCCCTGTTTTTAGAGCATCATCCTTGTAACTGGTTTCTCCAAGTGCCTCATAGGCATCACATAAACCGGTAATCATTAGTGCATTCCATTCGGTAAGGGTTTTATCGTCCAGTCCGGGGCGCACACGTTGTTCACGAGCTTCAAATAACTTTTGGGTATATTCTTTAACCTGTACTTCAAAAGCAGCTTTATCAAGACCACGCTCTGCGCAAAAGGTATCCATATCCCTTCGTACCCGCAACACATTTTTAAACTCCCAATTACCACTTTGGGTAATATCAAAATACTCCTTAAAATATTCAGCATCAGGTCCTAATAGCCTATCTACCTCCGGTTTTCTCCACACATAAAACTTACCTTCCTCGCCCTCACTGTCTGCATCAAGAGCAGAGTAATAAAAGCTATTACCATCACTCAGTTCACGGTTGCAAAAAGCGATCGTTTCTTCGATCACCTTTTTATACAATGGTTTTTGGGTGCGCTTGTACGCTTCGCTATATACACTTAGCAGTTGTCCGTTGTCATAGAGCATTTTTTCAAAATGCGGCACAAGCCAGTTGGGATCGGTAGAATAGCGGGCAAAGCCACCACCTATCTGGTCATAGATTCCACCGTAAGCCATCTGATCAAGTGTTGTGAGCACGGCCCTCTCACCTTTCTCATCATTGTACTCGGTAGAATAATGTAACAAAACAAGCAATGAGGCAGGCATCGGAAATTTAATATTACCTCTTCTTCCGCCTTTCTTTTCGTCCATGTTATTTATCCAATCCGTTGCAGCATGGGCAAGTGTTTGTTCATCCAGGTCAGAGGGTTTTCCAACTTTTAGTAAGCTCATTTGCGAAACACCGTTCTGCACGTTATCGGCTTGCTCCAATGCCTTTTCAGGTGTCTTTTTATAAAAATCCCATACCCCCTGAAGCACGTCCAGCCAATTTTTTTTAGGGAAATACGTACCTGCATAGATCGGTCTCCCATCAGGCATACAAATTACATTCAACGGCCAGCCACCTTGCCCGGTCATTACCTGGGCTGCATCCATATATGCCTGATCCACATCGGGCCGTTCCTCCCTGTCTACCTTAATCGACACATAATATTGGTTCATCAAATTGGCCACAGTGCTATCCTCAAACGATTCATGCTCCATCACATGGCACCAGTGGCAAGCTGCATAGCCTACACTCACAATAATCAACTTATTTTCCTTTTGTGCCTTGTTCAAAGCCGTGTCTCCCCATGGGTACCAATCCACCGGGTTGTGGGCATGTTGCAACAAATAAGGACTGGTTTCGTGAATAAGTTCGTTGGTATGAGTACGCATAGTTTCCTGATTTCTGTGACACGAGAATGCAAACAACACCAAACCCAATAGGGGTAAATAAATATTTAGGCGGTTGTTCACTAAATCCAAGATAAAACTATATCCGTTGCCTGCCTAATTTGAGTAAATTTAATGTACGAAATCTGCTCCATCGGATTTAAAGAATAAAACATGTACCTGAACTGTCATAGCTACTATAGTCTGAAATATGGCACCATTAGCCCTGAAGAGCTCGTGGCCTTGGCAGTAACCAATGGTATTACACAGCTTTGCCTCACTGACATCAACAATACATCCGCTCACATGGAGTTCATAAAACGGTGTGAGTTGGAGGGTATTAAGCCCAGCGTTGGGGTCGATTTCAGAAATGGAACCGAGCAGTGTTTTGCGACCATTGCCAAAAACAACCAAGGCTATGAAGAAGTTAACCGCTACTTGTCTGGCTTCCTTCATGAAAAGAAGGACATCCCGCCCATAGCTCCTTCGTTTGAAAATGTCCAAGTAATTTATCCCTATGGAAAGCAGCCAAAAGAACTTAGAGAAAATGAGTTTATTGGAGTATCTCTAAAGGATATTGCTTCTGTTGCATTTAAAAAGCAGTATGATAAGCGTTCAAAGTATGTATTCCTGCAAACAGCAACATTTCGAAACAAAACCGATTTTAACATTCACCGTCTACTTAGAGCAATTGATAACAATTGCCTTTTGAGTAAGCTGCCGGAATCTGAGCAGGGTTTACCTTCGGATTTGTATTATAAACCCAACGAGCTTGCCGAAAAGCTGATGGACTTTCCTGAGATAATTGAACGCACCAATGAATTGCTGGAAAGTAATGAGATCAAGTTCACATTTGGCGCTACGCAGAAAACAAAAAATCTTTCTACCTATACCGGATCAGTAGAAAAAGACAACGAATTGCTTCATAAATTGGCCTATAAAGGAATCAGCTATAGATACCCCAATCCCACAAAAGCGATCTATGATCGCATTGAAAAGGAGCTCGATATAATCAGGCAAAAAGATTTTGTAACCTACTTTCTCATCAATTGGGACATTGTGATGTATGCCCGGCAAAAGAAATATTTCTATGTGGGTCGTGGCAGTGGAGCCAACAGCATTATTGCCTACTTGCTTCGCATTACAGATGTCGATCCCATTGAACTTGACCTTTATTTCGAGCGGTTCATCAATCTCTACCGCCAAAACCCACCCGACTTTGACATGGATTTTTCATGGCGCGACCGTGACGATGTGGTTGACTATATCTTCAGTCGTTTTGACAATGTAACCTTGCAAGGTTCCTACAACACATTTCAAAGTAAGGCCGTAGTACGAGAATTGGGAAAAGTTTTTGGGCTACCCAAACACGAAATCGATGCAGTTACACGAGGCAAAAAGGGCTCACAGAGTTATGATCATTTGTTCAAGCTGATCAACCAGTATAGTCCAAAAATTAAAGATTTTCCCAGCCATTTAAGTGTTCATGCAAGCGGCATTTTAATAACAGATAACCCTATTTATCATTACTCAGCTACCTCATTGCCCCCCTATGGAAAACCAGTAACTCACTTTGATATGCTTATATCCGAAGATATTGGTATTTACAAATTCGACATCCTTAGCCAGCGAGGATTGGGTAAGATCAAGGATGCTTTGAAAATAATTCGGCAGCTACATCCGGAGGATCCTGAAATAGATATTCATAATATGAATATGCTGAAGGAAGACGAAAAGGTAAAATACTTGCTGAGAAATGCTAAAACTATGGGTTGCTTTTATGTAGAATCACCAGCCATGCGCATGTTGCTTACCAAATTAAGAGCAGAAACATACCTAGGATTAGTTGCTGCTAGCTCCATTATTCGTCCTGGGGTAGCCAAATCTGGCATGATGCGAGAGTATGTTCTACGATTTCGAAACCCTCATTTGAGGAAGGAAAGAGGACACCCTATTTTGCTCGACATTATGGAGGAGACATATGGTATTATGGTCTATCAGGAAGATGTAATTAAAGTAGCCCATTACTTTGCTAACTTAACCTTGGAAGAAGCAGACCATTTACGCAGAGGCATGTCTGGCAAATACCGCTCAAGAGAAGAATTTCAGATAACCAAAAGAAAGTATTTTGAAAACTGCGCCAGGAAAGGGATTTCTAAAAAAGATACGGATGATGTCTGGAACCAGATTGAAAGTTTTGCAGGTTATGCCTTTTCCAAAGGGCACTCTGCATCCTATGCAGTAGAAAGTTACCAAAGCCTGTACCTGAAAGCTCACTATCCTTTGGAGTTCATGGTTTCAGTAATAAATAATTTTGGGGGTTTTTACAGAACCGAAATCTATCTACACGAAGCCCGTATGAATGGAGCTACCATTGAACCTCCTTGCATCAATCGAAGTCAGGCCGAAGCCACTCTTGAAGGAACCACCATTCTTCTGGGTTTCATTTTCCTTACCGACCTTAATGAAGAACATATTGAAGAAATTATTTCAGAGCGTAACCGATTAGGAGAGTACAAAAGTTTGCGAAACTTCATCCTGAGAGCCAATATTCCATTAAACCAATTAAAAACACTTATTAAGGCCGATACCTTCCGCTTCACTGGAAAAACCTCCAAAGAACTATTTTGGGAACTTCATATGTATATGCAGGAGGTTGAAAACGCAGATAAGAAAACACCAATGTTTGAAGAAAAGCCAGATGTCACTTTGCCAAAACTGAATGTTTCCGAACTTGAAACAGCCTTTCAGCAAATAGAGGTCTTTGGCTTTTACTTAACAAATCCTTTTAATATGATCTATTCCATACCTATTAATGTCATCTATGCAACGGAACTTCAAACCAATTTAGGGAAGGAAGTAAATATGGTAGGTTATCTTGTAGCTAAAAAGTATGTAGAAAGCGCCAAGGGGGTTATGTACTTTGGAACATTTCTGGATTTGCAAGGCAATTTTTTTGATACAGTTATATTTCCTGATACAGCTGAAAAATATGCCTTCGAAGGCATTGGAGTCTATATGATTCACGGCAAAGTAGTGGAAGAATATGATTTCTTCAGCCTTGAAACCATCAGCATGGAACGATTGGCTGTTAAGAACCCCGAAGTTACACCGGCATAGGATGCGATTTCGCATAAACGAAAAAAGCCTACCACACATGTAGTAGGCTTTGATCCTGCCTTGGGCAGATAAATAAAAACTGGCAACGACTTACTCTCCCACCTGTTACGGCAGTACCATCAGCGCTGAAGGGCTTAACT
>JAGQYI010000085.1 GCA_020436165.1 Cyclobacteriaceae bacterium | reverse complement strand
GGAGTTTTTTGTCGGTGTACTTACCCCGATTAAATTTTATTTTGGGTGGCATTTATCAACCTTTAAAATTACCTGGTTTGAACTCAACTTTTAGCACGACAAATCTAAGACAGTGTACGTCAACTGCCAGCAGATTTGAAACTTTTAGTTGGCAAATCATTTGAGCCAGGAAAAATAGTCAAGTTACATTTCCTACTTTTGTGGTAGATTTTTTCTGAATGATAGAATATAAACAAAAAACATTGGCCAACGGACTGGAAGTTGTTGTCCATCCGGACGCTGGTTCGTCAGTAGTCATTGTCAATGTAGCGTATAAAGTAGGTTCACGAGATGAGTCGCCTGACAAAACCGGATTTGCCCACTTATTTGAACACTTAATGTTTAGTGGATCGGTAAATGTACCCTCCTATGACGAACCTCTGCAGAAAGCAGGTGGAGAAAACAACGCCTACACTACACCGGACTACACCAATTATTACCTCACCGTTCCTGCAGAAAATGTGGAAACAGGGCTTTGGTTGGAATCGGATCGTATGCTCGGGCTTGCCTTTAATGAAAAAGGACTGGAAGTTCAGCGCAAAGTGGTGGTGGAAGAATTCAAGCAGCGCTACCTGAACCAGCCCTTTGGAGATGTGTGGCATAAGTTAAGAGAACTTGCTTACACCAAACATTCCTATCAGTGGCCAACTATTGGAAAAGTTACCAAGCATATTGAAGACTCCAAAATGGAAGACGTGCGTGCTTTTTTTGAGACCTACTATGTGCCCAACAATGCAGTGCTGGTACTAGCAGGTAACATTACTCCTGAGAAAGGTTTTGAATTGGCCGAAAAATGGTTTGGCAGCATACCTAAAGGAAAAGACATCCAACGCAAGATACCAGTTGAACCGGATCAAACTGAAAAACGCTTTTTATCTGTTGATGCCAAAGTACCTGTCAATGCCTTTTATAAGGTGTTTCACATGCCCGAAAGAATTTCGAATGACTACTTCACGGCCGATCTGTTGAGCGATATTTTAGGCCGTGGCAAATCATCGATGCTTTATAAAGAGCTGGTAGAAAACAAGTCCGTATTCTCTGAACTTTCTGCCTATGTAACAGGTTCCATTGATCCCGGCCTATTGGTGATTAGCGGTCGGTTGCTAAAAGACGTTTCTTTTGAGGATGCAGAACAGAAAATAAATGAGATCATTAACCAGGTAATTGAAAAAGGAGTTGAAAGTGCTCAGCTTGAAAAAGCAAGAAACCAGGCATTGGCATCACATGCATTTGGAGAAATTGATCTGCTGGACCGTGCCCAGAATCTGGCCTATGGGTTTATTCTGGGTGACATTGACCACACCAACAAAGAGCCGGAACTATTAAAACAAGTAACTGAATCGGATATTAACCAGATGGCTAAATCGATCTTAAGAGAATCGAATGCGAGTACTATGTACTATAAGGCCATTGAAAATTAACTGCTATGAATATACGTACAGGATTTGGATATGATGTACACAAGCTGGAAGATGGAGCTGATTTCTGGTTGGGTGGTATTAAAATAGAACATACCAAAGGAGCTGTTGGCCACT
This sequence comes from Cyclobacteriaceae bacterium, assembly GCA_020436165.1. Classification (GTDB taxonomy): domain Bacteria; phylum Bacteroidota; class Bacteroidia; order Cytophagales; family Cyclobacteriaceae; genus JAKISE01. The sequence continues at coordinate 333 of JAGQYI010000085.1, read as the reverse complement.
CCGATGCCGATGTGCTTATCCATGCGATTTGCGATGCGCTCCTGGGTGCTGCCAACCTTCGGGATATTGGCTACCATTTTTCGGATCAGGACCCTGCTTTCAAAGGCATCGATTCAAAGAAGCTTCTCAAAGAGGTGGTTTCTTTGCTTGGCAGCAAAGGGTACAGTATTGGAAATATAGATTCTACCATTGCGTTGCAATCACCGAAAATAAACCCGCATGTTTCTGAAATGTGTAAAACGCTTGCCGAAGTAATGGTTATAGATATTGACAATATCTCCATTAAAGCTACCACTACGGAGAAACTGGGGTTTGTGGGCACTGAAGCCGGTG
>JAGQYI010000084.1 GCA_020436165.1 Cyclobacteriaceae bacterium | reverse complement strand
CGTTACGCACCCGTGCGCCACTCGTCATCAAGAGCAAGCTCTCATGTTACCGTTCGACTTGCATGTATTAGGCCTGCCGCTAGCGTTCATCCTGAGCCAGGATCAAACTCTCCATTGTAATCTTTTTCTATTTAATTATAATTTCTGTTATCGCCTAGCCCGTTTACTCAAAGTAATTGACTTAATTAAAAGTCAACGTATTTAAAGCGGTTTGCTATCTTTTGCTTTCATCATTTTCAAAGAACTTCTGCTCGATATTAGTACTTCAGTAATTAGTATTTAATAGTGAGACTTTTTGGCTTCTTACATCCTCATTTCTCCCCTTTTAACTACCTTAATCCTGTCAAGCTTTGCGGGTGAAACCTTTCGTCTTAACCCCTGCTTTCTCCAAAAGCGAGTGCAAAAATAGAAACTTTATTCTTTACAACAACACCTATGAGAAACTTTTTTTATTTTTTGTCTCAAACTACCCCTCTCTTCCCATCTAACACTCAACCCCCTTCACGTCCGAAAGGGTCGCAAAGATAATATATTACTCCAACCCCCCAAAAACTTTATCAAAAGATTTTTTTGAAAGAAATTTCAGTAATTAAGCTAGTCCACAGAAGATCAATCAATTGGCACATGTACATGTCTTTCTGCATGGTAACTTGATCGTACCAAAGGAGAAGATTCTACATATTTAATACCTCGTTTCAGCCCTTCCTCTTTAAACATCGCAAACTTATCAGGGTGTACAAATTCGGCAACTTCAATATGCATTTTTGTTGGTTGAAGGTATTGGCCCAACGTTAATATATGTAGTCCTGCCTCTGCATAATCATCCATAGCGCGAAAAACCTGTTCATCCGTTTCACCAAGTCCCAGCATAATACCCGACTTAGTTCTTCTACCCAAATCGCGAGTACGCTTTATCTGCTCCATACTTCGCTCGTATCTAGCTTGTGGACGAACTCTTCTGTATAACTCTTTTACCGTTTCCACATTATGCGAAACAACTTCCTGTCCTCCTTCAATCATTCTATATAAAGAATCCCAATCTGCCTTTACATCGGGTATTAAGGTTTCAATCGTTATGCCAGGAGACATCTTTTTTGTTTGAACAACAGTTTGATACCAAATCTCAGCACCCTTATTCTTAAGCTCATCCCTATTTACGGAAGTAATAACCGCATGCTTTACCTTCATGTTGTGAATAGCTTCAGCAACTCTTCTAGGCTCCTCAATATCGTATTCGGGTGGACGACCAGTTGCCACTGCACAAAATGTGCAGCTACGTGTACACACATTGCCCAATATCATAAAGGTGGCTGTACCAGCCCCCCAGCATTCACCCATATTAGGACAATTGCCACTTTCGCAAATTGTATGAAGTTTATGTTTATCAACCAGACGCCTTACTTCTGCATATTCTTTACCTACAGGTAATTTTACCCGTAACCAATCTGGTTTCTTTTTCTTAGGTTCTTGAGCTATCGTAATATCCATTCAGATAAATTTGAAGGAGCAAAGGTAGTAAGTAGAAGCTGAATGCTACTTTCTTGAACCATAAAAAAGCACAACGAAGGCTGTGGGCCAAACTGCGTAGTTTTCTGCATTGACCATCATATCTATTTTTCTGGAATATGCATCCAAAAGGAATCCTGCCTCAAACCCTGATACACTTGACTTTAAAGTCCCAAATTCAAAGTTTAAAGAAGTCTTTAGGTTAGCACCTAAAACAATTTTTGATTCAAACAGACCCTGAAAAATAAAGCCTCTTCCAATAACAGAATTTTGATTATTTGAGTCAACCTGAACATAATACGGAGATTCTAGTCCAATTGAAGGCCCAGCCGCTAGTACCAAATTGATTTGAACTCCTTGCTGGGGTGCTTTATTAAATAACACAAAGTCTCTACCATACTGCCCGCGTATGGCAAATAAGTGATTTCTCTTGCCTATTATGTACGAGCTTCCTGTTCCTGTTATAGATTTCAGTTCAGCAGGATGTCTTACATCTATTAATTCCAATCCATACGTAGTAAAACTTCCAGAAGAATTTCTAACACCATGCTTAAAAACGAAGCCTCCAATTAAAGCGCTTCGTGTGTTTTTGTTAATTCCCCAGGTATTCTCAATCGTATAGTCATCATTTTGGCTCTGCGCTAAAACCAAAGTGTTAGCATACAAAAGCATAAGCAATATGATAATACGATTCCGAATCATAAGATACTAAATGTGTACTTTAAACGTAAAGTTAAGAAAAATGGTTTGAAGGCAACGAATAAGCTACTTTTTATACCAATCTTCTCTTTCCTGTGTTTCCCAAATTATGCGTTCTCCTTTATCGTACCGTGGACGATGTGAACGTTTATCTTCAGGCTCGGCAGTGGCTGCATTTTTCTTAAATAGCTTTGCCCAAAGAAGCTTTATACTAACAGCCTTTTCTTTTTCTTCGGTTGAAGGTTTTTTCGACTGAGCATACAGAGTGCTTGGATGAACTTTTGTTTTTGCTACAGTATGTTTGCGTTCAAGCCCCATTTGGTAGGGGTTTCCAAATTCCCAAAAAGCAAATGCCCAGTCCTTTCCTCTCTCAGTTCCGGGAGCAGCACCAGGTCTCCTTCGCTGATCTCTGGTTAACATATCGGGAAGATTACTATTTACTTTCAAACGCTTTTGCTGATAAACTAAACCGCCTTTGTTCGGCTCACCTATTGTAACAAATGACAATGTGGTTGATCTGCCCAATTTGGTTCCTTGTGAAGGGGATGCCTTTCGCTCTTTCACTTTGGCAGTCAATACATTAATATTCTCATATTTATTTTTTGTGCGAGGCTGCATTATTCCTGCGGATTCGCCCATTTTTATTCCTGCTACTTTCCTTGCCAAACCATATTCGGTACCAGGGGCCTGAGGTGGCTTTTTGCTAACCACTTTTACGTTGCCGATAAAGTCCTGAGTCGGATAGGGTTTCTCCTTTTTCCCTTTACTTTTAATATCTCCCTGATAGGTACCAACCCCAGTATCTCCAAATTCTTTGGGTCGCAACCGACCTGTATATGTTGTAGCTTGTATTGTACCTTCTCCCCGATCCTGTTTCATTAATGGCTGCCCATTATTATTCCATTTTCTTGTAATACTTCCTCCACCTTTTGCAGGAGGTTTATTCGCCTTTAGATTTCCGGAGTAGGCTGTTGCTTGAATCGTACCCTCACCCCTATCAGGCTTAATTAAAGGCTGTCCATTATTATTCCACCTTCTTGTTATGCTACCACCTCCTTTTAAAGGTTTGTTCGCTTTAAGATTACCCGAAAAAGCAGTTGCCTCAATTGTGCCTTCTCCCCTATTCGGCTTTATCAAAGGTTGTCCATTATTATTCCACCTTCTTGTTATACTCCCACCTCCTTTCAAAGGTTTTTGAGCTTTTATATTACCTGAGTAACTACCTACGCCAGTGTCTCCAAATTGCTTAGGCCGTAATCTTCCCGAATAACCAGTAGCTGCAATTGTGCCTTCTCCTCGTTCACTTTTAAATAAAGGTTGCCCATTATTGTTCCATCTTCTGGATATACTACCACCTCCTTTTAAGGGTTTTTGCGATTTAATGTTTCCTGAATACGTGCCAACACCTGTGTCACCAAATTGTTTGGGTCTCAAACTACCCCTGTACCCACTTGCTGCAATTGTTCCTTCGCCTCTGTCTGATTTTACCAATGGCTGCCCGTTATTGTTCCATCTTCTGGATACACTCCCGCCTCCTTTTAATGGTTTGTACGCTTTAAGATTACCTGAATAACTGCCAACACCGGTATCACCAAATTGCTTTGGTCTCAAATTACCCCTGTACCCACTTGCTGCAATTGTTCCTTCGCCTCTATCCTTTTTATAAAGTGGATTACCATTATTATTCCAATGTCTGAAAACGCTACCTCCTCCCTGAATCCGCTTTTGAGCTTTTAAGTTTCCTGAAAACTGCCCAACACTAGGACCCGAAACTTTCTGAGTCAATGTTAGTCCGCCATTGTTCCACCTTTTACCAGATACACTTTTCGCTTTGTGCGGATTAGGGTTTTTGCGTGGAGGTGTAGGGCTTATTCCCACATATGCTCCGTAGCCGATCGATTTATAATTAGGTTGTGGGGAACGATAATTTCTGGTCCGTAAGGTTCTTCCTGCAATATCTTTTCTGGTTGAGTTTTCACCGCTAAACCTTTTGTCTTTACCTCTGTAAGGGTGGGCTTTTCTGTAACCAAAAACATTTGCGCTTGAAATGCTGGGCGGTGGAGCAGATTTTTTCCCAGGTTTAGCTTCCGATTTTCTCGTGGCAGTCCTGATTTTCTTTGGACCATACGCACCAAATACAGCTGCTTCACCATTCCCTTTTTTGCTATTACCAAAAGTTCTTATGGGTTTGGGTTGAACCACAGACTTTGCTTTTGTTGAGCTGAACCCTGTCATTATTCTATGTCCTTTAATTGGTTTACCTCCCCCTCTTTTTTCAGGATTTTTAGTAATTGACTGTAGTGGAGCAGTTTGATATTTCGGTTTTTTAAACCTTTCTCCACTTCCCAAAGTACCTGTTCTTGGTTGCGGACTGATCATATCCCTATTGCCCCTGGAAGGCTTTTCGCTTTTATAATTCCTGGTTCTCAGCTTTCTACCTGCAATATCCTTTGTACTACCCTGTTCGCCTTTTCGCTGTTCATGACCCGCATATACATTTCTTTTCGTAACAACTTTTCTAGGCGAGGTGGCTGTAACTACCTTAGTGGTTGTCTGCGGTTTTCTAGCCTCGGTTGGTTTAGAAACAGACCGAATATTTTTTAACTGGCGCTTATTACTATATGCTCTTTGTTTTTCGGTTCTTACCTTACGGCCAAGGTAAGGGTTGGGTGCCGGATACGTTGGCCTGGGGGTTGTTGACACCGAACGTTGCCGGATACGTTTCCTGCCTGCAATATCTCCTGTCCGGGCTACTTCTCCCTTTTGGGTGGCTGTACGAATTTTAGGTGGCTTGAGTCCTGCTCTGTCGGCTTCGGAACGCAACCTCCGTTGAGCATAAGGGTCTGGCTGAGGACGAGCATACGTCTCGCGTGGCGTTCTTTTATCTTTTGAAACCTTCCTTCCGGTAATATCACCCTTATAGGGTTTATCCCCTCCTTTTTTAAAAGTCTTTTTTGACTGTTTTAACTGTTTTTTATTGGAATATATCTTTTTACCCTGCTCTCTCTTGCGTTGCGTTTTTGTCTTTTTTACCTTTTTTGTTTTACCAGGAGTAGTGGCTTCCTGCTTTTCAGGCCGTTCCTGATTACGTGAATCTATTTGCGCATAAGTTTGCCGACCTATGCCTATAAAAAAGAGCACAAGTAACCCTAAAACATATGTCTTAAAAGAAGTTTGCAAACTATTAATCGGTTATTCCGGACAGTTTCGATTGCCAAAATACTAAAATTCCAGCAAAGCGGTCAATTTTTCTTTTAAACGCGCTTTTGCCAAAAAGTTGTCTTCCAGGCTATTAATAAATGGTACAGGCGTATCTAAACTGGCAACCCGGGTAACAGGAGCGTCTAAATGCATAAAGCAATTTTCACTTATCCAGGCAGCAATTTCGGCCCCAACTCCTCCTGTTAGAGTGTCTTCATGAAGGATAAGCACACGCCCCGTATTTTTTACGGTTTGCTCAACCGCTTGTTTATCCCAAGGCATTAATGTTCTTAAGTCAAGAATATCCATCGAAATACCGGGCATTTCATCTGCAACTTCCTTAGCCCAGTGTACACCCATGCCATAGGTTATGATAGATACATCCTCTCCCTGATTTACCAACTTGGCTTCGCCAATCTTTACGGAATAGTAATCATCCGGAATAACCTCAGAAACTGAACGATACATTACCTTGTGTTCGAAATACATGACCGGATTAGGATCTTCAATTGCTGCCGTGAGCAATCCTTTTGCATCGTAAGGGTTTGAAGGATACACTATTTTAATGCCCGGAGTATGGAAGAACCATGCTTCATTGCTTTGTGAGTGATAAGGCCCTGCAGCTACTCCCGCTCCTGTAGGCATGCGGATAACCACGTCCGCATTTTGGCCCCAGCGGTAATGGGCCTTAGCCAGGTTGTTCACTACCTGGTTAAATCCACTGGATACAAAATCAGCAAACTGCATTTCTATCACCGACTTACGTCCTTTAATAGACATGCCCAAGCCCATTCCAAACAAAGCTGATTCACAAAGTGGCGTATTGCGCACACGCTCAGGCCCAAACTGATCCAGAAAACCTTCAGAAACTTTGAAAACACCACCGTAATCAGCCACATCCTGGCCCATAAAGACCATATCCGTATATTTCTCCAATGACTGTCTTAGCCCATCCGAAACCGCATCCACAAATCGTTTTTCGGTTTTAGTATCTGTTGCCGGCTCAATAATTTCTTGTTCGAAAGGAGCATAGATATCTCCCAGTTCTTTATCCGAATCGGCTTGAGGAATCGACTCTGCATAGGCCATATCTAATCCCTCATTAATCTGTTCTTTTATCTCTGATTTGTATTCTTCAATCAGTTCATCCGTAAGAACTCCTTTTGAGAGCAGGTACTCTTCATAATTGGTTATCGGATCTTTGGTCGCCCAAAATTCCATCAAATCCTTTGGCACATATTTGGTGCCTGATGCCTCTTCATGACCACGCATTCTAAAGGTCATTGCTTCTACCAATACAGGTCTTGGAGTTCTTCGCAATTGTTTGGCCAGGCGTTCAATAGTTGAATAAACTTCCAGTACGTTGTTCCCATCGATCTGATGCGCTTCAATTCCATAGCCAGGTCCTTTATCAATAAAATTCTTGAATTTGAATTGTTGGTCACTTGGTGTAGAAAGCCCGTAGCCATTGTTCTCCACAATAAAAATCACGGGTAGGTTCCATACAGCTGCCACATTAAGCGCTTCATGGAAATCACCTTCGCTTGCCCCACCATCTCCTGTAAATACTAAAGTAACATTGCTGTTTTTCGAGATAAGATCGGAAAGTGCGATGCCATCGGCAACTGCCAGTTGAGGGCCTAGATGTGAGATCATTCCCACAATATGGAATTCGTTTGTACCAAAATGGAAGGAGCGGTCACGCCCTTTGGTAAAACCGGAAAGCTTACCCTGAAATTGGGCAAATAATCTGCTGAAAGGAATCTCACGGGTTGTAAAAACACCCAGATTCCTGTGCATCGGTAATATATATTCGTCCTGTTTTAAAGCAAGAGTAGCACCCACCGATATGGCTTCCTGTCCAATTCCCGAAAACCACTTGGAAATTTTACCCTGGCGTAAAAGGATAAGCATTTTCTCCTCGATCAACCTGGGAGTAATTAATGCTTTATAAATGGTTTGGAGTTTTTTGTCGGTGTACTTACCCCGATTAAATTTTATTTTGGGTGGCATTTATCAACCTTTAAAATTACCTGGTTTGAACTCAACTT
>JAGQYI010000083.1 GCA_020436165.1 Cyclobacteriaceae bacterium | reverse complement strand
AGGGCTGGATTGGGCCAGAAGTCTGTCGTTTCGAAGGCCATTATTCATGGCACAACTTTGTTTAATTATCTCATGGATTCCATGTATCTTAGTTGCCAAAACCGAGATAAAATGGAATTAGTAACCAAGTATAAGCCCATCATCGACAAGGCAATTCAGGCCATTCATGAACGTACTTTTTTTGCTCAGTATCCTGAGCACCCCTCACCCGCTATCTATGGCGAGGAAGCAGACAAGCAAGGGAGGGAGAAATTTCAGGCGCAGGTAGGCAAGAAATTCGAAGAGCTTCTTCAGGGAGCATCTTCAAAGTGGATTGGGGATGAGGAGTCGCCTTATTTGCAGGAGCCGTTGAAGATTAGCTATCCTTCCTATTCCGTGGAAGAGTTGTTGTCAAGAGCTGATAAGGCTTTGCATCAATGGAGAAAGGTAAAGGCAGATAAACGAGCTGCTATTTTGGTGGAGTCGCTGGAGCGAGTAAAAGAACGCTTCTTCGAGATTGCCTATGCTACCATGCACACTACGGGCCAGGGGTATATGATGGCCTTTCAGGCCTCTGGCCCACACGCGGCAGATAGAGCTTTGGAAGCTCTTGCTATGGGTTATGAGGAACTTACACGCTTCCCTGAAAAAACGGTTTGGGACAAACCAATGGGTAAGTACAACCTTACATTAAATAAAGAGTGGCGCGCCATCCCTAAAGGCATTGGTGTGGTAATCGGTTGCTCAACCTTTCCGACCTGGAACTCGGTACCGGGCATGTATGCCAGCCTGGTGACAGGTAATCCTGTAATTATTAAACCGCACCCCGGAGCAGTGCTGCCTATTGCCATTTTTGTGGCGGAGGTGCAAAAAGTGTTGCAGGAAGAAGGTCTCGATCCAAACATTTGCCAGTTGGGAGTGGATAGCTTCTCGAACATGATCACCAAGGATCTGGTGGAAGACCCACGAGTGAAAATCATTGACTACACAGGCAACTCCACATTTGGTAATTACCTGGAAGGTCTAAAAGATAAATTTGTTTTCACCGAAAAGACAGGAGTAAACTCTGCCATAATCGATTCGGCTGAGGATATTGACAAGGTAATTGGCAACCTGGCATTTTCGCTTTCGCTCTATTCGGGCCAGATGTGTACCGCTCCACAGAACTTTTACATCCCTGCTTCAGGAATTAAAACGCCCAATGGAACGATGAGCTTTGATGAGTTTGCAAAAAAGTTTGCAGACAATGTGCAGGGCCTGATCGATAACCCCAAAGCGGGCCCGTTTGTACTGGGCGCCATTCAAAATAAAAATACCTGCGACCGCATTGATCAGGTGGAGAACAGTAAGCATAAAGTGGTGCTTGCTTCGGGTGTGATTGCAAACCCGATGTTTAAGAATGCGCGTGTTGCCACTCCGGTAGTGCTGGAAGTGGACGCCACCCAAAAGGAAGACTTCAGCCAGGAGCTGTTCGGCCCCATTGCTTTGTTGATCAAAACAAAAGATACTGCCCAATCGGTAGCACTGGCTAAGGAAATGGCCCTAAAGCATGGAGCCATTAGCTGTGGAGCATACACTACTGATGCAGAAACCAGGGAAATGATCGCAGATGAAATGTCGCTGGCCGCTACCCCTGTTTCGTTTAACCTTACAGGTGGTATTTATGTGAACCAGCATGCCGGATTTTCAGATTTTCACGTAACGGGAGGCAATCCGGCAGGCAATGCATCTTTCACCAATCCGGAGTACGTGATCAAGCGATTTACCTGGGTAGGATTCAGAGAACCCGTTTAGAAAGCACATGAAAAGATGGTTTTTTATAGGTTGTTTATGGTTGCTTGGGCAATCGGTTATCGGGCAACCTGTAGAAACCACCGTGCAACGCGGGCATACCCGCGCCATCAATTCACTGGCGTTTAGCCCTGATGGTAAGCTGCTGGTCTCTGCTAGCGATGACCACACCCTCAAGCTCTGGGAAGTGGAAACCGGCAGGGAACTGCGCACCTTCAACGGGCACAAGAACGATGTCAACAAGGTGCTCTTTCATCCCAATGGAGAGTGGGTGATCTCCAGTTCCAGCGATCACGACATTAAGGTGTGGGAAGTAGCTACCGGCAAACTGTTGAAAACCTATACCATTCCTGAGTACACCATCATTTCATTGGCTATTGATCCAACGGGTACCTTTTTGGCAGCCGGCAGCTATGGAGACTCGGTGTATGTGTACAACACCAAAGCAGACTCCATAATCTATGGACTGAAAGGCGACCGTAGCCTGCCCAATTATGTAGACATTGATGCGCAGGGCAAGTATTTGCTGGTGGGGCACGACAACCGAAAGGCTACCCTGCACGAGCTAAAAACAGGGAAGCTCATCTACGAATACAAGGAGGAAGGTGGCTATTGCGGAGGCTGCCCAACCCAGGTTGGCTTTGTGGGCGATGAGGTAATCACCTCCAGCCATTACAAAGGGAGCGGACTGCGCATCCGCAACCTGTCGGGTAAAACCACCAAACTATTTTCTGACCAGATCGAGGAAAACACGCTCTCCATCTCTCTTTCACCAAACAACGAACGCATGGTTACGGTGGATGAAGATTCTGTGGTGGTGTGGGAGGTAAAAACAGGCAAACGGCTGTTTGCGCTCAATCCAAAGGATACGGATGAAAAACCCCTGTACGGACTCAACCGGTTGGGTCAGCGGAAAGAACATTACACCGATCAGTTTGAAGATGCGGCCTTCAGTCCTGATGGCAACTGGATTGCCACGGCCGACAATACCAACTTTATTATTTTTTGGGATGCCAAAACCGGCCAGCGCATTTCCACCTTTTACGGCTACCTCACCCAGCCCGGGAAGGACGAGCTGGATTTTGATCCCAATTCGTATTGGGAGTGGTATAGCCATGAGCTGATCTCCATTAAGAACAAGATTGTGCTTGCTCCTGATGGCATCCATGCCTTCCGATCTGACAGGGGCAAAACGGTGAAGCGCTGGAATCTGCTCATCGGCAAGGTGGACCAGCTTTACTCCGGTCACGAGGAGGCCGTGGTTTCGTTCACCCTTAACAAGGCAGGTGACAAACTCCTAACTGCCGGGGGCGACCGCACCGCCAAATTGTGGGAGGTGAGCACGGGTAAACTCCTCAAAACCTTCAAGGGTCACCGCGACCTCGTGTTCGATGTGTCCTTTAGTCACGACCAGACCAGGGTGCTCACGGGCAGCCGCGATGGTTGGGTGTTTATCTGGGATGTGGAATCGGGTGAGGTGGTAAGCCGGATTAAAATGGATGAAGACCCCAAGTATGTGACCCCTGTGTATGTGGCGCGGTTCAGCCCCAACGATCTGTACGTGTTTACCGGGGTGGCCGGTGGAATCCTGAAAATGTGGGAGATAGATACAGGCCGCGAAGTGAAGGAGTACATTGGCCATACCGATCTGATCACCGATATTGAGTTTTCGCAGGACGGCAAAACCGTGATTTCCACTTCCAGCGACCACACCATAAGGTTCTGGGACCTGCTCACAGGCATACAACTGAAGAAATTAACCAACTCCAGCGAGGCGGTGTACGATGCCACGTTCGATGAGGGTGGCCAGAACATGCTTACCGGTGGAGCCGACCGTGTGCTGCGCCTTTATTCGGCCGAAGGCCGCCTGGTGCGCACCTTTACTGGTCACAAGAGTGCCATTACCTCGGTGCACTTCTCGCCCGACAAACGGTTCATTATTTCCGGCAGTATTGACGGGGTGGTGAAGGTATGGAACCTGGAATCAGGAGAGGAGCTGCTCACCTACTTTACGCTGGATGCCAACGACTGGCTTACCACCAACACCACCGGCAATTTCTTTGGTACCGATGGAGCCAGCAAGCAGGTGTTCTTTGTGCAGGGCACCCAGTCGTTTGAGCTGGACCGCTTCTTTAAGAACTACTACAACCCCAACCTGCTCAAGGAAGCCTTTGGCGATGCCAAGCCTGCGGGCAGGAACGACCTGCTGGAACAGCTCAAGGAAAACCCCACACCCGATGTGGCCATTCAAACCCCGGAAAATGAATCGATGGCCAAGCAGCCTGAGGTGGATGTGCTGGTAAAAGCCACCAATACCGGGGGCGGACTGAAAACCCTTAAACTGTTGCAGAATGGGAAAGTGGTGGAAGTGAAGGAGGGTGACCTGCTGGCCAAGGTGCCCGAAGGCAAATCGCTGATACAAAAGTTTAAGGTGCATCTGCTGCCCGGCCGTAACACCCTGGAGGCCATTGCCTCTAACAGGAACGACATTGAATCGAGGCCCGATGCCGTGGATGTGCTCTACAACCTGGAGGCGGAGGAAACCACCTGCTTTGTGCTGAGCATTGGCATTAACCACTACGAAAACCCGGCCCTGAACCTGAACTATGCGCAGTCGGATGCCAAGGCATTTACGGACGAGGTGCGCAAGGCATCTGCTGGACTCTACGACCGCATGGAAGTACATGAGCTCTACGACACCGAAGCCACTCGTTCCAATATTATGGGCGTGCTCGATGCCCTCTCCATTCGCATTAAGCCGGGCGATGTGTTTTACTTTTATTATGCCGGCCACGGCACCATTGTGGACGATGAATTCTACTTTGTGCCTACCGAAAACGTACGCCTCTACAGTAAGGCCAACCTGGCCAAGGATGGCATTTCCGCGACCGAGATGCGCGAGAAGTTTACCAAGATAAAAGCCGTAAAACAGATTGTGCTTATGGACGCCTGCCAATCAGGTGGAGCCACCGAGCTGCTGGCTACCCGTGGGGCTATGGAAGAAAAAGCAATGGCCCAGCTAAGCCGCAGTGCAGGCATACATGTGCTCTCTGCTGCAGGCAGTGAGCAGTTTGCCACCGAATACAAAGAGCTGGGGCATGGTCTCTTTACCTATGTGCTGCTGGAGGCCCTGAAGGGTAAGGCCGATGGCGCCCCGCAGGATGGGGTGGTTTCGGTGTACGAGCTCAAAAGCTATATTGATGCCCTGGTGCCGGAATACTCGAAGAAATACAAAGGGCAGTTGCAGTACCCCTATACCTTCTCACGTGGACAGGATTTTCCTGTGACGGTGAAGGAGTAGCTTAGACTTCCTCAGAGTCTCTCGCAGGTGACTCTGAGAGGGTAAACTTATTATGTATGAATGAGATTTTAAGTAAACTGTATTTAGGTAAGGAATCTAGTTTTGAGACTAAAACAGATAAAATGATTAATCTACATGGAGCTTTTGGTAAAATGAAAGAAGGTGGATTTAGTTATAATATAACCTGGAATGAAGTTTCATTTTCTCCAAACACCAAAAAAATAAATACACCTTATTTCATGGGTAGAATCCATGAAGGAGATCATGATGTTTCAATTAAGGGTAGTTTTAGAGTGTCAACATTTCATTTAATAATCGTAATTATGGTTTCATTAGGATTATTAATACTGCTATTTATTGGATTAATAAAGGGAAGACCAGATGGGGCTAAAATATTTTCTTTACTGTTTGTCCTGTTTCAGGTACAAGTAATTTTTGATCGTTTGAAGATTCTAAAATCTATACGAAATATGAAAAACATATTTCATAGTCTCATTTCAAAATAAGCATTTTAGTACATAAGAATAGCAATGCCCTTGTGCCGGAATACTCAAAGAAATGCAGCAGTACCTTTATACATTCTCACGCGGCCAGGATTTTCCTGTGACTTTGACGAAGTAGGGGAAAGATAAATTTTCGTATAAAGGGTGTTTTAACATGGCTTATATAGGAATGTATTCTGATTCTGTTTTGATTCTTTCATCTTTCCATCCACATAATGATAACTCTTCGATAAATGGACAGCCTCCCATACAAATAGATTGCATTTGGCAGGAATTGCAATCATTATTTATTATTCTGCCTCTATATTTTTTAAAATATTTATTTGATTGCCAGATGTCTTTCATTGATTCTTCTCTAAGGTTTCCAAACCAAGTTGTATTGGTCATAAATGAACAGGGAAACATTCTTAGGTTTTCATCAACAAATGCCGAAAATCTTCCTGCATCACAGCCTTCATAAAAAGAAGTATTTGTATTCAAATACCTTGCAACACCAGAAATACTACAACTATCAAAGCCAATTTTGAACGCGTGTTTTTGTTTATCAACCAAGCTAAAAAACTTCTTGATTTTGCTTTGATCTTTTAGAATTAACTCATAATTAGGTTTCCTGCCAATAGGCTTATAGTTTAGAAATATGATAGAGTTAATTCCTTTCAAAAAATCTGGTGGAGATATGAGCCAATCAGTGGCGGTATCAATTGACTGATTGTCTATAACAAAGTGGACATTAGCTCTTATACCAAAGCTTAAAAGCTGTTCAATACTCTTTCGGAATTCAGAATATGGCTCATAAGCACTTATTGCAACCGATCCGCAAAGTTTTTTTGTTGATGCTAAAATTTCATTTGTTAATCCCCTACCATTTGTAGTATAACATGGAACAATTCCGTGATCAACTGTGGATTGAAGTATTTCTATAAAATTTGGATGCTGGTTTGGGTTTCCGCCTCCGATTGCAACCTGAAACACATCAAGCTCCTTCGCTTGTTTCATTATCAACTGATAGTCCTCCAAGCTCATGTGTTGACCCTGTACTGTTGATTGTCGATAACAAAAACTACAGCCTTTATCGCACCAGTTAGTTATACTAATATCCAACAGCTCAGGGCCATGCTTAGACCAGAGTGGTTCGGGAAATCCTTTATCTTCTGCCCGAACAAAATATCCCGTTCTTTTATTGAACAGAATAGAATAATGTTCATCAGGATATCTCTTTTGAATAATATGCTCTGATTTACCAACCATTTTCTTGCGCGTCAACGTATAATTTATCCGATTCAATAATAAATTCATCAGTGCAAAAGAAACACTCGATGTCATTGGTGTCACTGCTTAATTCTCCGATGTACACATTTTTTCCCTTCTTCTCCGCTTCAAGTATTTTGGGTAAAACTTCTTTACCACTCTTCCAAAGTTGTTGTTCGATAAATTCTTCGAAACTTGAAAATCTACCAGAGAAATGTTTATTATAATAATCCCGGGCAGGCTCCATATCGTCAACAAACGCATTGAATAGACCTTGATAAACATCTATAAACTGAGAATCATAATTAATACCAACTGCATCTATGAAATCCTTAAAATTGAATTCACCATCGCTAATAATTACGAAAGATGTCGAAGAGCTATTTGTTACAAAATCATATCTAATTTTCATCGTTTAGTTTTTTAGTAAAAGAATGTTCATAATGCGATCATACATGGTTTCGGAAAAAGTAAATTGCCCAAGACTATAATCTCCATAGGAGTAATCTTCCATTTTGTAAATTTTGTAGTCGTCATTTTTTGCCTTTAAGTCCATCAAAGCCTCAATACCTTCTGCTTCCAAATTGTATTTCTTGTATAAGAAAACCTCAAACTTCTCATATTCTTTAGAATAGTATTTTTCATATTCTCTCTCCAAATCAATCAGTTCAGAAAATATGCTATCGTACATTCTGGAAAACATTTCCTTGGCAAACCCACTTTCTTTTACAGCGGCTTTTCCCAAAAAGATGTCCTTTGTCAAATTCTTATTGATCACCAATATGGATCGATAGAAGTCATACGTTAATTTCATATTGCTCAATAAATGATTTTAATGGATTTGTAATTTCTTCACTGTTACTAGTTAAAGCGGTTTTCACTTGTTCAATAGCCTTTTCTTTGTATTTGAATTGATACCGTTCATATAACTCTCTAACTCTCCATGAGACTGAAAGTAGATACACTAAAAGTTCAAACAAATTATGGTATGATTCATCATCCGAAAATTCATTTTCTTCCAGTATTTCATCAAGTTGATCAAGAAGGTTGCTTAAATCTATTCCTCTAAAGATGGAATGTTTGGGAATACCAGACCTGAAAACAGGCTTTACTAATTCTTCAAATTCTTCGCTGGAAAGCTGTTGTATTATTTCAAATAACAACTGAATGTTTAGGCTCTTATAGGTTTTTATATTAAACCTTCTATATACCAGCTTGATAGAAATTTGCCTTGCATAGTCTTTATCGGAATTAAACAGTTTTTTTAAATACCCTATATCATCTTCGATGATTTCATTATCCTTTATCGAAAAAATTCCTCTGATAAAAGTTTTGTCATACCATTCTTGTTCCTGAAGAAACTGCGTAAGCTCTGAGTTCTTTCCTTTTTTGGATAAGTAGAATAAAAAAGAACTGCACCCTTCCAATATAGGTGCTTCATCTGTTAAGTTGTCTTTGACAAAAGACTCGAATTCCTCTTTTGAAGATGGTAATAGATATTCGACCATATACTTAGAAATCGTATAATCCCGAAACTCATCAAAAGTGAAATTAACCACCTCAGATGCTGCGAACATTGTATTGGACGTATCTAAATCTCTTTTTACCAGAATGTTTTCATCTAAAAATCTTATATAAAGTTCACGGTCAATATCATCCTCAATAATATCGTCTAATGGTACATTAGCGAATTTTTTATTGGCAATCATATGCTCGGTTACTTTCTTCAGAAAATCTTTGATATCAAAATGTCCCTTTAAATTGAATTCATCATTGGATGTTAGCTTTGAATTGACCTCTTCACATTTTAGTTTATAATAAGCATCAAAAAGCTCTTCTTTATAAATGTCATCGACATCAGTAAGCTCTTGGTTTTGGTAAGTCTCCGTAAATATTCTTAGTAGCAGAAAATTGTCTACCAATTGGTTGTACACATCCTTTCGGATGCCCTTTATTTTTACGCTGAAATGCCGTAAATAGGCATCGTAAAGCCTCTCTTTTAAATCTTTACTAAGTCGATCATTTAAAGAACCAATAAATTCCGTTCGGTCTTTGAAACTCGCTTTTTTTAGATTGGAAAAGTTGTTTTCGAAATACTCTGTCCGACTTGTCAGAACTACTTTTAGGAATTCATATTCCAGAATTTCAGCTAAGAAATTTTCTATGTTACTGCTGAACTCCTTTGGTTTAGTGTTTTCATTTAGTCCATCAATGATTAGTACGTAAAATGAGTTGGTTTCCTCACATATTTGCTTTACATGTTTTATAAAATTTTCAAATGTTACATCTTCAAAATCAGGAAAGATTCTTTTAAGTATTGATTCCCTAATATTTTTACCATCTATTTCATATCCAGTTAAAAACGTTACCGGTATTTCTCGTTTTATCAGAAAATTATCTACGAAATCACAAACCAAATTGGTCTTACCTTGTCCGGCATACTCTGTAATTATTGCTACTCTGGATTTATAAAACTTGGCATCCTCAAGTTTATCTTTAATCTTACGTTCAAACTTGTAAAGCTCATTGGACGATATTCCTGATTCGGTTAATTCTTTATGTTTACCTAGCAGGTAATCAAAGAGTTGATCTACAATATCTTCACAATTATGAAGATTTATACCATCAGGATCATGAACTATATGATCTAATGAAAATTCGAAGGCTGGATGCCCTCCTTTGCTTAAAAATGTGTTTAAAAACCGGAAATCAAGAATCTCTGTTTCTTCAAATAATTTTTCAGAAAAAAACACCGAATCACACAAATACCTTAGACGGTCTTTCAAATCCCGCGTCTCTATAAATGTATCTGGTATGTATTTCCCAGAACTCTTCTGTTTATTTATCTGTCTTTCCGTCTGACTTTTTAAAGAACCTTTTACTTCCTCCTTTGTAAGTTTTCGTCTTTGCTGATGTTCTATATGATAGATTATCTGTCTATTCCCTCTGACTTCAAGAATTTTAATAATACTTACAAAAAGAAAAACTAGAGTAATAATCAGAATACACCACCATGGAAGGTCTAACGCTAACCAAAACGCTACAACCTCTAAAAGAAATTTGACAATAACATTTTCTGCGTTTGATGCTGCCTCACTGATTATTTTGGCTATTTCATTAATATTTTTTGCATATTCACCTAAAATGAAAAAGAAATATGCAACTGCAATAGCCCAATAAGTTTTCTTTGGTCTTATCCTGAGATATTGGGTAATACCCCATTCAATTAAACTTTTAATACTTCGGATAAATTTCATCTGATCTTAAATAAGAGGGTATTTAACTATGTAAACTACATCGTTTTTAATTTCCCTTATGACTTTTATTAACCACCCAATAAATATAATTCAGAAAAAATAGTATTCTAATCTCAAGAATAAATTATATCTAAATTAGAAAATAGTCTAAATAGGGTTGGGCATCGGGCCTACGCGCTTTTCTTAATTAAAATCTCCTCTTTAGGTTTAATCCTCCCTTGAGGGAGGTGTTCGCCAGCTGGCGGACGGAGGGTGTTTATTGTGTCAAATAACACCCCCTTAAAGTCCCCTCAAGGGGACATTCTGTGCGCTACCCGAGAGGGGAGTTTTACTTTTTAGAAAGCCATGCCGTAGCTACTCCTACGAAGTTCTACGGAGTAGGAATGCGGAGGCATCTTTACCATGCAGCAAGTAAACTCTAAGAGCCGTCATGCTGAACTTGATTCAGCATCTCTTGCACAAACGTCTCAAAATGAGATCCCGGATCAGGTCCGGGATGACGTTTGCTTTTTATTGGTTACGACATGATATTTAAAAAGAATTATTAGTTAAATCTATTCATATGAATAGGTATATGTGACATCAGACACCAAATTGTTATCGGAATCATATCGCTTTAAACTGACGGGAAAATTTAAAGAATTAGTACTTTCAATAACTGTATAGTTTCCTAACTGAACAACACCATCTGTTAATGTGGATTCATTGATAATAACATTCTTGGAAAGATAGGTAGGTGCCCCTAATTCCTGATTATATCGATAGGGGAGTGAGGCTATTGGATTTAATATGGTAACATCATGCTCGTATATAATAGGGTCATATGAGACACTTTCTCTATTTTTTTTCACCAATTGTATCTTCATTATATTACCATTAGAACTTTGCGCTTCAACGTAATTTTCACTTTGAGAGTTAATACCAATTAAAGCCGTTAAGTTACCTGAATCGTCATATTGCATTAATTCTGTAAATGATAATTCATTATTATAATATGATTTTCTGCTGATAAGTAGTTCTCCATCATATTCATATTCATCAACCTGACCATATGGTGAGAGAGTATTGGTGCTCTTATAAGGCAAATCATTATTATAGTCATAAACAAATTCATTGATGGTGCTGTCCTGACTATCCTGTGTCTTTTTGCTTATTCGTACTTCTTTAATGAGGTGGCCTGAGTCATCGTATGAAAATAGTATTGTTTCAAAATGATTTAATAACCCATAGTTGCTACTCTCTTTTTTAAGTAGAAGAGGCAAAGTCTCGTTTGTGGGAGAAGCTTCTTCGTTTGATTGGCATGAAAAAGTAATTGTAACAAGTACAATGTATGCTAAAAAAAATACTCTTCTCATTTCCTGAATTTAATTAAGATGTTTGCGCTTGTTAAAAGTCAAATCTATTTCCCTTTCAATTAACTAGAGTTAAAATATTTAGTAAAGATACACTGGTTAATATAATGTTCTAATGTTTAGAATAAATTATCTTTTAATTGGGAAATAGTCTAAATAGGGTTGGGGCAAGTTGGTGATACCTTCATTTTTGTCTTGATCCAGATCCCGAAACAAGTTTGGGACAGGCTCCACAAAAAGATCAAGAACCAATAATGCTTCCTCCCACAGGCTAGCACACGCCCGCTATTGGTTCGGGCCTCCGCGCTGTTCTTTAACAGTCACAGCTTATCCTTCCACAAATGGTAAACATGTACCCCAAAAATGGCGGCATTGGTAATAATAATAGGCCAGGAGTAGGCCAGCAGAAAACCATAGATAATAAAGAACACGGCCCCCAGCATATTTATGAGGCGGAGCTTGCGCATGTCCTTCATTAAAAAGGAAGAAAGAATGGCCGCAGAGGCCAGATAGCCTACCCACTCGGTGCCGGGTATGCCTAAAAGTTCGGTTGCGAATATCATTTGATGTTTTCTATTGGGCGAAATTAAAATATTAAAACCGTCATTCTGAACTTGATTCAGAATCTCTTTTAAAAACCTTCAAAAATGAGATCCCGGATCGGAGTCCGGGATGACGGCCATTTTTGAAGGGCGGTTTTAATTATATTTTAAATCGTAGCAATGCACTTCAGCTCAATGGCAATAGGGGTGGGCAGGGCGTTCACTTCCACCGTGGTGCGGCAGGGTTGGTTGTCTTTAAAGTACTCCGCATAGAGGCGGTTGTAGGTCGTAAAGTCGTCCTTCATGTTGGTGAGGAACACAGTTACATCTACTAGCTGGTTCCAGCTGGAGCCGGCATCTTCCAGAATGGTACGCACATTTTGGAATACCGAACGGCATTGCGCTTCAATGTCATAGTCAACAATGTTGCCGTTGGCATCTAACGTAACTCCAGGTATATCCTTACTGCCTTTTTTGCGTGGCCCCACACCCGAAAGGAACAACAGGTTGCCCACCTGTTTGGCGTGTGGGTAGAGCCCTACCGATTCGGGTGCGTTGGAGGAGGTATAACTTTTATGTTCTGTCATATAAATTACTTAACTTTTTTACCATTCCGATACTCTAATTCTTCTATTAGCTTACCATCAGAATTATATTTCCTAACAATGCCATCAAGTTTATCCATTGTATAATTTTCTTCCACCCAAACTTTTCCATTTTGGTGATATCTAATTGATTTACCATCGTCCATGTCATTTTTAAATGACCCACTTCGAAAAAGCTTTCCAGATTCCCAATAATATTTATATGGTCCTTCAAGCACACCAAATCGTGTATAAAACTGCCGTTTTAGATTACCGTTTTTATAATACACTTCAAAAAGACCATCTTGAATTCCTTTGTCAAATGATTGAAGAGATTTTATATTGCCGTTTTTGTAATATAAAACCTGAATACTATCTAACTGATCATTTTTATAATAGTGTTTCCACTTTATCCTATTTGACTTCCCATAGTAAGTTAGCCAGAGACCCTGTTTTTCCCCAAACCTATCGACATTATTTATTTCTTGCCCTTTTGCTATAAAGTTGCATATTATTAACATGCAGATAAGTATTAATCTATTCATATGACTGTACTTGTCAACTAATTAATCTCATACCGCATGCACACGCTATCTGTTGGGCAAAAGGTGACAAACTCGCTGGTTTGGGCAATGCTCACCGGTACATGGGCACGCTCAAAGAGGGTATAGCCCACCTTGGCAAAAAAGTCGGTGGCCGTATTGGTGAGCAGGTACACATGCTTCACCTTCCTGTTTTTCAAATGGCCCTTTGCCATTTCCCACATCTGGTGCCCGTAGTTTTTGTTGCGCTCTTCGGGCACCACAATAAACGAACGGAATAAGGCATCCTCCCCAAAGATCTCGTACCCGAAATACCCCACCATCTTGTTGTCTCTGCTCACAGAGAACAGCTCCACTCCCCTCGATTCAAGGTCGTTGAAGCAGAGCTTATTGGCACTTAACAGCGCTTCCAGGTAGGGCAGCTCATTCGATCGTGTGGGCCTCGAATCAAGCATTCATCAAATCCTCAATTTCTTCGGCTTCCAAAGGAATATTGCCCATCAGGTTGTCCAGTCCGTTCTTACGGATCACCAGGTTGTCTTCCAGACGAATGCCTAAGCTTTCTTCAGGAATGTAGATACCGGGCTCGCAAGTGAACACCATACCTTCTTCCATTTTGCGGTAGATGTTCCCTACATCGTGCACATCCAGACCCAAATGGTGCGAGGTGCCGTGCATAAAATATTTACGGTAGGCTGGGTTGGCAGGGTCCTGGTTCTTGATGTCGGTTTTATCTATCAGACCCAGTTTCAATAGTTGGTCCTGCATAACGAGGCCCACTTCTTTGTGGTACTCAGGTATTACATTGCCGGGGCGAAGCATTTTCTGGGCTTCGTTTTTCACATGCAACACGGCATTGTACACATCCTTCTGGCGCTTGGTGAAACGTCCGCTTACAGGGATGCAGCGGGTCATGTCGGCATTGTAGTTGCCATATTCGGCTCCCACATCCAGCAGAATCACTTCACCGTCCTGGCAAACCGAGTTGTTCTCAATATAGTGCAGCACGCAGGCATTATGGCCCGATCCGATAATGGGCTCATAGGCAAACCCTTTCGATCCCTGCATCAGGAACTCGTGCATAAATTCAGCCTGAATCTCGTATTCCTTCACACCCGGTTTTACAAATTTCAATATCCTTCGGAAGGCATCGTTGGTAATGTCGCAGGCCTTTTGCATCATGTCAATTTCTTCCTTCGACTTGATGGCACGCAGCTGGTGCATCAAAGGGGCAGAACGTAAATACGTGTGCGCAGGATATTTCTGCTGGCACCACTTGGCATAGCGTGCATCACGTGTTTCTACCTGCACCACGGCACGAATGTGCTCATTGGTGTTGAGGTATACCTTTTTGGCTTCGGCCATCAGGGTGTTAAACACCAGTTCAAAGTCCGAAAGCCAATGAACCGTTTGAATGCCCGAAAGCTCGCGGGCTTCCTCCTTGGTAAATTTATGTCCATGCCAGATAGCGATCAGCTCACTGGTTTCCTTTATGAATAGCACTTCACGTTGCTCTTCCAACGCAAAGTCGGGGAAGATCAATAAAATAGTTTCTTCCTGGTCAATACCCGACAGATAAAGCAGGTCGTTGTTTTGCCTGAAGGGCATTAGTCCATCGGCCCCGGTAGGCATTTGATCATTGGAATGGAACACGGCCATAGCTCCCGGCTCCATTAGTTTTCGGAAGTTAGCGCGGTTTTGAATGTATAGATTTTTTGAGGGTGGTGTGTATCTCATGATTATTTGAATTAAGTAGTCAAATCTAAGAATTTGAGCCCAATTAACGGGGTATAATTTGCTTTAGTTTATAGGTTGTTACATAAGCGGATAGGGCTAGTTAATAACATATACTTTACTTTTGCACGATTCTATGAAAGAGTTTGAGGTATTAACATTGAGCAACGGCATTCGCGTTGTTCACAAGCAGGTAACTACCACTAAAATAGCCCATTGTGGTATTGTGCTGGATGTAGGCAGCAGGGACGAAGAACCGGACCAGTACGGGATAGCCCACTTCTGGGAGCACATGGCCTTTAAGGGTACGAAATCACGAAAGGCACACCACATCATCAACAGTATCGACTCAGTTGGGGGCGAACTCAATGCCTACACCACCAAGGAAAAGATTTACTTCTACACTTCGGTGCTGGATCGTTTTGTGGACAAAGCATTTGATATACTTTCAGACATCACCTTTCATTCTATTTTTCCGGAAAAGCAGATTGAGCGGGAGCGCCAGATCATCCTTGAAGAGATGGCCATGTATTACGATGCTCCGGAAGATGCCATTCAGGACGATTTTGACGACCAGGTGTTTGCTTCTCATCCGTTGGGTCACAATATCCTGGGTACAAGCGGAACCATTAAATCCTTTTCGAAGGAGCACTTCTTTGGCTTTCTGCACAAATCCATTGATACCTCACGCATTATTGTTTCGTTCGTGGGCAACATGCCTTTTAGCAAGGTGGTACGACTGGCTGAAAAATACCTGGGCGATATTCCAGCCCAAACGCGTCAGCCAAGGCCTTCCAATAGCCTAAGGTATGTGCCTGCTCATAAGGAAGTGGAACGACCTATTTCTCAGGCCAATGTGGGTCTGGGTGTTCCGGCTTACACCTTATCCGATCCCAAGCGTATTCCGTTTTCTATGCTCACCAATTTGCTGGGTGGCCCCAGCATGAATACACGCCTTAACATGACGCTTCGAGAGAAGATGGCCTGCGTATATGCTATTGATGCGCATTATGCAGCTTATACAGATACAGGTTTGTTTACTGTTTTTTATGGAACCGAGAAGCGTAACCTGAACAAGAGCAAGAATGCAGTCTACCGCGAGCTGGAGCGCATTAAGAAGGAAAAACTGGGAACGGTTCAGCTGCACAAGCTCAAGGAGCAAATGATGGGGCAGCTGGCAATGGCCGAAGAGAACTACTCAGGCCTGATGCTGGCCATGGCCAAGAGTCTGCTCGACCTGGATACCATTCAGTCGCTGGACGAGGTGTTCGGTGATATTGAGCGGGTTTCAGCTTCTGAATTACAAGAGGTATCCAACGAGGTTTTTAATAAAGACCAGATCAGTTCATTAACATTTCTACCCAAGGAAAATGGAGTTTATTGATGAGCAACTAGCCAAATATGTGGAGGAGCACACCCAGCCTGAAAGTGACCTGCTCCGCAAGATAAACCGCGAAACACATTTGGAAGTACTCAGACCCAGAATGCTGTCGGGTCATTTACAGGGCAGGGTGCTGAGCATGTTCTCCAAAATGATACAACCTAAGCAGGTTTTGGAGATCGGTACGTACACCGGATATTCAGCTCTCTGCATTGCCGAAGGACTGGCTGCTGGGGGTAAAATCATCACCATTGACAAGAACGAAGAGCTCGAAGAAAGGGTAAAGAAATATTTTTCTGAAAGCCCGTACAAGGGCCAGATCGACTTTAGAGTAGGGGATGCTCTTGCCATTATTCCGGAATTGAAAGAAGATTTTGATTTGGTTTTTATTGATGCAGATAAAGCAAATTACCTGAATTATTTTAATCTTGTAATCGATCGGTTGCATTCGGGCGGCTACATTATTGCCGATAATGTGTTGTGGTCGGGTAAGGTGGTGGAGCCACTGGAGGACGATGATGTAGACACCAGGGCCTTGCTCGAATTTAACAAGGCAGTGCAAAATGACAACCGTGTTGAAAATGTTTTATTTCCCATCCGCGATGGGTTGATGGTTATTCGAAAAATATGAGTGTACGTATTTCTTTTTTGCTTCTTTTACTCGGTTTTCAGGGGTTTGCTCAATCGCCACGCGTTCCTTCCAAAATGGAGTTTGCGGGTATTCAGCTAAAAATAACAGAAAGCGCCCGCAAGGAGCTTCAGGACAAAGTGGACAAACTGACGGCCAGCCCCAGGCATTTCAATGCCAAGGTAGAACGGGCTGCTTCTTACTTCCCTATTGTGGAGCAAATCTTTGAAGAAGAGGGCCTGCCTGACGATTTCAAATACCTGGCCATCCATGAAAGCGGGTTTATTTCCGATGCGGTTTCTTCGTCCAATGCGGTGGGTTTTTGGCAGTTTAAAAAAGAAACGGCTGAGGAAATGGGACTTAGGGTTGACAATAAGGTAGATGAGCGATTGAATATAGTTTCTGCCACCCGTGCAGCAGCCAATTACCTCCAGCAGAACAACCTTTTTTTCAATAACTGGGTGCATGCCTTGCAAGCGTACCAAATGGGAGCAGGTGGCACCCAGCGCTCGCTGGATAAGATTGAAAGTGGTGTATCGCATATGACCATCACAAAAGATACTTACTGGTATGTGCTTACGTTTCTGGCGCACAAGATCGCCTATGAAGAGGCCATTGAGCTGGCGCGCAACAGCGCTCCGCGATTATACATTTATAAGGATGGAGATGGCAAATCGCTCAAGGAAATCAGCCTTGAGATCTCCTTGCCACAAGACACGCTGGAAGTTTACAACAAGTGGCTGAAAACGCGGGTAATCCCCGATGATAAGCCATACGCTGTAATTGTTCCTTACTTTAATCCTCGTCCGCTAACACCGTTTAATGGTAAAAAGGACAGCGTGGCAATGGCTTCGGTGGCTGATAAAGTGGAAAGTATTGAAATTCCACACACTATGCCTGCAATTAAGGAGCTGACCATAAACGGGTTGCCGGCAATTATGTCCAATACAGAGCTTTCAATAGATGAAATTGCAGGAAAACTGAATATTTCGCCTACTGATTTCTCTTCTTACAACGATATTCTACCGCACTACCATGTATTACCCAACCAGGTGTACTATTTAAAAAGGAAGCTGAATAAAGCCAAGGTGTACTATCATACGGTAAAAGCACATGAAACCCTGTGGTCGATAAGCCAGGAATACGGGGTAAAAATGGAGCGGATAAAAAAGATGAACCGGATGGCAAAAACGGAAAATGATCTGGAGGAAGGAAGGGTTCTTTGGTTGCGAAAAACAAGGCCAAAGAATGTTCCTGTTGAATACAAATAGCAAAAAACAAAGATTTGATAATTTTCGTCTTGCAATTAAATATCAAAATTCTATCTTTGGTCAATGACCATTTAGGGCCTAACTAATGAGCGAAACGGGGAATATAATAGGGAAAGTGATGCTGGTTGACGACAATGATACTGATAACTTTATCAGTAGAAGAATCATTGAGATCACGAAATTCTCGGAAGAGGTTATTGTAAAAAATTCAGGCAAGGGAGCGCTCGATTATCTTGAAGAAAATAAGGATAACCCTGACGCACTGCCTGATATTATTTTCCTTGACATTAATATGCCCATTGTAGATGGCTTTGTTTTTCTGTATGAATACGAAAAATTCGGGAATACGGTAAAAGATAAATGCCGGGTAATCATTCTTTCCAGTTCTGATAACAAACGCGATATAGACAAGATCGTGAACAACGATTATGTGATCAAGTTTGTGACCAAGCCCTTGACAGAAAAAACACTAGAAGAAATACGAAGCCTGGAGCTTTGATTTACCTCTAAAAATCAGGGTCAAGCCCCAACTTTTCCTGGAGCAACTTAACGGTAGGGTACTGCTCTGCAAGGTGGTCGAATTTTTCTTTATTGGTGTAGATCATCTTTTTCGATTCGGTCTCCAGCTTTTCTAGCTCTACTTTCAGTTTATTGTTCTTAAGCTCGCTGCGCAAATGCGCCAGCAACTCAACCTTAATCTTGTCGAAAATAATCTCCAAAATAGGATTGTGTATTTGCAGCCTGATCGTTTCTTCTTCACGAATGTACGCGTGGTTTAAAAGGGCAGCCTCCTGATCGAATCCTTTTTGCTTACGCCCTTCTTTAAATGCATCCCATACTTTTTTCAGGTCCTCATCCGTGAATGACTTCGTGTCTTCTGTTTTTGTCTCAGCTTCTTCAACAAGCTCCTCTGAAGGGGCTTCCGCAGGCGCTGCACTTTTTGGCTTCACCTCATCAATGGATTTGGGAATACTTGTAGTTTTTCTTTTGGGTAAAGAAGGGATGCCGGGTGGCTGAATTTTGGGAATATCTGCCTTCGGAACTGACGTGGGGGTCTTTTCAGAAGGCGTTTCTACTTTTTTTCGCTACTCCCCTCCGAATGAGCTAGTTTAATGGCTGCATTTAAATGAGCCAGCTTCATGAGCGTAAGCTCCACATGCAAACGTTGGTTTTTGCGACTTTTGTACTCATAATCGCAACGCGACAGCAGGTTAAGCCCGTTCATTAAAAACGATAAGGAGGCATCATTGGCCTGCTCTGCATATTTGGTTTGCACACTGGGAGAAACATCCAGGAGCGTAGCAGTTGCATTGTCCTTGCACATCATCAGGTTGCGGAAGTGGTTCGATAACCCAACGATAAACTCATGCCCGTCAAACCCGTTTTTCAGTACTTCATCGAAAAGGAGCAAAGCCTCCGATCTTTTCTGATGTATTAAGTGATCGGTAATTTCAAAATAGGTGTCGTAATCGAGAATGTGCAGGTTGCTAACCGTATTGGCATAGGTTATGGAGCCATCAGCCGAAAAGGTAACAATCAGGTCGAAGATGGAAAGGGCATCCCGCAGGGCACCATCCGCCTTCTGGGCGATCAGGTGCAGCGCTTCTTCTTCGGCATCGATTTTTTCCGCTTCAGCAATCTTTTTCAGGTGGTTGGCAATGTCCGACACCTGGATACGGTTGAAGTCGTAGATCTGGCAGCGCGAAAGAATGGTTGGTATTACCTTATGCTTTTCGGTGGTGGCCAGTATAAAGATGGCATACGAAGGGGGTTCTTCCAGCGTTTTCAAAAACGCATTGAAGGCTGCCTGTGAAAGCATGTGTACCTCATCTATTATGTAGATCTTGTATTTGCCGTACTGGGGTGGGTAGCGCACCTGATCGATCAGGTTACGGATATCGTCCACGGAGTTATTGGAGGCAGCATCCAGCTCGAATATGTTCAGCGAATGGTCGGAAGACTCTTCCCCTTCTGCCTGGTTGATCATTTTAGACACAATACGGGCGCAGGTGGTTTTACCCACTCCACGGGGGCCACAAAACAAGAGTGCCTGAGCTAAATGATCATTCTCAATTGCATTCTGTAAGGTGGTGGTAATATGCTCCTGGCCAACTACTTCTT
>JAGQYI010000017.1 GCA_020436165.1 Cyclobacteriaceae bacterium | reverse complement strand
TTAACATTTGCACAAAATGGTCTTTTAAAGGGCAAAGTAGTTGACAAACTTACAGGTGAAGGAATTCCATTTGCCAACCTACTGCTGGAAAACACACAAATTGGTACGACAACTGACTTTGAAGGTAGTTTTAGAATTGAGAATATTAAACCCGGAGTTTATACACTTATTTGTTCTGTAGTTGGCTACGAACGGTTCATTAAACCGGAAATAACCATTGGCAACTCATTGCCTGTTACCATTCAAGTTGAAATGAATCAAAGTGTTGAAAAACTTGAAGATGTTGAAATAACGGCTTCACCGTTCATCGAATCAGAAGAAAGTCCGGTAAGTCTTCGCAGCATTAACTCCACCGAAATAATAAGGAATCCGGGAGGTAACAGAGATATTTCGAAGGTTATTCAAACCCTCCCAGGAGTTGCCACAACCGTTTCTTTCAGAAATGACATTATTGTTCGTGGTGGGTCTCCGAACGAAAACAGGTTTTATCTTGACGATATTGAGGTTCCAAATATCAATCACTTTGCAACACAAGGCTCCTCCGGAGGTCCCGTTGGAATGATCAATGTTAATTTTATTAGAGAAGTAAACTTTTATGCAGGTGCGTTTCCGGCTAACCGTGGTAATGCATTAAGTTCGGTAATGAACTTTCAGCAAATCAATGGTAATGACGAGCACCTTACAGGCACGTTTATGGTTGGCTCAAGCGATGTGGGGTTAACCCTGGATGGCCCTTCAGGGAAAAACTCTTCGTTTATATTGTCTGCACGCAGGTCATACCTTCAATTTCTTTTTAAAGCTTTGAAGCTTCCATTTTTACCCACATATAACGATTTTCAATACAAACACACCTTCAGGCTAAATGAGAAAAATAACATTACGCTTATTGGGCTGGGCGCAATAGATGACTTTTCCTTAAACAAGGAAGTAAACAATGATGTAACTGATTCTACAGAACTGGAAAGAAACAATTACATATTGGGCAACCTCCCAATAAATACGCAGTGGAATTATACGTTTGGTGCCAAATGGGAGCATTTTTCAAATTCAAAAACCCACAGAGTTGTAGTTAGCAGAAGCCATTTGAATAATAACTCGATAAAATACAAAGACAACATAGAAGATCCGCAGAACCTGCTTTTGGATTATACGTCTCAGGAAATTCAGAATAACCTCAGGTATGAGTTCAATTATCAGTCTGACACATGGAATTATAGTTATGGTGCTGCCTACCAGAGAGCACTTTACACCAACAGCACGTACCAACAAACAGAATTGAATGGCGGTGTGGCAACAATCGATTTCAATTCGAAACTTCCTTTAAATAAGTATGGACTTTATGCACAAGTAAACAGGTCGTTCTTTTCAAATGTATTTAGCTTATCATTCGGGATCAGAACCGATTTTAATGATTATTCAAAGGAAACGAGCAATCCTTTAGAACAGCTTTCTCCCCGCTTGTCAGGGTCCGTTAAGCTAGCCAGTGAACTTAAATTTAACTTCAATGTCGGCAGGTATTATCAACTACCCCCATACACCGTTTTAGGCTACAGAAACAACAATGGGGAGCTTGTAAACAAAGACAATAAGATAGGCTACATTTCTGCTGATCATTTTGTGGCGGGGTTTGAAACCAACCCAACCTCCTACTCCAAAATAACTTTGGAAGGCTTTTACAAGAAGTACTCCAACTACCCGTTTATACTTTCAGACAGCATTTCCCTTGCGAATTTAGGTGGAGATTTTGGAGTAATTGGCAATGAACCCGCCTCTCCGTTTTCGGATGGGAAGGCCTATGGAATTGAATTGCTGGCACAACAGAAATTGAGCAAATCTGTGTATGGAATATTATCCGTAACACTGGTAAGAAGCCTTTTCACCGACAAGAACGGAAACTATGTTCCCTCCTCCTGGGATAGCAAACAGATCATTAATCTGACTGCCGGAAAACAATTTGCTAACGACTGGGAAGTAGGTATTAAATATCGTTATCAGGGAGGCTCACCTTACACACCTTATGACCTCGAAAAAACCGCCACCAAAGCTATCTGGGATGTAACACAGCAGGGAGTATTTGATTGGAATCAATTAAATACGCTGCGAAACCCATCATCACATGGGCTGGATGTTCGGGTAGATAAAAAATGGTACTTCAACAAATGGTCCCTAAACGTGTACCTCGACATTCAAAATGTTTTGAATAATAAGATAGAACAACAACCTTACATAACCGTTGTACGGGATAGCAATGGCAATCCTGTTGAAGACCCTAACGATCCTTCAAAATATTTGGTTAAAACAATTGAAAACATATCAGGAACTGTACTGCCTTCCGTAGGAATTATGATTCAATTCTAGCTTCGTTCATTATCTTTTCCTGACGCTTGATTGAGTTCTGGTGAATGTACTCGTAAATATCCTTTACAAAATCAGCACTCAAATTGTTTTTCATACCCTTTGCCACTCTGTCGTTCAGAATTTGCTCGTAACGGCCAACCTGCAATATCGCTACGTTATTCGCTTTTTTAGACTCCCCAATCTTATCTGAAAGCATCATACGCTTTGCCAGGAGTTTTATCAATTCATCGTCCACTTCGTCAATTTGCTCTCTTAATGAATGTAGCGACTCAACGAACTCCCCATCAGTGGGCTGCGCTCTTCTAAGTACAATCTCGTCCAAAATTAGTTTTAAACTATCTGGAGTAACCTGTTGTTTGGCATCGCTCAAGGCACGATCCGGATCAATATGCGTTTCGATCATCAAACCTTCCATTTGAAGGTCGAGCGCTTTTTGAGCTACCGGTTCAATTAAGTCACGTTTACCTCCAATATGGCTTGGGTCGCACACAATAGGCAATTGAGGCAGCAATCGCTTTAATTCAATGGCCAGTTTCCATTTGGGATCGTTGCGGTATTTTGATTCACTCATTGGTGAAAAACCTCTATGTATTGCCCCAAGTTTTGTAATGCCAGCCCTATTGATACGCTCCAAAGCACCAATCCACAATTGAAGGTCAGGATTGATCGGGTTTTTTACCAACACAGGAATGTCATGTCCTTTTAAGGCATCCGCCAACTCTTGAACTGAGAATGGGTTCACTGTCGTTCTTGCACCAACCCAAAGAATATCGACTCCAGCTTCAATGGCTTGCTCTACATGCTCTGCTTTGGCAACTTCGGTTGCCACCAAAAGCCTCGTCTCTTGTTTTACTTTCTTCAACCATTCCAGCCCTTCACTACCAACTCCTTCAAAGGTACCGGGGCGCGTACGAGGCTTCCATAAACCTGCTCTATACACCATTGCCCGATGATCGCGTTCAATCAGTTTGGCAGTGGCCAACACCTGCTCTTCTGTTTCGGCACTGCATGGGCCTGCTATTAATAAAGGGAGTTCTTTGGTTTTAGGGAACCAGTTCCCCATAGGTTCAATGTTCAGTTCTATATTCATGTCAATGTATTGTCTTAATTGATTAATTCTTTAGTTTCCGATTTTTGTTTCGCCCCATTCTCAAGAACGGCACGTATTCTATTTGTTTTTTTCATTGCTGCAAATAAGGCACTACTATCAGCCTTTTCGATCATTTTCTTATACTGTTCAAGGTTAGCAATGTAGGCATTGAGTACTTCCAAAATATTTTTTGAGTTCTCAACAAAAATAGGCGCCCACATTTCGGGAGAACTCTTGGCCAACCGCACTGTTGAAGCAAAACCACTGCCTGCCATATCGAAAATATTTTTTTCGTTCTCTTCCACCTCCAGCACAGTTTGGCCCAAAGTAAACGAGCTAATGTGAGAAAGGTGCGAAACATAAGCAATATGCCTGTCGTGCTCTACACTATTCATGTATTTCACGCGCATGCCCATAATTTCTGTAATCTCAAGTGCGGTCTCAAGGGCTTTGCCATTTGAAAGTTCCTTATCGCAGATAATATTTACCTTACCTTCGTACAAAGTTGAAAATGCTGCCGAAGGGCCGTTATTTTCAGTACCCGCAATAGGGTGACAAGCCACATAGCTCGATCGATTAGGGTGATTTTCCACCACCCTTGCAATAGCCGATTTGGTAGAGCCCATATCGATAATAACCTGGTTGGACTTGCAGTTATCAAGCAATTGAGGAAGTATTTTTTTTGTAGCATCAACAGGAATAGCAATTACAATTACAGAAGCTCTATTCAGTAAATTATCTGTTGATGATATTTCATTAATAATACCCAAAGACAGTGCTTCATTTGCTGCCTCCCCTGAAAGATCAGAACCAAGAATGCAATCGGCATAGCCTTGTTGCTTCAATCGCAAAGCAACGGAGCCTCCAATCAATCCCAGACCAATTATGCCAACTGTTGTTCCTTCTGCTTCCATTTTACTATTCGTTTAATTGCCTCCTTATAATCTGCAACCGGTGAACACAACGATATACGCACATACCTGCCCCCATTGCTTCCAAACACATCTCCTGGCGTAAGGAACACATGTGCTTCATGTAAAAGGTCGTCCACCAAAACATGTGTTTCTTTGATAAATTCGGGAACCTTCGCCCAAAGGAACATTCCCACCTGGTTAGGAGAGGCTATGCACCCTAACTCACTCAACAGCTCAAGAGCATACTTTCTTCGTTCCTCATATACAGAATTGCGCTCAATATGCCATTCCTCCGGTAATTGAAGTGCATGGGCAGCTGCCTTTTGCACCGGCAAAAACATGCCCGAATCCACATTACTTTTGGCTTGCAGCACCGCATTAATGAAGGTTGGGTGCCCCAGTACCATTCCTACCCTCCAGCCTGACATGTTAAATCCTTTACTCATGGAATTTAGCTCCAGCACATGCTCTTTCGTTTCATCTGCACTTAAAATAGAAATCGGATGATCATTTAACACCTGGCTGTAGGGATTATCATTTACCACCAGGATATTTTTACTAGCTGCAAATTCTACCAGTTTCTTAAAAAGTTGCTGTGTGGCTGGAGCGCCTGTGGGCATATTTGGGTAGTTGACCCACATTAGTTTTACCTTGCTTAGATCTTCTTTTTCAAGAGCAGTAAGATCGGGTTGCCAGTTGTTTTCTTCCAGTAAGTCATACGTTTTAACATGTACTCCTAACAATTGGGCAATGGCACTGTAGGCCGGGTATCCCGGATTGGGCACCAATACTTCATCGCCAGGGTTGAGGAATGCCATGGATATGTACATAACACCTTCCTTTGAGCCAAGCAATGGAAGCACTTCCGTTTCTGCATTGATTTCAACCTCGTATAGTTTCTTGTAGAATTTGGCCACAGAATCTCTCAACTCAATGCTCGATCGATACGACTGATACGCATGCTGATTTGGTTTATCAGCCTCTTGTTTTAATATTGCTATTGTTGAATCAGAAGGGGGTAAATCCGGAGAACCAACACCCAGGTTAAGAATATCCTTTCCTTTTGCCCGCAACTGAGCAATATCCTGCAGCTTAGAAGAGAAATAGTACTCTTTTACGCTTCTTAATCTATCCGCAATCTCGATCATACCTGTAATGGCTTGTTGCCTTGTTTATAAATTCCAATTATTTTCACTTCAATGCACATCTTCTTAAGTTCTTTTACGGCTCTTTCAAACTGTTTTTCCTGAGTAAATTCCAGGTCAAGGTGAATAGCATATTCGTATGGTTTTCCTAGGATGGGCACCGACTGTATTTTAGATAAGTTGATACCCTCCTCTTCAATTACCACCAACGCATGAGCCAGTGACCCTGGAATGTGACTCAAAATCAGGCGCAAAGAAGATTTATTACAGCCCCTGCATACATTGGCCTGGTTAGATACAACCAAAAACCGTGTGTAGTTCTTTTTGTTTGTCTCTATGGAAGGAGCCAGGATTTCCAACCCGTAAGTGGTTGCTGCCAACTTACCTGCAATGGCTGCTACTCCTTCCAGATTTCTTTCTGCTATGCTTTTGGCACTTCCGGCTGTATCCTCCCATTCGGTAACCCGCCAATTTGGATGGTTCTCAAGAAATACATCGCACTGCCGCAACGCAATTGGGTGAGAAACTACCTGATTAATCTGTTCTATAGTTTGGCCCGGAAGCGCCATCAGTTGCATTTCGATTCGAAGATATTCTTCACCAATAACCGAAAGGTTAAATTCCTCCAATAGTGCATAGTTGGTTAACAGGCTACCCGCCAGGGAGTTCTCAATGGCCATCATTGCGTAGTTTATCTCCCCCTTGGCAACCGCTTGAGTCATGCTTCTGAAATCACGAAATTCGGCAAGCTGTATTTCTTGCGAATCGAAATAAGCCCGTGCCGCCATATCATGAAAGGCTGCCTTTACTCCCTGTATCCCAACTTTTATCTGTTCCATACACAAAAAAAGCCCCGGCTTGTACCGGGGCTTCTCGATTTTAATATGTTCTAAACACATATATTATCTTTTTAACCCCGGTGCTTTTGCCCAGTAGTAAAAAAAGAAATAGCTAAAATATGTGTTTGTCATTTTCATTGTAAGCTTCAAATAAGCAACAAAGATTTATGAATTCAAAACCTTTAAAAATATTTCGAGCAATATTTTTGATTTATGCCGGACTAATTTTGGGAGGATTTTAAAAAAAGAATTATTGTATTACATTTGTATTACGAAATAAAAAAGAGTGAAATGCTGAATGTACGACTAGACAAAGAGATGGAAAGAAAGCTGAATAGCTACAGTCAGCAGAAGAATCTTTCCAAAACGGCTATTGTTAAAGAGGCGCTAGAGGCCTATCTTACTAAAACCCAACGTAACGAGTCTCCTTATGAAGTAGGAAAAGATTTGTTCGGCTCCGATGGTAGCGGGAACGCCAAAGCTTCGACTACCTACAAATCCAAGTTAAAAGACAAGCTCCGTGAAAAGCATTCTCATTGATGCTGGCCCATTAATTGCCCTGTTTGACCGGAGTGATCAATACCACTTGAAAGCATTGCAATTTATTGAAGATTTTAAAGGTGAGTTATGGACTACCTGGTCAGTGGTTACAGAGGTGAGTTATATGCTCGACTTTAACCAGCAGGTACAACTCAATTTTCTGACCTGGATAGAGCGGGGTGGGCTTAATATTTTTATGCTTGAAGGGTCTCATATTTACAGATTTACTGCTCTAATGGAAAAGTTTAGTGATGTACCCATGGACCTGGCTGATGCCTCACTTATTGTGGCTTCAGAACTCACAAACTACAAGGAAATAGCCAGTATTGATTCGGATTTTTACATATATCGGGATATTCGCAACCAGTACCTTACGAATGTATTTTCGAAAGAGTAAACCTTTCAACCACAAAAACTAAGAAGCCTGTGACATCAAATGCTGTTTGGGAGTAACCCCATACCTGCGCTTGTAAGCAGCTATAAAGTGGCTGGGGTTGGAATAGCCAATCTCTGAAGCAACATCTTTAATCCTCTTATTATCAACACAAAGAAGTTTTCTTGCGTGCTCCATCTTATAATCCAGCAAATAACCATACACCGTATTGTTGTATACAGATTTAAACCCATGCTTTAGCTTGAATTCATTGGTGCCTACCAATTTGGCCAGCGACTTTAAGCTTGGCGGTGAGATAAGGTCGCTTATAATAATATCTCTGGCTTCCTTAATCTTCTTTAGCTCAAGGGCATCCATCACAAAAGGGCAAGCCTCATCAGCTTCGTGCTCAGAATTAGGTTTATCCATGTAAAGTGACAGTAATTCCATCACTTTACCATGCTGGTATATTTTTCTCAGATTAGGCTTGCTTACTCCACTAAAAAATCGATGAACCAGTACGGCAATTGATGGCGTCATTTCTTTTTCAATGAAAAACCTTTTCATTTTATAGCTTTCTATAAACTCCTTAGCAGCTTGTTCATCTTTTCCAAAGGAACTACCAAAAATCTCATGCAACTCAGTAATGTGAATAACAATTGAAAGCACTTGAGAAGAAGGAAGGAGTTCTAGATTTAATTGTGTATTGAGATAAGGATTTGAAAACACATAAAAATTATCCTGATTAATTTCAACTGATTCATCTAATCCATTCGCAGATACCTTAATACACCCTTCAAGACTAAAGATAAAATGAATATAGCTTTTATCGTGAGCAAAAGCTATGGATACGTTCTTGTCGTCAGTATTCTGAAACTCAAAAGTTCCCAACCTCTCTGTTAACAAAGAGGTATTGAGGTTATCAATCTCCAAATCGTTTCGAAGCGATGTTAATTCAAGTTCCAACATTATTCTTCAATATAGTGTACAAAAGTAGAAAATCAGCATCTATTTGAAACAATTATTGATTTGGTTTTTATACGGATAGCGATAGTTTTTATACGTTCTTGGTAATTTCTCGGTTTAGAACGAATCTAAATTTGTGGTTCGTTATGAGGAATAACGATGAAAAACCATTTACCAGTGGATTGTGTTGCTACAGATAAAAGTAAAATTTAGATTGGGTTAGGGACCTGGATTGTAATAATACGGAAGACACTTTATGAATAAAACTTTACATCTCTTTTTACTATTGATTGCGTGTACAGGTTCCTTACTGGCTCAAACTACTATTTCTATAGTTGATAAAAACACAAGTGAACCTGTTCAGGACGCTGCTATAATGGTAGAAAGTGCTTCAAAAAAATCGATTTATATTTCAGATGCTAACGGAGTAGCCGTTATCGATATAGCCCCACCTTTTACAGTACTGGTTTCGCACGTAAACTACCACAGCCACAGTGAAAATATTGTAAATGCTGCTCCTCTAAAAATTGATCTTTTGCCTAAAAATATTGTTCTGGAAGACATAGTTGTAACAGGGCAATACCAGCCCCAATCGGCAAATAATTCGGTTTATACGGTTAAGACCGTGAGCGAGGACCAAATTAAGGGAATGGGAGCAACTCAGCTTACCGATGTTTTGGCTAAGCAGTTGAACATTCGTATATCTCCTGATGTGGCTATTGGCTCCAGTTCCATGACCATACAAGGTATTCAAGGCAAGAACCTTAAGATCCTGATCGATGGAGTGCCTCTGGTAAACCGTAACGGCAATGGAAACGATGCCGACCTAAGCCAGATTAACATGGCTAATGTAGAACGCATAGAAATAGTGGAAGGGCCAATGGCTGTTAATTACGGAGCGAATGCACTTGCCGGAGTTATTAACCTGATTACCAAAAAAGTAGACAAAGGAAGCTACAGGGTAGGTCTTGACCTCCAAGGTGAAAGTGTAGATGGTGATTATTCCTTGAATGATGGAATTAGCAATTTGAACCTAACAAGTGGATTTTCTCTTACTAATAATTTTCTACTTTCACTAAATGGGGGAACTTATCGCTTTGGAGGTTATAAAACGAATTATGACTTTCGACCCTATTTATGGAATCCTAAAATACAATACTTTTTTGATGGTAAACTCACGTATTCAAAAGAGGGATTAAGTATAAGTTACAAGTTAGATAATTTAAATGAAAAAATTAATAACCTTGACACCCTTAGGTACGAATCACAGTCTCAAACTGGATCCAATAGGCCATATGGAGATGATATTGAATACAATTCTAGTAGAATAAGCCACCAATTAGAAGTAAATAGTGCATTAAGTAAGCTTGGCCACTTTGTGTTTATGGCCTCCTATTCTGACTTTGAACGTAAAAAAAGAACGTATAGAAATTATTTAGATTCAGATCAGGAAGACATTAAAACTGCAGATGGTTTATCGGATACAACTGGTTACAAAACATTTGTTTCGAGAGCCTCAATTCAAACAACCAAATCTGACCAAAAGCTTAATTATCAGATTGGCTATGAAGTAAATTTTGAATCAACTTTTGGTGGTAGAATAAAGGATAATCAAAGTCAATACATGAATGACTATGCCTTGTTTGCAACTGCTGAGATAACCCCTTTTGAAGGATTAAAACTAAGACCGGGACTTAGAGGTTCTGTAAATAGTACTTTTGGATCAAACGTTTCACCTGCACTAAATATTAAATATAAGGTTAATTCCTTATTAAGCTTTAATGCTGCATATGGCAGAGGGTATAGAGCCCCAGGTTTAAGAGAGCTATATTTCGAATTTGTTGATTCCAATCACAACGTGTTCGGTAATGAAGACCTTAAACCTGAGTTTTCGAATCATTTTGACCTTGGTGCAACTCACAAATGGTCACATCGAAGGATTGGTTTAAAGAGTGAGATTTTATTTTTCTATAATGATATAACTGATCTAATTGATTATCTATATAAAGAGGATGATCCTACTTATGCAAAGTTCTTTAACCTCGCTTCTCTTAAAACGCTAGGGATAAACATGAATGAAACCTTTATGTGGGGACATCTAACCTTGGGGGTTGGCCTGGGCATTACAGGTAGAAATGAAAATGATGCAAATTTTGTATCTCCAGATAGGTTCTTATTCAGCCCAGATATAAGCTTGGACCTTTCTTATTTGGAACGTATTTCGCAAATAGGCATTAATGTGTTTTATAAGTATAATGGTACATATTCTACTTATGAATTTGATAACACAACAAAAGAAGTCTATATCGGAAGAACAGACCCCTACAGCCTTTTGGATTTTACACTTAATCGAAAGATAACAAAATACTTTAATACAACATTAGGAGTTAAAAATGTGTTTAACATTTCCAATGTTAATTCCAATGCTGCAGGTGGAGGCGCTCACACTAGCGATTCTGGAAAAGCAAATATTGGATATGGCCGATCCTACTTTTTAAGACTATCATTTAACATAAATTCAAATAAATAATACAATTATGATCAAACAGTTTATACGTTACACTTTTCTTTTTGGCTTATCGACCATTATACTACTGGGCTGTAAGAAGGAAGAAGAACTTCCCCAACTATTAGCTGGTTTTAACAGCACCACTCTAGGGCTCGGTTTAGAAGACAGTCAAGCTACGGCAGGGCTTGTTCTTTCAAGAACTGATGCCGCTGCCACTACCATAACATTTACAATTACCGATGAAGTAAATGGTACCTATGGCGTGGAATATACTACTGAGCCAGCAGCAGTAGCTAATGTTGTAACAATTGAGATTCCTGCAGGAGAGACTTCTGCAGAATTGAAGGTTAACAAACTTAAGAACCCGATTCCAGATGAGGTAATATCGTTTAACATTGCCATGAATGAGGTATCGAATGGCGGTAAACCGGGCACAAACAATGTACTGGCCGTAACTTTTGAAGAAACTCCTGTTTCTTTAGGAGCGGTTATGGTTGCTGAAGTAGGTGGCCCTGAAGAACCTAACCAGGTATTTATTGATTTAAGTAAGCAAAAAGCAACTGTTGTAAACAAAGGAAGCTGGGATTTGGCTTTCTCTAACGATGATCAGTTTAGGGTAATTCTTAACTACGCTGCCTATACAATGGCTCGTGCTACCGATCAAACGGACTTGGCTAATGTAACTGATGCCTTGGTAACCGATGAATACAAGGACGAGATGGGTTATACTCTGACCAATACAGAATACATGGACGATCCTACTGGCGATTTGGCAAATACCGCTATTGCTGAAATAAGTACTACCGATAATGATAATGTGGTTTATGTAATAAAAAGAGGTGAACTTGATACAGAGCCAGCTACCGACAGAGGTTTTGTGAAAGCAAGAATAACCAGGGATGGAGATAAGTATGTAATTACCTATGGAGACATAAACGATGCTGATGGTTTTACTTCTGTAACTGTTTCAAAAGGCACCGATACTCACTTTACTTATTTTTCCTTTGACAATGGTATAGTTGATGTGGCTCCTGCCAAAGATAAATGGGACTTTGAAATGACTACGTTTTTGAATGAGTATTACAATTACTCAGACGGTTTGCTTTATTCCTATAAGTATAAAGACTATTCGCTTACCAATTATGGAAGTGTAAAAATAGCACGAGTTAGTACCGATGATTTTTCCTATGATGACTTTAGCAGTGATGATCTGGCAAGTATTACCCTAGAAGACAATAGATTAGGAATTGGAAGTAGCTGGCGTGTTGCGGATTTTAGCAACGGTTATGAAAACGTGACTTACAATGTAACTACCTTGCTTTTCTATGTAATAGAAGATGCGGATGGGAATCGTTATAAGCTAAAATTTACAGCAATGGAGGATGATAATGGAGATCGTGGATATCCTGAGTTCGTTTACGAATTATTATAATTAGATAAATGAGATACGAAAAAAGCCCCGGCAATGCCGGGGCTTTTCATTTATACTGGCCTTAAAACAAACTATTCATCATAAACAATGGTATAGCCCCTTATGCCATGCTCGTGGCTATCCATTCCTTCAATTTCGTGTTGCTCGGAAACCCGCAGTCCCATTATCTTATTAATAATCCAGAATATTGAAAAAGCGGATCCAAAAGCTGCTACTCCTACTATAAGTACTCCGTAAAGCTGAGGTAGAAATGGCATGGGGCCTTTATCATTTTCACCGAAAATGCCTACAGCCAAGGTTCCCCAAACTCCGCAGGTAAGGTGAACAGAAACCGCACCTACCGTATCATCCAACTTAAATTTATCTAACGTTATAGCCGAGATTACAACAAGGAAACCGGCAATAAGACCTATTAGCATAGCTTCGTAAATAGAGATTACGTCAGCACCTGCAGTTATACCCACAAGACCTGCCAGAATACCGTTCAACAGCATACCATGGTCCAGACGTTTAAATGCAATAAGTCCCCCGAGGAATCCGCCAATAGCTCCTGCAGATGCTCCCAGACAGGTAGTTACCAAAACCAGCGAAGTTGTTGCAGGGTCAGCTGAAAGCACAGAACCTCCATTAAATCCAAACCAGCCAAACCATAACAGGAACACTCCTATTGTCGCCAATGGAACACTGGAGCCGGGCTTATCAATTACTTTGCCATCCACATACTTACCCAAACGTGGCCCCAAAATTATTATGCCTGCCAGTGCTCCCCAACCACCAACAGAGTGAACAATAGAGGAGCCCGCAAAATCGTAGAAACCCATTTCTGAAAGAGCTCCTCCACCCCACTGCCATCCACCGATTATTGGATATACCAGCCCTACAAACAAAACTGTAAAAATAAGATAGCCCGTAATTTTAATGCGCTCAGCTACTGCTCCAGAAACAATAGTGGCTGCAGTGGCAGCAAACATGGCCTGAAAAAGGAAATCAGTCCAACGGGTAAAATTACCATACTCAGGTGTAAGACTGTTAGCTCTGGGTGCCACTCCAAACCCATCAAAAGCAAACCAAAAACCTTTGGC
Organism: Cyclobacteriaceae bacterium; assembly: GCA_020436165.1. Classification (GTDB taxonomy): domain Bacteria; phylum Bacteroidota; class Bacteroidia; order Cytophagales; family Cyclobacteriaceae; genus JAKISE01. The sequence goes on along the minus strand of JAGQYI010000017.1, from coordinate 7,955 downwards.
CGCATCAGGATACATGAGGCTAAAACCGACAAATGCATAGGTAAGTAACCCAATAACCGGAGTAAGCGTGTTTTTAAATAAAATATTAACCGTGTTTTTGGATTGTGTAAATCCGGCTTCAACACTCGCAAAACCCAAGTGCATGATAAATACCAGCGCAATACACAACATCATCCAGATGTTGTTCGCAGTAAATAAATTGTTAGCTATAGCCTCCGTGGTTTCCATATAACCCTACTCTTTAAAAATTTGTTATTTTATTTATTAATAGTGGGTAAAAGTAAAACCTATTTTTAGAATTAAGAATCTGTTTTTAAATAATTGAGTTAAAATTTTATGCACACTATACAACATAACCTTATTCCCCATAACTACAGAAAAAACCTGGGCTTTGGGATGGTTGAACTTAATTGGTAACTTGCAGTAATTGGGGAATTTCACTTTCACAATGAAATGCTATGCTTTATATGGTCATTACCTGACGCACCAAACACAAAACCTAACGCTATACGAATGAAAAACTTTACCAAATTTCTGATTGTGCTAATTTTCATTAGTGCACTAAGCTTGCTTAACTCCTGTTCAAATAATGAATCAAAACAGGATGACTATGGAACAGCCACTAAAGAACTGATTCAGTTGGTCGACAGCAACCCGGAGGTTAAGGCTTTGCTAATCGAATCTATTGAAAAAGCAAAAGCTACCAATCCAGACAAAAACACTAACCCTGTTCAGTCATTAGATGAGTACTATTCGTTTATATCGTACTGTGAAACAGCCATGCCCTGGACTTTACTGAAAAAAGAGCACTACCCGGAAATATTTGACAATATGTTCCAAAGCTTCGGTTGCTTTTATTTTCTAATTGACCAACCTTTGCCAGAGCTGGAAGGAAAAGGGCTTTTCAACAACTCATTACAGTATTACCCACCATTCTCAACTTGGTTAACAAAATTCAGTAAGTCCTGGGGCAAATACCTGGATACAGAGGATTCGTGGAATGAAGAGTACTATCAAATGGCGCTGAACGATCCAGCCTTTGGTCTTCAAAATGGTTGGTACGAAGACCCATCCCACTGGAAAACCTTTAATGAGTTTTTTGCTCGGTATCTTAAATCTCCCGATCAGCGACCCATTGCTGCTCCTGATGACGATTCTGAAGTCGCTTCTTTTGCCGATTCTACTCCACAAGGTGTTTGGCCTATTGATAGCGCCTCTAATATTATTTCAGAAAATGGTGTGCCGGTCAAATCCGCCACTCTCAAATCAATCACAAGACTTTTAGGAGATGACAGCGCTTATAAAGATGCCTTTGCCGGTGGCACATTTACACACTCTTTCCTAAATACCAATGATTATCACAGATACCACTTCCCGGTAAGTGGAACTATTAAGGAAGCAAGGATTATTCAAGGCATTAACCCAACCGGGGGCACACTTTGGTGGGATGCGGAGAACCAACGCTACGCTTTTGACCCTTCTGCCATTGGCTGGCAGACCATTGAAACCAGAGGATGTGTAATCGTAGAAACAGAAGAATACGGACTGGTAGCATTAATGCCCATTGGAATGGTAGTAGTTGGTTCTGTGAATTTTGAAGACAACGTAAAGCCGGGCGTACAGGTGAAAAAAGGAGATATGCTAGGCAATTTTGCTTTTGGCGGCTCTGATTTTATCATGGTGTTTCAGAATGGTGTGACTTTTACATTGGATGCCCCAAAAGAAGAAGACAGCAACTACTATAAACATCTGCTCATGGGTGAGCGGTTGGGCCATTTGACCAAAAGCATTCCTGAAAACAACTAGTTACCTTTAATTTTTTAAATTAAGTTGTTGGTTTTAATTTTAATCATCGTAATATTGCAATGAAACAATAATTACATGGGCGTTACCAAAACGGACCTTTTTTCTGACACTCAAAATGAGATAGCATTGGCAGCCAAGGCCTTTTCTCATCCAGCCCGTGTAGCTATTATTCAATGTTTGCTTAAAGCCAATGCTTGTATAAATGGCGATTTGGTGCAGGAGGTAGGTCTTGCGCAGGCTACCATCAGTCAGCATTTACGCGAACTTAAAGATATTGGAATCATACAGGGAACGATTGAAGGCTCTCGCATTAATTACTGCATCAACCCGGAACGCTGGGCCGAAATCAAAGAACAATTCAATGAACTCTTTGATCAGTTGGGAATGGGCAAGTGTTGTTAAAAAAATTTGAATTATGTCATCGCAATATTGCAATAAAACATTTATTAAAATTAACTTTATACTATGAAAAGCGAAGAAGATTTAAAGAATGTAGTCAAAGAGCGCTACGCCAAAATTGCGGAGCAAGGAAAAGTTGAAAATGCTTCCTCCTGTTGCGGAGCTACCACCCCAGCCAATAAGGTGTACAACATCATGATGGATGATTATACCGGAACGGATGGGTATGTATCGGATGCGGATTTAGGATTGGGCTGTGGTTTACCCACACAATTTGCGCACATCGCCAAAGGCGATACGGTAATTGACCTGGGCTCCGGTGCTGGCAACGACTGTTTTGTGGCCCGTCATGAAACTGGTATAGAAGGCAAAGTAATCGGCATCGATTTTACACCTATCATGATTGAAAAGGCACGTGCCAATGCAGAGAAAATGGGCTATAATAACGTGGAGTTTCGCGAAGGCGATATCGACAACATGCCTGTAAGTGACAACGTAGCAGATGTGATCGTTTCCAATTGTGTGCTAAACCTTGTGCCCAACAAAGAGAAGGTAATAAAAGAAATTTACAGAGTATTGAAGCCTGGTGGTCATTTCAGCATTTCGGATATTGTATTGGTGGGCGACTTACCGGATACCTTGCGCAGCGATGCAGAAATGTATGCAGGCTGTGTAGCCGGAGCTATTCAGAAGAGTGACTATCTCCAGCATATTGAAGATACTGGTTTTACCAAAATTGCCTTGCAAAAAGAAAAGCCCATTGTTATTCCTGACGATATTTTATCTAAGTACCTTTCTGCAGAAGAGGTATCGGCATTTAATAAGGGAGGAACCGGCATTTTCAGCATTACGGTCTATGCAGAAAAGCCTGGAGGAGAAAAGAAAGCTCAAGAACAAATAACGGTAAAGCAAGAGCAGGAAAGCTGCTGCGAACCTGGATGTTGTAGCTAATCGGTCAGCAAATAGTCCCTTCCTTGGAGGGGCTATTTTTTTTATTACAAACAAATAACCAATGATCTTGTTACTTCCAGAACTTTCAAAAACCATAGAAAGGGCCAGGCAACTGCCCATTCCTGAAGAACGTAAGCCAGTGCTTCAGGAGTTGGTGGATTACATCCAGGAAAAGATTAACGACCGAAAGAAAGTACACCTAAATTTTATATGCACCCACAACTCGCGCAGGAGCCAGTTTGCACAGATATGGACACAAACGGCTGCCGATTATTTTGGTATTCCTGTCCAATGCTATTCAGGCGGAGTAGAAGTAACGGAATTTAATCCACGAGCAGTAGCTTCAATCGAGCGAAGCGGTTTCAAAGTTGTTACCCAAGGCATAAGCAACCCTGCTTATTCTGTTTATTATGCTGAAAATGGCCAGCCGATTACCGCCTTCTCCAAACTGTACGATGACCCGGCCAACCCTACCACCGATTTTGCTGCGGTTATGACCTGCTCCCATGCGGATGAAAATTGCCCGTTTATCCCTGGTACGGAAAAGCGCATTGCGCTTTTGTATGACGACCCTAAAGCATTTGACGACACCCCACAGGAAACAGCCAAATACGATGAGCGCTCTATGCAGATTGCTTCTGAGTTGTTTTATGTTTTTAATCTAATAACCTAGTTTTCAAATGAAGTATGAACTAACTGATAACTTATATTTAAAATGCATCCTGTTATAATAATAGTAATTGCAATCAGCATAATAGCACTTTTGATTGCAAGAACCTTCCCACTTCGGTTTCCATCATTGAAATCTAAATTTGTATATATGGAAGAAGACGGATCAGTTAGAGAGCTTACAAAAGATGAAAAAGAATATCTCAATGAAGATTTTGAATATAATGATGGTAATAGGCCATATATAAAATCTAATTACTGGCAAAAAACTCCTGATAATAAAAAAGATGGGTTTTAAGACGATTTCATACGCCTTGGTGGGTAACTATAGAACCTGCTCCAAAAGAATAACAGAAAACAAGTGCTTTGGTATGCCTCAGGGTCTCCTCCCGATTATTATCGGAATGCGGATGACCCTGAGGGGGAGTAATGGTTTAAGGGCTTTGGTAAAGGCTACCAGGCAAAAATTAATACGGTATTAAAATCGTATATGCAAAGTGTTAAGAATGGATGATAATTCTTGGTCTGTGAGGCCACAGACCACTCGCCATTAGATTTCATTTACTGCTCTAGCAACTCTCATCCCAACTTCCTAACTTTATAAACATGAACGTCAAAGAAAGAATAAAAGAACGGATCAATAACATCAACGACCCAAAGCTGTTGGATGAACTTCTGAAAGCAGTGGAATTGGAATATGAGATAGAACATGTAGATCAACTAACAGATGATGAGAAAAAAGCCATAGATGAAGGGATTTCTGACGCTGAACTTGGCAAACTCCACTCCAACTCTGAGGCAAGCCAATTAGTTAAAGAATGGCTAAAAAAGTAAGATGGACTACCCGATCCATTATTGATCGAACGAACATATACAAGTATTGGCTAGAACGGAATCAATCTGATGCTTATCCTGAGAAACTTGAGTACCTTTTCGAGAAATCCGCTGAACTTATTGCCAATTTTCCTAACATTGGAACTAGAACTGACTATCGCAATGTATATTCAAAGGTTGTTCGTTATTACAAGATTTTCTATCGAATTGAGACTGATGAAATCCAGATCCTGAGAGTGTGGGATACACGTCAACATCCTTACAAAACAGGATTGTAGTTGATAAACTCAAGGTCTATGATGAAACTGACCTTGGAATAAATCCTGTAAAAGCAGGATGGGTAGAAAAGCCTGAAGATTATTTATATTCGAGTGCAAGAAGTTATGCTGGGTTGAGGCCGTTGATTGAGATTGACTCTATATAAAGGTGTAGTTGGAAACTACACCTAGTTTGGGTTTTGGCAAGGGTTACCAGACAAAAATTAATACGGTGTTAAAATCGTATATGAAAAATGTCAAGAATGGGTGATAAATTCTGGATCTGTGAAGACACAAATCTTAGAATAGAAATTATGTAATGCTTTTTATTATTTTAGAATATGGTTGCAAAAGGAAATATTTACAAATTCTTTGGAATAAATCAGTATCTCTATGATATCTTAATTAGTAATCAACTTTACTTTGCCTCAATAAAACAATTCAACGATCCTTACGATTGTCATTTAACTTTTCCAGCCCAAATAACTTTAAAAGACTTTAAAGTATATGTGAATAGCTTTATTAAAGCTGAGGATATTCGATCAAAGTACATTAAAGCTTTCAAAAAAAATCCAGAAAAATTTTTTAGCCCTTTCAAAGGTCTGTTTAAAGAATTCCTTGATTATCATGGGATATGTTCCTTTAGTAAAATCAAAGAAAATCTCTTGCTGTGGAGCCACTATGCAGATAGTCACAAAGGTGTATGTTTAGCTTTTGACTATAATTTAATAACAGAACAATTTAAACAATTTGATGATGTAGAATACAATGATGACCCCTTTTTATTCGATATAAAGGATGCCAACAATTCTATATCAAAGACTGTTTTAAGAAAATCTAAGGACTGGGAATATGAAAAAGAAATTAGGTTTGTGATGGAAAGAAGCAAAAGCGCAGCTTTTAATATGAACGCATTGCGGGAGATCAATTTTGGCTCAAGATGTTCAAAGAGAAACATGCTGAATATTATATATTTAATAAAAAAATTAGGATACAGAAAATGTAAGTTCCTTAAAGCAGAAATTAATAACACAAACTATTCTGTTTTATTTGAAGAGATAGATTTTGAAAATCTAAAAAAAGAAGTACTTGAAGACTCAAAAGAAAAGCGTTTTAAACAAAATTTTGATTTAAGCCACTTATTATAGTAACACTATATTGTTAATACCCCTATTTAGTAAGCTTCAAAAACCCATCACACTCCTTCGCCACTGTCCTGCCTTCATTAATGGCCCACACTACTAAACTCTGACCTCTGCGGCAATCGCCTGCTGCAAACACACCCGGTACATTAGTGGTAAATTGGCCATATTCTGCGGCAATATTGCCACGTGCATCACTCGTTAGTTCCAATTGCTCTAGCAATTGCTTTTCAGGGCCTGTAAAACCCATGGCTAGTAGTACCAAATCGGCAGGTATGGTTCTTTCGGTTCCTGCAATTTCCTGGGGCACAAAACGGCCTTCTTTGGTTACCCATTCTATTTGAACTGTTTCAACGGCCGTTACTTTTCCACCTTCGCCAATAAACCGTTTGGTCATAACCGAATATTGACGAGGGTCGGCACCTTGCACCGCTTCGGCTTCTTCCTGTCCGTAGTCCAGCTTGTAGGTTTTGGGGTATTCCGGCCATGGGTTGTTCTCAGCACGTTCATCAGGTGGTTTGGGCAATATTTCCAATTGGGTAATGGAAGCACAGTTGTGGCGTAACGAAGTAGCTACACAATCGGTACCGGTATCGCCTCCACCAATTACCACCACATGTTTGCCTTCGGCATTAATGTATTTACCATCTTTATGGTCAGAGTCCAGAAGGCTCTTGGTGTTTTTGGTAAGGAAATCCATCGCAAAGTAAATGCCTTCCAGGTTGCGCCCTTCGGCTGGCAAATCCCGTGGAATGGTAGAACCCAGTGCCAGTACAATGGCATCGTTTTCTTTTTGCAGTTTTTCAACCGGAATATCTTTTCCTACTTCTACACCGGTTACAAATTTCACCCCTTCTTCCTCCATGATCTGCAACCTGCGGTTGACGACCTCTTTCTTATCCAGCTTCATATTAGGAATGCCGTACATCAGCAATCCGCCCGCACGGTCGGCACGCTCATACACGGTTACGGTATGTCCCATTTTGTTGAGCTCGTCCGCAGCAGCCAATCCGGCAGGGCCGGAACCTACTACAGCTACTTTCTTACCCGTTCTGGTTGCAGGTGGGTTCGGCTTTATCCAACCATTTTTAAACGCATGCTCAATAATGGAATACTCGTGGTTTTTAATGGTAACGGGCGGCTCATTGATACCCAGCACACAAGCACCTTCGCAAGGCGCAGGGCACACACGGCCTGTAAACTCTGGGAAGTTGTTGGTCTTAAGCAACAGCTTTAGAGCTTCTTCCCAATAGCCTTTGTAGAGCATGTCGTTCCAATCAGGGATGAGATTATACACCGGACAACCGGAAGCCCCACTAGGCAGCATTGCCCCTGTATGGCAAAACGGAACGCCACAATCCATACAGCGCGCTGCCTGCGACTGGATTTCACTTTCCTTCATCGGAATATGAAATTCGCCCCAGTTCTTGATGCGTTCTACTGGCTTAGCATCTTCAATGTCCTTTCGTTGTATCTCCAAAAACCCTGTTGGTTTACCCATTTTTTAGTAGTTAGTATTTCAGTAGTGAGTAATTAGTAGTGAGTATGCTAGTTTTAAGTAGTTAGTAGTTTAGATTTTGGCTGATTCGGGTTTTTGGCGCTGCAGCACCGCTTTGTAATCGCGTGGCATCACCTTGATGAATCGCTTCAATTCCTTCTCCCAGTTTGTCAGTAATTCTTTTCCCTTTGCTGAACCTGTTGTCTCAACATGCTTTTCTACCAACTTCTTCAATAATTGTTTATCCTTTTCATCTAATGGATCAATGTCCACCATCCCTATATTGATCTTAGGAACCGTTTTACCATGTGCATCGTACAAATAAGCTGTTCCTCCACTCATTCCTGCTCCAAAATTGCGCCCTGTTTCACCTAGCACCACCACCGTTCCTCCGGTCAT
>JAGQYI010000082.1 GCA_020436165.1 Cyclobacteriaceae bacterium | reverse complement strand
CTTCCCTGATCCAAACCACATAACCCCTGCCAGATACCAATACTTCTGTACTATCTCCATCGTCCGGTGGAAAATTGATCCACTCATTCCCAACCTGGCTCTCATCATAGGAATACATCGATGGATTGTCCGTATATCCTGTGGACGCTCCAGCGAATATGCCTGTTACCGGTATCGACTCCTGCAACTGGTCAACAGTGGCCCCTGCCACTGGGCTTGCTATATGCCGCCATAGCTTACCCTCGCCTTCCATATACCGTTGAACGCTAACATCTCCTGTTATCTGAGCCCCTGATGACAGGCTCTTCACATACGCTGAAGTGGTATCAGACGTAGATAACAAGCGCATATGACCGTTCGAATTTACGATCCCCTGGGTTACATTAACATAATTCTTAACATCCAAACCTCCCTGTATAACAAGAGATGTCGTGGAAGGTGCATCATAATCAATCGATACAACTGCATTCTTTCCTGCCATTGGGTATAAATTGGAGTTTACGGATGCTGTTGAAATGAAGTCAACAATCGAGTTCTCTAACCCTATCTCACCAGTCTCATTCCCCGAATTGATCGTACCTGATCCCGATACCTTGAGCGTTAACCCAGATAAATCTAATGTGCTGCCACTTGAAACCGTTATTCCGCCTCCTAAGCTCGTCCCCAATGTAAAAATATTTCCTGCTTGCATGTTTGTTTTCACAGCACTGCTGTTAGAAACTACCAATTCATAAAAGCTAAGGTCAGTATCTCCTGTTATCGTTTGCAAGCCCCCTCCAGTAAAGTTTAAACTAATTTTTCTATCGTCAATTGCGAGATTCTGAGTGCCTTCAAACGTAATATTTCCCTCCACTTCCACACTAGAGGAGTTTCCAGTATTACCTTGTATTTGGCAGTTATCAGAGACAAAAAAGTCGCCTTTAATCTGCGTTAATTCCCCGCTAAACGTCTTCGTTCCACCACCAAGCAGGGAAACGTTTCCATATATTGCCGGGCCAATTTCCGCATCAGAACCTAAAAAATTAAAATGACTGCCAGCATGTGCGGATTCAATATTTACTGGCTGGTCTGTGTAAATATTAACTATAGAATTATAATTTGCTACTATGCTTCCATTAAAACTATCATGTATGTCCAATTGACCCGCAGACTCAATAATTAACCTCGATTCTACTCCATTGATATCCAGAGCTCCATCTATATGGGCACTATTGTTCACATAAAAATTAACAAAATCCCCAGAAAAAGAATCCGGAGAACTCCCACCGGGAGTATCCTCCCATGAACTCAAAAGGCTTAAATCTGTACCGGGTTTTGAGTAGTAATTTAAGATCGGCTGATCATAAACAGAAAGTTTGTAGCATTGTGTTACACCCGGTGGGCCAACTGGCTCCCTTCTGATTTTATAGGGTGTAGCACACACTAAATATTCACCAGTACCCGGAAGCCATTCTCTGCCAATAGCACTCTTCTGATCGAGTAAGAAAAAAGGACCCGGGAATGTATATCGAACATGATAGTCTGAGTTTACTGAAAATTTAACGCTTTGAGTATTCGCATTGCCAATAGCTTCAATGTTTAATTCATTAACTCCTAATAAATTCAAATTAATTATCTGCGATTCTTCCAAGCTACCCAGTAAGGTATCATTTACTGCATCGTAAATTTTCATTCCTGTAATTTCAGAATCATTTGGAGCGGCTGAATCAAGCACTTCCATATGAATAGTTCTGCTGCTTATTGCGTTGTCATTGTCAATAACTGTTAATGTAAAATCGTAATTGCCAGCAGGGAGTGACTGGATTTTGAGAAATTTTGAATCAATACCAGACATGGAAACAGTAGGTCCACTTGTCTGTGACCAGGTAGCTGAACTAATGGTTCCGTCCCAATCAAAATAATCGCCCTGCAAATAAAATTCACCCGTTCTGCTATGAACTGTCCTGTCCTTCCCTATGTTAACATACGGTGGGGCATTGGATGTATTATTCTTTTCAAATTGCAACATCCAATCGTAGATGTAATCTCCAAAACTATAGTCCCACACACCATTCCATCCTTCGTGGGCAAGTGTGTTCATGAGGTTCAGTTTTGGCTTATAGGCCCCTACCGGAGTGCAATTGTTTATTGCGTTTACCATTTCGATTGATAAATGAGTAGGCACTAATCCATCCTGAGCACCATGAAATGCCCAAATCGGTATATCCTTTACATTACACGCTGTAAGCGTATCAGTCTTGCCAGATATTGGATTTATAGCTGCCACTTTTTCAGGAAAGTTTGCTGCATAGTTCCATACTGCAGCTCCTCCTAAACTAATACCCGTAAAATATACTTGATTCGGGTTTATTCCTAAGTACTGGCTTTTAACATATTCAACCACTTCATCTATAACCTCCATTGGCCACTCCTGGTTATTGGGATTTGGTACGCTGAGGTCTCTTTTGAGCTGGGGAGATAGAACCAAGAATGGTCTGGAAGCCAGCCAGTTACCATCCATTATCAACCTTGCCGGAGGAAAATGTACTTGTTGTGTTAAAATCAGACTTAGATCATCTCCAATGGAAGCTCCTCCGTGTAAAACAACAAGTAACGGAAATGTTCCATTAAATTGAGGGCTTGGATCATAACTGGGAGGCAAATAGAGCAAGTATTTTGTTCCGGCAGGCGATACCGTGTCCGCTTCAAACTTAGAGAAGTCTTGAGCTTTTAAATTATTCCCAAGCAACACAAAACTTAAGAATACAAATAGAAATTTTATGTATCCCAAAGCTTTAGCTAACACATTGCCTGGTAACATTTTTGAAAATTCAGGTTATTTCAATGCAATCCTTCAACTTAAACAACAATAAATTAATACTGGATTTAACTACACCAACAAGTTTTTCCTTCTGCTGTCTCTAGGTAATAATCTCTTTAAAGCTATTTACTTTGCTCAGATATCCATGCATAAATATCAATAGGCTGTATTGTTGTTTTAGACCATTCTGAGCTATTTATATCATACACCCTACGCCATGCATTATGCCCTGCATCTTCAAATATTGTAAGTTTTGCCTCGACTTTAGGGCCAGGATTACAAGCATTTATTGCATTAACCATATTTATTGAGCCACTGGTGGCAACAAGTCCGTCACCATCATTGTGAAATGCCCAAACAGCCATATTAACCAAATTACAAGCTTTATTATCCTGTCCATCACCTGAAATGGGAACTAAGGATGCAAGCTGTTCAGGATATTTTACGGCATAGTTCCATGCTCCGATTCCACCTCCACTAATGCCTGTTAAATGAATTCTGTCAACATCAACCGGATATTTTGATTTAGCTTCCTCTACCATTTCATTAACCATATCTACATTCCAGTTGTTAACAATGTGCTGTGGGGAGAAAACAATAAATGGAATATCATTACCCTTACTCAAGTATTCTGGTAAGGTGCCATTTCTTATCAGATTTATCTGGCCCTGTGTTGATGTTTCACCATTCCCTCCTAAAAATATAATTGCCGGAAAGGTCTCTTCTGAGCCTTTCAGTAATTCTTCTGGACGATACACTAAGTAAAGCACATCTCTATTTTCAGCGTCTGAATGAAATGTTTCAACTGGTTGCCGCTCCTTCATTTGTGCTTCAAAAAACGTAGGAGCATCTTGAAGTACTTCATCTAAAGAGTTACTTTCTGCAACCATATATGCATAAACGGAAGTGTTTTCAGGAAGCCCTGATGCGGTTATTATAACATCTTCCTCGAGATCTGCACAAGCCACTTCAACGACCTCTTTTACTAAAACCTGTGAATTAGCTGCTGAGGATAGCACCTCGTCTTTCAATTGCTGAGATGTGATGGAACCTTGGTCAGATTTGTATACCACATAATAAATTTTGGCTGTCTGATTCAGTTTAAAAACAAAATCAAGCGATGAAGATCCTGTTTTTACTTCAGGACCAGATGCAAAAACAGGTGGTCCATTTTGTTCACACTTAATAGTAGATGAAATTTTTTCACCACAACTAAACAACAATGCCAAAATAACGATCGGTAAATCCTTTCTAATTTTCATAATATATAAATATAGTACTTATCAAATACTAAGTAAATAAAATAGACGAAAGATTTAAAGTGTTTGAAAATGAACTTATTAAGAATTTCTTGCTATAGTTTGAAATTTTTGAAAAGACAAAACAACTACCTTAAACAACTCAATAAAAAAAGCCCGGCTCCAACTGTCTGACGAATTAGAGACCGGGCAATAACATCGGATTAAACCCAATATCCGATAGAACCGTGCCGTAGCACGAATGAGTTATTTTATTAGTTATGAGTTATAAATTATAAGTGATGAATTATGAGTTTTTAGATTTAGTTGTAAGAATTGCACTTCGAATCATCTTAAGTATCGAGCTCGCCTTTTCTTCTATTTCCGAAAACTCCAAATCATTTAAATACTTAGTCTCAAGAAGTAGTTCGAGCCAATAAATAGATT
>JAGQYI010000016.1 GCA_020436165.1 Cyclobacteriaceae bacterium | reverse complement strand
TTGACAGAGGTATCATCACTAACATCCACTGAAACAAAATGAAAGTTTTCATGTTGAATATCAGGTTGCGAACGGCTCCAACCGGCCACCTTAACCCCATTTTCTAAAAGAAGTTTAGCAGTTGCCAGCCCAATTCCCTTACTTGTTCCGGTTACAATGGCTATTTTATTTAAAAGTTCCATCCTATTTTAGGCGTTTGCTAATTTCGGTTTAGTTGAAAAAGATAACTGTTCGACATATTATTCTATTTCTATTGCTCAGCTTTGGAGCCCATGCCCAACAAAGCGCCAAATATAGCTATTCTTTGGGAGGTGAGGTATTGGAAGGTTTTATTCTTCGGCATCATGAGTCGATTGGGTATCTAATCCATGGAAGGCCAACAGGTATAAGTCTTAATCTTTTACAACATACGTATGGAAACAAGCCTTGGGAGTCTATTTTTAATTACCCTGATGTAGCTTTTAGTCTTAGTTATTATGATTTGAAAAACAATGCCGAATTGGGAAAAATGATTGCTGTTAGTTCGGGCATGGCATTCCATTTATTGGGTCGACCACCTTTCAAAAGTGACCTCCAGTTCTTTTTAGGATTGGGGTTGGGTTACTGTACCAACCCATACGATCATGATACCAACAATATGAATACGCTGATAAGTAGCACCATCAGCTATAATGGCAATTTCAAATTGGCCTATTATTATCATGTAAACAGATTTGAGTTTGGAGTTGGTATTAAAGGAACGCATTTTTCGAACGGAGGCATAAAGAAGCCAAATCTAGGGTTGAATTTTGTGTCTCTTGACCTGGAAATGCGTTACAGATTAACAAAAGATGAACCTGATTATTTGGCGATTGAGCAAAAATTGGGAATTGATAAACGCATTCACTGGGGCGGCACATTTCGTATTGGATGGATGGAGCCTCAACAAATTGGAGCAGGTTCAATGCCGGTTTACTCACTTGCATTTTTAGGTCAAAAGAGGCTCTCCTTAAAAAGCCAGATCGACTTTGGAGTGGAAGGCTTTATGAACAAAGGTATTGCTTACGAAGTGCTCCATGGTCCGCCAATTGGCGGAGAGCCTGATTATAAAAGGATTGGAGTGCTTTTTGGGCATGAATTATTGGTAAACAAACTGGCTGTGGTAACTCATTTGGGATTTTACGTATACAAACCGTATTATCCTAATGAGCGCTTTTACATGAGAGTAGGATTGAATTATTACTTTAATAAGCATTTGTATGCGAGTTTTGCCCTCAAAACACATTTTGCTGTGGCAGAATTATTTGAGTACGGAATAGGGTACAGATTTTAGAAAATAATGAGAAAAGAGAAAGCAGTTTTCTTGGGTCAATTGATTGTTCTGGTGCTGTTTGCGGCCTGTAATAGGGAAGGTGCCGGTTGCTTTGACAAAGCCGGACCTAAAAAGACAATTTCGGTTGAGCTGCCTGCGTTTACAGCAATTGACGTTACTTCAAATGTGGATGTATTGTTGCTTGCAGATGGGAACAACAGAGCGGAAATTACCACGGGGGAAAACCTGCTTTCAGGAATTTCACTGGAAGTAGAGGAAGGCGTATTAAAAATCGATAACCACAACCGATGCTTTTGGTCGATTGGCTACGAACATCCTTTGGTTACCATACGTAATCCGGATATTTCCAGAATAATTCAACATGGCTATGGCATGGTGTTTAATGAAGACACGCTTGATTTCGATGGTCTTTACCTACAGGTGGAAGATGCTTCAGGTGCGATAGATTTAAAAATCAAAGCAAACTCCGTGCAGGTTGTATCCAACAATGTGGGCCCTATTACGCTTATTGGAACTACCAATAAGCTCAGTGCCGGGCATTATTGGAGCGATGGCATTTTGAATGCTAAAGATCTAAAAACAACGGATTGTTACATCAATCATAATGGGAGTAACCGAATGGAGCTAAATGTATCGGGTAAACTGGATGGTAAGATGACTAATTTGGGTAATGTGTATTTATATGGCCAAAGACCCACAGAAGAGAATGTGATAATTACTGGGGCAGGGAAAGTTGTTGAAATGTTTTAAAGTTTACAACTCATCCACCCCAATCAACAGTTCATCTTTTCTTTTTTTCTTCCGGTAGCTAAGTAGCCATTCTTTGTAGTGTTATGAAAAAGACGCTGCAACTACTTATTGTTTTATTAGGCTTAACCTCATCGGTAATTGCCCAAACCAAAATCTCAGGAACAGTTACCGATACATCAGGAGAAATCCTGATCGGTGCCAATGTCTTTATAAAAGACAGCTACGATGGTACCAGCACGGATGTAAATGGTCAGTACAGTTTTTCTACTTCTCAAAAAGGGGAGGCGGTACTGGTGGTTAGTTTTATTGGTTACGTAGAGCAAAATCAAACAGTAGATCTGACTGGCAAACCTGTATCCATCAACTTCGTGCTTAAAGAAGCCATCAATAAAATGGATGCGGTGGTTATCTCAGCAGGCTCGTTTGATGCAGGTACCGGTACAAAAAGCGAGGTACTAAAACCGCTCGATATTGTAACTACAGCCGGAGCCACAGCCGACATAGCTGGAGCACTAAACAGTTTGCCCGGTACACAAACAGTGGGTGAGGAAGGCCGGCTCTTTGTTCGTGGAGGCGATGGCTCTGAAACCAAAACGTTTATTGATGGTTTGCAGGTGTTGAAACCTTACACCACCACCATTCCCAATACGCCAACCCGTGGAAGGTTCTCACCCTTTATGTTTAGTGGCACCAGTTTTAGTACGGGTGGTTATTCTGCGGAATATGGTCAGGCGCTTTCTTCTGCCCTAATCTTAAACACCAAAGACAAACCTACGCAAACCCGCACGGACCTGAGTTTGATGTCTGTTGGTGCTGAATTGAGCCATACACATTCGTGGGCTACCTCATCATTGGCGGTTCAGGGTGCCTACTACAACCTGGCTCCATACTTTGGACTGGTACCACAAACCAACGATTGGATTCATGCTCCAGAAAGTGCACAGGGCAATCTTGCTGCACGTAAGGAAGTGGGCTCAAACGGCATGTGGAAAGCCTATGGCAATGTGTATACCGGTAGATTTAGCTTCTACGAACACGATATTCTGGACCCTTCACAAAAGTCAAAAATTGACATTTTCAATCAGTATGCGTATGGCAATACTTCATTGAAAAATACACTGGGCAATTCGTGGTCCTATCATACCGGGCTGGCCTTTACCACCAACACAGATAACATAACTATGGATAATGAAACAATTAAAGAAACCACAAGAGGTGGGCATGCCAAATTTACTTTAAGCGGAGATGCCTATGATTGGCTAACCATAAACACAGGTGCAGAGCTCCTGTATTCGGAAAGCAGCCAGGAATACACCCGAAACAGCGAT
>JAGQYI010000015.1 GCA_020436165.1 Cyclobacteriaceae bacterium | reverse complement strand
GCATATCGCCATTGGTTTTCATCCATGCGGGAGGGCTCCATGGGCTTACGTAAATTGCCAGGCTTCCATCTGCAGCTTCAATAGCCCGTTTAATCAAAGGGATCCTATGTTTTTGATCCGGAGATATATCAAAAGTGGCAAGTGCACTATCTCCATCAGTTATATAGGTGTAACTTTCACTACTAAAATCACAACTGTTAATGTGTGTTCTAGCAAGTGTATATCCTATTCCTTCGCTTGAGTTAAAATAAGCTTTCAACAATTTCTCTTGTTGTGAATTGGATAATTTTTCAAAGGTTTCAGCAGAAGCATCTGTTATAGCTCCACCAATTCCCATAAAAGTTTGAAAAGTCTTGGATCTGTCTAAAAATACACTCACTTCTGTTTCCAAAGGTTGCGCATAGGGTTCCCATATTAGCGTATCAGTTGGTGTCAATCTCAAGGGAGTATTTTTAGAGGTTGTGTACACAAAAACATGATTACTTTTAACCTGAAAAGTAGAAGTGCCACCCTTATCTTTTACGATAGTATTGCATGACACCATCAATACTACAAGTGAAATTGTATACAGCTTTAACAATAAACTTTTTATGTAATTCATATAATTATGGGCAGCCATAAACGGCTGCCCTTTATAAACAAACAATCAAACTTTAATACCCTGGATTTTGAGTTAGGTTTACATTTTTATCAAGCTCTGTTTGTGGTACCGGCCATATTAATCTCTCATTAGTAAGGTTATAACCTAAAGGATCTCCGTTTTCATCAACAGCTTTATTAATTACTTCGATTGCTCTATCTGTTCGTTTTAGATCGTACCAGCGATGCCCTTCAAAGGCAAGTTCCAATCTTCTTTCCTTTTCTATGGCAATACTCATTGCATCTGCAGTAGAAGCTGTAGTATTAGGAAGATTAACTCTTGAACGTATTTGATTAACCAGATCAGCAGCCCCACTTAAATCTCCCAGTTCATTATGTGCTTCAGCATTCAACAATATAATATCAGCAAGTCTGAGGAATATATAATTTTGATCGCTTGGGCTTACAAAGTGTCGATACTTATTAACAAAAGGAAAATTGTTTTGTGGCCAATGAGAATCGCTCCACTTACCGGTAACATCTAAAAATATAATGGATGCATTCTTTCTAATATCATCTCCTTCGTCATCAAAAGCTTTTACGAGATCATTGGATGGAGTATTGAACTTTTTCCAATCGAGGCCACGAAACATTTGGGTTCCCCAATTATGGTCAATACCTCCGCCATAATAGTTGATCTCAAAAATGGATTCAGAAGAATTTTCATGTTCGTTATCCCATAACTGATCGTATTCCGGCAACAATGAATACCCACCATTAATAACAGCTTCACAATATTGTTTAACCTCATTCCAGTCGTGTGGTTCGCGAGTGGCATATACCTTGGCTAACATGGCATTAGCAGCACCTTTGGTTACAATCTCTTTATCACCCGCTGTCACATTTGTATTGGCTAATGCCGTTTCAAAATCGACAATAATCTGATCATAAATTTCATCAGCCGTATTTTTTTCAGGATACACTTGCTTATACAAATCAGGAAGTGTTTCGGGACTCAAGCTTTTGAGGTCTTCTAATTGTAAGGGAGCATCACCCCAAAGTCGAACAATCTGGAAATAGCAAAATGCCCTAATAAAAGAAGCCTCACCTACAATCTCCTTTTTTCTGGTATCCGTTAGGTCCGGGTCTGTGACTTTAAGAACATTGTTAATAACACGATTTGCTTTGCCAATTGTAGAATATAAATAGGCCCAATCCCTACTCACATTTCTATTAGTGGCAATTATGCCATAATCATCTATTTGAAAATTGTCAGGATTATCAGCACCTGCGTACGCGTCATCACTTTGCGCGTCACCATTCACAAAATAGTCAAGCTCAAAATATTCATTTTTAAAATCAGCGTAAACACCAGCAAGAGCGGCTTCTACTTCGCCAGACGTTTTGTAGAAAACGGAATCTGCCTCCGTATTAGTAATAGGTACTCCGTACGTCTGGGGTTTTAATTCAAGAAAATCTTTGCATGACTGAAGTGCAAGAATTAAACCCATTATAAACAGAAATGTATATTTAATTTTCATCTTCATAGTGCTTTAAAATTCAACATTGACACCAAATGTTACTGTAGTAGTCTGTGGATATGTTCCGTAATCAATCCCCAGTTCAAGCGGGCTGTTGCCATAAGCATTTACTTCAGGATCGAACCCACTGTATTTGGTAAATGTCAGCAAGTTTTCTCCTGTCGAATACACGGATAATTTATGAATACCAACTTTTTTTACCCAATCAGGGTTAAAGTTATACGTAAGGGTAATGGCTTTTAACCGTAGATATGAACCGTCCTCAACAAAGCGAGTAGAGTTTTGAACGTTATATACGTCCCCTCCACCAACCGCACGCGGAATATCTGTATTTGTATTTTCGGGTGTCCACCTGTCCAAAACAGCAACAGACTGATTTTTACTGTCAAACATGCCTTCCAGGTCTATTCTTGTTGAATTAAAGATATCGTTTCCATAACTACCTTGGAAAAACACACTAAGGTTCCAGTTTTTATAAGAAAGTGTATTAGTTATACCTCCAATAAACACTGGATTTGGGTCACCAATTATTGTACGATCACCCGGGTCCCAATATCCATTGTCATTAATATCTCTATAGATCATGTCTCCTGTATTGGGG
This sequence comes from Cyclobacteriaceae bacterium, assembly GCA_020436165.1. Classification (GTDB taxonomy): domain Bacteria; phylum Bacteroidota; class Bacteroidia; order Cytophagales; family Cyclobacteriaceae; genus JAKISE01. The sequence continues at coordinate 4,700 of JAGQYI010000015.1, read as the reverse complement.
TCAACTCCGTCAGCAATGTACCCATAGAATACAGCAAGTGGTTCACCTACTTTAAACAAAGATACACTTGTATTATTACTATAAATGGCTCCATAATAGGATACTGGTGTATAAGTAAGGTCAACTACTTTATTACGGTTAAAAGAAATATTGAAATCAGTATTCCACCTTAATTTCTTATCAATATTTACTGAAGATATGCTAAGCTCTAGCCCTTTGTTTTCAATACTACCTCCGTTGGTAAGAATATTAGAAACTTCTCCTACTGAATTAGGAAGATCTACATCTAAAATCAAATTTTTGGTTGTCTTAAGATACGCATCTACTGTAAGGTTTAATCTGGCTTTCAACAAACTAATGTCAAGTCCAATATTGGTTTGAGAGGTTATTTCCCATGTCAAATATGGGTTACCAATTGAATATTGATACACTGTAGGGCCTGACAAAGGATTTGTAGGGGTTCTTCGTGCATACCTGTTTTGACCATAAGCTAAATAATTGTTAGGTAAACCATCCTGATTAGCAGTTTTTCCCCAGCCCACTCGTAATTTAAGATCGTCTATTAATTCAATATTTTGCATGAAAGACTCAGAGGAAATACGCCAACCTGCAGAAAACGAAGGAGAAGTAGCCCATTTGTCAGCAAGCTTCGAAGAACCATCTCTCCTCAAACTAGCAGTAAAAAGGTATTTACTATCATAATTATAGAGTACCCTTCCAAAATAAGATAGTAGGGACCACTCATCTATACTGGTACTTGCATCTGTAATTACATTAGCAGCATTTAATGTTTTGATTGAAGTATCATCTGGAAAATCATACCCCGCCATATATGAGTCATTGTATTTGTACTTAATAGCAGCCGTTCCACCTAAAACAGTAAAATCATGTTTCCCGATTTCTCGGTTATAAGTAAGTGTATTTTCGAAAGTCCATGTGTAGTACATACTTTTATCTGCTCTTCCAATTCCATTGTTATTTCTTCCATAGTTAGTACGAAAAGGATCCAGGTAATAATCCCATTGGTGCGTATTAGCATCTAAAGCAAAATGAGTATCAAAAGTTAATCCTTTTACAATGGTTGCTTCTCCTGTAAAATTAGCTATCAATCTATTGTCAATTTGTTGCTGGTCGGGCCCATACATATATGCCAATGGGTTTTCCCATGATGGCTGAAAAGGATTGGGGTCAAATTGGCCGCTTCCATCGCTTTTATACACGTTAAGAAATGGCGGAGTATTCAACGTACTCATTATTACACCACCTCTTCCTGAACTTAAATTATCAGGTGTATCTTCTGTTTTTGAACTTATTATGTTGACGTTGGTTCCAACTTTTAGCCATGGTTTTAGTTGACTATCAAAATTTGCCCTTACAGAATAACGTCCATATTGGGCCGGAGCAACAATACCTTTATCATTTAAATAGTTAGCAGAAATTAAATAACGTGTTTTATCCGTTCCTCCTGAAAAGGTGAGTTGATAATTCTGGATATAACCTGTTCCAAAAACTTTATCATTCCAATCTGTATAACTGGTCCATGTAGGATCAAGAGATAAGTTTATTTCCTCCATCAAATCTCTATATTGTTTAGTGCTTAGTGTTTCGATGAATTTACGTAATTTGGAGAATCCACCATATGCTCCAAACTGTAGCAAGGGTTCACCTTCTTTACCCTTCTTTGTAGTTATTAAAACAACTCCATTAGCTCCACGCAATCCATAAATAGCTGTTGAAGCAGCATCCTTCATCACAGTAAGCGAAACAATATCCTGGGGGTTTATGCCTTTAATATCTGTCATCGGAATACCATCTACCACATAGAGCGGATCATTCCGAAGTGAAACAGAAGTTGTACCCCTAACTCTTACCGATATGTCCCCCCCCGGTTTACCAGAAGGTTGAACAACCTGTACACCTGCGGCCTTCCCTTGCAAAGCAGTTGCAGCTGAGACCATTGGCCGATCTTTAATAGCATCTTCTCCAACCACAACCACTGAGGCAGAAACATCTTTTTTCTGCTGCGAGCCGTAACCAATTACTACTATTTCTTCAAGTTGGGTAACATCATCAGAAAGAACAACATCAATAACCGATTGGTTACCAACCAAAAGTTCTTGTGTTTGATAGCCAATGAAACTAAACACCAATGTATCACTTCCTCCAACATTCAGAGTGTAGTTCCCATCAAAATCGGTGGATGTACCACTGGTAGTGTTTTTAACAAAAACATTAACACCGGGCAGTCCGTTACCATCCGTATCTTTTACAGTTCCTGATACTTTATTCCCTTGTGCAAACGCACCTACATATAAAGTCATCAAGCATATTAGTATATATCGAGTCATATAAAATTGCTTATTAACCAAGAATAACTTGTTGTATTGTACACACTAAGTTCAACATAGCTTGTTTGCTTCAGTATGTTTTTGATATTTGCTGGTTCACTATTAAAGTAAACTCATTACAAATAAATGAGGTTAAACAGAGCGAATCTTAAATTAAGATCCGCTCTATAAACAACTATTAATTAAGATTATCTTACTAAAACATAAGACCATGCCGATGAGCCATCCTGAGTCCCTGAAACGTCAACTGACAGGAACAAATATTCAGTAGTTGAGTTTTTAGCATAGCCTAAAACTTCGTAGGTTACAGAAGTAGCTCCACCATTCGCAGCTTTGGTTTGATCACTATTTTCGCCTCCGTTATATGCTTTATAGAATCCGATAAACGCTTTAGCATCTGCTGCCCCATCAGTAACAGTAATAGTAGCATTATCTGCACCTGAAGCAGGCGTTAAGGTATAACTATGGCTAGCAAAAGTCTTAAACATTGCAGCTTCATTTGTTACAGATGCAAGGTCAGCATCATTGTAACATCCGTTGCTTGTAAGACCGGCAAAGTACCCATCATTTCTGAATGTTCCTTTTGTATCATATCCGTATACACCTCCGGTACTAAATGTAAATTCATCGTCTGCCAAACAAGACCAATCATCGCCTCCTGTACTTGAACCGTCTAATCGTGCTTCTGAAACATCCCACCAGCTTGGGTCTCCCAATCCTGGGCCTACAAAGACCGACAAATCCGCTACTCTAACAGTCCATGCATTTCCCTGTAAAAGAGCATCGGTCAGTTCCGGTGTATTAGCATTAGCAATAACCAATTGAGGAGTTCCTTTGGTACTTCCTGAAGTATTAGTTGCTGTAAGTGTTACATTATAAATACCGTCATCAGTATACGTATGTTGCGGCTCGGCTTCTGTTGATGTGGCTCCGTCACCAAAATCCCATTCATAGGAAGTTGCATACATTGATGTATTAGTTGTGGTAAGTACATTATTAGAAATGGAAGTTGTAAAAGCTACTTCTGGGTTGTGGCTTGGTATTTCAGGTTCATCAGCTGCATTATCGTAATGTACTAATACAAATCTCCAGTAACCACCATCAGTATCATCCCACTTATATTGTCCCTCTACAATCAAAGTATCTACATCTCCATCTGAAAGTTTTACTATATCATATGTAACTGAACTTTGAGGAACTTTAACTTCTTCCAAATTGCCTAGTTTAAAGAATCCAACAAACGCACCAAGTCCATCTACTTCAAGTGTAGGATCCGTGCCTGTAGTTAAAACATAAGTAAAGTTGCCGCCTCCCCAAGCAGAGAGATCCTCATCATTAGGACCACGCATATCGTCTGTTGATTGGCAATCGTTAGCCAGGTCATCAGCAACAATCCCCCCTTCGCCCCAATAATCTCCTTTGGCATCGAAGGTCATAGATCCATCACGTGTAAAGGTCCATTCATCATTTAACATGCAAGGACGGTTAGCTAACTCGTCATTACCTAACCCTACTCCCCACCAAATAGTGGAATGATCCCATGGCCCCACTTCAAGTGGGTATCTGCCTGTACTTACATCCCTTAATAATTTCCACGTTTTAGAAACATCACCTGCCAAAGCAGTAAGCATTTCATTAGGGTCAGCAATAACAATCTCTTGTGAGGACTCGTCACTAGAGCTACCTGATGTAGCCATCAACGATACAGTGTAGGTACCTACCTCTGCATAGGTGTGCACTGGATTTTCATCCGTTGATTTAGCAGTTCCATCACCAAAGTCCCATTCCAATGATGTGTAGTTCTGTGAAGCATTCGTAAAGGTCACCTGCTTATAGTTGGTTTCATCCACAGCAAATGAAAACCCTGATATTACTTCAGGTGCAGGTTCTTCCTTTTTACAGGAAATAATCTGTGTGGTAAATACCGCTACGATGGCGGTTAGCCACAAATAATGTTTTACTTTTTTCATAACTTAATTTGTTTCTTCTGGTTCAACAATTTTACTATGTTTGCCTTAAATATCAAATTAACTTATTGACAGTCAGATATATATAAATTTTGATACGCTTTAAGCACATACTAAAAACCTCACCATTCTGGCGTATTTGGACTCTTTAAATCTACATGACTGGCTTGTTGATACGCCTTGTTACCGAAAACGATTGCGCATAGAAAATTCATAATTATCTATAAGTCAAATAATTACGAATTATAAGATTGGATTAAAAAAACACTCTTTTTTTTAATAAAAAATGTAAGTAGCTGATAATCAGATAAATATTTTTTTATAAACAGGGCATATTTTTTTAATTCTCAAAGATTATACTACTCCATCCTCCATGCCCCTTTAT
>JAGQYI010000014.1 GCA_020436165.1 Cyclobacteriaceae bacterium | reverse complement strand
TTATGAACCTTCCATGGAACAAGAAGAAGATGAAACCGAAGAGGATGAATTAGAAAACACGGTATTAGAAGTAGCACAGGATGAAGAAGGAAACGACTAATCAAGACATAGAACAAAAGAAATCGACCAGAGGCAGAAAGCCCATTACCTATTCCAAAGAAGATTTGGAACGCCAACCCATGTTGGTACTCGTTTGTGGAGAAACCGGTGTAGGTAAAACCTATCGCAATGTAACCGAGATACGCCACTACATGAAAGACGATGCCTCTACCGGACGTAAAGGCAGAAAGGTACTGGCTTTTGATGTGAACGATGATGATTACCCGATGTTTCCAACGGTAAGCCCTTTTCATATCAAAGCCTTAACCAAGGTGCAAGCTCGCAGGATCCGACCAATAGCCAAAAGCGGACAAAATATGAGCATTGAGGAAAAACGTGAAGTGGTACAACGCATGGTGAACCAATTCAAAAATGGCTTATTGGTATTGGAAGATTTGGACAAATACATGGTAGGTGCAAAAGGTCAAACCGTGGTAGGTTTACTCACCACCAATCGCCACAACGGACTGGATATTATGATTAGTCACCAGTCCATTGCGAAAATCACTACCACCGAATGGCAAAACTGCACATGGCTCCGTTTGCATCATCAGGTAGATGACGTATCTCGCTATGAAAGCAGAATACCTAATTACTTTTTAGTGCGAATTGCCACCTACATTGTAGATGAACAATACAACCTTGCCAACAATGCCTTTGCCGATGGCAGCATCAGTAAGGATGAATATAAAAAACGCAGAAGCTTCTTTGTGTATGTAGATATGCGAAGACTTAAAATTCGTGGATGCAGCCGTGATGCCTTCATCCGTGCCTGCAAGAAGTTTATTGACACCGAAGACCAACGCAAAATCCGCATGATGCTTCAAGAAAGGGATCATCAGGATAAACCCTTGTACAAAAACCGCTCGGCAGCTACCGTAAAACTAATTATAGAGTACCTACGCCACCACGAAACCGGACCGAATTCTCCTTTTGCATCCAAGTAAATGAAACCACCGCTTAAAAAAGGAAGTCCGGACGATTTTCAAACGCCACCGGAAGCACTGACACCTCTATTGCCGTTCCTGAAAAAGGATTGGACAATATGGGAATGTGCCAGTGGTAAAGGAAACTTATCCACTTACCTCAAAAAGCAAGGTTTTAAGGTGATTAGTACCGATTTACTTACCGGAAAAGACTTTCTGAGCTACGAGCCAAAGCAATACGACTGCATCATTACTAATCCACCTTATGCTCTTAAACAAGAATTTTTAGAACGAGCATACTGTTTAGGCAAGCCCTTTGCCTTTCTACTACCTCTCACCACATTTGAAACCGCCAAACGCCAACAATATTTTAAGCATTGCGGACTGGAAGTGATATTCCTAGACAAACGTATCAACTTTGAAACTCCCGATGGCTCTGGAGACGGCTCATGGTTCGCTACCGCTTGGTTTACCAATTGGCTAAAAATTGGCAAACAGATGAGTTTTACAACCATTAAATAAATCTTTCCACAAAGGCAAATATTTACAAGTTTTTTACAGAAAATTCCCTTTTCTTATTATATTTGGACAAAATATGTCCTGAATAATATTTCAAGAAAATTACAGAAATGACAGCAAAGGAATCATTTGGAGAACACATTCGAGCATTACGGGAGAGTAAAGGACTGCCGCTAAGAAAAGTTGCAGCAGAATTAGATATTGATCCTTCAACCCTAAGCAAAATAGAAAGGGGAGAAAGATCTGCTAATAAAGAAATGCTTCCTGTATTGGCAACAATTTTTGATGAAAGTGAAGATGATCTGGGCTTGATATTATTAAGTGACAAAGTAGCTTATGATCTATTAGAAGAAAGCAATTCAGATGAGATTCTTAGAGTTGCAGAAGAAAAAATTAAATACTTAAAAAACAGGAATCTTCAACAAGGTTCTCTCGATTTATAAATCTATGACAATAAAAGACCTTGTAAATAAATATGATTCAAATAGGGATGCTTACCTAAAAGCAACCTATAATGAAACACAGTTACGAACTGACTTTTTAGATCCATTGTTTGAAATGCTCGGATGGGATTTAAAAAACAACCAAGGAAAACCTACTAATGAAAGAGAAGTTTTAGTGGAAGAAGCTTTGCGAGGAGATGTTAACAGCAATACAAAAAAGCCTGATTATACTTTTCGATTATTTTCAGAAAGGAAATTCTTTTTAGAAGCTAAAAAACCAAATGTTAAGATAGATACAGACCCTGAACCAGCTAAGCAGGTTCGTAGATATGGCTTTACGGCAAAACTTAAAATTTCAGTTCTTTCAAACTTCGAGCACCTTGCTATATATGATTGCTCAAGAAAGGTAGATAAAGATGATTCTGCCGTAAAATCAAGAGTGAAGTTATATCATTATACAGAATATGAAAAGTGTTTTGAAGAAATCAAACAACAACTAAGTCATGAATCAGTATATAGTGGAGGATTTGACGAAATCTGGAAGGAAATTGAAAGTCAATTAAAATTATCAAGTGTTGACGACTTGTTTTTAAATCAAATTAATGAATGGCGTTTAATTCTCGGAAAGGAAATATACTCTCATCAGAACCAACTGGATGAACCCCAATTAAATGACGTAGTTCAAAGCTATATTAATAGTATAATTTTCCTTCGAGTTTGTGAAGATCGAAATATTGAAATTTATAAAACGCTTTTGAATTTTGCCGATAATGAGGATTTTAATGCATTAATCAGGAAATTTCGTGAGGCAGATAGAAAATACAATGCAGGGCTATTCAACCATGCGTTGATTGAAGAAATTATCACTAATAATAGCTCAGCATTTTGGACGATTATTAAACAATTATATTTCCCTGAAAGCACTTACAGTTTTTCAGTTTTTGCTTCTGATATACTAGGTAATATTTATGAGATTTTTTTAGGGGAACAACTGAAAATATCTGACGGAGAAATAACTCTTCAAAAGAAACCTGAACATATCGACAGAGATATTGTAACCACTCCAACTTTTATTATACAAGACATACTTAGAGAAACAGTTGTTCGATATTGTACTGACAAAACAGATATTGAAATATTAAGTTCTTCTTTTGCTGATATTGCATGTGGCTCTGGAGCTTTTTTATTAGAAACCTATCAGTTGCTCCATGATACTTTGGTTGATTATTATTTAAAGAATGATTCTTCACAGCTTATTCAAACAGCTATCAGTTCTTACAAGCTTAGATTTGAGACCAAGCGGCAACTTTTGATCAATTGTATTTTTGGTGTCGATAAAGATTTTAATGCCGTAGAAGCTTGCAAGTTTGGCTTGTTACTCAAATTATTAGAGAATGAGGATAATAATACTATCCCAACACCGGCTTTACCTAACATGGATAATAATATTTGTTATGGTAACAGTCTTATAGATTCAAAATTAACTTCTGCTGAAAACCAAAGAGAAATTAACCCTTATGACTTTGGTGAAAACAAATTTGATGTAATTGTGGGTAACCCTCCGTACTTAGCTACAGAACACATGAAGCAGTTTACCCCCTTGGAGTTGCCTTTATACAAAACACATTACTCATCTGCCTTTAAGCAATTTGATAAATACTTCTTATTTATTGAAAGAAGCTTAAACCTTTTGAAACCGAATGGTTTTTTCGGCTATATAGTTCCAAGTAAATTCACAAAAGTAGGTGCAGGAAAAAAACTCAGGGAATACCTGAGTAATTTAAAAGTTGTTGAGCGGATAATATCTTTTGGAGCAAATCAAATTTTTCAAGATAAAACAACTTATACCTGTCTTCTTATTTTAAAAAAATCTGAGATAGAAAGTCTTGAATATCTTGAAATACAATCTTTAAAGGACTGGAAAACAAGAAACATTTCTACGGAAAATTATGATTCAATCGAAACTGAAATATTAGATAATGAAGGATGGGTTTTAGTTCCAGGAAACCTGAAGCCGCTATTTGAATCTATTCAAAATCAATCTGTATTGCTTTCCGATTTGATTGGTGCCGAGAGCATTTACAACGGAATACAAACTAGTGCTAATAATATTTATATCCACTCTGCTTCAAGTGAAGATGATGATTATATATACTTCCTTAAAGATGGTAGAAACTGGAAGATTGAAAAAGAATTAACAAGACCATATTTTAAAACGGCAAGTGGAGTTGATAATTTGAACACGTATAGACCATTTGCTCCAAATGCTTTTGTGATATACCCTTATTTGAAAACAAATGATGGGATTAAATTTGTCAAAATAGATCAACTAAGAAGAGAATATCCATTCACTCATGAATACTTACAACATTATCAAGAAGTTCTTTCTAACCCTAAAAGAGATATAAAACCTACTCCTGAAACAGAAAATGAATGGTATAGGTATGGAAGGCATCAAAGCTTAGACAAATGTGATGTTCCGGCAAAAATTATTGTTGGTGTTTTGTCACAAGGGAATAAGTATGCTATTGACTATTTTGGGACATTAATTTCATCAGGAGGAACCGCAGGTTACTGTATGATTACATTGCCCGAAGAATCTCCTTATTCAATTTATTATATACAAGCTCTTTTGAATTCAAAATACTTGGAGTGGTTTTCTGCCCTCCATGGAGAAGTATTCAGGGGTGGATACATAGCGAGAGGAACAAAAGTTTTGAAAAAACTTCCGATCAGAGAAATTCATTTTGAAAATGAATCTGAAAAGGAGATACATGATAGTATTGCATCAATTCAAAGAGAATTAATTAAGCTACAAGGTGAAATAGATCAAAACGCAGGAAATAGAAGAGCTTTAACCCCATTAGAGCGACAGTTTCATGCAAATAAAGCTGACTTAGACAATGCTCTAAAATTATTATTTAACCTAGGAGAAGATGATAATCTTATTCCTTTAATTTCAGAACTGTATGCGGCTAATTGAAAATGCATCGAAAGATAAATTAAGGGGAGGTTTTTACACTCCGAACCCTATTGCTGCCTTCATTTTAAAGTGGGCATTTAATGGAAATAAAAAGCTAGACATTCTTGAGCCGAGTTGTGGTGACGGTGTTTTTTTAGAAGAAATAAAGAAAGGTGAATTTGAATACAACTCTGTTACAGGGATTGAATATGATGAGCTAGAAGCAGAAAAATCAAGAAATATTGATTTAAATAACTCTAAGGTGATTCATTCTGATTTTCATGAATTCTGTATAGGCACTAAGAAGAAGTTCGATTTAATTATCGGTAACCCACCTTATATACGCTATCAGTACTTTAACAAGAAACAACAAAAATTTGCAGCCGATATTTTTAATAAAGCTGATTTGAAATATTCAAAATTAACGAACGCTTGGGTTTCTTTTGTTGTTGGTTCTTCTCTACTATTGAAAAATGAGGGTAAAATTGGTTTTGTTCTACCTGCCGAAATTTTGCAGGTATCTTACGCTCAAACTTTACGTGAATTTTTAGCTAAGTTTTACAACAAAATCAATATCGTTTCTTTTGAAAAATTGGTTTTTCCTGACATACAACAAGAAGTTGTTTTATTGCTTTGTGAAAAGAACAATTCTAAAACGCACTTAATAGAGCATTTGGAATTACGTGATGCAGAAGAACTTCACAAGCTGGATGTAGCTCGATTGAAAAGTCCAAAAAAGAAAATTGATTTTAAATCTAACAAATGGACTTTTTATTTTCTCGACCAAAAGGAAATTGATTTTTTAGAGAGACTTCAAAAAAGTAAAAAAATATCGAAGCTTGGTAAATATGCAAAAGTGGAAGTTGGTATTACAACAGGATCCAATCCGTTCTTTACCGTTCCGCTTTCAACAGTTGAGACATACGATTTAGATAAATATGCCAAACCATTAGTAGGGAGAAGTGTTCAGGTTCCCAGTGCTATATTCACTAAAAAAGACTGGCAAAACAACCGAAAAGCCGAAGCTCGAACGCACTTATTGACCTTTCCTAAAATGAAAGATTTAAACGGATCAATTGGAGCACGTAATTATATTTCTTGGGGAGAAGAACAAAAAATTAATGAAGGTTATAAATGTAGAATTCGTGAAGAATGGCAAATTGTGCCTTCGTTGAGAATTTCCGATGCTTTGTTTATTCGCAGAAATAACCTATACCCAAAACTAATAATCAATGAAGCTAAAGCTTACACGACAGACACTATGCACCGTGTAACTATAAAGCCTAATGTAGAAATAAAAGCGTTAACAGCAAGTTATTACAACTCGTTATCACTAGCCTTTTCAGAAATATGTGGTAGAAGTCATGGAGGTGGTGTCTTAGAGTTAATGCCTAATGAAGTAGAAGAAATACTACTTCCCTATCACCCTGATAATAATGAGCTTTTGCCAGAAATTGATAGCTTGATTAGATCCAAAAAAGACATTACTGAAATTCTGAAAGTCACAAATAAAAAGATCCTCAAAGAGAATTTTGGGTTTAGTGATGCTGATATTGAAC
>JAGQYI010000081.1 GCA_020436165.1 Cyclobacteriaceae bacterium | reverse complement strand
TAGCTTTTACAGCACGTACAATCTTTTCAGATGACTTATCAACCAAGTTATGATCGTAAGACTTTAATTTGATTCTAATCTTTTGGTTCATAACTTATTTATTAACAACTCCTTTTACTTCTTCAATTATCTTTTCGGCCAGGTGCTTAGGCACTGGCTCATAGTGTGAGAACGTTAACGAGGCAGATGCTCTACCTGAAGTAATTGTTCTCAAATCGGTAACATATCCGAAAAGTTCAGACAAAGGCACATCAGCTTTCAAAATCTGAGCACCTCCTTTTGAATCCATACCTTTCATGATACCCCTTCTCTTATTCAAGTCACCGTTTACAGGACCTGTGTATTCTTCAGGGGTTGCTACTTCTACTGACATGATGGGCTCCAACAATTGAGGTCCTGCTTTTCTGGCTGCCTCTTTGAAACCTAAGCGAGCTGCCAATTCAAATGACAACGCATCGGAGTCAACATCGTGGAACGAACCATGGAACAAGCGAACGTACAATGAATCCACAGGGAAACCGGCCAAAGGACCGTTTGACATTGCCTGGCTGAAACCTTTCTCAATCGATGGAATAAATTCTTTAGGAATTACACCACCCACAATTTTGTTATCGAACAACAACCCTTCTTTTCCATCTTCTCTTGGTCCAAGTTCAAACACGATATCGGCAAACTTACCTTTACCACCCGTTTGTTTCTTGTACACCTCTTTGTGCTCAACTGAAGAAGTAACGTTTTCTTTGTACGCCACCTGAGGAGCACCCTGGTTGATCTCAACCTTAAACTCTCTCTTCAGACGATCAATGATGATCTCGAGGTGAAGCTCTCCCATACCACGCAATACAGTTTGTCCTGTATCTTCGTCTGTATTCACTCTAAGAGTAGGATCTTCTTCTACTAATTTGGCAATAGCCATACCTAGTTTATCAACATCGGCTTGAGTTTTAGGCTCAATAGCATAACCAATTACAGGCTCTGGGAATGTCATTGACTCAAGTATGATCTTGTTCTTTTCATTCACCAATGAATCACCTGTTTTGATGTCCTTGAAACCAACACCTGCAGCAATATCTCCAGCTTCTACCACACTAATTGGGTTTTGCTTGTTGGAGTGCATCTGCATCAAACGCGAAATACGCTCACGTTTTTCGGTTCTGGCATTGTACACATAAGAACCTGCTTCCAGTTTACCCGAATACACTCTAAAGAAGCACAAACGACCAACGAATGGGTCTGTGGCAATTTTAAAGGCAAGCGCAGCAAACGGATCGTTTACATCAGGTTTTCTTGTTTCTTTAGCTTCTGTATCAGGGTTTGTACCTTCAACAGGAGGCAGATCAAGAGGAGAAGGCAGGTACGCACAAACTGCATCCAACAATGCCTGTACACCTTTGTTCTTAAATGCTGAACCACACAATACAGGTGAGAAAGACATATCGATTACCGCTTCGCGGATCGCTTTGTTCATTTCATCTTCTGTAATGCTGTCCGGATCATCAAAGAATTTCTCTAACAAATGGTCGTCATATTCTGCAACTGATTCGATCAGTTTTTGACGCCACTCTTCTACCGTATCTTTAATATCTTCAGGAATTTCTATTTCCTTGTAGGTCATACCCATATCGTCTTCATTCCACACAATTGCCTTATGTGTAATCAAGTCAACCACACCTTTAAAGGTTTCTTCTGCTCCTATCGGGATTTGAAGAGGCACTGGGTTTGCACCTAATTTTGTTTTTATTTCGTCAACCGCTTTAAAGAAGTCAGCACCGGCACGGTCCATTTTGTTTACAAAACAAATTCTTGGCACCTTGTATTTATCGGCCTGTCTCCAAACAGTTTCTGATTGTGGCTCAACGCCAGATACCGCACAGAATAGGGCAACAGCTCCGTCCAAAACACGAAGTGAACGCTCTACCTCCACAGTAAAGTCAACGTGACCGGGAGTATCAATGATATTGATCTTGAACTCCTGGGTATCGTTGGTAGCCTGGCCCTGCGTAGTTGGGTATTTCCACGAAGTGGTAGTAGCGGCTGAAGTAATGGTAATACCACGCTCCTGTTCCTGCTCCATCCAGTCCATAGTAGCTGCACCATCGTGCACCTCCCCAATTTTATGGCTCAACCCCGTGTAGTACAAAATACGCTCGGTAGTAGTAGTCTTTCCGGCATCGATGTGGGCCATGATACCGATATTCCTCAAAAATTTTAAGTCTTTAGCCATAGTTAATTAAAAACGAAAATGTGAGAAGGCTTTGTTAGCCTCCGCCATTCTATGCGTATCATCTTTTTTCTTAATAGCAGCTCCTTCACCTTTTGATGCTGCAATAATTTCTCCAGCCAGCTTGTCAGTCATGGTTTTTTCACCACGCTTACGCGCAAACAGGATCAACCATTTGATGCCTAATGATATTTTTCGATCAGGCCTAACCTCTAAAGGAACCTGGAACGTGGCACCACCAACTCGTCTACTTTTTACTTCTACAGAAGGACTTACATTGCTCAGTGCTTTTTTCCAAGTCTCGAGTCCATTCTCACCGGTCTTATTTTCAACGATGGCTATCGCATCGTAGAAAATAGAGTAAGCAATACTCTTCTTTCCATCAACCATTAAGTTGTTAACAAACCTGGTTACCAGGGTGTCACCAAACTTAGGATCAGGAAGAATATACCTCTTCTTAGGTTTAGCTTTTCTCATCTAATTTTTTTCTTTAATAATTACTTTT
>JAGQYI010000080.1 GCA_020436165.1 Cyclobacteriaceae bacterium | reverse complement strand
TTTTGATAAGACCAGTGTTTGTGATGTTGCCTGAATATTTCTCAAAGCTTTCATAACTTTTGTTTTACTACTCTATTAATGTGTACTGCCTTTCCGTCCTCCTGGTTGATAGAAATACTTTGGAAGGCTGCATCTCTCATTATATCAATTACCCTTTTGTCAATGGGCATTTTCTCTTCGCATTCCACTCTATCAAGCTGACCTTTGCGTTTGATTACTTTAACGCTGTGGTAATTCTTGTTTTGAATAAAATCCAATGCTTTTGATTCCTTTTGCTCAATTGCTATCAGATTCAATTCTTTTACCCAATGGTATATTCCCGGAAAAGTCTCCTTTATTAGTTCAGTAAGATGGATTACAAAACAGCTTATTCCATGTAAACTGTCAATCAGCTTTCCGCTCTTGTCAAATGTGATTAGGATGGATTTTTCATTCACCAAGACATCCAATACTCGGCTTTCTAAATAACTAAGCCATATAACATTTCTGTTAGTTTGTTCGTTAAGCGATGTCGATAATTTCTGAACAGCAGTTTGATTCAAGTTAAAATCGGATGCCTGAAATAGAATAATGATGCTAAAGCACTTCACTTCTATTGTTTTTTAATTTAAAACCTATTAATAATGGATAGATTTGTCCGCTATTAAATTTTTATCAGTATTTTTACCAAAAATTAATTCAGTTTGTTTTCAAAAGCGTGTGAATATGGTATTAGAGCAGTGGTTTTTATCGCTTCTCAGAGTGTGCAATCTCGTAAGGTTAGTTTGAAAGAAGTGGCCAAAGAAATTGACTCACCAGAATCATACACGTCTAAAATTTTGCAAAAATTAGTCAAAAGTGAGGTGATACTTTCCGAAAAAGGCCCTACGGGTGGATTTTCTATAGATTATCAAAAGTTAAATAGTATTAAGCTTGAAAGAGTGGTAGTGGCAATTGATGGTGACCAGATTTTTAAAGGATGTGGATTGGGATTAAAGCAATGTAATGCTAATATGCCTTGTCCATTACATGATAAATTTAAGGAAGTTAGAGACAAGTTGCAAAATCTCTTAGAAACCACTACAGTGCTTGAATTGGCTGAAAAAATTGAATATGGACTTGGTTTTTTGAAGAGATAAAAAAATTTAAAATAATAATGGACAAAATTATCCGATACTAAAAATGAAAAACACAAATTTGTATTCAGAATGGGGTGTAATCATAACAATTATACTTATAGCCATCCCTATTCTTGTTATAGCACTATTAGTCTTTTTAGAAGCTAAGAAGACTATCAAGTGGTTTTATTGGAGAAAAGAACTTGATGATTTTAACAAATACTTGGCTGATTTAAGCCCTGAGGAAATTAAAGGCTTAGAGAAAAGAAAAGTGCAGCTTGAGTATGAATTAAGTGGTGAAGAACTGGCGGGTAAATTGGATATAAATGACGAACGAGGCATAATTTCGGAAATTTCCAAAGCTGATGAGTTACGTTTTGTTTCTCAAAAGAAAAAAAGCCAACCCCGACCATTTGTAGAGCCGAAGCTTACCAAACTAATTCTATGGTTCTTGGGGTCGGCAACATTTTGGTTGTTGTTTGGGACGACAGTTGGGGAATACCTTGGAATAAAGTTTGTAGCTCCAGATGTTGATCATGTTAGTTGGTTGAGCTTTGGAAGGTTAAGACCTGTACATACTAACTCAGTTTTTTGGGGTTGGGCATCATTGGCTATGCTTGGATTGGCGTATTACGTTGTGCCAAGAGTTAGCAATGTAGCCATTGCGAGTATTCGTAAAGGGTATCAAACCTTAGTTCTCATTAATGCTTCTGTTGTAATAGGAACCATATGTTTAATGGCTGGTTTAAATAATGGTGGTGGGGAGTATAGAGAATATATCTGGCCAGTGATGGCCCTATTTGGAATAGGTGTAATTATTTCTATTTCAAATTTTATTAAAACCATAGCCAAGCGAACAACCAAAGAAATATATGTTTCTAATTGGTACATCATCGCAGCCATGATGTTTGTCTTAGTGATTGCCTTTATAGCGTATTGGCCAACTTGGCAAAATGGTCTTGGAGAAACTATAATTCAAGGCTACTATATGCACCAAGGTGTTGGAATGTGGTTTATGTTGTTTAGTCTTGGTTTAATGTACTACTTCCTCCCACAGCAATTAAATAAACCTATTTATTCATATAGTCTAGGAATATTAGCTTTCTGGGCGCAAATACTTTTTTACACCTTAATAGGTACGCACCATTTTATTTTTAGTGCCATTCCGTGGTGGTTGCAAACAGTTGCCATTGTAGGTAGTGCAGGTATGATAATCCCTGTTGTGGCAGGAACAACTAACTTCCTATTAACCTTTAAAGGCGCTTGGAACAAACTTAAAGATAGTTACACCCTTCCGTTTTACTTAATAGGTATTATATTCTACTTTACTGGTTCACTTCAAGGTACAGCAGAAGCCTTTCGTTTTACTAATCTAGTTTGGCACTTCACCGATTTTACAGTTGCTCACTCACACCTAACCATGTATGGCATTATTTCCTTTATGTTATGGGGGTTTATATACACCATAGTACCACGTTTAACAGGTAAAGAAGCTCCACAAATTACCATTGGTGCACATTTTTGGCTAGCACTTATCGGACTAATGTTCTATACCATTCCATTAATGTATGGTTCTACAATGCGTGGTTTAATGTGGATGTCTGGTGTGCCATTTATTGAAAGTGTAGAATTAATGAAGCCTTATTGGTTGTGGCGTGCAATAGGAGGTTCTTTAATGTGGATTTCACACCTACTATTTGCTTATAACTTTTACCTCATGCTCACCCGAAAAAGTTTACCTAGAATTCCCAAAACGGCTATTGAAGTATTGGCAGCTAGAAAAATATTAATGGAAGAACAATCTAAACAATAATAGCATTATGGAGTTATTTAATAATCATAGAAAACTGTTTTGGTCGGCATTAGGGCTGTTTGTGTTTTTGACTTTATTCGTTGCGTTAATACCTGCCACAAAGAACCAGGAGGGAAATGCACCATTACCAGGATATATACCTTTGAGTGAGTCTGCTTTCCGAGGTAAGCAAAGCTTCATTGCTAATGGTTGCGTGGCCTGTCACACCCAACAAGTTAGAAATGTTGAAATGGATAAAGTTTGGGGAGATAGACCTGGTATAGCTGCTGATTACGCAGGAATAGAGCGTACCGATTTTTGGCGAAATACAGCTACATTAATGGGAACTGAACGAACAGGGCCTGATTTAACCAATGTAGGGAAGCGTCAACCAAGTTTGGCATGGAATCTTTTACATTTATATCAACCCCGAGTAGTGGTTCCAACTTCTATAATGCCAGCATACCCATGGTTGTTTTATGAGAAAACAGAATTAGATAGCACTGATGTTGAAATCAATGTACCTAAAGAATTCAGAAAAGGACAAACAGGTAAAATAGTTGCATCGCAAGAAGCTTTGGATTTGGTGGCTTACTTGCAATCTCTAAAACAAGTAGAACTGCCAACAGGTCAGCCAGCTGGTGATTTCTTATATAAAAAGGAAACAAACCCTTCAATTCCACAAAACAATACAGGAGGAATTTTACCAGATCTACCAAATGGTGAATTGCTGTATAACAATAACTGTGCGAGCTGCCATCAGGCAAATGGAGAAGGTTTAAAAGGTGCTTTTCCTCCATTAAAGGGAAGTCCAATTGTTCTTGGTGATGATATAGAGCTATTTGTAAATATAATCATGCTTGGATACGATGCACGGCCAGAATATGCTGTAATGAACGCTGTTGGTATGAACAACAATTTATCTCCTGAAGAAGTAACGGCAATCATGAATCACGAGAGAACAAGTTGGGGTAATGATGCTAAAAAAGTTTCGGTAGAAGAAGTGAGAAAAATAATGGATTTCATAAAGCTAACCGCAGAAAAATAATGCATATGAAACTAAAATATCGCCTTACAATATTAGCTGCTTTTGCGGTTAGCGTTATATATGCTTGTCCTGTATGTGAGAAGCAACAGCCGAAGATAACTATGGGACTAACCCATGGTGCCGGTCCAGAGAGTAATTGGGATTGGGTAATAATTACAGCAATTACCCTTATAACATTGCTAACTCTTTTTTATTCGATTAAATATCTAGTTCGACCTGGAGAAAAGAAACCAGATCATATCAAACACATCATTATTCAATAAATACCTTATGAGTTCAGAAAAAAGCAAAATAACCTTGTTTATAGATGATGATATTCAACCTATTGCAGTATTGGATACTCCAGTTCAGTTTGATTTAGACACAAAAAAATTAACTGATGGTGAACACACCTTGAAAATAGTAAGTCAATCACCCACAGGACGTGAAGGAATACGAAAAGTAAAATTTTTTGTAAGAAACGGGCCTGCAATTAGTGTAGAAGGAATAAAAGATAGCAGTACTGTAGATGGTACAATTCCTTTAATGATCAATGCTTACGACAAGGGAAATCAAAAGCAGTTCATTATACATGGCAGTGAAACGCCACAAAGTATTCCAAGTTGGCTTTGGATTCTATTAGTCGGCTTTTTCGGATGGGCGGCTTATTACCTGATTACAAACTTTTCGCTTTAATAGACACATAAACATGAATACATTATCGTCAGAACAAAAAACAAATTGGTTGTCTAAACAAATAAAAAGATA
>JAGQYI010000079.1 GCA_020436165.1 Cyclobacteriaceae bacterium | reverse complement strand
TTTTTAAAGCACTATACATTTTCTTGCCATCATGCATTAGCATGTCGCTAATTCGTTTGAACCGGGTGGTGATTCCCAGATAGCCTAACTCTTTAATAAAATCGTCTTTTGGCATATTTATGTAGTTAACTACGTAAATATATGCAATATGTAGTTAACTACATAAATAGATATGAAAATTTATTCTTTTGGACAATTAACTTATTTTACTATTACTTCACCGTCCAGGTTGGTGGTTAGTACAGAGCTCATATAATCGAAATAGGGGCGGAGGGCAAGAAAGGTTTCCACTACCTTATCCTGAAAGTCAGGTTTGGTTACTTCGGCATCATTAAAGGAGCGCATGACGTAAAACTGCTTTTTACGGATCAAATCAATAGCAGGATGGTCGGCACTAAAGCCTTTGGGAGCGGTTTTAACCTCCTCGCCCATAAGTTCACCAAAGATGCTTTTGAATTTCTTATCGTCAAGAATGGACCGAATCTCCGAATCGTTTTGCTCGAACTCCCTGCGTATGCGCAGCAAATCGGTTGGGCTGGGACCATAAAAACCGCCACCTACTTTTGTGTGACCCGGTTGCATCGACATATAGTACCCACCTCTCAACATTGGTGCAGTCCGTTTAAACGACCCTGCAAACCAGGACTTATAAGGAGTCTTGTCTTTGGAAAAACGAACATCTCTATAAATACGAAACACCTTATGGCTTTCTATGTCATCCGTTGCACGTAAGCGGTCGGCAACTTCAGCAAAAAAAGTCTTCATGGTTTTCTGATGCTTCTGGAACGTAGACTTGTGGGCTTCGAACCACTCTTTGTTATTGTTTTGCTCCAGGTCTTTCAGGAATTGGATAAGGTCTTTGGAGATTGTCATAGTAGTGTGGTAACTAAGGTTCTAAGATAAAAGTTCATTTCTGTGCATCCAAGAATAATTATCTTTGAAATGTATGAGTACTATTCACATCAAACTTTTCAAAGAACTCACCCTTCGCGAGCTCTATAGTTTCCTCAAACTAAGAACCGACATTTTTGTAGTAGAGCAAAATTGCCCATACCCGGAACTGGACGGGGCTGATGAAAAAGCGATACACCTATATATAAAGGAGGACGATACGGTAATTGCTTACCTGCGAATCATCCCTTCCAAAACCGGAACAGCACGTATTGGCAGGGTGGTAACAAAAATAGAGCACAGAGGCAAAGGCTTATCCAGCCAATTAATGAAGAGGGCCATGGAATACATTCGGGAGCATTACCCGGAAGATACCATGATCCTTTCTGCACAGGAACATTTGCAGGATTACTACGGAAGCTTTGGGTTTAAAGCAGTTTCAGAAGTTTACCTGGAGGACGGCATTCCGCATGTGGATATGGAATACAAAAAATAATTTTTACTCTGATGATGGCTTTTTCGTTTCGTCCACACAGTTTTGCACTGTTGTGCGCGTGCGCGCAAAGCAGTTATATCTTACTGCTTATCCACAAAAACCTGTGGATAACCCTGTGCATAAAACGGGTATAATTACGTGGGTAAGTTGTTGAAAACTAGCTGATTATTTTTTTGGATTGATGTAGAAAAC
>JAGQYI010000001.1 GCA_020436165.1 Cyclobacteriaceae bacterium | reverse complement strand
ACCGTTTTCACGGGTACGCTGAAAGTTAGGATCATTGGCTATTCTGTCACCAGATACACCACTTTTTGTTTTCACAAGATGTCCATCCTGTGTTTTGTAGAAGGTAAGGTTATCCAATGTACCTTCTATTTTTAGTAAGCCTTTTAATCTTGCCATTTTGTTATTTATTTAAATTGTTAGTAATTACTTTTTTGTTGCGATACAGCCTTTACAAAACCTGTATCTGTTTCTTGGATTATACTTTCTGAATAGCCAGGGCGGACAAACTTTTTCAGCCCCACATTCCCAAAGTCCTTTTCTTTCACTTGATGCTTTACGCATCAAATCTTCAAGCCTTGCATCAGTATCAAAATTGATGTAGTGCCAAGCCCAACCATTTGCAATAAGTATTTCATCCAGTCTTTGCCCATCCACATATACCATTGCCAATTCTCTACCATACACATCAGTTTTCAATACTTCAAACTTTACCACCTTACCAAGTATCAAGGCTTTTACATTGAGCCAAGAGTTAAAACCCCAGTGTTGATTTAGTTCGGGAGCATCAACATTTAATAACCTTATTGTATGCTCCTTTGCAGTCGTTTTAAGAACGTATGTATCGCCATCTTTAACTTTCATCACCCTTGCTTCTTCTTGCGAAAAAGCGGCTGTAAAAGCCATTAAAAACAAAACCGATACAATTATTTTCTTCATCACGAAACAAAACTATAACGCTTTATAAGGCTCTACAAATAACCACTTCCGACATTTCCGTTATTGCCACATTATTCCAACAAACACACTTTTAACACTCACAAAAACATATTATCTTTGCAATGTTTACTTTATACCTAATGTATGGATAGAGTATGAAAAGAGTAATTTAAAAATGAATAGACTGTGTATTTATCCGAAAGACATTCAGATAATCACAGGCAAAAGCGACAGATATGGTAGATACCTTATTAAGAGGATTAAAGAGTACTTCAACAAGCAGCAACACCAAGTTGTTACCGTTGAAGAGTTCTGCCAGTATATGGGCTTACAATTGGAAGCAGTTGTTAGTCAATTAAGATAGTGTAAAAACTTATCTTCGCCTTTTGCTTATGATAAGGACAAACACACTCTACACCAAACTAAATATTTTCTTTTCTTTGTGCTGTACTTGCACTTGTTTTAGTGGGTTTTGTTGCCCAGTTGTTGCCCAAATAAATACGCAACCTCTGAAACCCTTTATTAATAGGGCTTTACATTTCAGCTTAACAATTTGTATCGGGAAGTAACTTAAGTTTCGTACTTTGTACATCTTATTACTAAAATTCTTTCATTTTGAAAAACGAGTCCTTTATAGAACTAAAAGAAGAGTACCTGCTGGTTACGTCTCGCGGCACACGAAAGGATTTTAGTGAAGTAATAGAAGGCACTTTAAAAATAAATGAAGCAGCCAAGGCATACGGAACCAAATATGTACTTGCAGATTATCGGGAAGTAAACTACGAAGTGCCTCTTGCTGATGCATTTAACCTTGTTAAGGTGTATGAGAAAAAACTCCCAAAATTCAGTGATATTGTAATTAGCGGTGTGATTAATGAGTCAAATCTGGAAATAGGTAAGTTCTGGGAATCGGTCTGTCAGAAAAGAGGATACAAATACAGAGTATTTACCACGTTTGAAAAAGCAGATAAGTGGCTTAAAACCCTGATTAAAGAACAGGTTTCTACTAAATAACTTTATTGCTACTCATTACAAAACTATTGGGAATATAGCTTTACTTCATTTTCACCCTAAAAACTTTGCTTTTTTTTATTAGGCGGAATAGAAAAAAGAAAAAATTGGTTTTACTTTACTAAAGTCTATAAACCATAAACGCTATAAAAAATGAACAAACTAGTTATTTATTTAGGTATGGCCGTAGTGTCTATTTTTTTGTTTTCCAGTTTTAAGATGGACCCTTCTGCTGAAACCAATTCATCAGGTGATCCATTGGTAATTCCTGAAAACATCAATGCTATCCTGCAAAAGTCTTGTTATGGATGCCATAATACCAATTCAAAAGGTGAAAAGTCTAAAGCAAAGCTAAACCTTGACGAATTACCCACTCTTAAAAAATCCAAGCTGGCGCCAAAACTTCATAAAATCGCTGAGGTTTTAGAAGAAGGCAAAATGCCACCAGAAAAATTTGCTCAAAAATTCCCTGAAAAAGTACCTACAGATGAGGAGAAAAAAGCCCTAATGGACTGGGCCGGTTCTGCCGCCTCTTCATTAATGGAAAAATAGTTGTTTTACTCAAGGGATAGTTGTTGTGATTAAAAAAATCGGATTAGGGCTTATAGTTCTACTGGCAGTTCTGCAGATTATACCTAGTAACAAACCGGAGGTTAAAACCAATAATCCGGACGACCTGCTGATAACTTATGCAGTGCCGGAAGATATTGGCCAAGTGCTTAAAGTTTCCTGTTACGATTGCCATTCTAATCAAACCAACTATCCCTGGTATAGTTATGTAGCACCCGTTTCTTTTTTGGTAGCTCAGGATGTGCGTAAAGGGCGTAAGCATCTTAACTTTTCAGAGTGGAATTCATTGTCCAAGCTGAACAAACTGGACAAACTGGACGACATTAACGAAGCTGTTGAGGGCAATGAAATGCCAATGGGTATATATACCGCTATTCATACCAAGGCAAAACTTACAGTTGAACAAAAAAACAGGGTTCTATCCTGGACTGACGAATTCGGAGAAACAATCTTTGACGAATAATTCTTAATGCCTCCCTTTTTAAATGCTCATAAAAATACCGAGCCTTTCCAATACTGATTTTAATCATAGGACTTTAGCAGATAAATAAGTAAACTCGTACGTAGTAATCAAAGTAGTGAAGTTATGAAAATTTCAATTCTGCTTGGTTTGCTCGTAGGTGCCATGGCCTTCCCTTTTATTATTCTCCCATTGACAGGAGTTGGAATGGTGGTTTGGGGATTTTACGTGTTGTTTCACGATATAGCCGGGCAGCATCTGCTACATCATCATAGACATACCCAATAGAGCAAAACGATTTGGGCCTTCTATGAACCTACTCCTTTATTGTAAACCCATATTCAACAAAGGAGGAAGTAGAGGAATGTGTCAACACTCTGATGAACTTGCAAAAAATGCAACAAAAACAATCCGAAGTTGCAAAATATCATTTCAATTAAAAGTATCTTAATATAATCTTTGCTTCAACCAAAGAATTGTATCATGAAAAGCCAAAGTTCAAGTAAAGCCATTTTCACACTAAGCTTATTGTTAATAGCTGTATTATTTACCTTTCATAAGACTATAGCAAGCGATGTATTCCCTAGGTTAGATGCCAAAGAAGCCGATGTTATTAAAGAATCATTAATGGTTCAGGATTCAACCATAACATACAAGATTGAAACAACCGATGGCAATGAATACATAGGTGAGATAATTGAGCAAAATGCTCAATTAATTATTTTGAAAACAAAAAACCTGGGAATCATTACAATCCAAAAGGCAAATGTGGTTTCCATTGATGTCATTGATCCCAATCGAGTTCAGGGAGGAGTTTACTGGGGAGACCATATGCAATCGACCAGGTATTTTTGGCAGCCTAGCGGTTACGGACTAAAGAAAGGAGAAGGATATTATCAGAATGTGTGGATATTCTTCAATCAGTTTAGTATAGGCGTATCCGACAAATTCCTGATCGGAGGTGGAATAATACCACTTTTCCTTTTCGCTGGTGCCCCATCACCGGTATGGGTAACACCTAAGCTATCCATTCCTGTACAGCAAGACAAGCTTAATTTAGGTGTGGGGGGCTTATTTGCAACAGTGCTTGGCGAGTCCGATTCTAATTTTGGAATTGCCTACGGTACTGTTACCATTGGTTCCAAAGATCATAATGCAAGTTTTGGGTTAGGATATGGCTATGCTGGCAGCAGCTGGTCGAGAACACCTGCCTTCTCTTTCAGCTTGTTGCAACGTACGGGCCCAAAAGGGTATTTTGTTATGGAGAACTATTTTCTTGATGTTGATACCGACTTCTTCATTTTATCAATGATTGGGGGACGCAGAATAATAGGCAATCATGCAGGGTTGGATTTTGGGCTAGTATTACCACTAAACACCGGATTGAATGAATTCATTGCCATTCCCTGGTTAGGAATTACACTGCCATTTGGAAATAAACCCTAAACTTAAACCTCACCATCTTTGACTGCCTTAAAAATTAGGATAAGATCAACTCTTTTTGCTTTCCTGCTTCAATTGTTGGTCTTTACGGTATTTGGACAAGAAGGCTGTCAATTAAAAAAAGACGGAGATGGAATAAAGGTTTGGCTATGTGAAACGAATAACTCGGCATTCAAAACTATTAAAGTAGAATTTGAAGCCGAAGCTACTCTGAAAGAATATGCTGCGGGTTTACTGGATATTGAAAGTTATAAATACTGGCAACACAATATTATTGAACCGCGCATACTCAAAACGATTAATGAAAAAGAACTTATTTACTATTCTGAAGTGGATACACCCTGGCCTATTTCCAACAGAGATCTCATTTTTTACTTAAAAATGTGGCAAGACTCAATTAGCCTCGTGTTAAAGGTTTCACTGGAACAATTGCCGAACTATTTACCCGTCAAAGACGGAATTGTTCGTATTCCTGAAGCTGAATCGTTGCTTACAGTTGCACCAATTAACGACCATCGAGTAAAAGTAACCTATGTGCTTCATGTTGATCCGGGAGGTGAAGTTCCTGCATTCCTTGCCAATATGTTTGCTTCGCAAACTCCATGGCAAACTTTCAAAAACTACAGAGACAGATTAGAGTCCGGGAATACCACAAAAATTCCCATTCCATTTATCAGAAATTATAATAGCAAAGGCTCAAATACTCAATAAGAGCAAGGTTTATGCACAAGTAACTGTTACAGAATGAGAGTGACCACTTGAAGAGGTTGAGCTAACTGTAATACTATTGTTATCATTTTTAAGCGAGGCAAACTGTGCAGAGGAAATAGTAACTGAGTGATCGTGTGCAGAGCTGCCTTTGATCGAATACGTCTTTTCAACAGCTGCATTAACATCATCCTTAGAAACAGTTAATGTATGTCCATGATTTGACCCAATTGAGGTATTGGTGCCATTGGCCAAACAGTCTTCTTGCGTTTGATTGTTCGTGTTATTGTTATTGGAGGTAGGTGCAGGTGTCTCTTCTTTCGAACAACTGGAAGTAAGGGAAATAACAGGAATTCCTAAAAAGGCAAATGCTGCAATTCGATTAATGAAGTCTTTACGTTTCATAAGTTTACAAGTTTGGTGTTACAACATAGAAACGTTTTTGTAAAGACAAGGTTCTGACTGATAACTTAATGAAGCTTTAAAAACAAAAAAGCCTATTAAAAAATAGGCTTTGGATTAATTAGTGATGATGATGTCCACCAGGGCCATGCACATGGCCATGGTCCAATTCTTCATCGGTAGCCTCACGAACATCAACTACCTCCACATCAAAGTTAAGTGTTACACCTGCAAGAGGATGATTCATATCAAGCGTAACATCTTCTCCCATTATCTCGGTTACCATAGCTATAGCAGGACCATTTTGAGTTTCTACTTGTACCTGCATACCCACTACAAGCTCCTCATCTCCCTGGAAACCACTTTTAGAAACCTTTTGAACCATATTCTCCTGACGCTCTCCATACCCATCTTCAGGACTTATTGTTACTTCAAGTTTATCACCCTGTGACTTACCCTCCAACGCATCTTCAAGTCCTGGAATAATGTTTCCAATACCTTGAATATAGGCTAGTGGCTCATGCCCTTGAGATGAATCTATTGTTTCTCCTTTTTCGTCCTTTAAGGTATAGTGCATAACCACTACCCTGTTTTGCGCAATATTCATATTATTTGTTTTAAGTGAATGAGGAAGCTACCACACCTGTTGCACCAGGCACAGCAACCATCATCATTTTAATAGTTAATTTCTATTGATGCAGTTCAAATCCTCGAAACTGATCTTTAATCTTTCCATCATGCTTTGCTCGCCTTTTCTTAACCAGGCGCGAGGATCATAGAATTTTTTATTGGGCTTATCATCTCCTTCAGGATTACCGATCTGACCCTGCAGGTACCCATGATTAGCCGCCTCGTAAGCTCGAACTCCATCCCAGAAAGCCCATTGCATGTCTGTATCAATATTCATTTTTATAACACCATAGCCTATTGCTTCCCTTATTTCTTCTCTGGAAGATCCTGAACCTCCATGAAAAACAAAATCCACTGGGTTTGTTGAAGTGCCAAATTCCTTTTCAATATATTTCTGAGAGTTATCCAGAATTTTGGGTGTAAGAGTTACATTACCAGGCTTGTATACACCATGCACATTACCAAAGGCCGCGGCTATAGTAAACCTATCTCCTATTTTCTTTAGTCGCTCATACGCATATGCTACCTCTTCAGGCTGAGTATAAAGGCGTGAACTGTCAATACCAGAATTATCAACCCCATCTTCCTCACCGCCTGTAACACCAAGTTCTATTTCCAGAGCCATTCCAATTTTGTTCATTCTTTCGAAGTACTTGGTTGAGACATCCAGATTTTCTTCTATGGGCTCCTCACTCAAGTCAAGCATGTGTGAGCTAAAAAGTGGTTGTCCATGTTCCTTAAAGTGTTTTTCACCGGCTTCTACAAGTCCGTCAATCCATGGTAAAAGCTTTTTAGCAGCATGGTCAGTATGCAAAATGACAGAAACTCCATAGGCCTTTGCCATATGGTGCACATGATGCGCTCCTGAAATAGCTCCCTGAATAGCACTGAATTGATTTTCGCTGCTTAGCCCTTTTCCTCCGAAAAAGGTTGCTCCACCATTAGAAAACTGAACAATTACAGGTGAATTGAGCTCGCGAGCTGTTTCTAAAACTGCATTAGCAGTATTTGTTCCTGTAACGTTTACTGCAGGTATTGCAAAGTTATTTTCATTAGCATATCTGTAGAGTTCGGTAATTTCATCTCCGAATAAAACACCACTTCTAAATTTACCCATGGGAATATTGATTTTGAGTTACAAATAAATTATGAGCCACAAAAATCGGACTTTTTCAGCTACTTACCTGCTGAAATTCAAAAAGATTAGGTTAAAGAAATTACTATTTCAATAATATTGACTGATAAGGCTGCAGCAACAACTTACCATCTTCAAATTCCGGGTTTTCTCCCGTAAAAAAACTAACGGTGGAACATCCCAATTCCTGCAATGCAACGCGCTGAGTTAAACCAGTTAAATTATGCAAAACGACAACTTTTTGATCCGGTAAGCTTCTGCTGTACGAAAGTAAATAATCAGGTGTTTCAATGCTTTCGATATTTCCTTCTCTCAACACCATGCTATTATTTCGTTTCTCTATCCAAGATTGGAAGAAATGAAATGTTGAGTTAGGGTCTTCTAACTGAAGAGCTAAAGGAACCACGGTGGAGTCTGTGCTATACTTGGGCGTCCTCCATTTGGTTCGGAAAGTGTCCTTTTTATCGACATTCCACAAAAAAGGTTCACGTACGTTTTCATCAGGTGGCTTACTGCCCAACATACCTATTTCGTCACCATAGTACACATAAGGCGTTCCTGGTAGTGTTAACAAAATGGCATATGCCAGTTTTTCTTTTTCTAAAGACCCACCCAAATTACTTCGTATTCGCTTGGTGTCGTGGTTGTCTACAATAATCGCATCATTAAAATCCGGCTCAATTTCTTTGGATAATTTCCTGGAAAGTATAAGTGAATCAATCACTCCATTATCGATCTCTTTAGAAAGCATATCCACAATGTCGTAATACAAATTCACATTCATAACAGAGCGAATACCCTTGGTAAAGGAAGCAAGCTTTTGACCGCTCCCCCACACCTCTCCAACAATGTACACATCTGGCTTTATTTTACGCATTGCATCGGAAAACTCAACCCACCATTGCTGACTATCAATAGCCCGGTCATCCGGGTATATATGCCCAGCTGCATCCAACCTGAAACCGTCCACGCCAATATCCTTTAACCAAAAGGTGCCAATCTTGATAACCTCTTCACGTACTTTAGGATTGTCATAATTCAGGTCAGGCATTCCCTTATAAAAAAAGCCAAAATAGTAGTCACTATCATCTCCATTGGAATGCCATTGCCAGATATTGTCTGAATCGAATGTGGTTTCTTTCTTGGTGAGCTCATGCTTTACAGAATCAATATTTGCCCACACGTAATAGTTGCGATATGGGCTATCCTTTCCTTGAGTGGCCGATTTAAACCAAGGATGCTCCCAGGAGGTGTGATTAACTACAAGATCCATAATTACTCTAATGCTCCTTTTATGAGCTTCTGCAAGAAAGTTTTTAAAATCATCCATCGAGCCGTAGTCCGGATGAATAGAATAATAGTCTGTTACATCATACTTATGATAGCTTGGAGATGGGTTAAAAGGCATTAACCAAATACCCTCAATTCCCAAACTCTTTAAATAGTCAAGTTTTGAGGTAAGCCCATTAAAGTCGCCAATCCCATCGCCATTGGAATCTGCATAGCTTTGTACAAAAATTTCGTACATAGTACCATGAGGCCATATCTCAGTATTTTCCATTTTCTCTTTTGAATTATCGGATAAACATGAGCTTAGCAGTGCCATAATAGCCGCAAATGCAAAACATTTTTTAAAAAATCTCATAAGGTAAATGTACAAAAAAAGGTCTCAGCAAAGAGCTTAGACCTTTCATATATTAACTCACTTATTAACTTATTCTTTAATGAACTTAAGTGGTGTTCTATGGTTTTCAGTTTCAATAATCAAAGTAAATAAGCCCGAAGGAAGGTCGGAAACAATAAGTGGCTGAGCGCTATCTAACGTTTTTCCATTTAAGACCTCCCGGCCATAAGAATCAATTATTCTCCAGCTTCTAACAAGTTCATTGCTGCCTTCTGAATAAATTCTGAGCGAATTTTTAACAGGATTTGGGTAGATTTCCAACCTGCGATCACTGCTAACTTTTTCGATACCCAATACAATATCCGGGGTAAATAGTTTGTGATCGGTATAAATACGAAATTCGCCAGGCCCGAGGGTTAATGAAGCGTTGACATCACTTACTTCGATTTCATGTCCCGAAAAGAAATTATACCAGGTTCCGGTGTGTTGAAACTTTGGGTCCATATCTGTTGGAAGTACATCAAAATTACCCAATATAACAACACTTGTGTCTGCATTGGCAATATGGATAGATTTATAATTACCATCCGGTTGCCATGAAAAGTTCCCTTCGGTAAATACATCATATTTTTCTCTCAAATCAATTAATGCTTTATAGGTATCAAATAATCTTAATCGATTAGAATTATCCAGATACTCCCATTTTGTTGGTTTTTCACCAACTCTTCCACCTTGATCAATTGAAATATCATACCCAAATTCTCCAAATTGCCATATCATTTTAGGTCCAGGTACTGTAAGAAAAAATGCTGTTGCCGCACCAGATCTTTGAAGCGCCACACTTAGTGCTTTTGCATCATAACTTCCGGCACTGTTACCATACGTAATATTTTTAAACATTTGCCGCTCTTCATCATGGCTTTCCATGTAGCTTACCAGCCGGTTTTTAGACCATCCTCTTGATTCATAATATCCCCAATTTATAGATTTACCGCTTGCATAACCCATGCTAATCTCATTATAATCATAGTTCATATTACCCCAAAGCATTATGCCGTAATTGGCCAAAACCGTTTCTTCGGAATTATCAGAAAGATGTTCAAAAATAACATAGGCATTAGGATTCTTTTCCCAAATTACACTTGTCATTCTTTCCAAAATAGCTATCCTATTAGCATCGTACTTGCTTCCCCAGGAATCAGATGATAGACTCTTGAAATTATTACTGAAACCCTTGGTGAAATCGAAACGAAAACCATCTACTTTATATTCCTGCATCCAATACGTGTTTACGCTATCAACAAAATTCTTGGTATATTGACTTTCATGATTAAAATCATAGCCCCACTGAGCATCCGGGTTCTCGAAATTGCTTTTTTCGTTGTACCATGGGTTATCAGCCGAAGGCCTTCCTTCTGAAGAATTCCAATACATCCGAACCATTGGGGAAGAACCATAAGAGTGATTGAGTACCATATCAAGTATAACAGCTATTCCACGGTTGTGACATTCATCTATTAAAGCCTTTAACTCATTTTTTGGACCGTAGTACTTATCTGGAGCAAAATAAAAATTAGGATTATATCCCCAACTTGAATTCCCTTCAAACTCATTTACTGGCATTAATTCTATTGCATTTACACCCAAAGATTGAAGGTAATCTAACCTATCCATAACTGCTTTGTAAGTATGAAGATTATCAAAATCCCTTACAAGCAGTTCATAAATCACAAGATTCTCTCTAGCAGCAGGAGAAAATGATGTATTTGTCCATTGATAAGGTTGCTGAGCAGTTTGCAAAACCGAAGCTCTATTGGTAGTCTTACCATCAGGATACTTTATCAAATTAGGGTACGTTTCGTCACTGATATATTTATCGTCATAAGGATCACTCACTTTATCAGTAAAAGGATCAGCTACACGAATAGTTTCATCAATAAGATATTGAAAAACATATTCCTTTCCGGGACTCAAGCCATTTATTTCCAACCAAAAGTGCTCCCCGTCCTTTTTCATTTGATACTCTGGTTTGATTATCCAGTCATTGAAATCGCCTATAACGTAAACGGAAGACTTAAAAGGGGCCAAAAGCGACAAAGTGACCTTGGTAGGATCATTCTTATCGTAATTGATTCCATCAATTACGCCCGCGGGTCGTGGTTCTTCCACTGTCGGTGTTCTAACTGTAACAGAAAACTCTTCTGCATTTGTAGTTCCGTCAACATCCGCTTCAAGTTTAAAGGCCACGTTTTCACCCGGACTCTGAACAACCTCATAACTATATGAAAAAGAGTTTGTACCTGATATTTGTGTTTCCTGAACGTCATTAACGTATAGCGTAAAGACTGCATTTGCACAAGTAGAAGCAGCCATTGAAATCATATCACCACCATTAACTAAATTAGGAGGGATTTCTGTTAATTGCAGATTAACAACATCTTGAGCAAGAGTTACAAATATGTCGCCATTTGCTTCATTTTTTCCTTCTTTAGAACCATCTTCATTCCTAAAAACCATTCCAAGCCTGTATATAGTCTCAGAAGCCGGTACGTTAAAATAAGTACGAGGAGTCAAAGTTATTTCCCATTTATTAGTTTGGCCAGAGACTTTGGTCATTTGGCCTACTCCATCATCCTGACCCCAATTACCTACCACATGCTGCCAGCTCGTTCCTTCAGGAGAATCGATAATAACTCCGGCATGCATATATACTTTTGAAGCTCCTACCAAACCAGATGTCCCTTGAGTGGCATCATAAATAATGGTTATTTCATCGTTATCACCAAAACATGGTGGGTCAACGGTAACCTGGCCAAAGACCACTGTGAGGTTTAAAGAAAGTAAAAAGTATAGGGCTATATGTTTCATCAGATCATTCTGTTAAAAGGTTTTTCAAAGATAATGGGTTAAAAAGGAACAGTGCGATCCACCGTTAGGCGCCCGCACTGTCCGAACCAATTAATCAAGTAAATTATTATGAAGATTACATGAATAATTCAAAAATTAAAAACCTGGGTTTTGTACCAGATTTGGATTTGCACTTAAATCAGTAGCTGGAATAGGAAATACATTATATTTTCCATCAGTTGAAGTTCCTGCTTCAACTCCCCCCTTCCATGGCCACACATAACTACCTCCGGTAAATAAACCATAACGAATAAGATCTACCCTTCTTGTGGCTTCCCAATACAATTCTCTTGATCTTTCATCAAGAATAAAATCTAAGTTCAATTCACCTGAAGTTATGTCTCCTGAATTATCCCCATAAGCTCTAAAACGAAGGTCATTTATGTAGCCTAAAGCCGTACCCAAATCACCACCAGACCCTCCTCTTAAAACAGCTTCTGCATACATTAAATAAGCATCTGCTAACCTAAACACAGGCCAATCCGTATCTACGAAAGTTTGATTGCTGCCATCAATACCTCCAGAAGTTTTATTAGAATATTTGGGAACACCATAACCTCCTGTGGAAGCATTGTCGTTAGGCACAGGCAATTCTAAAGTGCGTCCAGTTGTTACAAAAATGGCTCTCTTATCTGTAGCTCCTGTAATATCTGCAAATTTGTTAACAAATGCACTTGTTGCACGAGGACCTGACCAACCAGCATCAACACCATAATCAGCAGGCGTCATTGTAGTTAAGATCGGAGCATGCACCAAGAATGTTGTACCACCCCATGTTTGAGAACTAACTCCATCGGAATTAAATGTAAAAATTAACTCTTGGGACAAGTTGTTATCTGCTTTAAAATTATCAAGATAAACAGGGTTTAACGAATAAACACCTGAATTGATAACCTTATTTACTGCAGTTAGACACTCGGTATATTTGGACTGGGAAATATACACTTCGGCATTCAGGTACAACTTAGCCTGTAGCATCCAAACTGCAGCCTTATTTACGCGTCCGTATTCAGGCTCCGGAAATTGAGGATCAGGTAAATCACCTTCAATATCATTCAACTCAGATTCAATAAAGTCAAAAGTTTCTTGTGGTGTAGCCTGGCTTGGAGGATCTGAAGTAATTTTTGTGACCAATGGAACATTTCTGAACAGATCCAATGCGTGCCAGTAAGCCATTGCTCTTAAAAAACGAACGTCCTTTGTAAAGCCAATTACTTCTGCCTTGTCACTTGCATTAAATCCCCTAGAATCCAACTTTGATTCTTCAGCTTGTTCAAGAAAATCATTTGATAAAGATATAATTAGTGCCAAACGATAATAAAGCACTCTCACAAATTGATTTTCAGATGTCCATTGTTGAAAATTCATATCTTGAATTCCACCATCAGTCCATGTTAAGTGGGTTTCATCTGTTGTTATCTGTTGGGCTTTCCAGTAAGCTCGCATATAGCTTGTAAATCCTTCATCGTTAACTAGATGCAAATCAGGATCACCCGCAGGACCATCTTGTCCTGTCATCATGTATGCTCCAAAAATTTTGGCCATGTATTGCTTGTATGATAAAACATCAGTAAATGTAAAGTCTGCACCAGCACCATCTAAAGGTTTTAAATCTAAGTCAGTGCAGCTACTTATAAATGTTACTACCAGTATTAATATTATATATATCCTTTTCATCATCGCTCAATTAAAATTTTAAAGTAGCACCAACAATAAACGTTGTGGCCCTTGGATATAAATTGTTATCTATACCACCCGCAATCTCTGGGTTAGGACCACTATAGCCAGTTATTGTAAGCAGATTTTGTGCAGTTGCATAAAATCTTGCATCCATAAAATCTAACTTATTGTAGTTATAGCTAAGTGTGATATTATCTAATACCAGAAAAGACCCGTTTTCAATATAATAATCTGAATGCAACTGGCGACTGGTATAACCAGTTTCCAAAATAGATTCATGAACATTATTTAAAATTCCACCTTGAAATATCTGTTCAGAGTATCCATTTGCTGAAGCTGTATTATTATAAACCTTGTTACCTATATTACTTCTCATAGTAAAATCAAGGCCAAAGTTTTTATACGTCATACTTGAAGTTAAACCTATAATTACATCAGGAGCAGGTTTACCAACTACTTGTAAGTCATTTTCATTAATAATACCATCACCATCTACATCCTGGTATTTGACACCACTTAATGAAACACCATTCGGATCTCTTACATATGTATAAAATGCATCGTAAGGCTCACCTTCTTTCCAAACTTTTATGGTTTGTCCTACATCTCCACTGATGCCACCTCTGTTTAGAATAGGTGAATCTCCACCGTAACTAAGCTTGGTAATCTCATTCTTATTCCATGCTATGTTGGTGTTAAGGTTCCAAGTGAAATCCTGCCCATCATAAAGTACTCCATTAACCGCAAGTTCAACCCCCCTATTGTACATACCTGCAACATTTGTAGTTACTGCATCTCCAACATTTATAAATGCTATTGCAGGTACTTCTGTAAGAAGTAATGAGGTTACTTTATTATAGAATTCTAGTGATCCAAAAAGTCTATTATTCAATAAACCATAATCTAATCCAATATTGGTAGTAGTAGTAACTTCCCATTGAACTCCACGATCTACAGCTGTGGGCCTCAACATATTGTAAAAAGTATCCCCAAACTGGTATCTGGCATCATTTGTACTAGAATAGTAGAATTGATCATATCTATAATCACCAATTGCTTGGTTACCTATTTGTCCCCAACCAACTCTGAATTTTAAATCAGTAAACGTTCCTTTTAAGAATGTCATAAAATCTTCATCCAACATCCTCCATCCAACAGCAACAGAAGGAAAAGTTCCGTAACGATTACTAGGACCAAATCTTGTAGAACCATCATATCGAACATTAGATGTCAACAAGTATTTATCTTTAAAAGAAAAGTTCACTCTACCATAGACAGCCTGAAGTTGATTTTCTAAAGGATGGATTCTCCAAGGAGCTAATGTTGTCTTATCAATAATTGATGCATCATTGAATCCGAATTTATTTGTTGAAAGGTTATTCCCTTCATATCCATAACTTGAACTAAATACAGATTGAAACGAATAACCTGCCATTACTTCCAAGGATGCATCAATCGATTCAATATCAGTCTTATATCGGATGTAAGGTTCAAAATTAAATGTCTTACCCAGGTTAGTACCAACATTCATGTAACCCAAACTATCCAGTCCAGACAAATGAGTAGTAGGTCTGAAGTACTGGTATTTACCATTTCTAAAATCAGCCGATGCAATCACATTAACAGATAGACCTTCAAGGAAAGGAATACTATACTCAGCATTAACAGCAGAGAAACTTCTCAAATTTTCACCAAGATTATCTATTTGCTCAAGCGTTGAAACTGGGTTTGCAGGAGCCAAACCCACCTTCCATTCCCAGTAACCTCCAAAGGAAGTATTACTTTCATCATATATAGGTTTTGTCGGATCAAATGATAAAGCTGTTCCTGTTACATTATTGCTGAAATTATCCTGAGAATAAGATATACGTTGTTGAAACGATACTTTTAGATTATCGTCAAGTGCTTTGGTCGATATATTTATACTTGCTCTGGTAAGTTTATTCTGTGAGTACTTAACAATACCATTATTTATCATTTGGTTAAGCGACATTGAGTAAGTAGTTTTTTCATTACCACCGCTTATTGATATATTATGATTCTGACTTGAAACAGGCTGAATCACCTCATCTACCCAATTAGTACTATAAATAATTCTATTACTTGGGTCGTTTGGGTCTGGAACACCCAATTTAGACAATACTTGAGGTGCTTCATTACCAACTATTATTTCAAAGTTGCTGGGACTTAGAAAACCAAAGTTCTTTTGAGGCAAAGCATAAGAATAATAACCATCGTAAGTTACTGTAGTTTTACCCACACTACCATTTTTTGTAGTGATTAAAATTACTCCAGCGGCAGCTCTTGAACCATAAATAGCAGAAGCTGATGCATCTTTAAGAACCGTCATACTCTCAATATCACTTGGGTTTATAAAGTTGAGTGCATTGCGACCACCACCATATCCAGAATTATCCAAGATTACACCATCTACTACAATCAAAGGATCTTGGCCAGAATTAAGCGATGTTGCTCCTCTAATTACAATATTAGATCCTCCTCCTGGTTCTGTGCTTGGAGTTACAGACACACCGGCAATTTTACCTGCCATTAAGTTTTCAGGACTTGCTATCGCACCCCTGTTAAAATCTTTCGGCTTTACAGTTGCAACAACACCAGTCACGTCTTTTGCCTCCTGAGTACCGTATCCTACCACAACTACTTCAGCCAACTGTTGAATATCTTCTTCCAATTCTATGGTAATATTCGATTGATTCCCAACTGCAACTTCTTTGTTAGTGTAACCAACAAACGAAACAACTAAAATGGAATTATCATCACTAAGCGCAATTTTAAAATTGCCATCCATATCTGTAATAACTCCATTTTGCGTTCCTTTCTCAACAACGGTAGCTCCAGGTACTGCATCACCGGTGCTACCATCAACAACTTTACCACTTACTGACCTGTCTTGGGCAAAAGAGTTGCCAGAGATCAATAGAAAGGTAAAAACAACAAGCAGTACAAGCGTATCTTTAGAAGCAGTAGCTTGATGCCTGATTCTACTGTAAATATTCATCATAAATAAAATTTTAGTTCGTTTATGAACTTTTAAAAATGATACCAGTTAAATAAGTAAGGTCAAATTGCGAATTAGCAAGTACATTCTTAAAAGCTAGCTTCAAATTGCCTTAACCAATTAGTGGTGAAGACAATTACAATTAGGGGTAATTGTTAAAAAGCTGCCTTGAAGGCAGCTTTTTAACAATTTTATGTAACACTGTTTATTCTAAAGTTGCAGTATTATCATCAAAATAATAGGTAATTACCTGGCCAGTTGTAGCTGCAATTGACGATGGGTCGTTACCACTGTTGTTTCTGTATTCTATTACACCACTATTAGGTACAAACTCAGAAGTCCACCAGTCTCCATCATCAGCATTTGTAACCCAAGGATGTGAAGCATATGTTCTTATACTACCATCAGCGGCTATTGCTGGAGAGGTTATTGTCTTGGCTACATTATCAACAGTAAACATAGTTGCCGCATCCTTAGATGCCCAGCCAGTATTAAATGCAGATCCATCTCCCCCAATACCGTAAACAACAGCTGGTCTTATCGATACTTTTGTTTCATCATTTCTAAGATCAAGAACAACTTCGTACATTCCACTAGTGGCAATATCCATATTTCCATCTTTATCGGAAACTGTTACTCCTTCAGAATCATAAGAGTCAGGATCTGCAAAACCTAAATTAGGAGATGCCCATTTTGCAGCAGAAATTTTAAATCCTTGTCCAGCTTCAATGTACAATATTTTCCAGAAAAGGCCGTCCTTACTATTCGCAACTGTGTGCATTACAGCATCTTCATGTGTTCCTGGTTCATCCCAACCATAAGCAGTACCTGCTCCAACAAGATACATAACATCGGGGTACTCTGGTTTTGGCTCAGCTTCACCAGTTTTTGTAATACTAGCTGTAAATCCAGCTTCTGCTGTCCATGCAAAATTAATAGTATATACCGCATATTCTGGAACAGGAAGATTTCCTCCATCGGATCTATTACCTGCAACAAGGTTGTCAAAGCTCTGGCCTCCAAAGTTGGTCCAGAATGAATATCCATTATCGTTTGCAAAATCCTTGCCTGTATCCAACCTTCTATCTATAGCCCAACGACAGTTAAATCTGAACTTCATAACATCTTCATCCAACGTAACTCCTTCTGCAACTGCGGTTAATCCGCTGGCAGTTATTGTTGTTGTTAATGGAGTATCTTCTCCCCATCCACCTGGTGTAGCAGTACCAATGGCATCTACTGTAACAATTTGGTCAAAAACGATTTCTGAAAGCTGGGTATCATACGCTACAACATAAAGGCCATCTGCAGGAACAGCAAATGCTGCTCCATCAACAGTTGCACTCACCAAGTTATATTCCGTATCAGCTTCACCACCACATTCAGTGTTATGTGCATCAGCACCTGAAACTTTTGTAAGTGTCCCACCTAAAGTTTGCTCAATGGCTTTATCTGACACTTTCACCAGATTATAATTACCTGCGGTTAAGTACATATATCCTTGTACAAATCCTTCCCTATCCATTCCTGAAATACCGGGACCATCCACTTGTTCAGATACTAAAGCAGATGTTGCTGCAGGATCTTCATCAACTTTGGCCATGTAATATCCATCGGCCACAGGAATACCCTCTTTCTGATCGATCGTAGGGTCATCTTTCTTACATGAGGACACTCCGAAAATGATCGCAGCCCCCAAAAGAATACTTAAAATTCTGTTTGTTCGCTTCATAACAAAAAACTTAAAATTTGATTAACATGTTTAATTGATTACTAACAATAATAATTTAATTATTCTAATATTTTCTAAATAACAATAGCAAATCCAAATCGGTATTCTGACTCTAAATTCATTCTATCCGTTTGATAAAATCAATCTAAAAGTGCAATTCAATTAATTAACCAAGTATTTTATGCGTAAATGTTCCTGAGAACATTTTTAAGTCAAAATCCGTTTGAATTCAACTATTGTTACCTTAATGTTAAATAGC
Organism: Cyclobacteriaceae bacterium; assembly: GCA_020436165.1. Lineage (GTDB taxonomy): Bacteria > Bacteroidota > Bacteroidia > Cytophagales > Cyclobacteriaceae > JAKISE01. The sequence continues at coordinate 34,221 of JAGQYI010000001.1, read as the reverse complement.
AAAAACGGCACTACAAAGCTTTTTTTCAACTTTTTTTAACGGAAACGAAACCGCAATCGTTTGCAGAAACAATAGTACATATACAACAGATTTCAAATATTACTAATCACAATTGCACCTTTAACTAACCTAAATCAAGATAAATCTTAGAGTATAATTTGTATTATTTTTATAATACCTTAATCCAATATTTTTCACTAGTTTTGACTACATGAAGGCTCATATTACTATTAAAGATTTGGCAAGGGAATTGAACATATCCCCCTCTACTGTATCCAGAGCTTTAAAGGACCACCCGGATATTAGTCCAGAAACAAAAAAGATTGTAAAAGAACTAGCAGAAAAGCTCCATTACAAACCAAATCTTCTTGCCCAAGGCCTTCGCAATAGTAAAACCAATACTATCGGGGTTATAGTTCCTGAACTTGTTCACTTTTTCTTCTCAACAGTTGTTGCAGGTATTGAGGATGTTGCCTATGCCAAAGGCTATAATGTTATTCTCTGTCAATCTGCCGAGATGTATGAAAGAGAAGTTACAGATGCCAGGGCACTATGGGATAGTAGGGTCGATGGTATGCTGGTTTCAATTTCAAAAGAAACAAATCAATTCGATCACTTTCAGGAGTTACTTGATGAAGGGCTTCCTATTGTATTTTTTGATAGAGTAGCTAAAGACCTAGATGCAAGCCAGGTTGTAGTCGATGACTATCAGGGGGCCTTCAATGCCGTAGAGCATCTTATTTCCAAAGGTTGTAAAAAAATTGTTCACCTAGCTGGCCCCGAAAACCTTGAGATATCAAAAAACAGACTTAATGGTTATAAAGATTGCCTAGCAAAATACAGTATAGAATTTGACGATAGGCTGGTAGTTAGCTGCCCGGAGGGAACATATGAAGAAAGTAAACGATTTACCAATATCCTTCTCAATACCAGCAAAGATATTGACGGTGTATTCGGGTGCAATGACATGGCTGCTTTGGGAGCTATTTTAGCTTTGAAAGAAAAACAAATAAGTATACCTGAAAAAGTTAAAGTTATTGGTTTTAGTGATTGGCAACTTTCCAATTTGATCGAACCCAGACTTTCAACAGTTTATCAGGGAGGGTTTGAAATGGGGCAAGCAGCTGCAAGTTTATTGATTGATGAAATTGAATCTGATAAGGAAACGATCTCGCATATTCAAAAAGTAATATCAACCAAACTTATTGAACGGGACACCACCTAACATCTTAGCAATGTACTAATTTGTATGCCTTTTTCTTTTGCCTGTGTTTTTTACTTTTATTAGCTTATCGCAAACGTTTGCAAGAATTCAGATTTATTTTATTTTAAAAAATTATTAAAATCTACGCAAACGATTGAAAACTGACCTGAATAGTAGTTACATAGATTTTACTTCAATTAGTTGGTTACACCTTTAAAAAAAGTCTTTCAACCTAAAACTTTTTGAATTACATTAGACCTTAATAAACAGGCAACACACCCTGGCCTGCCATTTAATTAATTAACCATTTCTTATAGAAGTACAATTCTACAGCAGGTGTAGTGTGAAAATATATTACCATTAAATACCTAGAAAACATCAAGTATGATCAAGCAAATTAAACCAATAGTTGCATTGTCATTTGGCCTGTTAATTGGTTTCACTAGTTGCAAATCAACCGTTACAGAAACAGAAAATTCGATGCAAACAAAACCTGTTGAATGGAGTAAAAATGCCACAATTTATGAAGTAAATATTAGGCAGTACACACCAGAAGGAACTATCAATGCATTTGCAGAACACCTTCCAGAACTTAAAAAGCTAGGCGTTGAAATTCTTTGGTTAATGCCTATTTACCCAATTGGAGAAGAAAATCGAAAGGGAGGCATGGGAAGCGCTTATTCTGTAAAAGACTATCGAGCCGTCAATCCGGATTATGGCACAATGGACGATTTAAAGAACCTCGTAAAGAAAGCCCATGAATCTGGAATGTACGTTATTTTAGACTGGGTTGCCAATCATACAGCTTGGGATAATGACCTTGTTAAAGAACATACCGATTGGTATCTAAAAGATTCGCTTGGGAATTTCGTGCCTCCTGTTCCTGATTGGGCAGATGTAATTGATCTGAACTATGATAACCCGGAAGTGCGGAACTACATGACCAATTCAATGAAATTCTGGATTGAGAACGCAGATGTAGATGGTTTTAGATGTGACGTTGCAGGAATGGTACCTACAGACTTCTGGGACACTACCAGAGCAGAACTTGACAGTTTAAAACCAGTTTTTATGCTCGCAGAAGCGGAGCAACCAGATTTAACGGTTAAAGCATTTGATATGTATTATGGCTGGGAACTATACCATTTAATGAATGAAATTGCTCAGGGAAAGAAGAGTGTTATTGATTTGGATAAGTACTTTCAAAAGCAGGATACTGTTTATTCAAGCGATGATTATAGAATGAACTTTACGACCAATCATGATGAAAACTCATGGAACGGAACAGTTAAAGAACGTTTGGGAGATGCTGCTCAGACAATGGCCGTTCTTACATACGCTGTGCCAGGCATGCCACTTATCTACAGTGGCCAGGAAGCCGGGCTAGATAAAAGGCTGTCATTTTTTGACAAAGATACCATCCAATGGAAAGATTCGCCTTACAGAGAATTATATACCAAACTGGATCAGCTTAAGAAAGATAATGCAGCACTCTGGAATGGAGATTTTGGTGGTAAAATGACACGTATTCAGACCAATTCAGATGATAATGTATTTGCCATTGAAAGAGAAAAAGATTCAAATACGGTAGTTGCCATTTTCAATATGAGCAATAAAGAGCAGGTGGTTAGTATTACTGATGATATTGAATCACTTACGCTAAAAGATTACTTCAGTGGCGAAGAGGTAGAAATTGAAGAAGGAAGTCAATTTACGCTGGAACCATGGGGATATCTTGTTTTAACTGAGAAGTAAAATGAAGCAAAAACCGAGATTATCCTTTTGGCAAATTTGGAATATGAGCTTTGGCTTTCTTGGAATCCAAATGGGATTTGCCTTGCAGAATGCCAATGCAAGTAGAATATTAGGAATTTTTGGAGCCGATGTTCATGAATTGGGTTGGTTTTGGCTGGTAGCTCCGGTTACAGGGCTTATAGTTCAACCGATCGTTGGTCACTATTCTGATAAAACATGGACAAGACTGGGAAGGAGAAGACCTTTTTTCTTAACAGGAGCAATATTGGCTAGTATTGGACTAATACTCCTACCACGAGCAGACATTTTTGTTGCTTTCTTGCCAGCCTTATGGGTAGGTGCCGGCTTTCTTATGATAATGGATGCTTCATTCAACATATCCATGGAGCCATTCAGAGCCCTTGTTGCTGACAAACTAAACTCAGAGCAGCGGACAATGGGGTTCAGTATCCAAACAGTATTAATTGGGATTGGCGCAGTTGTAGGTAGTTGGTTGCCATATGTCTTATCCGAATGGTTTGGTATTTCAAATACCAGTGAACCTGGTACGGTGCCTGTTCACCTTATTATTTCATTTTTGTTTGGTGCTATTGTGTTAATTGGTACAATACTTATTACGGTAATAACTACCAAAGAATACACAGATGAAGAGCTAAAACAATTTGAAGATACTTTAGAAGAGGAAAAAGAAGTTGAGAGCAAGGGACTTCTGGATATTTTCACTGATTTTAAAAACATGCCTTTAACGATGCGTCAGCTCGCATGGGTTCAATTCTTTAGCTGGTTTGGTTTATTTGGTATGTGGGTATATACCACTCCTGCCATTGCACATCACATCTTTGGTGTTCCTTTATCCGATACCAGTTCTTTGCTGTATCAAGAGGCGGGCGATTGGGTAGGTGTTATTTTCGGAGTTTACAATGCAATCTCTGCACTTTATGCCTTCCTATTACCCAAAATTGCGGATAAACTTGGGAGAAAAAGAACACACTCAATTTCGCTTGTAATTGGTGCTATTGGCCTTTTATCTGTTTATCTGGCACCTAATCAATATTGGCTTATTATGTCAATGGTAGGCGTTGGAATTGCCTGGGCAAGTATCTTGGCTATGCCTTATGCCATCCTAGCTGGGTCAATTCCTGCTAGAAAAATGGGGGTTTACATGGGAATCTTTAATTTCTTTATCGTATTACCGCAAATAGTAAATGCCCTTTTTACCGGACCAATAATTAAATACTTCTACGGAGGGGATCCTATTTTTGCTCTTGTAGGCAGTGGTGTCTCATTTATTCTGGCAGCCGTATTAGTTTCTAGAGTTAAAGATGTGGATGATGAATAGAGGGTTCATTTTTGATCTGGACGGAGTGATTGTGGATACTGCCAAATTCCATTTTATCGCCTGGAAAAGGCTAGCTGATCAGCTGGGGTTTGAGTTTACCGAGGAAGACAATGAACGACTAAAAGGCGTTAGCAGAACTCGTTCGTTAGAAATTCTCCTTGAAATTGGAGGTATCGAGCTGTCAGAAGATGAAAAACAACATTTAGCCCAGCAAAAGAACGAATGGTATGTTGAATTAATTGGAGGTCTTACCTCCAATGATATTTTACCGGGCGCAGAGAAGTTTCTGAAAGAAGCAGCAGATCAATCAATCAAAATCGCATTAGGCTCAGCAAGCAAAAACGCACCTTATATTTTAGAAAAGCTTGGCATCGATAGGCTTTTTGATGCTCAAATAGATGGCACCCAGGTGTCTAAGGCAAAACCGGATCCTGAGGTATTTCTTAAAGGCGCTGAGAAAATACATGTTTCACCTCAAAACTGCCTTGTGTTTGAAGATGCTCAAGCCGGAATAGAAGCAGCCAGAAGAGGCGGAATGAAATGTGTTGGCATTGGTAACAATGCATTATTGAAAGGAGCAGACTTAACTGTTCCCGGAATGGACAAAATAACTGTAAAACAAGCAATCGAATTATTAGAGAATTAAAACGCACTCAACATGAAGGAATATATAAAATTAGATGAGTGGAAGATCATAGAAGAAGGACTGGTTCCCTCCAACAACAAAATATCTGAAAGCATTTTTAGTATAGGCAACGGTTTTATGGGCCAGCGTGCCAATTTCGAAGAATTCTACTCAGGTGAAACTTTACAAGGAACCTACGTTGGTGGTGTTTATTATCCAGATAAAACTCGAGTTGGGTGGTGGAAAAATGGCTATCCTGAATATTTTGCCAAAATCATTAACTCGACCAATTGGATTGGAATTAACGTTAATGTTGAAGGCGAACTTTTAGATTTACACAACTGTGAAATAGAAGAGTTTACACGAGTGCTTAACATGCACGATGGGCTGCTTTGCAGAACTGCAATCGCCACTCTTCCAAATGGTAAAAAGATCAAACTTACTTCCAGAAGGTTTGTAAGCCTGATTGAAAAAGATCTAGGTGCAATTGAGCTCACAATTGTTCCTTTAAACTTTTCAGGCCGCATAGAAATGGTTCCTTATCTTGATGGCGATGTTGTTAATTCAGACTCGAATTATGATGAAAAATTCTGGATTGAAATTGATAAAAAGGCTGATAAGAATTTTTCATATGTGCAGACAAAAACCAAAAAGACCGGGTTTGAAGTATGCACGGCAATGAAATGGCAGGTTACTCAAAATGGATCCACTATTGATCCTAATGTTGAACTTGTGGAGGACAAAAGTTATGTGGCAAACAAAATTCAGATAGAAGCTAAGCAAAATGAACCTGTTGTGCTGTATAAATATGCAGTTATGGAATCTTCGTTGTATCATAAAAGTGAAGAACTGATTGAAGTTGGGGAAAATAGGATCAACGAATTGTTCGCCAAAGGATTTGACAGGCTCTTGGACGAACACAGTACGGCTTGGCATAACAAATGGGAAGAAAGTGACATTAAAATTGGAGGCGATTTATCTGCCCAGCAGGCGATCCGATTCAACATCTTCCAGCTGTATCAAACCTATACAGGGGAGAATGAAAATCTCAATATTGGACCAAAGGGCTTTACAGGAGAAAAATATGGGGGAGTAACCTATTGGGATACAGAAGCCTATTGTCTGCCGTTTTATATGAGGACTGCAGACTCACAAGTAGCCAGAAATCTGCTTAAATACAGATACAATCACCTTCAAAAAGCGCAGCAAAATGCAAAACTTTTAGGTTTTAATAGCGGGGCGGCATTGTACCCAATGGTAACCATTAATGGAGAAGAGTGCCATAACGAGTGGGAAATAACCTTTGAGGAGATACATAGAAATGGAGCTATTGCCTACGCTATTTACAACTACATTCAATACACTGGTGACGAAGCGTATATAGAAGAATACGGGTTGGAAGTACTTATTGGCATTGCAAGATTCTGGGCCCAGCGTGTAAACTGGTCTGAAAACAAGGGTAAATATGTTTTGCTTGGTGTAACCGGCCCTAATGAGTACGAAAACAATGTTAACAATAACTGGTACACATTAAAACTTATCAATTGGACATTGAACTATACAATGGAACAAATTGATAAATTAACGGCCAATGGTAAATTCGAAGACATTGCCGGAAAAACCCAGTTTGTTAAAACAACTGAGATAGAAAAATGGAGAGACATAGTTAACAATCTATATTTCCCTGAAGACAAAACAAGAAATATTTTCTTACAGCAAGACGGATTTCTCGATAAGGATCTTACTCCTGCAAGTGAACTTCCGGCCTCAGAAAGACCTATACATCAAAACTGGTCATGGGATCGAATCCTTCGGTCGTGCTACATCAAACAAGCAGATGTGCTTCAAGGTCTGTATATGTTTGAAAAAGACTATGATAATGAAACCATTAAAAGAAATTTTGATTTCTACGAACCCCTTACAGTTCATGAGTCTTCATTATCTCCATGCATTCATAGCATAATTGCTTCGAAAATAGGTTATCACGATAAGGCCTACGAAATGTACCTTCGTACAGCCAGGCTGGATCTTAACAATATCAACAATGATACTGAAGATGGATTGCATATCACAAGTATGGGAGGAACATGGATGTCGATTGTTGAAGGATTTGCAGGACTAAGAGTAATAGATAATACGTTGTCCTTGTCTCCTACAATTCCAAATCAGTGGGATTACTACGAATTCAGGATCATATTCAGGGGAATTAAACTTGATATTAGGATAGAAAAAGACAATGTGATGATTAACAACCTCTCGGATAAAGAAATGACAATTCGTGTAAATAACGAGAACCATCAAATATATCCGGGAAATTCAGCTTCTATCTCAAGTGGGGTAAAACAAGCAATCTAATTAAAAAAAGGCAGATAGTATCTGCCTTTTTTTTTACAGTTCCAAAACCACAAACTCTACCCTTCTGTTTTGTGCCCTGCCTGCCGATGTTAAATTAGTAGCCACTGGTTTTGACTCACCATAGCCTTTAAAAACCACCCGATCCCGGGAAATACCTTTACCAAGAATGTACTCTGCTACAGATTCAGCTCTAGCCTTCGATAGTCTTAAATTTGTGGCATCGCTACCAGAACTATCGGTATGTCCTCCTATTTCAATTTTTAAACCTGGGAAGGCTTTTAACAAATCAACCACCCTATCCATATCCGAAAAGGAATCACCTTTTAAAGTGGAAGAAGCAGATTCAAACGTAATATTGTTAAGCAGTATGGCTTCCCCTACTCGCAGAGGAACAATATATAAGTCCTTAGTAAGTTCAACATTGATAGAATCATTCGTAACATCCACAATTTCAGCAATGGGGAAATATGCTTCAGCACTTGCTGTTAAAATTGACTTTTTACCCAATGGTAATCTTACCCGGTAGGTGCCGTTTGTTTCATTAAGCTCGCTCGTTGTGCTATGAGAGCCATCCACATCTATAAGGAAGGGGAATTTTACTGGCATACCCGTTTTTTTATCGATTACCTTACCAGATACCAAAGCATATTTCTCAAGTGGTGTTGCATAAATGTTGCGCAAAATCTTCTGGTAGTTGGTCACGTTTTGCAAATCGATAGTTGCAACCACTGGTCCGAACTCATCAGCTTGTATCTGAAATGTGTATTTGTGCCCCCAAGGGAGTCTTATTTTGTAGGTTCCATTACTGGTATCAATACTATCCGCTACCACACCATCAAGCATAAATTTAGGAGATGCCGATTGAGGAATAAGACTATCTGTTTTAATATTTACTAATTCCCCATATATATCCACGTAAGGAGTTGGGGTGACTTTCAGGTTCTTACGCATCTGAATTTGCACAGAGTCGTACAAAACACTAACAGTAAGCGTGTCTGGTATGTAATATCCCGATTTAACATACAACTTGTATTCCTGACCCAATGGTAGCTTTACCGAATATTCTCCCGTAGTAGAATCCGTTCTTACAGAATCTACTTTTTGGCCGTTAATAATTACATCAAAAGGCTCAGTTAATGGAATGCTGTCAACCATGGCAATACCCGAAAGATCTAAAAATGGCAGTAAAGACAACTGTAAATCTCTATCCATTTTCAAATACTCCAGTTGTTCAGTAGCGTCTATTATCTCTAGCTTAGCCTCTCGCTCAACAGCTCTAGCCTGAATTTCGTACATTTTACCTAGCGGTAACCGAACCGCATAAGTACTAGCTACTGTATCAATGCGGACCGAATCAACCACACTGCCATTAATTACAACCTTAAATGCCTCCTTCATGGGTTCCCCTTCTAAAAGAACTAACCCTGAAAGATCGATATACGGTCGTGGTTCTTTCAACTTAACCATATAAATAGTGGATGGTTGCCCAACTGGTGCTCTGGTAAAAACAGCCCAGTTTCCATCATCAAATTCACGATAATAGCTTTCCCAGTTATCTGTATTTATTGTATCGTTTAAAAGCTCTGGCTCTGACCATTTTTCATAGGTTCCATCAAGCCTGTCCATTCTGTAAATATCATTCTCATATACATTCCCTTTCCCTTTTAAATAGGCCGAAACAAAAAGGGTATTACCATCATCACTTAAATAAGGCGTTTCCATTGATCTGAAAATCGCCTTTGCTACCTTATTATGAACATTTTTTAACGCACCCCACTTCCCATTTGACTTCTTAATGCTAATCTTAACCTCTTTAGTTTTCTCACTCTGCCAGTGTTTAGTGTAAGAAACCACCAAAATATCCCCTGTCCTGTTTAAATATGCACTACTGGTTAGCCCCTTGTCTTTTTTCTGGAATCCAGGTACTTTAACTTTTACAGGTGGTAGCCATTTATTCAAAGTACTATCGTATTGAACAATAGATAATCCTCTTTTTTTATACCTGCCATTTTTTGCATAAACCCCTGAGATAAGGTAATCCCAATTATCTGTAATACTATAAATAGCGTTATACCTACCGTTATTAAATTTGGCATCAACTCGTTTAGGCGCACTCCACTCATCTTCTCCCAATCTTTGAACGTACCAAATATCCTGGCTATCAAACTTTCCAAAATGATTATCAGGGTGATCAACCCTTGAAAAAAAGATCAGGTTATTATCAGGAGATAAAACGGGACTAACGGCATTATATTTAGAGTTAACTGAATCTCCCAAAGTAAATGGAACAAAATGATTGATTTTACCACCTAATGTCTGCTGGGAGAAAGAGTTATATCCCAAAAAAAAGAATACCGCTAACCAAAAATATCTGTTCATTCGCCTTTGCAAAATATAAATTGATCTAGTGTTTAAAAGGAGGTTTATACAGGTACTTTCGCTTACCATCCTTCTTTTTAGTAAGGCCATTCATTGGCAACCTATTGGCCTCTCTTATTTTACCAAAAACAAGATTTATCCCTGCCCTCAAGTTAAAATTCTTGGCACCATATGGCAACCATAGATTATTAATTTCTAATTCGGGATCACTCACCTTCACAAGGCCTCCCGGTAATACATTATCCATAATTATATATATCTGGCCAAACCAGGGTTTAAACACCATACCTATGCCAAGATTAGAGGCACTTCTGTTAAACCACCACCAGGAGGCTGTAAGGTCGAATGTGTTTCCAAATCGATAATTAGCACCCACTACCGTGCCCACTGAAACACCTTTGTGAAACTCTGTATAAACCGAGGCCGTTGCATTAAATTTGGGTGTGATCTGATAATTAGCAGAAAGGAATAATTGGGTCGGCAACCACGTTTTATACGAATTGAATGTTGTATCTACTCCTTCTTTAAACTGGTCTCCATAAGCTTGAACAAGCGAATCTACCTGTGCATTAAAAAGACTGTCCAAGTTGGTATCAAAATCAACCTCAGCAGTTACACCTTCAACAACAAAATGTGTATCAATCTGGTAATTATTAACAAAGTTTTTCCAATTAATGAAACCAAGATTTAAAAGGCTCGCTCCAAAACTCAACTTTTCTGTAAACTGAAAAGTTGCCCCCAAATCAGTTGCAATACCATTATTAGGTTTAAATTCATTTAAAGCATCCTTAAACGAATTAATTTCAAGATTAGACAAATCATCCAGTGTCTTATATTTATTCCCATCTAAAGCTGCGCCTATATTAACCAATCCTTTAGCCGTAATATCATAAGAATAAATATCCTCTCCATTGACATTTACATCTATCTCAGTGTTTTTAGTTTGTATGTTGGCTAAACCATTCAACCATTTAATCCTTGCACCATAGGTCCATTTTGAGTCAGGTCTAACCCGTGTAAAGCCGGCTGCATACTCAATATAACTTGTAGCATCTATTGCCAATCCTGACAGGGAAAAGTTACCTGTTACACCTTTTGAAGCAAGAGCAAAAAGATCACGCGGATAATGCACTCTTGCATCAGCAATCACCCTGCTACTTAATGAAAAAAAGTTATCTGCCGCTTTAACACGTATATGAAACAATTCACCGCTCACACCTGCCCCCAGGTAGTTCTTATTTTCTTTCAACCCCTCTACAAACTTATTATAGTCTACTGTACCATCTGGCGACATGAGTGCCTTCACATTAATAGAGGAATTATTAAATCCTACAAAAAGTGAAGGTACAGGTAACGAAATCGAAACTTTATGCTCTGGAACTACTGCAGGATTCAAATAAGTTGACTGAGCCAGAGAAGGCATATGATACAACGTAAACTCCTGCTGACCATATGCATAATTGCCAAATGCCAGCGTTGCAAAAAATAGTACAAAAAATCTGGTATTTTTAAAAATCATTACTTGCTGGTTCTTGAGAGATTGTTGAGATCAATTTTTGCCTTTATCATGACTCCAATGCCAACTGTAAAATAATCATCTATTGATATTTTAATCGATTCAGGTGGGTTTGAATCTGCACCTGTTGTAGAAACATAAGCTGCAATTTTTATCGAACCGGTACCTTTAATGCGTTCATATTTTTCATTATCTATCAACACATCACTTGTCATAAAGGTTGGAGCTACTACAAGCCCTTCATTATCCACCTCACCTGCCGGAAATAATTGTTGTTCTTCATTGGTTAAAAACAATGAATCTAAAACAACACTATTATCCAATGAATCCAAGAAATATAGCTGAAGGGCTATTAGCATCGGAAAGGCATTTTCGCCCTGTAACCTGAAATTGATACTTTCAGGTATTATTGTTTCATCTTCAATAACAAGTTTTGCATCAACAGTATCTGTTAATACATACTCATTTGCATACCCTTCCAAGGGTAAAATAAATCGAGTATTCACCACTATCTCACTACTATCTGTAACAAAATTACCGGTAACAGGAGTGCCTGAAGGGTTTGCAGTAAGATCACCATTGAAGTTCACTTCCTGCGGGATTTCATTCAAAAGATCTATAAAGTTATCGGTATTGTTTTTATCAATTGTAAAGTCGCTTTCGGCAGTTTCGCCAGGGTCTTGTGCTTCAGCAACATCATACGTATCATCATCGAATGAACCTGTTACCTGTTCAATACTTCCATCGCTCTTCTTAACGGAGAGCTCACTTATATCCAGTCCAAAAGGTATACCAGAAGAATTAAGAACAGCTACATTAACGATAGGATTGGTAAAAGCTACATTGTCGGGAAATTCACTTTCCGGTAAATTTGTCTCATACGTACTTGATACATGATCAAATGCATACGTACTGAAGTCGCCCTTCATAAAACTAAACTCCATACTTTCCATAGATACGCTTACCGAAACTGTTCCCTGGGTATCAGAGCCTGTATCACTTACCACAGATGTTATTTCATAATCAATTGTATTGGTAGTTGTTCCGGAAACACCCTTTAATCCTAATTTCGCGCCAGCAAGCGGAACAGTAGTTGATCCATTGTTATTAAGTACAACCGATATTGGGCTTCCATCTTTATAAAAAGTTAGAAATTTAATAGTTGAGACAAGGTTATGGTCAAAATTCTTAAACTGGCTAACTTTCAAACTTCCTCCTTTAAAAATCACTGAATCTAATTTAGGTGGAGGAGAAAGTAGATCAACATTATTTATGGTGAAGGAATTGTATCGAGAAACTTTTACTTTGCTGTCAGTACCTCCCATGAAAGCAAATGAACTAAATGGAACTGACTCATTAAATGTTTGGTCAGGAATGGTTAACCTGTCAAACAAAGTAGCTCTCAAAACCTCTGAATCGTAATAAAGTTGAATAATACCTTCACTGTTTTCCTCTACATTTAGGGAGTCTCCTATTTTAGTCAACTTATCGGCTTTTAATGTAAAGCGACCAATTGGTAGAGGTACTTCTGCGCTTATCGGGACAATAGTAAGGTCATCAATTTTTTGGACACAGGCTATGGACAAAAAAAAGAGCCCAATAAATAAAATTGTTCTGATCATTTGTAAAAATTACATTGAATATCAAATGTTGTTTATAACAATGGATATCTTAAATAAAAATAAGCAATTTAAAGCCAAAAACACAGCACACCAATGATACATTGCTATTGCTTACATAACCAATATGTATACATCACGAATTAAAAAGGAAACCTAAAAAAGCTAGATAAATTTGCTTTTAACATTGTTGTCCAGCACACACACATTTTCTCAAACTATTTGATAATTCAAAAACAACAGAGTTTTAAAGTCATTTCAATATGTAATTCCATATATTTTAGTTAGAATTGAGGCTAGTTTTTAATTTAGGTACCAATGAAAATAGAAACAGTATTGACAAGAGTATTATCTGTTGTTTTTTTTGTCGCTTTGATAGCATGTGGAGGTAAGAAGGAAAGCTCCAACGATGAGTCTGCAGAATTTGATGCAGCCAAAGAAGAACTCAAACAAAAAATAGAAGATGTTGCTTACAACATACCCCCTCCTACTGAAATGCCTTACTTAATAGAGGCTACAGGAGCAGACTACAATTCAGATTTTGTTAACTCAAAAGAATCGGTGGATAACTATATGTCTACCTTCGATAAATCTGCTGTTAATTTGGGTATTTATGCTTCTGATATTGCCTATTTAAGCTCCTATCATCAAACACAGGAGTCACTGGACTACCTTCAAACTGTTAAGCAACTTGCCGATCATCTGGGTGTTGTTAGTGCTATGGATGAAGTAGTTATCAAACGTTTTGAAGCTAATATTGACTCAGAAGATTCTCTTAAAGTGCTTATAAATCAAGCGGTTGATAATGTTGACAAGTATTTGAAAGATGAACAAAGAAACAAAGTAGCAGCTTTGGTTACAGCAGGAAGCTTTGTTGAGGGTTTGTACATATCAACAGCAATTGTTAATACTTATCCAAAAGATTTACTGCCGGAAGACCAAAGAAACATCATTCTTACCCCAATAATTAAAATCATTTTGGATCAAAAAGGGGCTATCGATGAAGTCCTTAAATTATTAAAAAGCGTTGATCAGGATGAAGAGGTAGCTCAATTAACAACTGACTTTGAACAGCTGCAAAAAGCATATGGTGAATTGAATATTGATGAGCAAATAAAAAATAACAGGGCGGATTTGATGCTGTCTGATAAAACCCTGGAATCAATCACCGATATAGTTGGTAAAATCAGAGCAAGATTGATATCCTAAAAAAACAATAATTAACTATATTGAAGCCGCAAGCAGAATAGCTTGCGGTTTTTTTATACCCTAACCAATTTAATTGTGAGTAAAACATTACTGGAAGCCCTTCTTAAACTTTTTGCTATTGTTATAAAAGAAGATAATGTAACCAAAGATGAAAGAAATAAAGTTCGTGATGTTTTAAAGAACCAACTCAACGAAGACCTTGTACAGAATTACATGGTCTTGTTTGATGAAGAAGTTGAAAAATTAAATAATTCGCCTAAAGTAAAGGAAGAAGTATTAATTGATAGCCTCTGTCAATCAATTAACCAGGAGCTTACAAAGCACCAGATGTACGCCATACTGCTGCAAATGAATGCAGTAACTCTTGCCGATGGAACGATATCAAAAAGAGAAGAAGAGCTTGTTGAACATATCCGGGCTAACTTTAAAGTAGAAGCCTCTGAATTCGAGATAATAAAGAACTTTGTTCTTGCCCAAAAAAGAGAAGATTTTAAAGGAGAAAACATCCTTGTAATCGATTCCTTGGAAAAAGCCCCTGCTGCTCCTTATCATCATTTGCAGAGAAGCGGTGTAAGTGGCTTTATTTCCATAATTTATTTCCCTTCTACTAATTCTGCCTTTATTAAAAAGGTTGGAATGACAGAAGTTTTTCTAAATGGCATAGCCCTGCCAAATAATCATATCAAGGCTTTTTCTGAGGGTAGTAGCATTAGGGGCAAGTTTGATACGGTGTATTATACCGATCTGCTCTCAGTGTATCAATCTGACAACGACCTGCCTCAGCTATCACTGGAGGTTAAGAATGTTTCCTATACTTTTAGAAACGGTCATGTTGGGTTAAGGAATATTAGCTTAAGTGAGCGTTCGGGTAAGCTGATCAGCATTATGGGAGCTAGTGGCGCAGGAAAATCCACCTTGCTTAATGTGCTTAACGGAACTGATAAACCAACAAAAGGTGAGGTAAAAATTAATGGCATAAGCATTCATGAAAATCCTGAAAGTATAAAGGGAGTAATTGGATATGTACCTCAAGACGACCTTTTACTCGAAGATCTGACAGTTTTCGATAATCTCTATTTCGCTGCCAAGTTATGTTTCAACAACCTGCAAAACGAGGAAATTGAGCAACTTGTTGAAAAGACTTTAACAAGTATAGGTCTGTACCAAATAAAAGATTTAAAGGTTGGGTCTCCCCTTGAAAAGGTAATTAGCGGAGGACAAAGAAAACGTGTAAATATAGCGCTTGAGCTTTTGCGTGAACCAAGTATTCTGTTTGTTGATGAACCCACTTCCGGGCTTTCATCACGCGATTCTGAGAACATCATGGATTTGCTCAAAGAACTTTCTCTTAATGGAAAGATTGTATTTGTGGTAATTCATCAACCCTCGTCTCACATTTTTAAAATGTTCGATCGGTTATTGATCCTTGACACCGGAGGCTTCCAGATTTATTATGGCGTTCCTGTGGAGTCTGTGATTCATTTTAAGGAGGCTATGAAAATGCTGGATAGCCAGGAAGGTGAATGCATTACCTGTGGTAACGTAAACCCTGAACAGGTTTTTGATATTATTGAAACCAAGGTATTAGACGAGTATGGGCATGTAACCAAAGTTAGAAAGATATCCCCCGAAGAGTGGGCAAACGAATATTCTAAATTGCCAACACCTCAGCCCATTAAACCGGTAGAAGAGAAACCAAAGTCTACCCTGTTCATACCAAGCCGATTGGATCAAATTGGCATTTTTATCAAAAGAGACATTCTGTCAAAGCTTGCCAACAGACAATATATTTTGATTAATCTGTTGGAAGCTCCGGTTCTTGCTGTCATATTGGCTTTTTTAGTTAAGTATTCAGGTCCGGAATATGCATTTTACAAAAATGCCAATATTCCTTCCTACATTTTTATGAGCATCATAGTAGCCATGTTTATGGGCCTTACTGTAAGTGCTGAAGAAATCATAAAAGATAAAAAAATATTGCGTAGAGAGGCATTTTTAAACCTTAGCAAGTCAAGCTACATTTCTTCAAAGCTTATTTTAATGTTCAGCATTTCTGCTGTTCAAACGTTACTATTTGTGCTCATTGGCAATACCATTCTTGAAATAAAAGGTATGTATTTAATCTTTTGGGCAATACTGTTCAGCACCTCCTGCTTCGCCAATTTGATGGGATTAAATATTTCGTCAGCCATGAATTCAGTAGTAACTGTATACATCCTTATCCCGTTTTTGCTCATTCCACAGATTCTTTTGAGCGGTGTGGTGGTTAAATTCGATCAACTGCACAAAATTGTTAGAAATGAAGTGGATGTGCCTGTTATTGGCGATTTAATGACCTCAAGATGGGCACTTGAAGCCTCACTGGTGGCCCAGTTTACTGATAATGAGTTTGAAAACAAGTTTTATCCATACGACAAGATCATATCGGAAACACGCTACAATAGCGTTTATTATTTGCCTAAGCTTGAGACTAAACTTATGGAAGGTTTCAATTTAATGAAGTCGGAAAACGAGCAAGATCAAGAAAGAGCTACTCAGGCTTTAAATCTGGTACGAACCGAAATTGAAAAGCAACTCAATATTGTTGGCATAGATGAACTCCCGGAATACAAAAAAATCAATACCGTTGAACTAGATCAACAGGTTCTCAGCTCTACACTTAATTTTCTTAAAGTTCTAAAATCATATAACCTTCGTAAGCAGAGTAAAGCCATGAATTCAAAAGACAAGGCTATAATTGAGCTTCAGAAAGAAGGTAAATACAATAAACTTAAAGAGGAATATAGCAATGAAACTATAGAGCAAACGGTTACAAATGCTTTAAGCCAGCAACGAATTATAGAGAAAAACGGGACACTGTATCAAATCATTGACCCTGTATTTATGAATGTGAATTCTTTAAACCTTTTAGATTATAGAACGCCACTGTATGTGTCAAAAAAACAATTTATGAGTATAAACTTGCCAACACCCATTTTTAATATTCTGGCCATTTGGGCCATGACTGCCTTTCTTATTTTAGCGCTTTATCAAGACTGGCTCAAAAAGCTCATAAAGCTATTCTAGGATGCTTCAAGAATATCTCCTACCTGAATAATACCTGTTTTTACAGGTATTGCATTAGTCCCAAAGTAAACCTTATTCCCTTCCCTTCTGTACTCAGATAGCTTTGCTAAAACTTCTGTTCCTTTTTTACCCGTTGCCGGATTTATGTTTACCATAACGCAACGGGCACATTTCTTAACCAATGAAAGTTCAATAGTATCAGTTTGCAAACGCGACCACGTATCCTCTTCAAAAGGCGTTAGAGAGTCAACTACAATATTGGGCCTAAAGCGTTCCATTTCGACTTTCTCTTCCAAACGAGAATTGAGATCTACCAGGGAGGCATCGTTGGTAATTAAAATAGGGTATCCATCTGCAAAGCTTACTATATCGTTAATGTTGACGACATATCTTTCATCAACCTTACGCCTGGATTCATTAGGCATATAAACCAGCCTGATATTCTGCTGAAGTTGCTCTGAAAACCATTTACTTATACCTGCAGAAACCTCTTTTACATCTACCTTATCGTCCCATACCAATGCCGAACACCACTCCCCTTTCGGTTCAAATGGCACCGAAGTATGTTTACCATTCTCCTGGTTTGTAACCAAAAGTTTAGCTGAGTCGATCTTAAGCTCAAAAAGAGCCAGCTCAGGATGTGTTCGTTGGGTTAAAAAAATACCTTGCTCGTCAACAAGCATCCAACGCCTGTCAAGTTCCAGTCCTCTTGATTCCACTCGGGCATTCAATACCTCAACTCCACCAAGTGATTTGATTGGATAAACAAATAATCGCTCTACTTGCATGATCGGTTCAGCTACTTGCCAAACCTAGCAAATATTTGCAAGCCATCAAATTAATGATGATGATCGTGATGATGATGTGCGCTAGGCTGTAACCTGTTCAGAGTTCCATCAACATATTTTTGCACTACCATATCCAAATCGGTTTCATCTGTCATTACAGGTTCTATGCCAAATTCTGCCATGTGGTGAACAAAGCCCGGGCCCATGCTTCCTGTAACCATAACATCTACCTCCAAGGCTGGGTGCATTTTTCCAGGAACTCTCGGGTTGTGGAAAAATTCGTGTAACGTGTTCTCTTTATCAACCTCAATAAGACTTTTGGATTGCACATTACCGTTCTCCACTTCAAATACCACAAAACGGGTGGCCCTTCCGGCATGACCACTAACAGTACGCTGATTCTGACTTGTGATGGCTATTTTCATTGATTTATTTGTTTTTCATCAAATATAAAAAGTGAAATTGCTTGTTAGTGCAATGTAAGTCACATACCGTTAGTCAAAATAATAAACTTAGAAAAAAGCCATTCGTATCTAATTAAAAAAATCCTATGAAAAAACATTTACTTACAGCACTTGCAGTAGCTCTACTTATTTCATTTAGAGGAATGGCTCAATCTGAACAGACAGAACATGAATACGATTTTTGGGTTGGCGATTGGAATGCAACCTGGAAAAAACAAGACGGCACAGAAATTCATGGAACCAACCGGATTGAAAAAACGCTTGATGGAAAAGTTCTGCAAGAACATTTTAACGACCCTTCCACGGGCTTCAAAGGAACAAGTATTTCTGTTTTTAACCCCAACACCAAAGTATGGCATCAGGCATGGGCCGACAACCAGGGAGGGTACTTCAATTTTATAGGAGAAACATCGGGAGATAAAAAAATATTTAAAACGCTACCTGTTGAACGGAATGGAAAAACAATTGTACTGCGAATGGTTTTTTACAACATTACCGATAAAGCAATGACCTGGGACTGGGAGTCCAGCACAGACGGTGGCACGACATGGAACCTAAACTGGCGTATTGAATACACCCGAAAGTGATTATTTGGCATATGTGATCCTGTATATCACACCTGCATAATCATCCGAAAGCAACATAGAACCATCCGGCAATTGAAGCAAAGCAACAGGCCTTCCCCAGGCTTGTTGTGTTGCGTCATTTAGCCAGCCTGACACAAAAGGCTGCATAGCAACAATTTTATTTCCTTCTTTAAAGCCTACCATCACACGATAGCCACTCTTTTTTGACCGATTCCATGAACCATGCTGGGCAATAAAAACAGCGTTATGATACTTTTCAGGGAACATGCTACCCGTGTAAAATTTCATTCCCAGAGGAGCTACGTGTGCCATAAAACGCCAGGCCGGTTTTACAAACTCATCACAACTTCTTTCCTTTCCAAACTTCGGGTCTGGAATATCGCCTCCATGGCAATAAGGAAATCCGAAGTGCTCCCCTGCTTTGCTTAAGTGGTTTAATTCGCAGGGAGGTATGTCATCCCCCATCATATCTCGCCCATTATCTGTAAACCACAAATCTTGTGTTTCAGGGTCCCAATCAAAGCCAACTGAATTACGAACTCCCCTTGCTACAATTTCCGGATTTGGGTTTGAAATATCCATTCGGGTTATACTAGCGTAAATAGGGTTGTCCCTTTCACAAACATTACATGGTGCTCCAACCGGTACATATAATTTCCCATCCGGCCCAAAAGCTATGTACTTCCAACCATGGTGTGTATCTGTGGGATATCCATCGTATATAATTTCAGGTTCAGGCGGAGATCCCAAATTACTTTCGATGTTTTTATAACGCAATATCCTGCTAACTTCTGCCACATAGAGATCGCCATCTTTAAAGGCTACACCATTGGGCATGTTTAAACCTTTATCAATCTCATAGACCTTATCAGCCTTACCATCTTTATTTAAATCCAAAACAGCGTAAACGCTTCCTTTACTTCTCGTACCTACATACACTGTTCCTGACGGACTAAGGGTAAGCGACCTTGCATTCGGCACATTAGCATACAACTCTATTTTGAAACCATTAGGAAGGGTTAGCTTATCAACAGGAATCTCTGAACGCTGAAATGCACATGAGAAGCCAGTCAAACCGATCAATAGAGCAGCAGTAATTCCGTACTTCATAATTGCTTTTTATCCTGTTAATTTAACAAAACTTATGCATAGTATGGGCAAGTAGCCAAATAAGCTATTTTTGCAGCTATGCTTTCAATCAATAATCTATCGTATTACATAGGAGGAAGAGCACTCTTTGAAAATGCCTCTTTGCATATAAAGCCCAAAGACAAAATTGGACTAATAGGCCTCAATGGGAAGGGTAAATCCACCTTGCTTAAGCTTATTAATAACGACCTCACACCTGACAAGGGCTCTATTTCCAGAGCAAAAGACTGTACCGTGGGTTTCTTAAATCAGGATTTACTTTCCTACCAAACAGATGACAATATATTAACGGTAGCTATGCAAGCGTTTGGCGATGCCGTAGAAACACAACGTAAAATTGAGCAGATTCTAAAAAAACTTGAAACAGACTACAGCGATGAACTGGTTGAAAGGCTCACGAAGTTACAGGAAATGTTCGAGCATCTGGATGGCTATACCATGCAGGCAAAAGCAGAGGAAATACTCGAAGGAATAGGTTTTAGCACTGAGCAATTACACCAGCCATTGAAGGAGTTTTCAGGTGGTTGGCGCATGCGGGTTATGCTTGCCAAACTTCTTTTGGAAAAGCCATCCCTGCTAATGCTGGACGAACCTACCAACCACTTGGACTTACCATCTATCGAATGGGTTGAAAATTACTTGAAAACCTACGAAGGTGTCGTTATTGTGGTTTCGCACGACCGGCAATTTTTGAACAATACCGTTAAGAAAACAGTTGAAGTGGCCAACCTGGCCTTGACACTTTACGAAGGAGATTACAATTTTTATCTGGAAGAAAAAGAACTCAGGACCGAAATACAGAACAACGCATTTCAAAATCAGCAACAGCAAATAAAGCAAACAGAGCGATTTATAGAACGTTTTCGATCCAAAGCAACAAAGGCACGCCAGGTGCAATCGCGTGTAAAAGCGCTTTCCAAAATGGATCTTGTGGAAGAGATAATTGACGAAAATGCTGTAGTCAATTTCAAATTTGATTTCTCGCAAAAATCCGGGCGCTATATTACAAACCTCAGAAGTATTTCCAAGTCATATGGTGAGTTGGAGATACTTAAGAATACGACCGCAACCATAGAAAGGGGCGATAAAATCGCGCTTATTGGAGCAAATGGAAAGGGTAAATCAACGTTGCTGCGCATAATAGCAGGAACAGAGCCTATTACAGGTGAACGCGAAGAGGGATATAACGTTATAACTGCCTTCTATGCACAGCACCAACTTGAATCGCTTAACATTGAAAACGAAATACTTGATGAACTTAAACAGGCAGGGAGTGCTAAAACCGAACAAGAATTGCGCGGTGTACTCGGTTGTTTTCTATTTACCGGAGACGATGTATTCAAAAAGATAAAAGTGCTTTCCGGTGGTGAGAAATCACGGGTTGCCCTTGCCCGCACACTTATTTCGGAGGCTAATTTCCTTATGCTGGATGAGCCCACCAACCACCTTGACATTCAATCGGAAAACATTCTTATCCAGGCGCTTCAACAATATCAGGGCTCCTTTGTAGTAGTTTCTCACAACCGCCACTTTGTTAACCAGGTTGCTAATAAAATTTGGTATATAGAAGATAAGAAAATAAAAGAGTACCCGGGCACGTTTGAAGAGTACGAGTACTGGAAATCCAAACATTTGGAAAATAAACCTGCTCAAGCACAGCCTGTTAAGAAGGAGAAGAAAGAAAATACAAAGCCAAAAGAAATTGATACAAACGAACTAAAAGCCCTGGAAAAAGAATTGGAAAAAATTGAATCTGGAATAGAACTTGCTGAGAAGGAAGTAAATGAATTGGAAAACACAATGGCCCAGCCTGAAGTATACGCCAACCCTGAAAAACTTGCCGAGGTAAACACTAAGTTTGAAGAAGCAAAAATGCGTCTTAAATCATTTCAATCGGATTGGGAGGACGTTGCTGATAAAATTGACATTCTTAATGCGTGATCTTCTTTTAATTTTGCTACTGGCTAGCCTGAAAAGCTTTGGCCAGGAAACTATTGAGCTGGCAAACAAAGTTTATGACCCCCACATAAAAACAGTTCAGGTGCACCCCAGAGGGGTGAATTCAAATGATCAATTATTGAGCCCCGTAGTGACGAAGGGCCAACCCTTTATTCTTGAGTTTGATGAGCTTTTTAATGATGCGTACACCTATCAGGTTAAATACATTCGGTGTGAAGCTGACTGGAGCAAATCTTTACTTTCAGATTTACAGTTCCTTAAAACATACAATGAATTTACTATTGAGAACTATGATTATTCGTTTAACACACTTACTCCCTATGTACACTACAAGGTAGTGCTTCCTTCTCCCATTCTTTCCGGAAATTATGTGCTGGTTGTTTATGCAGATGGCGACCCCAATGATGTAATTATTACCCACCGTTTTATGGTTTTTGATAATCTTGTAAACTTCACAACCGAATTTGGTTCACCAATAATCAACAAGTCTTCTCCTTACAATCAAAACTTGCAGTTTGAAGTAAACTACAGCGGCATGGAAATCCAGGATCCGAACAACCAGGTATCTGTAACTATTTTGCAAAATCAACGATGGGACAACGCCAAATATGAAATTAAACCCACGTTCATTCGCGAAGGAGACAAAAAACTGGAATACCAGTACTTTACCAATGAAACTACATTTCCTGGTGGAAATGAGTTCAGATACTTCGACATGCGGTCACTTAAATATTTTGGTGAACGTGTAAAAACAGTGCATTTTGAAAAGGATAAAATCTACGGGTGGGTCGATGACGATAAATCAAGGGCAAATCTAGCCTATACTACAGAGCAAATGGATCTAAATGGCGAATATGTAATTGATAATATTGAAGGGAAAAACCCGGAAATTGAAAACGATTATGCAAAAATGAATTTTACGCTCGAATCAGAAAAAATAAACGGAAAGGTATATCTGGCCGGTGAACTCACAAACTGGGAACTTACTAAAGACACGGAATTAACTTATGACGAAAGCACGCACTCGTACAAAGGTTCACTTGTTCTTAAACAGGGATGGTACAATTATGAGTACCTTGTTGTAAGCAATAATTTATCCCCTAACTATTTTGAAGGCAATTGGAGCGAAACGAGAAATCAATATGAAATTATTGTGTATTACCGCCCCTTCGATTTGGGATCCGATCTCATTATTGGGTATCTGAATCTGAATCAATAGTGCGCTTTTCAAGGCCTGGGATTTCATATTCTTCCGCCCTAACGTTGGGATCCTGATGTGCAACATCTATCATTCCAAACCCTTTATGCGTAAGCGCACCCAATCCATTCAAAAAAACGAATTTTTTAACCTCAGGCTCTGCATAAAAACTAAACGGGAATGTATAACCTCTAACCTCATATTTCACATCCTGATCGTACAAAGGATACACCCTTGAGAATTTTTTGTGTGACTCATTCAGCTTATCCAGGTAAGCCTTGTCCGGAACAATCTGGAATTCGTTAAAGGTGGTTAGCTTATCACTATCAAAAAGGCTGCAAGCTTCCATTCTTTGAAGCGTGGCTTCGTATACCAGGTCTGAAAATTCATCATCTTCCGGCTGGATAAACTCTTTGGAAGTATCGTCCAGAATTTTAGGTTCCATCAAAACCAATGGAGAAATACAGATGAACTTGTCATTCTTTTCAACACTGTCAATATTCTCTACTTCTACTTTTTCCGGTTGAAGTATTAATCCTCCGACCTCAACCTGGGGCAATTGAAAAAGATTAAGCAGCAAGTAGTCAAGAAAAGCCTTGTTTAAGGATGAAACTACCAATGTCACTCTTGAGGAATAATAGTGAAGACCTTTCCGACTTGGTTTGGTTTGCCCTTTTAACCCTGAGAAATTGAAAATTTTAAAGGATGAAAAATTAGGATTACCTCCTTTTAATACAATACCCTTAATTAATTGGGCAAGTAAAAACTGATGGTGAAACGGAATATAAGCACCTCTGTTTTTGAGCAAAAATACAATCCTGGCTCTCAATTGCTTAGGTTTTGGGTTTATAAAAAATTAAAAGTAATTCAGGTGTACTAACGAAACCCTTCCTCACTTGTTCTATAAATCTATCGATTTTTTGTAAAATACAAAAAAACAACTTGCTAATCAATTTCATTATACGTTGAACCTAAAATGCATTATATCTCCATCCTTAACCACGTATTCCTTCCCTTCGATAGCTAGTTTGCCTGCTTCCTTACAGCCATGCTCCGATCCGTATTTTTCATAATCAGCAAGTTTTATCACTTCTGCTTTAATAAAACCTTTTTCAAAGTCCGTATGAATAACACTTGCGGCTTTGGGGGCTTTCCAGCCCTTTTCAATGGTCCAGGCACGTACTTCCTTTTCACCTGCTGTAAAGTAGGTTATCAGATTTAGCAATGAATAAGATGCCTTTATTAGCTTATTCAAACCTGAATCAGTCAATCCGTATTCTTCTAAAAACAGTTGGCGTTCTTCGGCATCTTCCAGCTCAGCAATTTGCGATTCGATTGCAGCCGAAATAATAACAACTTCGGCATCTTCATCCTTTATAGAATCTTTTAACTGGTCTACAAAAGAATTTCCAGAACTCACAGAAGACTCATCCACATTGGCAACGTAAATAACCGGTTTGGCTGTCAGGAGCATTAAGTCAGAATAAGCTTCAGCATCCTCTTCGGTGTGCCCAAGGCTCCTAACGTTTTTACCACTTTCCAACACACTCTTAACCGCTTCTAGTACATTCATCACATTTCTTGCTTCCAAATCCCCGGATTTGGCTACTTTCTGAACTTTGACAATTTTCTTTTCAACGGACTCCAGGTCTTTTAGCTGAAGTTCAGAATCGATAACTTCTTTATCGAATACAGGATCAACACTACCGGCTACGTGTACTACATTCTCATCCTCAAAGCATCTGATTACATGTATTATAGCATCAACCTCTCGGATATTTGCAAGAAACTTATTGCCTAAACCTTCTCCCTTGCTGGCGCCCTTAACCAGTCCTGCAATATCTACAAACTCGATGGTTGTAGGAATAACTTGCTGAGGATTTACAAGGCTTTCCAGCACCTGAAGGCGATGGTCCGGCACACTTACTACTCCCACATTGGGCTCAATAGTACAAAAGGGAAAGTTTGCAGCTTCTGCTTTGTTATTTGAAAGCGCATTAAATAGCGTGGACTTACCCACATTTGGCAGCCCTACAATTCCACACTTAAGTGCCATACTAAAATTTACGTTTTAAAGATTCGATATTGTCTATAGCCACTATAAAGTTCGTTTACAGAAACCCTAAGTATTGTGTAAACTGGTATGGCAAGTATCATTCCTATAACCCCTGCCAGCGTGGCGGCTGCAAATATAATAACAAATATTTCCATTGGGTGAGCCTTAACGCTTTTGGAAAAGATAAGCGGTTGGAACAAGATATTATCTGTAACCTGAACAACAGAAAAAACGGCTCCTATTTTAAGTACCAGAAAAAGTAGGTCGTTCAATGAATTGAATTCCAAACCTGTTTGCATTACTGTAACAATAATACCAAAGCTGGCTCCTAAAAGCGGACCAAGGTAAGGTATTAAATTAGCTACCGCAGCAAATATGGCAATGGTAATTGCATATTTAATTCCAATAATACTTAACCCGATTGAGGCCATTGAAAATATTCCGATCATTTGCAGCACCAAACCTGTTAAGTAACGTGAGAGCAAATGTTCAATTTTTGTTAATGCGGA
Organism: Cyclobacteriaceae bacterium; assembly: GCA_020436165.1. Classification (GTDB taxonomy): domain Bacteria; phylum Bacteroidota; class Bacteroidia; order Cytophagales; family Cyclobacteriaceae; genus JAKISE01. The sequence continues at coordinate 8,444 of JAGQYI010000001.1, read as the reverse complement.
AATTGAAACTTCAAAATATTTATTGGGAATAAGTGATATGATCTTTTGCCTGAAAAGGCTAAAATCAACCATTAGAAAGTAGGTAATAAAACTTACCGCCAAAACCCCCACGAAAAAGTTACCTGTATATTTTATAACCGAATTAAAGATATCTGAAAAATTCACTTCTTGTATCATTAAAACAACTCCCTTTCTAATCTCCTCACTTATAAAGCCCGGGGAACGTGTGGTAAGCTTATGCTCAATCAAAAAATGTTCGACACTCGAAATAGGAGCTGCTAACTGATCCATTAAGGATAGGTAATCAATAGAACGGATCACCTGAATTTGTTTAGAGATGAGAGGAACAAATAGCATGGAAAACAATACTATTGCCAAACCAAGCAATAAAAAGGAAATAAGCGCACTTATTCCTTTAGGCAACTTAACTCCCACTATGCGATTGTGGTGAAGATAGTGATTGACCGGTCTTAGGACGGCAGCAATAATAATCGAAATAATAATGTAGATGTAGATATCGGTAAATACCCACCCCAGCGCAATAAAGACCACAACGCCAAGAAGAATAAATCCGAAAAACCGGTTCATGGCAATAATTAAGTTGGTAAAACAGGGATTTTCTCTAGCAGAGAACTAGTCCCATTTCAATTCATCAGTGTCTTCCGAATCAGTAGATTCTCCATCTACTTCTTCTCTTTCAAACTGGTCAAAATCCACATCGGGCAAAAGCTCTTCCTTTACATGGTTAACCGTTTGATTCAATGCCGCGAGAAACTTGTTAAAATCTTCTTTGTAAAGAAAAATCTTGTGCTTCTCATAGGTATATCCATCATCCTTATACCTTCGTTTACTTTCGGTAATAGTCAAATAGTAATCATTCGACTTGGTTGCCTTCACATCAAAGAAATACGTTCTTTTACCGGCCCTAACTCTTTCAGAAAAAATCTCTTTCCGCTCTTTATCTAAATAATCGTCCACAATCCTAATTTTAACAAACTACACATTAATTCTCTTCTAAATAGAGCAATAGATTTGATTATTGCAAGGCGTACATATTTTTTTTTGTATAACGGTACTGGCTAATCGTTTTAAAAGAATCATTATGAAGGAATTACGTGGTTAACTATTAACTTAGAAACTTGTTATAAGCAAATGAAACTAGATCTTCAATCCATTAGGGAAAATAGCCTTGCAATTGACTTTTTAGCCAAAAAACTGGTAGAAGGTTTTATAACGGGCTTGCATAAATCGCCCTACCATGGTTTTTCTGTAGAATTTGCAGAACATAGAATATACAACACCGGTGAAAGCACCCGGCATATTGATTGGAAAGTATTAGCCAAAACGGATAGACTTTACACCAAAACATTTGAAGAAGAAACCAATCTAAGATGCCATATCCTTATCGATATTTCAAATTCGATGCTTTATCCGGAAAAGGAAAGAGCCAAGCTTTACTTTGCCATCTATTCATCTGCCGCATTGTCCTGGCTCCTGTACAAACAAAGAGATGCAATCTCTATAACTACATTTAGCAACCAAATAATTGAGCAAACACCTGTTCGATCCACTTCTTCTCACCTGCAAAAAGTATTTGGTGTTCTCAGCAATGCATTGGATAAACAACCGGACCAACACAGCACTAATCTTTCTTCCGTAATTCACGAGATATCCAACACCATACATAAGCGATCTCTCGTAGTTATTTTCTCTGATATGATAACCACAGAGGACAGCGACAAGGATTTGGCCGAAGCGTTAATGCATCTAAAGCATAACAAGCATGAAATTCTTTTGTTTCATATTCGTGACAAATCAACGGAAGAAGAGTTTGTTTTTCAGGAAGTACCCCACTTATTTATCGACCTTGAGTCGGGAGAAAAGGTAAAACTCCGACCTTCTGAAATAAGAGAATACTATATTCAATCTGTTCAAAAACGAGAACAGCATTTAAAAGAACTCTGCGGAGAACTTAAGATAGATCTCATAGAGGTAGACACCTCAGAGGATATAAATTCTGTGCTGAACGCTTATTTGATTAAGCGAGCCAAACTTGGATAAAAAAATACCCTGTTAAAACAGGGTATTTACATATCTATTATCCGTGCAGTTCGTCTTTTCTGGCCAAAAGCACATCTTCTGATTCCTCATGTTCGGGATCAGGCAAACAGCAGTCAACAGGACACACAGCCGCACATTGAGGCTCATCGTGGAAGCCCTGGCACTCTGTGCACTTGCTAGGCACTATATAGAAAAAATCATCTGAAATGGGATCGTGGCGATCTTCATCTGAAGATGAAGTTCCATCGCTCATTGCCCATTCGGCACCGCCTTCATAAATAGCATTATTGGGGCATTCTGGTTCGCAAGCCCCACAGTTTATACAATCGTCTGTAATGTGAATAGCCATAGGTTCTAACAATTGAAATTTACATTGATATAAAGGTATTACTATTATTTGAAACGAAGAATAGTTATGATAAAGATTACTTTTGCCTCAGAAATATTACCTGAAAATGACACTTTCACAACGAATAAATGCTTTTGTAGAGCTTGGTAAAAGCCTTAATAAGCTCGATGAAGATACTTTGCAGCATTGGATAGACGTAGCAGGCAATGAGAATAGATGGTTTACACCTGATGCCGTTAAAATGGCTTTGGATGGTGTTGCTAAAATGCTCTCTCAACATCCGTGATTTGTGACCACACGAAACACATTCATTCCCCTCTTCGTGGTTCGTGACCTCACGAACCTCTTTATTCTTTACACCTCTAATTGGGCCAGTTATAGGCATTGCCTTTCCTAAACCCTGACAGGTTTCTCTGCATTGCGTATAGCAAACCTGTCAGGATTTTGAGCCGCGGCTGCTTTTGTATGAAGCTATTTTTATTATTTTATGAGTCTAAGACTCTTGTTTCCTTATTAGCACTAGTTGGAGGGCCTATTTTTTTTAAAAACACCTACATAGAAGAAAAATAAAGTCAAAATAAAAAAAACTATTGCAGTGCCTAAATCTCCAAAGGCTCGATAAAGAGTATAAACCAATAATTTAGGTAATCCATAAATTCCTCCAGGTAGTTGATTCGAATAATTCAATGCACCATGTTTCAAAACTGAAAAACCAATACTAAATGATTCTACCCCTAATAGAAAAGCAATTAATCTACCCGGTTTAAAAAGACGTATCATGACCCTCCTAAATATTCAGAAAACGTTTCATTACCTTTTCATCCATTTGATAATCAATATTGTACGACCCTCATTCCGTGATTCGTGTCTCAAGAACCTCTTTACTCTTTACACCTCTCATTGCTTCGTGCGCCTGCCCGCCCTTTGACGGGGACAAGAACCAAGGAGGGGTAAGAGGGGTAATGAGGAGTATTTAGAAAATTTTAATTCTTATGTTTCAAAAATAAGGTACAAAATACATCCGATGAATATTCCAATTCCTGTTATTGCATTTATTAACTCAAAAGACACAAACCACATTATTGAATTAAATGAATCCTTTTTGCCCTTTTGAAACTCAATTGCGTAATAAATAGCCATAACTAAGCCAACAACCCCAAATAAAATTGCTATTACCTTATCCATATCTACTTATCTTCCTTAGGATAAAGTAAAGCCTTAGTAGTTTCATCACTTACAGTTATAGTCATTTCTTTATTTTCATTTCCGTGGTTTGTGTCTCACAACCTCTTTACGCCTCTCATTGTTTCGTGCGCCTGCCCACCCTACGGCTCGTCTCAGTGAGATACAAAGGCCAGATAGAGTATCTTTGCACAAGATACAATAAACATGACATTAGCGCAACGAATAAATGCTTTTGTAGAGCTTGGTAAAAGCCTTAATAAGCTCGATGAAGATACTTTGCAGCATTGGATAGACGAAGCTGGCAATGAGAATAGATGGTTTACACCTGATACCGTTAAAATGGCTTTGGATGGTGTTACTAAAATGCTCTCTCAAAATGAAATAGAACAGTGGATAAGCTCTTATCAATTTGGAGCTACCTCACACAAAATAGGTATTGTTATGGCAGGCAATATACCATTGGTAGGCTTTCATGACCTCCTTTCAGTTCTAATTAGTGGAAATCAGGCATTTATTAAATTAAGCTCACAAGACAGCAAACTCCTCCCAAAGGTTACCGATATAATGATTTCTATTGAACCTTACTTCAAAGAATCCATTCATTATGTTTCACAGTTGAAGGGAATGGATGCGGTTATAGCTACAGGAAGCGACAACTCTGCTCGATATTTCAGGCAATATTTTGGCAATCGGCCAAATATTATCCGAAAAAATCGCACTTCGTGTGCGGTATTAACCGGTAAAGAAAGTAATGAGGAGTTATTACAACTCGGAAGGGATATATTTTCTTATTATGGTTTGGGTTGCAGAAATGTCTCAAAGTTATTTGTACCCGAAGGTTATGATTTCAAACATTTGCTTGAAATACTGGAAGCATATGCTGAAATAGGAAACCATAGTAAATGGCGCAACAATTATGACTACAATAAGTCAATTTACCTGGTAAACAGAGAGCCTCACCTCGATAACGGTTTTCTATTGCTAAAAGAATCACTGGAGATGGTCTCCCCGCTTTCGGTACTCTATTATCAACAGTATTCTGATCTGCACACATTAGTTGAATTGCTGTCTATTCAAGAAGAGAAAATACAATGCGTGGTTGGCGATTCGCTTGAAAACATAGAAATGATACCATTTGGAAAGGCCCAATACCCTGAAGTATGGGATTATGCAGACGGGGTTGATACGTTGCAATTTTTGAGTGAACTGTAATAAAAAAGCAGTAGACTTATTATCTACTGCTCTAAAAATGAGACCGAAAGCTCAAAAATTAGTTATTTATCTTTGCTCTGCCACGCCAGACTTCGACAGGCCCCTTGTAAACCTCTCCTTCCATACTTAATGTATAGAAATAAATACCATCCGGAAGGCCTTCAGCTCTCCAATCATTTTGATAATCGTCTGATTTGTAGACCTCAACACCCCATCGGTTTGCAATAACAATCTTTGTATTGGATTTTTTGTTGAGAATAATGAAAGCCTCGTTAACACCATCGTTGTTAGGTGTAAAGACGTTTGGTATTACAACATCCGTCCTAAGTTCAATAACAGTACTTTGCAATGCTCTTACACAACCACTAGAGTCGCTCACATATACAATGTATTCACCAACCGGCAGGTGGTCAAACGTATACTGATGTAATGTAGTATCCACAGAGTTTTGACGCTCAGCCTTTCCAAAGTCAATCAGTGTACCGGACAAATCTTCCAAATAAACGGTGTAAGGAGGATAGTCTGAAGAAATGCCAGATACATAAATCACTCCCACATCTTGCTCATTAAAACTTGGAGAAACTGAATTCACAAAACCTGTAATAGCAGCTGGTTCAGTAATTGAAATAGAGTCTTTGTATGGACATAGATCTGAAGCATCATCCCGGATCAAAATTGAGTAGTTTTCACCTACAGGTAAACCAGATACAATATTTCCTGAAACAAAATCTGTCCAGTCGCCACTTCCCACTTTATACTGATAAACAGGTGATGTTCCTCCCACAACAGTAATACGTGCAGTCCCCCCTGTAGGATCTCCAAAACAAGCAAAGTCCCCCACTTTTGTAACTGTTGCTGTTACTTCTGTTTCCTTGAAAGAAACATCCACACTACCTGTAACCTCGCAACCTGTATTGTCTCTAACTACATAATTATAAGTGCCGGAATGAAGGTCATTAAATGTAAATGAGTTGTTAGGCTGATCATTTTGCGTGACCTTGCTACCATCACTGGTATCTGTAATCTCATAGTCAAAAGGAGAAACTCCCATTGTTCCAGCAGTTAATTTGATGGAACCATCGTCATCCGAGCAGGTGGCATCCGTTTTTGCAATATCAACTGTAAAACAGCCCGAGCAATTTTCTACTGAAACAATTATTTCTAAAGCGGTACTTTCCCCACATCCTTCATCCTGAGTTGCAAAGAATGAGGTTGGACCTGTAACACTTGTATCCACTAATCCATCGGTATCCAAGCTGGAACCAGAACCTGGTTTCACTTCGGTTGTTAAACTGGCATCTGAATACCATTTAACATTTGATCCCAAAACAGAAATAACAGGAGCTGCACCGTTTTGGCAGGCACCAACAGGTGAACTACCATTATTATCCAATGGTGGATTACTTACGGTTTGTACATCTACTTCTATTTGACCGGATAAAGTTGTGATACAAGTACTTGACGTAGCTGTTACAGTTATTATGTAGTTATTACCAGCTACTAACCCTTCCGCTGATGTCAAATTTCCTATAAAGAATGGCGCATTGCCATCGCCTACTTGTTTAATTGGTGTAGGTGAAATTGGAGAACCATTCAAAAGTATCTCATATTCAACACCATTTTCAGAGGCATCAAGAGTTACCGTTTGGCCAGCTACCTCACAAATTGTTTGAGCTGAGGTGTTTGCTTCAGATATCGTTTGATCGATTGGCAAATTTTGAACGGTTACTGTTATAAAATCTGCAAGTATAACTTTACAACCACCTGATGCGGTAGCTTCTACAGTTATGTTGTAAGAGCTTCCTGCAACAAGACCTTCTGTTTGACCAAGATCACCAATTGGAAAATCAGCAGTAGCTGAGCTGGAAGAATTTGAAATACCAGAATCAGTCCCATCAACAAACAATGTGTAGGTTACATCAGCTTCTGCATTATCCAGGGTAATTGTTACCGTTTCTCCTTCACATATTGTTTGATCACCTCCTTGAATGGTTTGTTCAGCAGGACCAGGATCAACGTTTATAGTTAACGTAGCAGTCGCGCTTGAACCAGTACATACTCCTGTACCATCAACGGTATAATCAAAAGTAAAAGCTCCATCTCCGCTTACACCCGGATCAAAACTTGGATCTGAAGGTGCACCTGTAAAAGCTCCAGTTAAATTATCATTACTCCATACCCAAGTTCCTCCTGTATCACCTCCTAAATCTGTTATAAAGGCATTCAAACTTACAGCTGCATCAGATTCACATATTCCAGTAGTAAAATCTGTGCCTGCATCTGGTTTGGCAATAACGGAGGCTGTAAATATTATAGGAGAACTTTCACCACAACTTGTTTCCTGTGTTACAAAGAATTGAGTTGTTGGAGGGCTTACAATTGATACATCCAACTGAGTAGAATTAGGAGTAAAAGGAACTCCTGTTCCAGCATCATTATATAGTAAATCGGTTAGTCCGGCATCTGAGTACCACTTAACAGTAGCTCCGGCAAGTGTGTTAGCCATTAAATCAGGTTGTCCTCCATCCTGACAAACATCCTGAGCTATATCCGTACCACCATTAGGGGGAGTGGTTGCCGCTGCGGGATCAACTGTAACCTGCAAGGTTACCATATCATTACCACATGGGGCTATACCCGTTACGGTGTATGTAAAATTGAAAGTTGTAATAGTTGCAATGCTTAAGGCTGCTGCATTAAAAATACTACCTGAAAGTTGACCGGTACCATTGTCATCATTCCATGTTCCTCCAGAATCATTACCAGTTAAACCAATAAACAAGTCAAATGCATTATCAGAAGGACATGTTGTTTGAGGATTAGCTGTGCCAGCATTTGGAGCCTGAGGTACGGTTACGGTTATACTTTGTTCCGGTGTGTTTCCACATCCACTCTCATAGCGTACATAATACGTTGTCGTTGCTCCGGGGGCTACCAGCATCAACGGACTGCCACTTCCTGCACTTGTCGTAAAAGTCGCATCCATGTACCACTCTATCGTTGCTCCCGTTCCAAGGCTGCCTCCTACCGCTGTCAGCGTGATGTTTGCCGGGGCTGCATCTGAACAATAATTGTTATTATCTACTGTCGCACTTGTGGGGCCTACCGATGCGTTGTCAACCGTTACTGTTACATTCTGGCCTGTTGTGTTTCCACAGGTGCCTTCATAACGTACATAATAGGTCGTGGTTGTGCCAGGACCCGCCAGAACCAATGGATTACCACTTCCTGCACTCGTTGTAAAAGCCGCATCTGTATACCACTCTACCGTGGCTCCCGTTCCAAGGCTGCCTCCTAACGCTGTCAATGTGATGTTCACTGGTATCGCATCATCGCAATATGCAGGAAAATCTACTGTCGCACTTGTGGGTGCTACCGAGGGATCATCCACGGTTACGGTTATACTTTGTTCCGGTGTGTTTCCACATCCACTCTCATAGCGTACATAATACGTTGTCGTTGCTCCGGGGGCTGCCAGCATCAACGGACTGCCACTTCCTGCACTTGTCGTAAAACGCGCATCTGTATAGCACTCCGCTGTGGCTCCCGTTCCAAGGCTGTCTCCTACCGCTGTCAATGTGATGTTCACTGGTATCGCATCATCGCAATATGCAGGAAAATCTACTGTCGCACTTGT